>CAYMAZ010000011.1:0-92071 GCA_964388575.1 uncultured Bacteroidales bacterium | reverse complement strand
TAATTATTAATAGTTTAAATAGTTTTTTCAAATGAGTTTAGTAGACACTAGTGATGTCATATATCTGACAGACTAATGACATACAATGCAGATTAGATCGTCATAATTAGGAGTAGGAACCTATGAGCAACCCATCCCTCGGATTTTAAAAGTGTTATTGAAAACAAACACGCTCAGTAGTGATGATTCTGGAGATGAAATTAATAATCGTATTCAGAGTTCGGCTTTTGGAATTTATAAAACACCTGTTCCCGAAAGTTCAATAAAAAAGTAAATAAATGAACTTAAATTTATTCAATGTGTTGAAAAACATGAAGATAAGTGAATCTTAAAATTGTAAACAAAGTAACGAATCAATCATTTTAATTCACATCAAATTTTGTTAGGCCTTAAAATCTGAACATTCTTGTTTATTAGAATGAACTTAACTTTTTTTCTTGTACAGATTAACAAAAACATTTTTTTATTAAAAAAAATATATTATCTTTGCTCATGAAATAACATAATTTTTAACAAAAAAATTGAGAAATGAAAAAAACTTTACTCCTTTCAGTGATGATTTTGGCAGTTGTTGCCTTACAGGCACAAACAGTCAAAAAGTTAAATCCAACGCCTGCACTGGCGAAGGGTTTACAAATTGTTAAGGCAGAACCGGGTCCGACTGGAACTTCAAACGTTCCTTACAAACCCTATAAAACATATCCTGCCAACAATAAAGATATTCAGGCTCTGACAAAAGTGCAGTTTGCCTCTTCTGCAAATCCCTACAGCATTTTATTGGAACAGCAGAACTGCCTTACTTACAATGATGACCTTGGTTTGTTAATGTTTACACATCGTCAGACTCACACAAATCCGGGCAACAGCGGGTACATTCAGGCAACATTTTCTGCAGACGGTGGTTCTACATGGGATTACAATATTTTATATCCTTCATCAAATAACAAACTTGGTCGTTATCCCTGTGGTATTATTTACAATCCTCCGGGAAATACCAATGTTGATGATGCGATTGCAGTTGTAGCCGGTCCTTATACTGAAGGAGCTGGTTGGTTAGGTGGTTTTTATGCCAGCATGAAGTTTGACAGTACTGCCGGAGACATCAAACAAATTGATGATACAGATCCAAACTTTCTTCCCAGAATGTTCATGAACATTGATAATCAGGGAACCATTCGCCTGTACGGTGAGAAAAATACGGATGATGGTACATATTACACCTCATATACTACTGCAATCATGACTGGGGTATTCAATTCAGGAACAGAAACCTGGGACTGGACTCAAACAACCATGGTTCCTGATTTCATCGATTATCAGGGATTTCCTAAAGGATACAGATCTCCTGGTATGGCATGGTCAAGTGATGGTCAGACAGGATATATGGTATATGTAGGAAGAAATTCCGACGCTGTTGATCCTCTTGGTTACCATCCTGTTATTTATAAAACCACAGATGGTGGCACTACATGGAATAAAATGCCCGGGTTCGACTGGTCAGCTATTCCTGCAATTGATGCAGAGCTCGTTCCTGTTACCGGACCTTCTGGTATTAAAAGAGCTTCTTTCAGCTTGATTGATGATGCAATTGTTGATGCAAATGGAAAACTGCATTTTGCTTGTATGATTAACAGTGCATATTCTGAAAGTAATCCCGATTCTCTAGGATATTACTGGGCTTATGCCAACATTAATGGCCTTATTTATCATGTTTGGGAAACTGCAACAGGATGGGATGCCGGTGTTATTGACATTGTGTATGCAAGTGATGTTGATGAGACGGTGACACCAATTCCTGATGCAACATGGGGCTACAGACTACAGATGTCTAAATCTCCAGCTGAAGACCTCATCGTTTTTGCATGGTCAGATACTGATACCCTGATATCAGACGCAAACCTTGCTCCGGATATTCTTGCTCAGGTGTTTGATATAAATACAGGAGGTAGAACTGCAACTAAGAATATTACTGCACCGACACCTTACTATTCTGATAATTATTTTATGTATCTTTCAGACTGGTGCGGTTATGATGCAGTCAATGATGAAATTATTCTCCATATGACAACATCAAGCTACGGAACAACTGATCTAGATCCAGTATATCATTCATATTTGCAGGATGCAAGAATTCTGGCAAATATTTCTGAGTTCAGCAGTGTTTCAAACGGAACTCTGGTCGTTTCTCAAAACTATCCAAATCCTTTTAATGAATCAACATCTATAGACATTACCCTGAAAAAAGCTTCAGATGTGAATCTTGAAGTATATAATATGATGGGTCAAAAAATTGCTGAAAGTACATATCAGCTTGTTGCCGGTAACCATACTGTTCAGCTTAGTGGTCAAAATCTCAGCTCCGGAATTTATTTCTATACAGTGAGAGCTGCAGAAGGTACTGTTACCAAGAAAATGATTGTAAAATAATTTTTCTGGCAAAATCTTTACGAAGGCTGTCAACGACATTGACAGCCTTTTTTATGAGATTTACATTTGATTGATGACATTGGAAGCCATTAGACAGAACATTGCTTCCAAGCGGCAACAGACTGTCTTCAAGCTGTCTAGTGGCATGTTGACTTCGATATTTGAAGTTGGAATTATTTTTTAATCTTAGGATCTTCATGTTTCAAATGAAAATCAATATGTAAATTTTGAAAAATATTTGTATTTATTCTATAAATGTATATATTTGTACAAAAATCTTCATTATGAAAAAAATTACATTGAGTTTAATTGTCTTCATGATATTCTTGACGACAGTTTCAGGACAAATGAATGTTATTTTTCATGAACAGATCAATGATTCAACACTTAGTGACCCGGGCAAAGCTTATGGCTGGAACTGGCTTTATACAGGAGTGTGGGGAGCTGGTTCAAACACAAATATTGGCCTAGATGCTGCGGGGGTATGGTATGCAGGGATCATTCTCAATCTTTCAGATCATGTTGGGGATTCAATAACAAAGGTTGGCTACTATCACGGAGACAGTGCAACAGTGACTGCAAAAGTATATACAGGGAATTATCAGAATCCATCAGTTTTGGTCGGACAGTCAGATCCTTATACTTATACTACTGCTGGTTGGAAACAAAATATTATGCTTCAAACACCTGTATCTATTGTTTCTCCTGCATTATACTGGATTGTACTTGAGATTCAGGATCCCGGTACTGACTATTACCCCCTTGGTTCGCGCACTCCTCTGAATACAAATGCCGGAAAAATTTCATTAAACGGCACAACCTGGACAGATCTTTCTACATACAGTATTTTAAATAGCTGGTTAATTGGTGCTTATGTCTATTCGGTGTGTCCGCCTCCAAAAAGTCTGAACGTGTCTTCAGTTAGTGCACACAGTGCAATTATTCATTGGGTTACTCAAGGGCAGGCAACACTCTGGGAAATTCAGTACGGACCTTCAGGCTTTGCACTTGGAACAGGAATGATTACAACTTCATCAGTCACTATTACAACCTTACAGAATTTAACCCATTCAACACAATATGATTTCTATGTCAGGGCAAAGTGTGGCGCTTCTGACTCTAGCGCCTGGGTTGGTCCTGAGAGTTTTGAAACAGAATATGTTAATGATAATGCTGATTTTCTGAGCTATTATTTTGGTTTTGGCGGAGAAATTGATAACATCAATGACCCGGCTATTTTCGTAACAATTCCATCAAACCCTGATCTTAGTAATCTAATAGCTAATTTTTCTGTGTCTCCTGGTGTCCGGGAGATAACAGTAAATGGAATTGATCAGGTCAGCGGTCAAACACCAAACAATTTTTATTTTCCGGTAATCTATTCAATTTTGGCCGAAGATAGTGTTACAATTAAAAATTGGACAGTAATTGTCAATGGGTATAATGATGTCATTGCTTCTGAAACAGACGAATTCAAAATTTATCCAAACCCGTGTTCCGGTCATTTTTTAGTACATTTTAATAAAAATGCACGTTTATTGTTGTTTGATCCTGCAGGCAAACTTGTGATTGAAAGAGATATTAAAGATCCAGTGACATCAATTCAAAGCCAGCATCTTTCCAAAGGAATTTATTTTGTGAAAATTATTTCCAAAAATAAGGTATTTGCATCAAAATTGCTGATACAATAAACCAGGATTTATAAATTAAATACCTGTCAGTACAAGAATTTCATTATCCAAAATTCTGACAAGTCCTCCGTTGATTTCAACTTTTTCTCGTGTTGTTGTTCCTTCACGAACAACAGTTAAGCTCCCTTTTTTTAGTTGTGCAATCATAGGAGCGTGATTATTGAGGACAGTAAAAGAACCGTCAATTCCCGGAAATCTGACGAGAGTGACATGGTTTGAAAAGATTGTTTTATCTGCTGACAGTACTTTGAGAAGCATAAGATTGTTTATTTTTTGACTAATGATTCGTCAAGCATTTTCTTCCCTTTTTCAATGGCCTGATCGATGGTTCCTACCAGATTGAAGGCTGCTTCAGGATATTCGTCAACATCACCCCGAAGGATCATTTGGAATCCTTTGATTGTATCTTCAATATTTACAAACTGACCCTCAAGTCCGGTGAATTGTTGTGCTACAAAGAAGGGTTGTGACAGAAATCTCTGTACTCGTCTTGCTCTGTGAACAACGAGTTTGTCATCATCTGAAAGTTCATCCATGCCAAGAATAGCAATGATATCCTGAAGTTCTTTATAGCGTTGTAGAATGTTCTTTACTTGCTGTGCAACAAAATAATGTTCTTCGCCAACAACATCTGGAGTCAAAATTCTGGAAGTTGAATCAAGAGGATCGACCGCAGGGTAAATTCCAAGTTCTGAGATTTTTCTGCTAAGTACAGTGGTCGCATCAAGGTGGGCAAAGGTTGTGGCAGGAGCAGGATCGGTAAGGTCATCAGCAGGGACATAAACAGCCTGAACAGATGTAATACTTCCTCGTTTTGTAGATGTGATACGTTCCTGCATGATACCCATTTCAGTGGCGAGTGTTGGCTGATATCCGACAGCAGATGGCATACGTCCGAGCAATGCGGATACTTCTGAGCCTGCCTGGGTGAAGCGAAATATATTATCAATGAAAAATAAAATGTCCTTTCCTGTGCTTTCACTTTCTCCATCACGAAAGTATTCAGCCAGTGTAAGCCCTGAAAGGGCAACACGTGCACGTGCCCCGGGAGGTTCATTCATCTGTCCGAATACGAGGGTGGCCTGAGATTTGGCTAGTTCTTCCCTGTCTACAAGTGACAGATCCCAACCTCCCATTTCCATATTTTCGAGAAATTTTTCACCATAGCGAATCACACCTGACTCAATCATCTCACGTAATAAATCATTTCCCTCACGGGTTCTTTCACCAACTCCTGCAAAAACAGACATTCCACTGTAAGCTTTTGCAATGTTGTTGATCAGCTCCATGATAATAACAGTTTTACCAACGCCTGCGCCTCCGAAAAGACCAATTTTGCCTCCTTTGGAATAGGGCTCAATAAGATCGATTACCTTGATGCCAGTGTATAGTACTTCTGATTTTGTTGTTAGATTTTCAAATAGGGGTGGATCTTGATGTATGCTTCTAGATTTTGTAGACTTTACTTTACCGATACCGTCAATGGCTTCTCCGATAACATTGAAAAGTCTTCCCTGAATTTCATCTCCGGTGGGCATAGATATTGGGTGTCCGGTGGCAACCACAGCCATGTCTCTGTATAAACCGTCAGTGGAGTCCATTGCAACTGTTCTGACAGTATTTTCACCGATGTCCTGCTGACATTCCAGCACAATAACATCCCCGGCATCATTCGTAACTGAAAGAGATTCGTAAATATTTGGTAAACGCTCATCCTGAGCAAATTGAACGTCCACTACCGGACCAATGATCTGAACAATTTTTCCTGTACTTTTCACGCTTTTTGAGTTTTTTTAAGGAATGACAAAATTAAAACTTTTTTTGATAACCCGAACAGATTTCAAATGGAGAAATTATTCATCAGAGTTTTCAATTTTTTGTAATTTTGGACCACAAAAAAACAAACTATGGAAATCTCAGGTAAAATTATTAAAATTATTGCCCCTCAAACAGGACAGGGAAAGAACGGAGAGTGGAAAAAACAGGAATTTGTTATACAGACGGAAGGTCCATATCCGAAAAATGCATGCTTTACTGTATGGAACAATAAAATTGACCTGAGTGCATTTCAGGAGAATCAACAGGTTAAAGTATCATTTGATCCTGAAAGCCGTGAATTTAACAACAGGTGGTATACCGATCTGATTGCATGGAGATTGACCATGGCAGAAGATGGATCAAATATAACGCAACCAAATGACGATGTTATTAATAACCAGCCTGATGCTTTTCCTGATGATTCAACGGATGACCTTCCTTTTTAATTGATAAACGACCAACAACAGAACATCCGTTTATTGATGGATTGTTGTTTTTTTATATAACTTTGCACAAAATTTTTCAAACCTTTAACAACTCTTATCGTGGATATTTTCAATAAACTCAAACAGGAAGACACACCATTGGGAAAATATTTCAAGGTGGCTCACGGGTATTTCATGTTCCCAAAACTGGAAGGTGAAATCGGAAACAGAATGATGTTTCGTGGAAAAGAAAAAATAATCTGGAGTCTGAACAATTACATCGGACTTGCCAATCATCCTGAAGTCAGGAAAGCAGATGCCGAAGCAGCAGAACAATACGGAATGGGCTATCCCATGGGTGCCAGAATGATGTCAGGCCAGACTAAGTATCATGAACAACTTGAAAGAGAACTTGCCCAGCATGTTAAAAAACAGGACAGTTATCTACTGAATTACGGTTACCAGGGTATGATCTCAATTATTGATACTCTTGTTGACAGAAAAGATGTGATCGTTTATGATTCAGAATCCCATGCCTGCATCATTGACGGAATGAGGTTGCATTTTGGGAAAAGATTAGTTTATCCGCATAATGAAATGGATAAACTTGAGCAACAACTGAAACGAGCCACAAAAATCACTTCAGAAACCGGAGGTGGAATTCTTGTCATTACTGAGGGTGTTTTTGGTATGTCAGGTGATCTTGGAAAACTTGATAAAATCGTTGAGTTAAAACAAAAATACAATTTCAGATTACTTGTTGATGATGCCCATGGATTTGGAACCATGGGACCAACAGGTGCAGGTACAGATGAACATTTTGGTGTTCAGAATGGTGTGGATCTGTATTTTGGAACATTTGCCAAGGCAATGGCAGGAATTGGCGGATTTGTTGCCGGTCCTGAAGATGTTGTGAATTATCTTAGATACAACATGCGTTCACAAATTTTTGCAAAATCTTTGCCAATGCCCATGACTATAGGTGCCCTGAAAAGACTTGAATTGTTGAGAACACAGCCACAGTTGCGGGAAAATCTCTGGACAATCGTTAACAGATTACAGACAGGACTTAAAGATGCCGGCTTTAATCTTGGCAATACTGAATCACCAGTGACTCCGGTTTTCCTCCAGGGTGATGTTCCTGAAGCAACAAACATAATTTTTGACTTAAGAGAAAATTATGATATTTTCTGTTCTATGGTTGTGTATCCTGTTGTCCCAAAGGGTGTTATTCTGTTGCGGTTGATACCTACAGCAGTTCATACTATTGAAGATGTAGATTATACCATAGAGAAGTTTAAAATTATCCGTAAAAATCTTGAAGAAGGAAAATACAGAACAGGTTCAGTGGCGGATGTGATGAACGTTTAGTCTCTGTATTGCTTTTATTAACCAATTTTTCGTTGGTAAAAACGGAAAATAAAAAAATTTGTTTACGTGGAGCATTTGCTGCAGTCCTTAAATGAAGCACAACAGGATGCCATCAGGGAAACTTCTGGTCCCGTTATGATCCTTGCAGGTCCTGGTTCAGGGAAAACCCGTGTGCTGACGCATCGGATTGCCTGGTTAATATCCAATGGAGTTGATCCTTTCCGGATTCTTGCGCTCACGTTTACCAACAAGGCTGCCGGTGAAATGAAGGGACGTGTGATGAAACTCGTTGGAAGCGATGCAAGAGATGTGTGGATGGGGACTTTTCATTCTGTTTTTGCTAGAATTCTCAGAATTGAAGCTGACAGACTCGGCTACAGTTCCAACTTTACAATTTATGATACGGATGATTCTAAAAGTGTGATCAGACAAATACTCAAAGAAAATGCAATAGACGACAAGACCTATACGCCTTCTGTGATTCTGAACCGGATCTCCAATGCAAAAATGAGTTTGATTAATCCTGATGAATATAATCAAAACTCTGATATACAGGCTGAAGACTACAAAGCACAAAAACCATTATTGGGTCATATTTATACTCTTTATTGGAACCGTTGCAGAAGATCAAATGCGATGGACTTTGAGGATCTTCTATATAATATGAACCTGATGCTTCGCGACTTTCCTGATCTGAAGGAAAAATATCAGAAGAAATTTCATTATGTCCTGGTTGATGAGTATCAGGATACATGTTTTTCTCAATATGTTATCATCAAAAAACTTGCACAGGATCACAGAAATATTTGTGTTGTCGGGGATGATGCCCAGGGAATTTATGCATTCAGAGGTGCACGGATTGAAAATATTCTGAATTTTTCAAGAGATTTTCCAGAAACAAAAATTCTAAAACTTGAACAAAACTACAGAAGTACAAAAGTTATTGTTGAAGCAGCAAATTCTGTAATTTCCCAAAATCAGTCACAGTTGGCAAAAACCATATGGACAGAGAATATTGACGGAGATAAAATAAAGATCCTCAGGAATATTAGTGATTCCGATGAAGCCACAAATGTTGCACAGGAGATTTTTCATGCAAAGATGAATAACCAGTGTAATAATATTGATTTTGCTGTATTGTACAGAACAAATGCACAGTCCAGATCACTTGAAGAAGCATTCAGAAGAATGAATATTCCCTACAAAGTGTTTGGAAGTGTTTCTTTTTACAAACGAATGGAAATCAAAGATCTGATGGCATACTTCAGACTTACTGTAAACAGGAACGATGAGGAAGCTGTGACAAGAATCATTAATGTCCCCGCAAGGGGAATTGGGAAAACAACACTTGAAAGAATTATTGTTTATGCACACGAACATGATCAAACTTTCTGGGAAGTTCTTACAAACATTGTGCAATTGTCTGCTGAAATAGGGATAAACAAGGGAGTTGCACTGAAAATTGATGATTTTACAGTAAAAATTAAAAGTTTTCAGTCTCTCCTTGAAACAAAAAATGCCTATGATCTCGCTAATCACATTCTGAAGGATACAGGTTATCTGAATATGCTGAAAGCAAGTGATGAACCTGAAGCAGCTATGAGACTTGAAAATATCGAAGAGTTATTAAACGGGATTAAAGATTTCACAGAAAGAAAACTTGCCGAACATCCTGAACAACATGCAGGACTTGGTGATTTTTTGCTTGAGGTATCGCTGCTTACAGACCTGGATGACAATGATGCAAATGATGATAAGGTTTCACTGATGACCGTTCATTCAGCAAAAGGCTTAGAGTTTCCTTATGTGTTTATTACCGGGCTTGAGGAAAATTTGTTTCCTTCCTCAATGTCTATGAATTCCAGATCTGAAGTTGAAGAGGAACGAAGATTATTCTATGTTGCTGTTACAAGGGCAATGAAACGTGTCACTCTTTCATATGCCGAGTCACGATTCAGGTGGGGAAAGAGAGAGTTTTGTGAACCTAGTAGATTCATTGAAGAGATTGATAAGAAGCTGCTTGATTTTCCCCGAAAAAAAGAGACGACAGACTGGTCAGCAGAACGAACAATGTATTTTGATTCAGAATTTGAAAAAAAATCTGAAATCAGATTCAACCAAAAGTCTATCCATGTGGCTAAAAAAACACCAAATGAAGTTCCACAGGGTTTTAAAAAAATTAATCAGACAGCAGATGATCATGGTCATATTGCAGAAGTTCAAGAAATCGTTGCAGGAGCAGATGTTGAACACGATAAGTTTGGAAAGGGTAAAGTACTTCAGGTTGACGGAAACGACTCTGAGAAAAAAGCGGTTGTCTTTTTTCCGGCATTCGGCAAGAAAAATTTGTTGCTCAAATATGCCAAGCTAAAAATTTTGAAGTGATCATAACAATAAAAATCCTTGCAGAAATAAAAAATAATTCGTATTTTTGATAGATAATTTACCATATGCCAGATTATAATTCACAAAGAACAAAAATGTCAATTCCTGAATATGGCCGTTGCGTTCAGGAACTTATCACGTTTGCCAAAACAATTGATGACAGAAACAAAAGAAACATTGCTGCCCAGGAGATCATCAGGCAGATGGCTTCTATTCAGCAAAGTAATATTAAGGATGCTGCAGAACTTGAAAGAAAATTATGGGATCATCTTTTTATCATTTCAAATTTTGAACTTGATGTTGATTCCCCTTTTCCACGTCCTGAATTGGACAATTATGTTACACCTTCCAAACTCAGGTACAATAGTGAGGAGAAAGACCTGCCCTACAGATATTACGGGACGATTATTACAAATATGATAAAATCTGCAATTCTCATGGATGAGGGTGATGAAAAAAATGCACTGATTCGGGACATTGCAAATAATATGAAGAAACTTTATCTGGCTTGGAACAAGGGGAGTGTTGATGACAAAGTGATTTTTGATCATCTTTCACAGATGTCAAACGGGCATTTGGTGCTTTCAGATGGCGTAGAACTTGCATCAAACTTCAGCATGCCAAATCCAAATAATGCTGCTCAGTCACGGACTTTTAAGAAGAAAAAAAACAAACAAAATTTCTCAAACGGAGGGAAGAAGTTTTATAAAAAAAAGTGAGGTAATGAATGGAAGCTTTTGAAATCAGAGGAGGAAAACCGCTTAAGGGTGAGATTGTACCGCAGGGAGCTAAAAATGAAGCACTTCAGATTATTTGTGCTACGTTACTCACAGACAGCACTGTTGTAATTAATAATATTCCTGATATTGAAGATGTGAACAGATTGATCAGCCTGCTTGAATTTCTTGGTGTTGAAGTTGTTGAGTTAAGCAAGGGTTCATGGTCTTTCTGTGCAAAGAATGTGATGCTGAAAGCAATGATGTCTCCGGAATACAGAAAGATTGCGGCAAAGCTGAGGGGCAGTTTTCTCACAGTTGGTCCGCTACTTGCCCGTTTTCATGAAAGTGCAGCAGTACAACCGGGAGGCGATAAAATCGGTAGGCGAAGAGTGGATACACATTTTTTGGGATTTCAGAAGCTGGGCGCTACGATTGATTATGATCAGACCAACAAATTTTTCCACCTCAGGGCAGATAAGCTCAAAGGAACATATATGCTTCTTGATGAAGCCTCTGTCACCGGTACTGCAAATATCCTCATGGCTGCAGTGCTTGCAGAAGGAACAACAACAATATTTAATGCAGCCTGTGAGCCGTACCTTCAGCAACTTTGCCGGATGCTGAATTCAATGGGTGCCAGAATTTCAGGTATCGGATCTAACTTGTTGACCGTTGACGGTGTTGAATCACTGGGAGGATGCACTCATACACTGCTTCCAGATATGATTGAGGTTGGTAGTTTTATTGGATTAAGCGCAATGACTCAGTCAGAAATTACGATTAAAGGAGTTGGTTTTGAACATCTCGGTGTTATTCCCGATGTATTTGCCCGTCTTGGAATTAAAATTGAAAGAAAAGGTGATGATATTTATCTTCCACCTCAGGAAGTTTATGAAATTGAAACATTTATTGATGGTTCCATAATGACTATCGCGGATTCTCCCTGGCCAGGATTTACACCTGATCTGTTGAGTATCGTACTGGTTGTTGCCACTCAGGCAAAAGGAAGTGTTTTGATTCATCAGAAAATGTTTGAAAGCAGGTTGTTTTTTGTTGATAAACTGATTGATATGGGTGCTCAGGTCATTTTATGTGATCCCCACAGAGCAACGGTTATTGGACTGGAAAGAAAATTTCCACTCCGTGGAATTTCAATGTCTTCTCCTGACATTCGTGCCGGAGTTGCTTTGCTCATTGCTGCACTCTCTGCAGAAGGAAAAAGTACTATTTTTAACATAGAACAAATTCACAGAGGGTATTCTGATATTGAAAACAGACTAAGAAACCTTGGTGCTGATATCAGAAGAATCAGCTAAGATGTTTGCCAAAATTCAATCTTCTGTCTAACGGCAAGGATGTCATCCTGATTGTAGAGCTTGCAGACACAAAAATTTGACATATCAGGAAAGTGTTGCTCAAAACAGAATTGCATACTGTTCATACTGCCTGAAAACACTATCAAAAGATTTGCAAATGTTGATATTCAATTATTTTTAAATTTCAGAAATATCCTAAACGAATTCTCCCCGTGGCCATATCATGTGGAAATAACTATTTTTTGACAAGAGTCCTGACATGAATAATTCATCCGCTTAATTTTATCTTCTTTTTTCGGAGAATACCTTAAAAGCAGGATCAGAGTTGGGGGTTATTTGTTCTCCGAAAGTAAACTTCTTCCTGTTGACTGGATGTTCCATTTCAAGATTGTAATAAACGAAAGCTCCGTTACCAAGATCTTTTTTAACACCCTTCACTTTGGCTTTTTGCCAGTTTTCCTTAAATAATTTTGCTTCTTCAGGAGGCATGTTCAGAATATAGGTTTGTTTTTCGATCATAATTGGATAATCTTCGTTGTCTGCATCATAGGTTCCGATGTCAGTTAATTGAAGGGTTATCCAACTAAACGCTTCAGCTTCCTTTTCCAGTTTCATTTTTTCAAGAGCTTGTTTCTCAATCATGGCCTCTTTTTTACATTCATCTACAAGTGCAATCTTTTTGTTTTCATAACTCTTTATTCTTGCCTCATACTGCTCTGTTGTTTCAAATTCACCTTTTGGTTTTTTCAGATATTCAATCCCTGGTGTTTTTTTCTTAAGACACTCATAGTAAGTGTATTCACTCATATCCCAAATGGTAATGTTGAGATCTTCTCCTGTGGTAATAAGCAACCCTTGTTCAGGATGCCAGGCCATTCCTCTGATTTTTCCTTTATGTGCATTTTTTACAACAAGGAGTTGGTGGTTATTGGTGTTGTATATCTTAAGCTCCCCCTGCTGATCTGTTGAAAGCAACTGATTATCATTGTTGATAAATATTGCCTGACTCACAGGGCGTCTGTAAAAATCAAACTTTTTGTGTAAAGTGTTGGTTTCTGTTTCCCATACAATCATGGAGTTATCATCAGAACTGCTGACAATAAACCGGTCGTTTTTGCTGTACATAACATGATTAACAGAATTTGTATGTCCCATAAGTTCAGAGATGAGTTCTCCGGTTGTGACGTTCCATAATCTGACAGTTTTGTCCCAACTCCCCGTTGCAATTACCTTTCCGTCTGATCTGAAACACAAAGATGTTACCGGTTCAGAGTGCGCCTTAATTCTTTTAATAATGCCTCCTGTTGTCACATCCCAAATGATCAGAGTTCCGTCATCACTGACACTTCCAAGGGTTTTATTATCCGGGCTGAACTGAATGAAATTCACTTTTTCTTCATGCCCGGTCAGAACAAACAATGGCTGCCGTTTGTTTTTTTCCCAGAGTGCAATGTGCATATCCCAGCTTGCTGAAGCCAGAATTCCCTGTTTTGATAAGGCTAATGACGTAATGGCACCATTATGAAATTGCAGAGTATCAATAACTTCACCGCTGCTTAAGTCAAAAACCCATACGTTCTTATCATAACTACCAACATAAAGTTGGCTGCCATCATTTGAAATGACTGCAGATGTAGGCCACTGGATTGGACCCTTCAGGTTTTTAATGAAAACCTGAGATTTGACTATAAATCCTGTCTGTAGAGCAATAATCAGAAAAAGTACAATTCTTTTCATACAGTTTGTATTTTTTTCAAATATCTGAAAAATTTCGCTTAGTCAGAAAATAATTATGAATTTTTTTTCACAAATATCAACATCGTTTGTGAAAATAAACGGACTGAATGTTTTATGTGAAAAGACTTACAACATTTTTTGTAACTTCGCTGAAAGGAATACACATCATGCAAACCAATGATACAATTTTCGGACAAGCAACACCCCATGGATACGGGGCGTTGTCGATTATCAGGATTTCCGGTAACGATTGCTTCAAATTACTCAGTAAGATTTTCACTTTTGCAGATAAAAACAAAAACTGGGATCAGTTAGAATCACATAAAGTCTATTACGGACATTTATTTGATCAGGACGGACTGATAGATGAAACATTATGCAGTATCTTCAAAGCTCCGAAGAGTTATACAAAAGAACACTCAGCTGAACTCTCTTTTCATGGTTCTCCCTACATTGCTTCCAGGGTATCTGTGGCCCTGATTGATGTTGGCATGAGGCAGGCTCAGCCTGGTGAATTTACAATGCGTGCTTTTCTCAACGGACGTTTCGACCTTTCTCAGGCAGAAGCTGTGGCGGATATCATTGCTTCTCACTCCCATGCATCACATAGCCTAGCTATGAAGCAATTCAGGGGTGAGTTTTCTCAAAGAATTGAAAGTTTGAGAGTTCGTCTCATTGACTTTACAGCATTAATTGAACTGGAGCTTGATTTCTCAGAAGAAGATGTTGAATTTGCTGACCGTTCGAAGCTGAAACTGCTGGTTGATGAGATTTTATCAGAAATTAAATCACTCAGACAGTCTTTTGCCCAGGGCCATGTGATTAAACAGGGAATCCCGGTCACCATTACAGGGAGACCAAATGCAGGAAAATCCACATTACTCAATATTTTACTTCGTGATGATAAGGCACTTGTTTCTGATATACCCGGAACAACCCGTGATGCATTGGAAGATATGATCAGTATTGATGGAATTTCATTCAGATTTATTGATACTGCTGGATTGAGGAATACAAGTGATATTGTAGAAAATATGGGAATAGAACGGACTCTTCAAATGGTTGACAGGTCAGATATTGTGCTTTATATTGCTGATTTAACGCAAATTTCAGCAGAAGAAATATCCAGTGACCTTGAAGAATTGAAGATGTCCGTCAAAGATTTTCATAAGAAAAAACTCATTATTGTCGGCAATAAGACAGATTTGATGCTGGAAATTCCCCATGGATTCAGACAGTTTATGGAAACTGAGATTATTTTTATTTCTGCGAAAAGACATGAAAACATTGAGGTCCTTGAAGAAATGCTTAAAAAAACTGTTCAGGAAAAAAGAATTCAGGATGGTTTCGTGATTTCAAATACGCGACATTACGAAGCTTTGCTGCACACCGAGGAAGCCCTGAATAGGGTTGCTGGAGGAATTCAAAGTCAGCTTTCTCAGGATCTGCTCACCGCTGATCTGAGAGACGCATTGCATCATCTGGGTACGATAACAGGTAAAATTACAAACGACGAAATCCTGGATTCTGTTTTTAGAAATTTTTGCATCGGAAAGTAAACCGAGAATGTATTAGAATCATTTTTGAATGATTTTTTGAAAACTCCTATTAAACGGATCTAAATTTAATTCACTTAAGTAAGAATTTGTTTTTTAGCTAGCAGAAGCGTTTCTGCCTGAATATTTCTGAAGCAAAAAAACTTAAAATGACATAATTCTTTTGAAAATTATTCAGCTTTACGCCACTTGATTGTGCATCCAATTGCTTTGGTCTCATTCACTTTCACAAGCTGATTGTTCAGAAGAGCATCAACTACATCTTTAACATAGAACTCAGAAACTGATTGAGGTTCTTTTGCATTGTTGTCAATTGTGCCGATATACTCGACTTTCATGTCTTTACTGCTAACAACAAAAACATGTGGTGTCCGTGTTGCTCCAAACCTCTTTGCAACTTCCTGCGTTTCATCATGAAGATATGCAAAAGGAAATTGCTTTTCCCTGGCTCTGATTTTCATGTTGTTGTAGCTGTCTTCCGGAACTGTCAAAGAATCATTCGAATTAATAGCAATAACAGGAAATCCCTTTGGAGCATATGTGCTATGAAGTCCAATCATTCTGTCTTCATACAACACAACCCAGGGACAATGATTGCAGGAGAAAATCACAATAAATCCCTTTGCATCAGAATAATCACTCATTGAAACCATTGAACCATCAATGTTTTTAAGAGAAAAATCAGCAATATTGTCACCGACCTGATACCCTGTCTGTGCTGAACTACTAAAAAAAATGAACAGCAGTATAAATGATGCAGATGCAAATTTTAAAATGAATTGTTTCATGTGTTTGAATTTTTGAATTTAAAAGATTTAATTAATTTAGTATCACAGAATCAATGATTTCTGTCAGTTTTTCCATGGTGATTTCACCATAATGGGAATATTTCTGTCCGTCTTTTCTGTCAATGATCCATGTAAAGGGAATTTCTCCCTGCCAGTTTATATCTACCCGGTCAATCCATGCATTGTAATTCAAATCATCCAGTAAAATGACTTCTGAATCGATTTTTCTTTGAGTAATAAAAGGAATGACCCTGTCTTTCAGATGTTCGGCAAAATCTAAACTTACAAGTATAACCCTGACTTTATTTTCATCATAATCTTCATGTATTTGCTGAAATATGGGCATTTCCTGAATACATGGACGACACCATGTGGCCCAGAAATTGATAACGAGTACTTCTGAGGTTTGTTGCTGAATTATTTTCTCGAATCCGGTGAAATCCACAACAGGTATTGATTGAGAACTCACACGATAAACAGTGAAAAAATAAATAAATATTGAAAATATAATAATTCTTGTTCTTTGTTGCATGCAACTCAGTTTACAAATTTCTTACAAAGATAACGATTAAATAACGATTTAAGTATAAAAATGCATAAAAAGAGATGTGAAACATATTCTACATATTATGAACTTATGTTTTATATTTCAGTAATACTCGTGAGAATTTTACTAATCATTTCTTCTGTTGTATCGGGATAGAATGCTTCTGATCGTTTAAAGCCAAAAACCAAGGATTCACCGTTGGTTAGTGATACGATTCCTGTCTCAAGTATGTCTGGTTGGGGGATGACTTTCTTCAGAATTTGTGTTTCAACGGGTTTTCCAATAATCATACGTGTTTGTGTCTCATCAGATTGCCCTCCGTTTGCGAAAAAAGTGATTTTTGCATACTCCAGAAACTCCTCATCACTCATTTGCATGCTTTCACGTGCTGCTTCAGGATACAGAACAAAGATCACTGAAAAAAGAGCATTCTGAAAATCAACATCATGAGGATATCTCATTATTAAGGCATCGAGTCCAAGCTTTTCAGGCTCTGATAATACTTCCTGTGTTTCAAACCTGATGTTAAAAATCTGATATTCCGGCATTGTTTCAATTTGATTTATTATTATCAAAAATAAAAAATTTATAAAATTTTCAAAACCAGGACACAAACTTGAACGTGGATATTAAAATTTATTTTGTAAAAACTAAATCGGATTTCGTGCTGTATACTTGTTCAGAACTCTGAATAAAATGCTGACGGTCTCATGGCAATGATTGCAGAAAAAGTGCTAATTTTACCTCCTGAAAAAAACGAAATGATAATATGACAATACATGAATTCCAAAATGCAATTAAAAGGGGTATTCCATCTACTCTGCCAACTGAAAAACCATATGACAAGAATGTAAATCACGCACCAAAACGCAAGGATATTCTCACTTTAAAAGAGAAAAAACTTGCAATTCGCAATGCTTTACGTTATTTTAGCCCTGTTCATCATCAGGTGTTGGCTGAAGAATTTGCCCGTGAGTTGAGAGATTATGGAAGAATCTATATGTACCGTTTCAAACCGGATTATGAAATGTATGCCCGTCCGATAGAAGAATATCTGTGCAAAAGTAAACAGGCAGCAGCCATTATGCATATGATCCAGAATAATCTGGACCCCAAAGTGGCTCAGCATCCATACGAATTGATTACCTATGGTGGAAATGGTGCGGTTTTTCAAAACTGGGCACAGTATCTGCTCACTATGCAGTTTCTTTCTGAAATGACAGATGAACAAACCTTGGTAATGTATTCAGGACATCCAATGGGATTGTTCCCATCCCATCAGGATGCACCCAGAGTGGTCGTGACAAATGGAATGGTTATTCCAAATTATTCAAAACCCGATGACTGGGAGCGTATGAATGCTCTTGGTGTTTCACAATACGGGCAAATGACAGCAGGTTCTTATATGTATATCGGACCCCAGGGTATTGTTCACGGCACAACAATCACCCTGCTTAATGCTGCCAGAGCTTTGAGTAAAGATGGTGATTTGTCTGGAAAGCTATTTTTATCGAGTGGGCTTGGAGGCATGTCGGGTGCTCAGCCAAAAGCTGCAAAAATTGCCGGACTTGTGGGTGTCATTGCCGAAGTCAACCCCAAAGCTGCACAAACAAGATATTCGCAGGGGTGGATTGATGAGATGTATGAGAATCTTGATGAACTTCTGCCCCGCATTCAAAAAGCTGTTGCAAACAAAGAAGCTGTTTCTCTTGGTTATCAGGGCAATATTGTGGATTTGTGGGAAGCTTTGGACAGAGAAAACATCCATGTAGATCTGGGTTCCGACCAAACCTCTCTTCACAATCCATTTGCCGGAGGCTATTATCCTGCAGGGCTCAGCTATGAAGAATCAAACAAAATGATGGCTGAACTGCCTGAACTATTCAAAGAGAAAGTACATGAATCTCTTCGTCGTCATGTGGCTGCGGTAAAGAAACATACAGACAGGGGCACTTATTTCTTTGATTACGGAAACGCTTTTTTGCTTGAATCATCTAGAGCAGGTGCTTCCATCACAAATGAAGATGGAGACTTTATCTATCCATCCTACGTTCAGGATATCATGGGGCCAATGTGTTTTGATTTTGGCTTTGGCCCGTTTCGCTGGATTTGCACATCTGCAAAACCTGAGGATCTTGAATTGACAGATCAAATTGCAGCCATGGTTCTTGAAGAAATTGCAGCTCATTCACCTGCTGAGATTTCACAGCAAATGAAAGACAATATTCACTGGATTCGTGAAGCTCAGAAAAACAAACTTGTCGTTGGTTCACAGGCAAGGATATTGTATGCAGATGCCGATGGAAGAATAAAGATTGCCCTGGCATTTAATGATGCGATTCGAAGTGGAAAAATTTCTGCCCCAATTGTCCTTGGCCGTGATCATCATGATGTTTCCGGGACTGATTCCCCTTTCAGGGAAACTTCCAACATCTACGACGGAAGCAGATTTACAGCTGATATGGCAATTCAGAATGTGATTGGTGATTCATTCAGAGGTGCAACCTGGGTGTCGATTCACAACGGTGGTGGTGTAGGCTGGGGCGAAGTGATTAACGGAGGTTTCGGAATGGTGCTTGATGGAAGTAACGATGCTGACAGACGATTGCAAAACATGTTATTCTGGGATGTGAACAACGGCATATCAAGACGCAATTGGGCAAGAAATCCCAATGCAGTTTTTGCAATCAAACGTGCAATGGAAGTAGAGAAAAATCTTAAAATCCTGATACCCAATGAGGTGGATGATAATTTTCTTGAAAATCTTTTCTGAAACAAAAGACTCAATACTTCAAGTTGATTGTTACTCCAGAATAGCTCAAGATAAAATCAAATCTGTTGTTTCACATTGAAATAATTTTGATTAATTTTGTGTAAAAGAAATTTAATAATGATGAAAGAAAAAATTCTGAAACGGTTTCTGAATTATATTGCATTTGATACAAAAAGTGATGAAGGAGCCTCTACTTATCCAAGCACAGATTCACAGAGAAAATTTGCCCTGATGTTGCGTGATGAGTTGGTGTCAATAGGGATTGCGGATGTTCATGTTGATGATCATTCCTATGTTTATGCAACGTTGCTATCAAATTCTAAAAAGCAAATTCCTGCAGTCGGGTTTATTGCACACATTGATACAAGTCCTGACATGCCCGGTAACGGCATCAGACCAAACTTAATCGAAAATTATAATGGACAGGATATTCTTTTGAATGAAAAAGAAAACATCATTTTAAAGGTTAATGATTATCCGGAGCTGAAACAATATTTAGGCCAGACAATGATTACAACAGACGGGACAACATTACTCGGTGCTGATGACAAAGCAGGAATTGCAGAAATCATGAGTGCAGCGGAGTTTCTCATTCAACATCCCGAAATTGAACATGGAGACATTAAAATTGCATTTACCTGTGACGAAGAAATTGGAAGAGGAGTTGATTATTTCAATGTTGAAAAATTTGGTGCTGACTTTGCTTATACTGTTGATGGTGGACAGATCGGTGAACTTGAATTTGAAAATTTCAATGCTGCAAGTGCTGTAATTAAAATTCAGGGAAATAATATTCATCCCGGTTATGCCAAAAACAAAATGCTGAATGCCCTTCACCTAGCAACAGAGTTGAATGATATGCTTCCGCCACAGCAAAGGCCCGAACATACCAGCGATTACGATGGTTTTTTTCATCTGATTAAAATTGAAGGGACTGTTGAATCGGCAATCATTCAGTACATTATCAGAGATCATGACAAAGAGTTATTCCGGAGAAAAAAACAATTCATGGAGTCTTGTGTTGAATTTCTGAATCTCAAATATGGGCATAATGTGTTTTCACTTGAGATAAAAGATCAGTACTTCAATATGCGTGAGAAGGTAGAACCTGTTTTTCATATTGTCGAATATGCAAAACAGGCCATGCTGGATGCAGATGTTGATCCGCGTGTTGTTCCCATAAGGGGTGGAACTGACGGTGCGCGATTGTCATACATGGGACTTCCATGTCCGAACATTTTTGCAGGCGGGCATAATTTCCACGGAAAATATGAATACGTTCCTCTTGAATCTATGGAAAAAGCTGCACAAGTCATCTTAAATATTATCAAAATCGTTAAAAACAAACATTAATATCATGGAAAATCAAGCATTAAACATTATCAAAAAGGCAATTTTAATGGAGGCCAGAGGCAAGGCGCTTTATCAGGAAGTGGCTGACAAAACGTCTAGTCCCGATGTAAAGAAAATTTTCGAACTTATGGTTGCTGAAGAACAAATGCACATTGAATATCTTTCTGAACAGTACAAAAGTTTTGCTGCAAATAAATCATTTATCAAACAGGAGTTTCAGAGCAATCAGAATGATGATACAATTGCACGGATGATTCTTGATCCGAAAATCAGAGAACAGATTTCAGGTGCCGGATTTGAATCTGCTGCCATAAACGCTGCAATTGATATGGAAACAAAAGCCATTGAAACCTATTCCCGTTGGGCAGAAGAATCAGCCGATGAAAATGAAAAGGCACTTTTTTCATGGCTTGCAGAATGGGAAAAAACACATCATGAGATGTTGCTGAAGCTGGATAAGGAATTAACTGAAAAAATTTGGTTTGATAATCAGTTTTGGCCGTTTTAGTGATACTGTCCTAATAAAACGACAATCAATAATTATCACGAAACAGTGTTTCTAAGTGTGCATATTTGCAGCAACACATGAATTGTATGCGTGACATAAAAGGTCATGAACGATGAAAATTTTGTTTGTGTGTACAGGAAATTCCTGTCGTAGCCCTATGGCAGAAGGAATGGCAAGAGTTTTTTTTAAATCCTGCGAAATTGCTTCTGCCGGCATTTATCCTGAATCCATCGTGAGTGCTGTCACTGTTGAAGTGTTGTCAGATATTGGAATTGATATTTCAAGACATCATCCTCGACATATCAATAGTTTTATGAATTTTCAACCTGATCTTGTGGTGTGTTTTGGTACATTGGCTCATGAATTTTGTAAACAAAGCTTTAAAAACTGCCGTGTAAAGTTTTTTGACGTAAAAGATCCATTCGGAACAAAGGGAACCAGAGAAGAAGTGAAACAGGTTTATAATGAGACACGTGATGAAATTATGGAAATCATTCAGAGATTATTGAATGAATATTAGATTATGATCAAAGACCTGATAATGAGAGAATTTAAATTTATTTTCATGTCAGCCGAAACATGTTTGAAAAAACTTTTATACATTTGCCTTTAAATTCAGAGGATATTTTTGGGAATGAATAAAAAGCTGATTTTAGGATTAATTTTTATTGTAAGCATTGCATTGCTCTACTGGGGAATTAATTTCCTCAAAGGCCTGGATGTCTTTTCAAAACAACGTGTTTTTTATGCTGAATATGATGATGTGAGCGGACTTCTTGTTGCCAGTCCGGTAACCGTTAGCGGGTTTAAAGTTGGACAGGTAACTGATATTACCTTTAAAAAAGATCAACCCGGAAGATTGCTTGTACGGTTCATTGTTAACGAAGATATTGATATACCGGAAAACAGTATTGCAAGAATAGAAAGTTCGGATTTGCTTGGATCCAGAGCCATTGTTCTCCATTTAGGAGATTCGCCACGGTATATTGAATCAGGAAAATATCTCAAGGGTGAAATGGAGACAAGTCTTAAAGATGAAGTAAGTCTCCAGATGTTGCCACTCAAGACAAAGGTTGAGTCACTTCTTTCATCTTTTGATTCTGCTTTGGTCGTTGTTCAGTATATCTTTAACGAAGGGACTAGAGAAAATCTGAATAAATCTTTTGAAAGTATCCGTTATACAATTGCCAGTCTTGAAAGTGCAGCGTTTAATGTCGATACACTCCTTAAAAGCCAGAGAAGCCGGCTTGCTAGTATTGTTTCTAATGTTGAGGCAATTACTCTTAACATAAAGAACAATAATGAAGAAATATCAAATATCATAACTAACTTTTCAAATCTTTCTGATACGCTTCTGCTAAGTAATATTCAGTCAACATTTGACAATGCCAGTAAAACAATGGCAGAGATAAGTGAGATTACGAGAAAGATCAATGCGGGAGAAGGTTCCATAGGACTTTTACTTGAAAGTGACTCAATTTATCTTAAACTGAATCAGGCATCTGAGGATTTGCAGTTACTGCTTGAAGATATGAGGTTAAATCCAAATCGATATATTCATTTTAGTGTATTTGGAAAAAATTCAAAAAATAATCAATATTCAGCTCCGGAAAATCAATAAACATAATTGATGCCATTACTGAGAGTATCGGGCTTATAGGGGAATGCATGCCAATTATCTGACTTTTTGATTGAAATTTTCGTAAATTTGCAATTCAAAAATTTCATTATGAAGACATTAATCATTTTGCGTCATGGGAAGTCATCATGGGATGTCCCCGTTCAACGTGATTTTGACAGGCCACTGACTTCAAAAGGACAAAAAAGGACTCAACTGATTGCAGATTATCTTAAAACACACAAGATTATTCCCCAATTGATCATTTCCAGTCCTGCAGTCAGAGCTCTGAGTTCTGCAAAAATAGCGGCACTTACTCTTGGATACAGGATAGAAGATATTCAGATACAGGAAGATTTGTATTTTGTGTCAACAGAAAAATATTATGAATCATTATATACAGCTTCCGATAACATTGATACACTGATGGTTGTTGGTCATAACCCAATGATCACCGATTTTTGTAATGCGTTCATTGAGAAAAAAATTGATAACCTTCCGACAAGTGGTTTATGTGTTGTTCGTTTCAACACACAAAAATGGAATACAATCCATGGATGCGATCACTCTCTTGAACATCTGATATTTCCTAAAAATCTGACTAATAATGAGGAAGGTGATTACAGTAACAAATAAAAGCGACTCAGGTGACTCTGACATTTATCTGAACAGGGAAATCAGCTGGTTGCAATTTAATGAACGGGTGCTACAGGAAGCAGCTGATCCTGAAACTCCCCTTGTGGAGCGTATTAAGTTTCTGGGGATCTTTTCAAATAACATGGATGAATTCTTCAGAGTGAGAGTGGCAACACTCAGGCGTCTTGCACAGTTGAAAAGAAAGAAAAGTGACCAACTTGGGATGAATCCTCAACAAGTACTCAGGAAAGTGAATGAACTTGTTATTAAGCACCAGAAGGATTTTTTGTCAATTTTCAGAAAAATTGTAGCTTCATTGAATACCCAGGATATTGTCATTTTAAATGAAAAAAATATTACAGACCCTCAACATCTTGAATTTATTACAAATTATTATGAGAACAGTCTCCGGTCACAGATATTTCCAATAATGCTCAGTGAATTTAATTCAGAATCAATATTGAGAGACGAAAGTACCTATCTGGCAATTCAACTAAAAAAAAGCGGTATTAACAGGAAAGAAGATTTTGCACTAATTGAAATTCCGCTGACTGATTTACAAAGAATCATCGTACTGCCTGAAATCAATGATGGAAAAACCTATTTGATATTGATTGACGATGTGATCAGGTATTTTCTTAAAAATATTTTTTTAATGCTTGATTATGACCATTTTCAGGCATATACTGTAAAAATTACACGTGATGCTGAACTTGACATCGAACAGGATGTTTCAAAAAGTTTTGTGGACAGAATACAGGAAAGTCTTAAACAGCGTGATGTTGGAGCTCCTGTTAGATTTGTCTATGACAAGTCAATTCCTGACAAGCTGCTCAAAATGATTCAGCAAAAGCTCTCTGTAACAAGAGATGACGTCATCGTGAGTGGAGGCAGATATCATAATTTTAAGGATTTTATGTCATTCCCAAAAATCGGTCCTCCAGAAAATTTCTATCCTGACTTTGAGCAACTGCCACATCCCGAACTGATCAATGCCAAAAGAATCATTGATGTGTTGGATAAAAAAGATGTGATGTTAACCTTTCCGTATCAATCCTTTCACTATATCATTGATTTTCTTAGGGAGGCATCAATTCATCCTGAAGTCAAATCCATTAGAATGACCGTGTACAGGGTTGCATACCACTCTAAAGTGATGAATGCGCTTATTAATGCTGCCCGAAACGGAAAACAGGTTACTGTTTTCATGGAACTTCAGGCTCGTTTTGATGAGCGACTGAATATATATTGGTCAGAACGACTTCGTGAAGAAGGTGTGAGAATTCTGCATAGTTTCCCCGGATTGAAAGTTCATTCCAAACTGATACAGATCAGGAGGTTTCACAATAATAAAGACAAATTTTATACACTTATCGGTACAGGTAATTTCAATGAAACAACTGCAAAGGTTTATTGTGATCACAGTCTGATGACTGCGAATCAGGAGATCGGATCAGAAGTCAGAAGTGTTTTTGAATTGTTTGAAGCGGTATATCGGCCGGTTTCATTCAAACATCTTATTGTATCGCCGTTTAATACACGTAAATTTATTCTCAAACAGTTCAACCGGCTCATAAAAGCTGCAAAAAACAACCAGCCCGCAGAATGTATCATCAAACTAAACAGCATTACAGATATTGATATTGTGAACAAAATGTATAAAGCCTCACAGGTAGGGGTGAAAATTGAGATGATTGTCAGGGGTATTTGTGTCCTTATTCCTGGTATCAGAGGAGTCAGTGAAAACATTTCTGCCATCAGTATTGTGGATCGTTTCCTAGAGCATTCAAGAGTTCTGTACTTTAAAATCAACGATCAGGAAGAGTATTATCTGTCAAGTGCTGATTGGATGCAACGCAATCTGGATAACCGGATAGAAGTAACATGCCCTGTTTATGATCCTGCCATCAGAAAAGAGCTGATGACTCAGCTTAGAATGCAATTGTCAGATAATGTTAAAGCCCGCATCCATGATGCCAACGGTTCAAAGTCATTTGTTCAGTCAGGTGAAGAAAATATCAGATCACAGTTTGCGTATTATCATCATTGTTACTCAACATTAAAAAAATGAAAGATTTTCCGTTATATGGAGCCCTTGACATCGGATCAAATGCAGCCAGAATACTTTTCGCAAATGTCATTCCTGTTGAAAACGAGTTGATTGTATTTAAAAACTCTCTTCTTCGTTTGCCCATCAGGCTGGGAATGGATGTGTATGATAAAGGGAGATTATCACCAAAGCGAATCAAACACTTGATTGATACACTGAATATTTTTTCTTCGCTCATCAGAATTTACAAACCGGACGACTATGCTGTGTATGCAACAGCAGCATTGCGTGAAGCAGAGAATTCTGCTCAGGTTCTTGGTTTACTGAAGGCTGAAACAGATTTTCATGTAAATGTTATCGACGGTTACGAAGAAGCCCGAATAATCAAGGATCTTTACGTGAATAAAGGAAAAACATACAAGGTTAAGCTTATGGCAGATCTTGGTGGTGGTAGTTTTGAACTGACTGTTTTGTCAAAATCGGGTGATTATGTTTCCGAATCATTTAAAATCGGTGCTGTTCGTGCACTTACATCAGGTATATCAGAAAAAGCTTTGAAATCAATGCATCAGTGGCTGGATCAAAATTTGCCAAAGAACAAAGAAAATGTGTATTTTATTGGCACGGGTGGAAATATGAATACACTCAAAAGTACTTTTACGAATCCTTCAAGAGATTATATTGAATTACAGGAACTGAAAAATATTCTGACACTGCTCGAGCCACTTGATATTCATAGTCGGATTATCAGGTTTAAATTACGACCTGATCGCGCAGATGTGATTATCCCAGCTTCAAAAATTTTCATAAATCTGATGGACTATTGCCATATCAATAAAGTACATATCCCAGGAGGAGGTCTGTCAGATGGGATAATACTCGAACTACATAAAAAAAGAACCGGCTCAGGAAAACAGATTTAATCCGAGTTTTTCAGCAAAAGAGAACTGATGTAATTTTTTGTTGTTTTTGAAAAGAAGAAAGAAAGAAATGTTTGTGACTATTGTATACGTCTGAGGGAAGCACTATTGTCGAAATAGAGTATCTTGTAGTGTTTTGCAGGAAGATAATGTACAACCCCAAATTGATTGATCATCACATTCGATTCAAAAATTGATTCTCCGTTTCCCTTTGAAAGTATGACTTTTGTTTTTTCCGGAATATTATAGTAGAATCCCTTTCTTTTTCTTGAGTTCTGATATTGGTTGTCAACAACAGGTGCAATTTTGCTGGTCGTTAGGCTGGGCATAAACTCAACGTATATGTTTTTAGAAGGATCTGAAGATTCAAAATCATTCAATCCTTCATTTTTTTCGAAACTAAATAAAAATAATCTTGTGTTTTTGGTTGATGACTCGGGAATCTGAGAGAAATTGTAAGTCATTGTTTGATTGATCGTTTTTCCGGTAAACAATGACATATATTCATTAATCTGCTGGTCAATTGACGAGATCATAAGAGTTAACGTAGCATCAGAATATGTAACTTCCTGATAACCACTTATTAGATTCATTTTGTATTCATTTAGTTTTATGATATATTCTGAAGCTTCTTTAGCTCTGTGTTCCAAGTCTTTTTCTATGACAGAGCGCTTGTAAATTTGTTTTTCAATGGTAATTGTATCCATGTGAATAAACTCTACAATGGTGTCAACTTTTTCGAGAATATTATAATTGATGAACATTTTAAAAGGCTGTCCTTCTTCTTCAAATTCATTTTGCAGTGAAGAAAATTTCATTTGTTGATTTTGAACTGAAAGTGAATCGACATCAAAATTCACACTCTCAATAATGCCATTTTCTTTCAGTGATATCAACAGCTGATGTTTTTTGTTTATGCAGTTTGGAAAAGAAATGTAAAATATTTTCTCAGGATCAGGCTCATTTTGAGTTTTGATTTTAAGATCAACGATGCTGTATTTAGTACTGTTTTCAGTGATGACGTTGGAAATACCCAGATACTTGGCTGAAAAAGCAGCATAAGGACCTTTGATTTGATCTGATTTTTCAATTGTGATCTCAAAATTGATCACTGTTCGAGGAAGAAAGTAAAACATGCCTTCTTTTTTCAGGAAATCGTTCAGTTGATCCAGTTTATAAACTTCATAACTGCTTAAACTGCATGAATGGAATAATAAAGCCAAAATCATAATTCGCCAGGGAAACATTTGTTTTTTCATTCTGTTTTCATTTTTTGCAAAAATACGTACAAAACTTTATAAATAGTCAAAGGACTCCGAAACACAACGAGTACTTTCCTATGAAACATGCTTTTTTCAGAATTGACTTCACTTTTTTGAAAAATCCCGAGCAATTCATATAAGAAAAGGATGTAATGTATAACAATAAATCTTATATTTGAAAAAAAGTTACCCTATCCAAATTTCATCAAAAATTTTAATATTATGAAAAAATTGGAATTTGTTTATCAGGAGCCATTTCCTTTGGATTCAGATGATACAGATTATTATTTACTATCATCAGATTATGTGAAAATCAACCGGTTTAATGGACAAGAGGTTCTCGTCGTTGATCCTGTGGCACTTGAAATACTTGCATCAAGGGCAATGAAAGATGTTTCCTTTATGGTAAGAACAGAACATGCGCTGCAACTGGCAGCAATTCTCAAAGATCCGGATGCAAGTGACAATGACAGGTATGTTGCAGTTACCATGCTTCGTAATGCTGAAATATCCGCTCAGGGCGTTTTGCCTTTTTGTCAGGATACCGGCACAGCAACCATATATGCAAAAAAAGGTCAGGCAGTGTGGACAGGTGGACATGACGAGGAAGCCTTGTCAAAAGGGATTTTCAAAACCTATATAGAAGAAAATCTGAGGTACTCACAAATTGTTCCACTTGATATGTATCATGAAATTAATTCAGGGAATAATCTGCCGGCTCAGATTGATATATATGCAACAAAAGGTGATGAGTACAATTTTTTATTTATTGCCAAGGGTGGGGGATCGGCGAATAAAACTGCACTTTTTCAGGAAACCAAAGCATTGTTGAATCCGGACAGACTGAAGGAATATCTTGTATCAAAACTCAAATCTCTTGGCACAGCTGCATGTCCACCATATCATGTAGCCTTTGTGATAGGTGGTAAATCGGCGGAAGACAATCTCAAAACTGTAAAGCTTGCTACTACAAAATATCTGGATTATCTTCCTCGTGAAGGGAATAGGGGAGGACAAGCCTTTCGTGACATCGGACTGGAAGAAGAATTATACAAAGCAGCCCGGGAAACAGGAATCGGTGCTCAGTTTGGCGGGAAATATTTTGCGCTTGATATTCGAGTGATCAGACTGCCCAGACATGGTGCATCCTGTCCTGTGGGAATGGGTGTTTCGTGTGCTGCAGACAGGAATATCAGAGCAAAGATCAACAGGCACGGCATATGGATTGAGAAGCTTGAAACCAATCCTGGTCGGTTTATTCCTGAACATCTCAGAAATTCAGATGATAATGCCGGAGCAGTTCGTGTGAATCTTGAACTGCCCATGGATTCTGTCCTGAAGGAATTAAGCAAACATCCTGTTGGAACCAGGCTTACTCTGAATGGAACAATCATTGTAGCCCGTGATATTGCTCATGCAAAGCTCAGGGAAAGACTTGAAAATGGTGAAGGATTGCCCCGATATGTAAAAGATCATCCCGTATATTATGCTGGTCCTGCAAAAACTCCTGAAGGATTGCCTTCCGGATCTTTCGGACCGACAACAGCAGGAAGAATGGATTCATATGTAGATCTGTTTCAGCAGCATGGAGGAAGCATGATTATGATTGCCAAAGGAAACAGATCCCAGGTAGTCACTGATGCCTGTAAAAAGTATGGTGGTTTTTATCTGGGAAGTATTGGAGGTCCTGCTGCTATTCTGGCGCAGGAAAACATCAGAAAGGTAGAATTGATCGAATATCCAGAACTTGGAATGGAAGCAATTTATAAAATTACAGTTGAAAATTTTCCCGCATTTATTCTTGTGGATGACAAGGGAAATGATTTCTACAAAATGATTTGAATAATGCAAAGATTTTTTAATTGATGATACATCATGAAAAGAATTGAATATGATAGTCTTGGACCTGTTGAAGTTCCTGCTGACAAATATTGGGGGGCACAAACACAAAGGTCATTACAGAATTTCAACATTGGATTGACGTTGATGCCTCATGAAATAATCCGGGCAATTGCCATTGCAAAAAAAGCAGCAGCAATAGTGAATGTTCAGCTTGGTGTTCTGTTGGAAGAAAAAGGTAAATGTATTGTACGGGTATGTGATGAAATTATTGAAGGAAAATTACACGAACATTTTCCACTTGTTGTATGGCAAACCGGAAGCGGAACACAGACGAATATGAACGTCAACGAAGTCATTTCAAACAGAGCTCATGTTCTTTCAGGACTTACCCTGGGTGAAGGGAAAAGGAATATTCATCCAAACGATGATGTGAACAAGTCACAGTCATCCAATGATATGTTTGCATCTGCCATGAGTATTGCTGCTTATTCGATGATCGTAGAAGAAATGCTTCCTGCGGTTGAAGCTTTGAAAGAAGGGTTTGCCAAAAAAGCGAAGGAATTTGAGAAGATTATCAAAACCGGCAGAACCCATCTAATGGATGCAACGCCGCTTACTCTTGGTCAGGAATTTTCTGGATATGTTTCTCAAATCAGCCATGGAATTCAGACAGTAATACATTCACTGAAACATTTGTCGGAACTGGCTCTGGGTGGTACGGCAGTTGGCACCGGAATCAATGCACCAGAAGGGTTTGTGGAAAATGTAACTGCAAAAATCTGCGACCTTACAGGGCACCATTTTGTCAGTGCTGAAAATAAATTTGAGTCACTTTCCTCCCATGATGCACTTGTTGAAGCTTCAGGAGCATTGAAAACACTGGCTGTCAGTCTGATGCACATAGCAAACAACATCAGGTTGCTGGCTTCAGGTCCACGATGTGGGATAGGAGAGATTATATTGCCTGTAAATGAGCCGGGATCCTCAATCATGCCTGGCAAAATAAACCCGACACAAGCTGAGGCCATGACGATGATATGTGCCCAGGTCATCGGAAATGATACCGCAATTAACATCGGAGGAATAAACGGACATTTTCAGCTTAATGTGTTTATGCCAATGATGATATATAACTTGTTGTTTTCAGTAAGACTGCTTACAGATGCTTCAAAATCATTTCTGAATAATTGTGTGGTAGGAATTGAACCGAATCATAATACAATAAAAAGACATCTGAATAATTCTCTGATGCTTGTTACAGCACTGAACCCACATATTGGATACGACAATGCTGCATTCATCGCGAAAAAGGCTCATAATGAGGGAAAAACTCTGAAACAGGCTGCTCTTGAATCAGGTCTTGTTACTGAAGATCAATTTAATATGTGGGTAGATCCATCAAAAATGATCAAATAAAAGAAAACTTTTTTATATGGTTTACTTGCTTTTTAAAAAACACTTTACTTCAGGCCCAAAAGTTTTTTTGTAAAAATATTTGGAAACATAAAAAAAATTACTAATTTTGCACTCCCAATACACGAAGAACAATGAAAAGAACATTTCAGCCATCATTACGGAAAAGAAGAAATAAACACGGATTTCGCAAACGTATGTCATCTGTTAACGGTCGCAGTGTTTTAGCGAGAAGAAGAGCAAAGGGCAGAAAAAGATTGTCTGTTTCTGACGAAAAATTACATAAACGATAGTTTATTGATATAAAAAAGTACTGTGCGCTGAGACAACTGTTTGCAAAAAATCTCAGTGTGATATGATAAAAGGAAGGGAATGAGGTTCGCTTCCTTTTTTTTGATTACTGGATTAATGCTGAATAACTGTGTAGATTGTTTTATCAGATTTTAACATTGTTCTATGAACAGGAGACATAAGAAAAAATGTATTTGTTCCTTTTCTTCACGAACATCAGGATCATCATTTCTTTATAACATAGGGGACAGCCTTAAGGAATGAATTATTTTGAAATCTGTATTTCAGTTAAAAATCTTCATTATCGTTTTGTGAGATTTTTTTAGACGAATTCAATTGTAATCTTAAAAAAAAGTATTAATTTTGTATAATAAATCCAATTCGTATGAAAAGAATATTATTTTCAACTGTTTTCTTTGTTGTAATTTCATTTGTTGCATTATCACAACCCTGTACTCCGGATCCGTCTCTAAACACACCAGGATTCAGTCCAGATAGTGCCACAAATCTTCCACCAGGAATTGCCGGTCAGAATTATCAGGCTGTGATTTCAGCGATGATTCCAACAGATACAATTTTTATGAGCATGACGGTACAAATTGATTCAATAGGTGTCGTCAATGTTTTGGGATTGCCTGCCGGACTTACATGGGAAACAGATGCACCAAACAATTTCTGGCTTGGGGGTCAGAAAGGATGTCTTATAATTCAAGGGGTAACCAATGTTGAAGGAGTTCACAATATTCAGATTGCTTTGTCTGCAAATGGAAACTTTCAGGGATTACCCATGAGTGTGGCAGACACTGTAAAGTTTTATAAAATTGATATGCAGCCTTCATCTGTAGTTCCCTATACAAATCAACAATTTTCTGTTCAGAAGGCATTTCCAAATCCTGCTAATGAGTACACAACCGTAGAAGTATTTTCACCAGGTCATGAAAATCTCAGTTTTACACTCTATAATCTTGTTGGAACTCTCATTGCAGAGTCCAAGCATCAAATATCTCCAGGATTAAATAATTTGACAATTCCTTTAAAACAATATCCTCCGGGAATGTATTTCTACAAAATAAGTAACGGAGATATTGTCATTACAAAAAAACTGAATATTTCCAGATAACAGGAATGAAATTTGCCGTCACAATTTTAGGTTCAGGATCAGCAAAACCTACAACTGAACGGCTTACAAGTGCTCATGTACTCAATGTACATGAGCATTTGTATTTGATTGACTGCGGAGAAGGTGCTCAGATTTCAATGATGAAATATCAGATTCCTATGAGTAAAATCAATCATGTTTTTATTTCTCATTTGCATGGTGATCATTATTTCGGACTGATTGGGCTGATTAACTCAATGCACTTATATAACAGAAAACGCGATCTGAATATTTTTTGTTTTCCCGACTTGAAGGAAATTATTAATCTTCAACTTAATGCTGCTTCAACAGCATTGTCCTTTAAACTGAACTATCATTTTCTCAGCAATGAGAAGCCTCAAACAATTCATAATGACAAACATGTTACTGTCACTTCTTTTCCGCTGAAACACAGAATACCAACATGTGGCTTTCTATTCCAGGAGAAGAAAAGAGCACGTAATATCAGAAAGGAATTTACAGAGCAGCACAACATCCCGGTTGAATGGTATTCAAGAATACTTGCAGGAGAAGATTTTATAGATGAAAAAGGAACAAGATATTCAAACGATTCCATTATTCGTATTCCTGCTGTATCAAGGTCTTATGCTTATTGTTCTGATACTGCGTATGAAGACTCAATCATCCCTTTAATACAAAATGTGTCATTGCTATATCATGAAGCCTCTTTTGCAGATGATCAATCGGAAAATGCAGAACGAAAATTTCATAGCACAGCCCGGCAGGCTGCCATGATAGCTAAACAATCAGGAGCTGGAAGGCTCATCATCGGACATTTTTCAAGCCGTTACAGAGATGTTTCTCCTCTAATATTTGAAGCCAGAGAAATATTCAAAAACTCTATTGAAGCCTATGATGGCTTGTGTGAAGAACTCTGAAATCAATTGGAATAATCCTTTTCAGCACACAGTCTGTTTATTGTATTAATGATTGTTGTGGAATTTAAAGGCTTAGTAATGTGCTCATTACACCCAGCCTCGAATGATTTGTTCTTATCCTCTTTTTGAGCGTATGCTGTTTGTGCAATGATGATGACATCTTTGTTGATTTTTCTGATATGGCGTGTCGTTTCGTAACCATCCATTCCAGGTAGTTTGATGTCCATAAGTATTAGATTAATTTCAGGATGAGATTTGAAAATCTGAATTGCCTCATCGCCAGATTGTGCGTGATGGATTTTGACAGATATGTCTTCAATAATTTTTGTAAGCAAAAATGATGAGATGTTGTCATCTTCAACAATCAGCACATGCAGTTTGTTTGTTTTGAGTTCTTTTTTATGAGATTCAACTCCCTGGTCTTCATCATTAACGACACTTTCGGCAATGGAAACTGGAATTGTGAAGAAGAATGAAGCTCCAATGCCTTTCTCGGATTCAACCCAGATTTTACCTCCAAGCAATTCTACATAAGCTTTTGAGATTGAAAGCCCAAGACCAACTCCCTCCCTGTTGCCGGGTAGATTTTTTTGTGCCTGTACAAAACGTTCAAAAATCTGTTTTTGTTTCTCTTTGGGAATACCCATGCCTGTGTCTTTAACAAAAAACCTGATGTCTGAATCTTTCATCTCATAACCAAACTCAATACTTCCTTTGTCAGTGAACTTGATTGAATTTTTGATAAGATTGGTTAATACGGCAATAACTTTTTCTTTATCAGTTTGAATATTGGCATTCTGATCAGAAAGTGGAGTATAAACAAAGAGTTGAATTCCTTTCTTCTGGGCTTCAGGCAGGAAAAAAGTGAAAAGATATTCAAGCTGTTCGTTGAGGTTGATGTCTGTAATCGAAACATCCATCTGACCCGCTTCAATCTTTGAAATGTTGATTAAATCATTTATAATGCCAAGCATTCTTTGCCCGCTCTGTTCTATAATTTCAATGTATTCATTCTGGTTTTCTCCTGGTCCGAGCGGTTCTTTGAGCAAACTTGTAAATCCCAGAATTCCGTTCATTGGAGTCCGAATTTCATGACTCATATTGGCAAGAAAAGCAGATTTCAGTCGATCATTGTTTTCAGCCTGTTCTTTAGCTTTCTTGAGTTCATCTTCGGCTTTTTTTTGATTCCGGATGTCAATGACAGCTCCAACTATTCCTGCTTTATTTCCTTCCGAATCATTAAAAAAATCTATTGTCAGAATTACGGGGATGATTTCTCCATTTCTGTTTTTCACAATGTGCTCATACATGATGTAATCTGAAGATGAAAGAAGTTCCTTATCCTTACTCATAAAATATTCAGAAATATCATTCTCCCAAATATCACTGACAGTTTTGCCTAATATATCTTCTTTCTTCAGGCCCGTAATCTCTGTGAAAATATCATTACAATCAATGAACTTACCATTAAGGTCTTTGTAAAAAACAGCAACAGGAACAGCCTTCATAAGAGAAGAAACAAAAAGATTATGCTCAAAGGATTTTTTTTCTGCCTGTTTTCGTTCGGAAGTATCCCTGGCTGTGATAATCAGAATGTTCTGACCAAAGTAATTCCCTTTATTGATGATGACATCTTTTGGAAAAATTTCTCTGTTTTTACGAATTCCCCAGAAATCAATCTGTTCTGATTTTCCGGTCAGAAAAACATCCTTCAGAATTTGTTTTATCTGCTCAAAGTCGTTCATTTCAGGAGCAGCTAGTGAAAGAAGGGATTTACCGATGAGCTCTTTTCTTTCGTAACCGTAAGTTAACATTGCCCCTTTGTTGACATCAATGAATGACCCTGACTCGTCCTGAATAAAGATTGCTTCAGTGAGGGAATTGAAAATTCCCACGTAGGTATCTTTGGTTAGTTGCAATTGCTCTTCAGCCTGTTTGCGATCTGTAATGTCCATGGCAAGACCCTCGATCAGAGTCTCTCCATACCTATAGTGAATATGAATGCTGCGGTCATAAATCCATTTCCACTGATCTGTTGCATCTTTGATGCGGTATTCAATATTCAGTGCATGACCTGTTTCTGTAGCGGCAAGTGCTCTGTCAAATATTGCCTGATCGTCCGGATGGATTAAAGTTCTCCACAAAGAGGGGTCACTATGCAATTGCTCAGTTGAATACCCGATAACATGAAGAACCTTTGAAGAATGAAACCTTCTTCCATGTATTGATGAATAACTGTAAACGATATCCGGAGAATGTTCAACAAGTCTGCGAAATTTTTCTTCACTTGTGCGTAAAGAGATCTGGGCGTTTTTTCGTTCAGAAAGATTTACTGAAGTGATAATGAATTGTGGTTCGTTTTCAGTCAAAACAACACTATGAATGGTTGTTTCATAAGATATATAATTGCCGTCGGGAGACTGATAGCGTAACTCTATTGTACGGATGGAATCAGGATGTTTGTTGAGATCATTCAGAATCAGACCAATATCATTTTTTTCATCCCGGTGAATGAGCTCAGCGAAATTTTTTCCTTTCAAACTGCCGGACTGTTTTCCTAAAATATCGTAAGATTTACTTGTAAACTCAAAATTTCCTTCAGAATCAGTAATTGCAATAAGAATCGGAATATTTCGGGTAATTTCTTTCAGGAACTCTAAATCTAGGGATGACGAAAATTGTTGTTCTTTATGATGGGACTCAGGATGAGGTTCAACATCATTTTGAAATTGAATACCTTTTGGTTCATTTTGTTCCTTGATCTCATTTGTTTGATTCTCAGGAACAACATTTATTGCTTCTTCCTGATTATAATGAAATACATCTGTTTCAGGCTTTCTCTCCATCCGGCATACAATACTGATGGTCTGATTGTCATCTTTAGAAATGACCATACCACTGAAGTGAAACAAACTGTTGTCACCAGTCCGAGTATTAATTTTCAGTTCTTTGTCAAGCTTGCCTGAATATTTTAGTTTGTTAAACCATTGAATAAAGTCATCGATGTGTTCAGGATGAATAAATACCCCGAACCAGCGGCCTGAAACTTCCTCAAGAGTGTATCCGAATAACTGGCTCCAATGCTGGTCAACTTCTGTTATTTTACCCTCCTCATTTAGTGAAAAACCAGCAACATCAGTCAGTGATTCTTGTTTAACAGGCTGATTGATAATATGTTCTTCTTTTTCAAACTCATGTCCTGTGTATAAAATTGCACAGATATATTGATTATTGATGGGTTGAATAATTATGTTAACCCACTGATTCAGAGTTGTATGGAATTTCTTAATCTCTTCCTGTTTGTGTTTACTGAGAACTTCTAAAAAAAGAATGTTCCAGTCAAAACCATCCTGAAACATCCGGCTAAAAACATCGGATGCTCCATGATTTATAATCTGTTCGGCTTGAATTCCCGATATTTTCTCAAAAGCAGAATTAATTTCAGTACATCGAAAATGATACGGTTTGTTCAAATCATTTGAAATGATTTGAAACATACTAAAACCATATGGAGCTTCCTGAACAATGGTTTTATATACTTCATGTATCATTTTGTCAATTTTTTAAATTATTTCTTGTAGTAAAAAAATATCTTTTTATGGAATAAGTTTATAGATTAAAAGCAATTTATTGCCAGCAAAAATATAAATAAAATTTGAATTTTTATATTTTTTTATACTTTTTTTTGTTAAAATTACAGTTTTTAGTTGTATTTGCAAATAAATTATTAACATTGAGCGTTGTATGATTCAGATTATCAGCAAAATGGGTACTTCAAGTATGTTGAAAATATTTTATTTGAATCAGATGTTCGATTTAAAAAACGTCGCTTTATTTTTTGCCTGAGATTCAGTTTTTCAAATGTCAATTTTTTTTAAAGATTTGCATCCTATTGAAATCAGTAAATATTTTTATGGAATATTTTGTAATTTTGCATTTCAATTCTTATATGGAATAAATTAAAATAGTAATCATGAATGAAGAAAATAACATAATTCCGGAAGTCATTGAAAATGAATATAAATTCGGCTTTACAACGGAAATTGAAATGGACTATTTTCCAAAAGGATTGGATGAAAATGTTGTTCGTAAGATTTCAGAAATAAAGAATGAACCCGAGTTCATGCTCGAATTCAGACTTCGGGCTTTCAGAAAATGGAAAGAAATGGTTCATCCGAAGTGGGGTCATCTGAGCATCCCTGAAATTGATTTTCAGGATATCATTTATTATGCTGCACCAAAGAATAAACCTGAACTCAAATCTTTGGATGAAGTAGATCCTGAACTTATAGATACATTTAATAAACTCGGAATTCCGCTTGAAGAACAGAAAATGCTGAGTGGCGTGGCTGTGGATGCAGTATTTGACAGTGTATCCGTAAAAACAACCATGCAGGAAACTCTTGCTGACCACGGAGTGATTTTTTGTTCAATGAGTGACGCAGTTCAGCATCATCCTGACCTAGTGAAAAAGTATCTCGGTTCGGTGGTTCCATTTAGTGATAATTATTATGCAGCTCTCAATTCAGCAGTTTTTAGCGACGGTTCATTCTGTTACATACCGAAAGGTGTGCGTTGCCCAATTGAATTGAGCACATATTTTCGTATTAATGCGCGTAATACCGGTCAGTTTGAGCGTACACTCATCATTGCTGACGAAGGGTCTTATGTGAGTTATATGGAAGGATGTACAGCCCCAATGCGTGATGAAAATCAGCTTCATGCTGCAGTTGTTGAAATTGTAGCTATGGACAATGCAGAAGTGAAGTATTCAACAGTACAGAACTGGTTTCCTGGAGATAAACAGGGAAAAGGAGGCATCTATAATTTTGTGACAAAACGGGGAATCTGTAAAGGAAAGAACTCAAAAATTTCATGGACCCAGGTTGAAACAGGGAGTGCGATTACATGGAAGTATCCTAGCTGTATTTTACTTGGAGAAAATTCTGTCGGTGAATTTTATTCTGTGGCAGTGACAAATAATCATCAACAGGCAGATACGGGATCTAAAATGATCCACATTGGAAAAAATACCAGCAGCACAATCATTTCAAAGGGAATTTCAGCCGGGAAAAGCAATAATGCGTATCGCGGACTGGTAAGAATTGGTAAAGCAGCAACTGGAAGCCGCAATTTCACCCAATGTGACTCTTTGCTCATGGGAGATACCTGTGGGGCACATACTTTTCCATACATACAGGTTGATAACAGATCGTCTATTGTTGAGCATGAAGCCACAACTTCAAAAATTTCAGATGATCAGTTGTTCTACTGCCTGCAACGTGGTATTGGAATGGAGGATGCAATCGGACTCATTGTAAACGGATATGCCAGAGAGGTTTTAAAGAAACTGCCGATGGAGTTTGCTGTTGAAGCACAAAAACTTCTGAGTATAAGTCTGGAAGGGAGCGTTGGGTAGTTTAAAAGTTAAAAAAGTACAAAGTAAAAATAAGTTTAAAGAAAAAGATATGTTACACATAAAAAATTTAAAAGTTTCAGTCAACGGTAAAAATATTCTGAAAAACTTCAATCTTGATGTGAGACCCGGTGAGATTCATGCGATCATGGGTCCGAACGGAACCGGAAAAAGCACACTTGCACAGGTTTTGGCTGGTCGTGACTTGTTTAATGTTGATGATGGCGAAGTGATTTACAAAGGACATAACCTTCTAGATATGTCTATAGAAGATCGTGCACGTGAAGGGTTATTCATTGGCTTTCAATATCCTGTTGAAATTCCGGGTGTTTCCATGGTTAATTTTATGAAAACTGCAATTAATGAAGTTCGAAAGTATCGCGGACAACCTGAACTTACTTCAGCTGATTTTCTGAAATTGATGCGTGAAAAGCAGGAACTTGTTGAATTGAGTACTTCTTTAACCAACCGTTCTGTAAATGAAGGATTTTCAGGAGGTGAGAAAAAACGAAATGAAATTTTTCAGATGGCTATGCTTGAACCTCAGATGGCAATTCTGGATGAAACTGATTCAGGACTTGATATTGATGCCCTCCGTATTGTTGCCAATGGTGTCAATAAATTGAAAAGACCGGATAATGCAACAATTGTAATCACCCATTATCAGAGGCTACTGGATTATATCGTTCCAGATTATGTTCATATTTTATATGATGGAAAATTGGTGAAATCAGGAGGCAAAGAGTTGGCTCTCGAACTTGAAGAAAAAGGGTATAACTGGATAAAGGAAATTAATTAGGAGAAACTCATGAATCAGAACATACAAGTATTAACTGATAACTTGTTGAAGTTGTACGACAGACTGAATGGTGATCATTTAGGTTTTCCTGATTATGTTCAATCTGAGCGTAATAAGGCATTGGATTTTTTTAAAGAAAACGGATTCCCGTCAACTGCTATGGAATATTGGAAGGGAACAGATCTGGGAAAAATCCTTCAGCCTGAATATAAATTCAGCAATGATATACAGATCGATCGTTCCATTGATGTGAACAACGTTTTTAAATGTGAAATTCACAATTTTGAAACACTTTTCTTTGCCAATTACAACGGTCATAATCTGTACGATTCAAGTCCACTGACCCGCATGGATAACGGAATCATAGCCGGAAGTATCAAACAGGCACTTATGGAGTTTCCCGATCTTATTGAAAAGTTTTGGAGCAAATCAGAAACTGCAACCTATAATGGCTTGACAGCTTTGAACGCAGCACTGGCATCTGACGGTTTGTTTATTTATGTTCCTGAAAACATTCATTGTGATACACCCATGCAATTGGTGAACCTTATCATGCACAGGGATGGACTGTTTGTCCAGACAAGAAACCTGATTGTACTTGAGAAAAACAGCAGCCTGACTTTTTTGCAATGTGATGATTCACTGGAAGATAAGAATTCCTTTAAAAATTCAGTCACTGAGTTCTTTATTGGCGAAAATGCCAAACTTGACCATTATAAGCTTCAGAATAAAGACCTCAGCTCTTCAATGATCAATACATCTTTTTTTAATATTGAATCACAGGGGCAGTTGCATAGCAATATGATTACGTTTAATGCAGGATCCATCAGAAATGAATTTGTCGTGAATTTGAATGGCACTGAGGCAAATGCTGATTTATCCGGGCTTTATCTGATTGACAAAACACAACATGTAGATAATCAGTTGTTTGTGAGGCATTATGCGCCCAACTGCTTCAGTCGTCAGACTTTTAAGGGGATTCTTGATGAAGAAGCCAGTTCAGTGTTTACAGGTCATATCTTTGTTGCTGAAGGTGCAATGAAAACCGAAGCGTTTCAGTCGAACAAGAATATCCTTCTGACTGATCAGGCAAGTGTCATAAGTAAACCTTTCCTTGAAATCTACAATGATGATGTGCGGTGTAGTCACGGTTCTACAACCGGACAGCTCGATCTTGACTCAATGTTTTATCTGCGTCAGCGCGGAATTTGTGAAAAAAATGCACGTTTGCTGATGATGTATGCTTTTGCTGACGAAGTTGTCAGAAAGATCAGGGTTGAAAGATTGCAGACTCGTACTGAGAATATGGTGCACCGGCGCCTGAAGGGTGAACTTTCAAGTTGCGATCAGTGTATACTTCATTGCAAACCTGAACACATTGCTCCTTATCAGATTGATGAAAGCCTGTTATAGAATATTGGCGATTGGTTTCACAACGTTTCACGAAGTTTTCACAAAGTATCCACGACGCACTTCTCTCTGAGACAAAAGCCATGTGCTAAGCACACAAACACAACATGTTGTGCTTGGTATTTATTATCATAGAAAAACCAAGAAAGCTCGCTTTCATACTTTTCCTATGATAATAAATGATGGCTTTTGTCGGGCAAGTCGTTCATTGCGTAACTTTGAGATAAATAATGAAAAAATTATTACAAGACCAGTCTTTTAATACCATCTTTTAAAGACTTGGTTTTAAAATTTAATATTAACCCAAGTCTACAACCTGACAATTTCATATATGTTAATGTTTGTGCAAAATGAACATCTGTCAAACAATCAACGTTTTTAGTTTCGATGATCACTTTGTTTTCAACCAAAATATCAATTCTATAGCCACAATCAAACGTAATCTCTTTATATACGAAAGGGAAAATTTTTTCAGTTTCAACAAGCAATCCGGATTGTGTTCGTTCATAAGCAAGACAAGTTTTGTATATATTTTCGAGTAACCCCGGTCCAATTTCAGTATGTATTCTGAAATCACAATCAAGTATTATTTTGCTAATTTATTTTCAATTTCTATTGTCTTATTATTTGCCTATCAAAGATACAATAATATTTTTCAGAACTGTTTCACGACGTCTCACAACGTACTTTTTTCTCAGACAAAAGCCGTGTTTGTGAAACAAACACAACGAGTTGTGTTTGAGATTTGTTCACAGAAAAAAACTGAAAGCCTGTTTTCAGATTTTTTGATGTGAACAAATAACGGCTTTTGCCATGCACCTTGTGCGTTGAGTAACTTTGTGACGTACCTTGTGCGACTTAGTGATACAAAAACATGAACATATAAAAGCTTAGGGGAATAGGTAAAATCTATTTTGAAGACAATTCCCTCATTCGTTGAACAAAAAGTTCAATTTCCTTTTCGGTTGTGTCAAATGAGCACATGAGCCTGATTTCGCCTGTGGCTTCTTTCCACCTGTAGAAAAATGTGAGTTTCTGCATTTCGTCAATCCATTCCGGAGGTATGATTGCAAAAACTGCATTGGTTTCCACTTTTCGGGTAATCTGAACCTGAGGAATTGCAGATAAGCCATTTGCAAGCAAAGCCGCCATGACATTGGCATGTGAAGCGGATGGTTTCCAGAGTTCAACTTTCAGAAGCTTGTGAAACTGCACTGAAATAAACCGCATCTTCGATGCAAGTTGCATACTTTGTTTCTGACGATATTTCAGGTCTTTGGCAAGTTCTGGATTCAGAAAAACAATGGCTTCACCAATCATGAGCCCGGCTTTGGTGCCGCCGACAGAGAGAATATCAACGCCAGTTTCTGTGATCATTTCTTTTGCAGTACATTTCATGGCTGCCAGTGCATTGAAGAAACGTGCTCCGTCAACGTGAAATAACATGTCATGTTCTTTGAGTACGGCAGAAATTGCCCTGAGTTCATCTATGGTGTATAATGTGCCGTATTCGGTGGGCTGAGAAATTGTTAAAACCCTGGGTTGGGGATGATGTTCATCGCCTTTTCGGATAATGGCTTTTCGTAATGTTTCAGCTGGAATCTTTCCCTGTTCATCAGTTGGCAAAGGAAACAATCTGCAACCTGTAAATGTTTCAGGAGCTGTTGATTCATCCACAAATGCATGTGCATGTTGAGAGCAGAATATTGAATTGAATGATTGTGTCACACAACTGATTCCGAGTACATTGGCACCTGTACCGTTAAAAGCATACGTTACTTCAATATTGTTTCCGAACAGTTTCTGAAATTCTTTTTTAGCAAGTTTTGTGTATGTGTCGTACCCGTATGAAGTTTCATGCGCAGTGTTGGCTTCTGCAATGGCTTCGATAATTCCGGGCAGAATGCCGGCATAGTTGTCGCTGGCGAGGGTTTTCTTCATAATTTTTTTTACAAAATTAGTGAATTACAATAAGCAGAACAATAAGAGGGAGCTATCGTAGGTCTTTTTCTTGGGATTTTATTATATGCCTTTAACTTTTTCATGCATGCCTGACACTTCCTGGTTGTTGTTTTTGAAGTTGTTTTATTGTATATTTGAAAAATATTTACAAAAAAATTATGAGAAGAATACTATTATTTCTTGTTAGCATTTCACTGTCTGTAATTTACGCATATTCTCAAAATCCTCCGTGGATCAATTATACAAATGGCAACAATGTTTCCTCAATAACAGATGAAGAAGAATATATATGGATCGGGACTTATAATGGAGGGCTTATAAGATATGACAAAGTAAATGGTAGTTCAATTTTTTTTAATCGAGCCAACTCTGGATTACCAAACAACAGAGTTCGTTCGATTGCCATTGATCAATATGGAAATAAATGGATAGGCACCTGGTGTGGTGGAATAGCAAAATTTGATGGTTTGAACTGGACAGTTTTTGATCCAGCAAATTCAGACCTGCCGGATAGTGGTATAAATTCTATAGCAATTGATCAGTTTAATAATAAATGGATTGGAACCGGATTTGGAGGATTGGTTATGTTTGACGGTACAAACTGGACAGTATATAACACTTCAAATTCTGGTTTACCGGGAAACACAATACTTTATGTAGTTATTGACCAGTTTGATAACAAATGGATTTCAACATGGGATATTTTTGCAGGAGGTGTAGGATTGGTTAAATTTGACGGAATTAACTGGACCGTTTATAATACCTCAAATTCCGACCTACCGAGTGATGATGTTTTAGCTTTATCATTAGATCAAAGCGGAAAAATTTATATTGGAACATCTGGTGGTGGTTTAGCAACATTTGACGGAACAAATTGGAACGTATTTAATACTGCAAATTCAGGATTGATGGACAATTGGATTTATTCATTGGCAATTGACCAGAATGATAAAAAATGGATTGGAACTTCCGGAGGGCTGGTAACATTTGACGATGCAAACTGGGTGACATATAATACTGCAAATTCGGGTCTGCCGGAAAATAATATTTCGACCATTATCATTGATCAGAATGAAAATAAATGGATAGGCACAAATGGAGGTGGTTTAGTGAGTTTTGACGATACAACCTGGGATGTAAAAAACACATCAAATTCCGGATTGCCTGATAATTTTATTAGTTGTATAACTTTTAATCAGAATGAAAAAATATTGATTGGAAGTCAACATGGCTTGACAACATTTAATGGTTCTGAGTGGCTTGCTTATAATACATTAAATTCAGATTTGCCCGAAGATTATGTTATTTCTTTTGCCAATGATGTTAATGATGTCATTTGGCTTGGAACTTATGGTGGTGGTTTGGTAAAATTTGACGGAACAATTTGGACAACATATAATACTGTAAACTCCGGGTTACCTGATAATTATATTTTTTCAATCACCATAGATCAGTATAATAACAAATGGATTGGGTCTGGCCTTGGCTTGGCAAAGTTTGACGGCACGAACTGGACTGTATTTAATACATCAAATTCCGGATTACCAGATAATAATGTTAAATCTATCGCAATAGATCAGTATGGAAATAAATGGATAGGTACAGATAATGGTGTTGCAAAATTTGATGAAACGAACTGGGTAGTGTATAATACTTTCAATTCAGGGTTGCCTAATGATTTTGTAAGGTCAATTGTCATTGATCAGTTTAATAATAAATGGATTGGAACCCAGGGAGGTGGTTTAGCTAAATACGACAACACAAGTTGGGATGTGAAAAATAGCATCAATTCAGGACTAGCATCTGATTATGTGAATTCAATCGCCATTGATCTGCCCGGGAATTTATGGATTGCGTCAACTGGCGGCTTAACGATATTTGACGGCATAACCTGGACAATATTTAATACATCAAATTCAGGATTGCCTGATAACAGGGTTTTTTCAATTTCAATTGACGACAATGATAACAAATGGATTGGAACAGAATCTGGCCTGGCAGTGTTTAATGAAAATGGTGTAATTTTCTCAGTAGAAGATGAAGATTCACTCAGTAACAATGCGTTTAATATTCATGTTTACCCCAATCCGGCAGGAGACGAGCTTTTTGTAAAAACGGGCTTCAACCTGCAACACAAAATACAGATTCATGACCCTGCTGGTAAAATCGTTGCAGAATATAGTTCAGAGGATCCCATCAAGCAGGTGAACTTGAGCAATTTAAGCAGCGGTTTTTATGTGCTTGTTGTCCGCTCAGGAAATGAAATTCAGACTGCAAAGTTTGTGAAGCAATAGAATTTTGTCCGCAGATCACTTGCATTTTTTCATCACCTCAAGCATTTTCCGAATTTTTTCTTTATCTATAGTCCATCTCTCAGGTTCATCAGATGGTAATGGACGAGCATTAGAATTCGGAATTTTAATTTTAGCAGAAGAATGGTATTCCCTGCAGTTGCATTGTTCGTGTAGTACTTTGAGGTTTGTTTCATTCACGCCGGAGCCGGGCATGATAATGATTCTTCTGGCAGCACGTTTGTTTAATTCTGTAATCAGATTAGCTCCTTCGTGAGCAGTTTCCTTCTGCCCTGAAGTGAGAATTCTGTGAAAGCCACATTCAATAATATCTTCTAATGCTTTAAACGGATCTGCTGATCTGTCAAATGCACGATGAAATGTTAGTTGCATGGAGCCGGCAATTTCTATCAATACTTTACAAGAAGACATATCAACATTTCCCTCTGAAGTCAATACTCCGAAAACAATACCCTCAATGCCAAGTTCTCGGCAAAATTCAATATCGCTATGCATGATACTTATTTCTTCATCAGAATAAGTGAAATTTCCACCACGTGGCCTGATCATTACATAAAAAGGGATCTTCAGAAGTTCTTTCGCTTTGAGGATCATCCCCTGAGAAGGAGTAATCCCGCCATCAGCCATCGAAGCACAAAGTTCGATGCGGTGTGCACCTGCGTTCTGTGCTTTTAGCGCACTTTGAATATCAAAAACGGGGACTTCGAGTAGCATTTTATTATTTTTTTTATTGATTTTTTTGCCACGAAGGTTCTAAGGCATTAAGAAATCACAAAGAGGTTAGCTTTGTGAAACCTTTGAGTCCTTGAGTCTTCGTGGCTATAATTCATTGGATTCATTCATTTTGTTATTTCAACAACCTCAATATCTCATCCCCTGTGCCAATTCTGTACCCATTGCTCAGATAAAGGATCTTTCGTTTGGGCGATATCAGGCATATCATTGGGAGTGTTTTATCGCTACTTTTTTCTGAAACCAACTTTGTGAGCTCATCGTTTGTGTCAAGCAAATACTTTCCCTGCTCAGGCATTCCTTTAAACAATCCACTGTGAAACGAAGGGCTGAGAATTGACGGCGACAAAACATAATAAATTGTAATTCCGCTTTCTTCAAGTTTCGTTTTCACCAGTGCCAGATCATGCATCACATGCTTCGAAGGCTCTTTGTCAGGATCAATAAAAACAAACAACACATTTCTGTTCCTGACTGCCCATTCCAGGTTTTCCTGTTTTCCGGTACCAAATTCTTCAGGAACAATATTTTTCAGTTTCAGTTTGCTGTTTTTGCTTTTTGATGCTTGAAGTTGCGGTGCATTTGCATTGACTTCAGCTTTTTCGCCTGCGGCCATGGGGAAAAGTAAAAATTCTGAAATCACAGTACCATCAGTGAGTCGAATCCCTTTTATAAGCACATAATCACCCGCAAACACTTCCTGAGGGTTTCCTTCCAATTCTGTGAGAGGTTTTCCCCAGTCATATTCAAGTGTTTTCATTCTGCCTTTTTCAATACGTGACAACGTAAAAGTGTTATAGTATTTGTCGGTTGTACTTTTTGAAGGATTGGTAAAATACAACTGTGCTGTTTCTTGTATTCCGTCCGTTTCCGGATCAAACCATACATTGTTCCATTGATCTGCGAAAAAATATTGAGGAATTCTTGTTTCAGGATGAAGACGTGAAGGAATACCGAATGTGCGGCACAATGCAACAAAAAAAATATCACGTGATCCCGGATCTGCAACCCTGAGCTTACAGACTCCTTCAGGTGAAAGCGGAGCCCTGGAGTGCAAATTGGCCGTTTTATGAATCTGAATATTACTTTTCACCCACTGTTCAATTAAAGCCGGTGATATTTCCTTTCCTAAAAATTCAAAATTCAATTCTTTTTTCAGAAAGCTTCTCCATGCCTTCATGTCTTCATTGGCAATCCGGCCGTTGAGGATGTATGAAGCAAACATATCTTTGTCGTTGGTATACCAGTCACTTTTCAGTGCTGCTGTTTCCATCAGGTGGTCAAAAAATACTTCGGCAGTTGCATCACGCAGGTCTTTTTCCGAAATTACCTCAAGAAGCATCAGTGCCATGTCTTTTAAATCATCAGGAGTATGCTGCAAAAATTCTATGATATAAGCATGGTTTCCATAGCTTCTCTGAATAAAATCACCTGCAGTCTGCGGTTCAAAGCCAAGTGTGTGTGCGATATCATTTGATCGGGAAGAATCCTTAAAGGTTGACATATACACTGCCCTGAGAGAATCTTCATATATGAGTCTCTGACGCGTCAGCTCAGCCTTTACTCCTGAATAAGGTTCAACAAATGTGCCCTTTGGCGGTATAAAAGTGAAATTTTTCCTGTAAGGAACATTGTGTTTAATTCCGAGCTGTATGTGAATAGTATCAGAGGTTTCAACCCTGACATGTTCAAAGTTAAACAGTGTTCCGTCTGTTGCCCAGATAATGACTTCTCCGAGTCCCAGTGTCACTGCAGTCGTGCCTTGCTGTGAAGTGGTTTTTTTGGCGATGGGGTAAAGTTCGGCATAATTGTAAAGCAGCACATCAACTCCTGCGCCGGGAGAAGGAAGGCCGTTTTGATCGTAAACTTGTATGACAAGGTTTTTTGTTTTAGCATAGTTGGATATGAGGTTTAATTCAGAAAAGCGTTCTTCAGCAGTGATGACTTCTTCGGAACCAAAGTATTTTCCATAGGCACGTGTGTGTACCAGCATTGCTCTGGAAGCTGGGAAAGAAAACCAGCCCATGTTTAGTTCGGGTTCGGGCTCGCATGCACCAAGATAATACCATTGACCATCAATCCACACTTCAACCCAGGCGTGGTTATCATCGGAATGTGCCCAGCGCGGAGTATATACCTGGCGGGCAGGTATTCCAACTGTTCGCATGGCTGCTACTGTGAGAACAGACTCTTCACCGCAACGCCCGAAAGAATATTTCATCGTATTTAACGGAGAACTTGTTCGACCGTCAGACGCTCTGTATGTAACATATTCATGACACCAGTGGTTCACCTCCATAGCAGCATCATACATGCTCATGGTTTTTACACGTTCTGACAATTCATGATAACACACAATCCTGAACGAATCAAGATTTTCATTATTTACTCGCAATGGCAAGACAAAATGCAAAAACTCATCTTCAGGCACTTTTGCAGCCCAAGGCATTTCTTGAAGAGCTTTCATGGAATACCTGACATTCGCAAGAAAAAATTCATTGCTATAATCGGCCATATCACTCAAAGGCATATAGGCATAAAGGAACTTCATTGCCTGCATTTCATCGCTAGTGATGTTGTCTTTCAAAAAGCCAAATACGGATTCTGAGCGTTGTCCCAGCATGAGTTGTTGCTGTTGTAACATCGTTTCAATATCTTCAATCCGCCGGGGGTTAGTAATGATTTGCGCTGATAAACCAATGGTTAGTGTAAAAACTAAAATTAAAATGTAAATTCTTTTCATAATTTTTTGTGTTTTTCTCGCAAAGGCGCTAAGACGCTGTTAATTTACAATTTGTTGACAATTCTTGTTATGCCGGTCTTAATGAGAGCTTCATTGAAATTTATCAGAAGTCCCAACTTCAACCCTGTAACTTTTAAATATGTTAAGAGCTGTTTTTTATGAACAGATGCAATCGTTTCAATTGATTTAATTTCAAGAATGACTTTTTCTTCTATGCCCAGATCAGCATGAAAACCAACATCCATCTTTAATTCTTTCCAGAAAACAGGAATTGACTTTTGTTTTTCAACCCTTAATCCTGCTTCCCTCAACTCATAATAAATAATTTCTTCATATACTGATTCAAAAAGACCAGGTCCAAGCTCTGAATGAATTTTGAAACATGTATCTACAACGATTGAGGCAATTTCATTTTCATGCATGGATGTAGGTATGTTTGGTTTATGTCGTAAAAGTAATAATATTTAAAGAGTCACAAGTAAATCAAAATTGAAAAATGTTCTTCCCAAAGCCGTGTCCGAAAGACAAACAAAACATGAGCTTGTGTTTGCAATTTACTCTGAAAATTTCGATTTTTTTAGCATGCTTACAAAATCAGAATTTTCAGAGTAAATCACGGCTTTGGTTTAGCAAATAACATCATAAAATTTTGACTTTACGATGATTTTTACAAAGTTCTCAATTCTTTTTTTCATTAGTAATAATCGGTAAAAAATTATCTTCTTTGCGTCTCTGCGTCTATGCGAGAAACCATTACCGAACTTCAATCTCACTGATAAACAACCATGCATTATGTCCTTCGCCCTGCTTTCCAGCACCGATGATTCCCGCCCGCTCAACCAGAATTTTCACATATCTTGCATTGACGGGTTTTGCCAGCTCAACAGTCATGAATCTTCCGCCAGCTGCTATTTCTTCAGCTGATAACTGACCAACTTTCTGAAATTTTTTACCATTCGAAGATACCCAAACTGTCATTCCAACTGGTAGATATATCCAGCTTGCCTCAGCTTTCAATGCATGAACTTTCACTGTTGAAATGGTTTCATTTCTTCCGAGATCAACCACAGCCTCCATATCCGTATTGGAAAATCCCAGCCATTCCTTTCCATTCCATGGCACTCTTCCCGACACACCGTCAACTAAAGTATATGGGCTGCCATAATTGTAAAACTTTGAAGGAGCATGAGTGAGCTGTATCTTTGCTCCTGAGGACAAAGAGTGAACAAACTCCTGCTTGGTGCTGCCTCTTTGTTTCCCGTTTGCATCATACGTAGAAGCGTAAACAGTATAAGAATCTGTAATTTCTATGGGTACAGAATATCCTCCGGTATGTAATTGTATTGAGCTGTCCTTTCCTGCAATATGGTAGTAAATGTCTCCCATATTCAGTTCCTGACTGAGTTCCAGAAAAATTTTTCTCTGAACAGTATCACAGACCACCTTTTTTCTTATCTCAAACAATGCCCTGGAGTAATTGATGACTCTGTGATCAAAATAATCAAAATGTCTGATCAGCCTTGTGCGGAAATCAATCCAATTCTTTTGTTTTGCAGGAGTCCAGACAACCTCAGACAACGCACAGAGGCGTGGGAAAATCATATACTCAACATGCTTTTCGGTGGCAATGTATTCAGTCCATACATTTCCCTGCGCCCCAAGAATGAATTTTGCTTCTTCCTCATTTAGTTCGGTAGGAACGGGCTCGTATGAATAGACCTTCTCCACAGTGGTAAATCCTCCGAATGCCAACGGCTCATTTGTGGGATCTCCCTGGTAATGATCAAAATAGCAATGTGAGCCGGGAGTCATGACTGCGTAATGTCCGGATCGTGCTGCTTCAATTCCACCTTCAGTTCCCCGCCACGACATCACGGCTGCATTTGGGGCCAGCCCGCCTTCAAGGATCTCATCCCATCCGATCAGTTTGCGGCCTTTACTGCTGATGAACTTTTCGATACGTGTGATGAAATAACTTTGTAGTTCATGTTCATCTTTCAATACTTCGGATTTCATACGTGCCTGGCAATGAGGACATTTTTTCCAGTTGGTTTTGGGACATTCATCTCCACCCACATGAATATAGGTCTCAGGAAACAGATCAATAACCTCGGTCAGAACATCTTCAAGGAACTCAAACACTTCATCTTTCGTACAGAACACATGTTCGAAAACACCCCAAGCTGTAGCAACATCCTGCTGTTTTCCGGTGCACGATAAATTCGGATATGCCATCAATGCAGCCATAGCATGACCCGGCATTTCAATCTCAGGGACGATTGTAATGTGCCGGGCTTTTGCGTAGGCAACAACCTCGCGCACCTCTTCCTGCGTGTAAAATCCTCCGTATTTTAAGGTATCTGCAAGCATGGCTTCATCACTTGCATGACCGATGAGTGTGCCTTTCCGCCATGCACCTATCTCTGTCAGCAGCGGATATTTTTTTATTTCAATTCTCCAACCCTGATCATCTGTAAGATGCCAGTGGAAGGTATTCATTTTATACATTGCCAAAAAGTCAATATACCTGAAAATAAATTCTTTTGGGAAAAAGTGTCGGCTCACATCGAGATGCATACCCCGCCAATGAAAACGGGGATAATCATGGATTCGAAGACAGGGAACTTCAGCTTTGCCATTCATTTGAGGAGGAAGCAGCTGAAGAAGGGTTTGCAAACCATAGAATACGCCGGCTTCCCTTCCCTGAATTCTGATTATTGAGGATGAAATATCAAGAAGATATTCCTCACTGCCAAAAGTTGAATCGTAAATCAATTCAATACATTCTTTTTCAGAAGCTTGTGTGTCTTTGGAAAGAGTAAAGCCGAAATATTTGTTCAGCATTTCATTAAAAAACCTGATTTCATTCTGAAATTTTCCGTTGGTACTGACAATAGTTACTGAAGGAGAAAAAAGAAAACTGCCTTTGAGATACTCAATGTTCACTGGCGCAGGGATGATCGCAGTTTGTTTTGCGGCACATAATAGAGGTGTTATGGCACATACAAAAGGCAAAATGACTTTTAAGAATATTAACTTCATTTTAAAAATATATGTTCATGCAAATAAACTAAAAATTTCTTATCAAATCAGAAATGTTATGAATGGCAGAACTTTAGGCTTTATGTTTATAACACGGTTAGTCGACCAGCAATTTTAGTATAAATTTTGCCGGTTTATTGTTATTCATTGTATGATTTACTTTGCAGACCAAATCCCTATTTTTTAGTAATTTCGCAAACTGAAAATTATTGGCGCTGAATATGGAATACAAATTTACTGATATTGAACAAAAATGGCAGGTTCTCTGGGAAGAACAGCAGATATTTAAAACCGAAACTGATCCCTCAAAACCCAAATATTATGTGCTTGATATGTTTCCCTACCCCTCAGGGGCTGGGTTGCATGTAGGCCATCCCCTCGGATATATCGCTTCCGATATTTTATCACGGTATAAAAGACTGAAGGGATTTAATGTGCTTCATCCAATGGGTTTTGATGCGTTTGGACTGCCTGCCGAACAATATGCTATCCAGACAGGCCAGCATCCTGCAATTACCACAGAGCAAAATATCAAACGCTATAAAGAACAGTTTCAAAGCCTTGGATTTGATTATGACTGGAGCCGTGAAGTAAGAACCTGCGATCCGGCATACTATAAATGGACTCAATGGACTTTTATTCAGTTATTTGAACATTATTTCAATTCCGATACTCAAAAGGCAGAACCAGTTTCACATCTTATTGAGATCTTCTGTAAAGAAGGAAACGCTTCTGTTAACGCTGCCTGTAGTAAGGATGAAATCTTTACTGCCACGCAGTGGAATGCTTTTAATGAAAAGCAGCAACGTGAAATTCTTATGAATTACCGCCTTGCCTATCTTGCCGATACCACCGTGAACTGGTGCCCTGCACTTGGAACTGTGCTCGCCAATGACGAAGTCAGCGAAGGCCTGAGCGTCAGAGGAGGACATCCTGTGGTAAAGAAAACGATGAAACAGTGGCTGCTCAGAATAACGGCCTATGCCGATCGTCTGCTAGAAGGTCTTGATCGAATTGACTGGTCTGAGAGTATTAAAGACATTCAGAGAAACTGGATCGGAAAGTCAAAAGGCGCAATGATCAGCTTTGCCATTGACGAACATCCTGATATGACTCTTGATGTATTTACCACTCGCCCCGATACGATCTTTGGTGTTAGTTTCATGACTTATGCTCCCGAACATGAAGCAGTGATGAAAATCACTATTCCTGAGCAAATGGAAGAAGTAAAACGTTATGTTGAATATGCTGTCAACCGCTCTGAGCGAGAACGCATGACTGAAGTTAAAAAAGTATCTGGTGTGTTTACCGGTGCTTACGCCATCAACCCTTTTTCAGGAGAAAAAATCCCAATCTGGGTTGCCGATTATGTGCTTGCCGGTTATGGAACAGGATCTGTCATGGCAGTTCCCGGACATGACGCCCGTGATCATGCCTTTGCAAAACATTTTGGATTACCGGTCAAAGAAGTAATCACCGGAGGCAATGTCGAAGAAGCAGCCTGGGAAGAAAAAGAAGGTTCGATGGTCAATTCTGATTTTATCAACGGAATGCATCCTCTCGAAGCCATCGAAACTGTCATCACAGAACTTGAAAAAAAGAACATAGGGTATGGCAAAACAACTTATCGCATCCGTGATGCTATTTTCAGCCGTCAGCGCTATTGGGGCGAACCGTTTCCGGTGTATTACAAAGAAGGTATTCCCTACGTTATGGAGATTGATCAACTCCCACTCACTTTGCCCGAAGTTGACAAATATCTGCCCACAGAAACCGGAGAACCACCTCTTGCCCGTGCCACAAACTGGATAACAGATGAAGGCCATCAGATAGAAACCAATACAATGCCCGGCTTTGCAGGTTCAAGTGCCTATTATTTCCGGTTTATGGATCCCAACAACGACATTGAATATTTTAACAGAAACATTGTTGACTACTGGAAAAGTGTTGATTTTTATGTTGGCGGTGCCGAACATGCCACAGGTCATCTGATGTATGCGCGCTTCTGGAATAAATTCCTGTTTGATATCGGACTCACACCCGAAGATGAGCCTTTTAAAAAGCTGGTCAACCAGGGAATGATCCTGGGCCGCTCAAATATTGTTTACAGAAATAAGGAAAATACCGGGCAATTCATTTCTGCAGGCCTGATTGATCGCTATCAAGTTATGCCCATGCATGTTGACGTGAACATTGTGAATAATGACGTGCTTGATACAGAGGCATTTAAAAATTGGAGAGCTGAATTTGTAAATGCCGTATTTGAGCTTGAAAACGGTAAATACATCTGCGGAGTTGAAGTTGAAAAAATGTCGAAGTCATTTTACAATGTAGTGAACCCCGATTCACTCATTTCGCGCTACGGAGCTGATACACTACGTTTGTATGAAATGTTCCTCGGCCCTGTTGAACAGTCAAAACCCTGGGATACAAACGGTATAGAAGGTGTGTTCAGATTTTTGAAAAAGTTCTGGAGGTTGTTTTTTGATGCGCAGGGAAATGTGACTGTAACTGATGAAGAACCTACTGCTGCCGAATTGAAGGTGCTACACAAAACCATTAAGAAAATTGAAGAAGACATTGAGCGGTTTTCCCTGAATACGGCTGTCAGTGCCTTTATGATCTGTGTCAATGAACTCACCGAACTGAAATGCAGCAAAAAGAAAATTCTGGAACCGTTGCTTGTGCTGATTTCGCCATTTGCACCGCATTTTGCTGAGGAATTATGGCATTTGTGCGGAAACAACACTTCAGTTGTACAGGCTGATTTCCCTGTGTTTAATCCTGGTTTTGTCACAGAGAGTACATTTGAATGTCCGGTTTCTTTCAATGGTAAAATGAGATTCACACTTTCAGTCCCTGTTGATGCCGGTCAGGAGGAAGTAACACGCATGGTTCTTGAAGCCCCCGAATCACAGAAATGGCTCGATGGAAAACAACCCAAAAAGGTGATTGTTGTGCCCCGAAAGATTGTAAATGTGGTTGTTTAGTTATTGTTAGATATAAAAAATTCTTTTTTTATCATAATATTAAGTGAATTATAAACAATAATTTGTAGTTTTGGTATTTATTAATTTAAAAAACTACAACTATGAAGAAATTTATTTTTATTTTGTTCTTAGTAGTCGTATTTTCTGGGAACCTGAGTGCACAAGGGTTCGTTCCACAAGCTTCTGAAAAATATGCTACAGTTGAAACAACAACGCATCTGCAGAATGATCAATTCAATGCACATGTAATTCCAACGGACGACAAGTCTGTCCAGGCAGATCTAAAAAACAACAGAAGCGGAAAGAAGATTTTCTGCATACCTATGGGTGGCTATTCAACAGTAACCAGAGGACCTTCTTATTTTTATTCTGATGATCCAAATACATTTTATTTGATTGCTGCCAACGGGGAAAATGTGTATGCAGGGACTTGGGCAGAAGGACAATGGCTTGGTGCCAATGCAACTGACTTTACTCTTGTTTCTATTGACACATTAACAGGAGTATTAACACCCATCGGCTCAACAGGGAGTATCCAGTTTAACGGTCTGGCTTATGACGTTTTAGACTCTGTTTTATATGCCATCACCGGTACAGATCTGTATACAATTGATATTTCAACAGGAGCTTCAACCTTAATTGGCTCATGTAATGTTGCATCGTCCACTTTTATTAATCTTGCATGTTCTCCTTCAGGGGTTTTATATTCTGTGAATATGAATGATGATATTTTATATTCTATTAACAAAACGACTGGTGCAGCAACTCCCATCGGAACCGGAATCGGTATTGGAATTAATTATGCACAAGACATGGAGTATGATCTTGAAGACAATATTCTGTACATTGCAGCCTATGAAGGAGGCGGAGTGAGTTCATGGAGAACCCTTGATGTCACCACCGGACTCGTTTCTGCTAGTTTGGGGACATGTGCAAATGCAGAATTATGTGCATTGGCTATTCCATACACATATACTCCGCCGGTAATCACTTATCCTGTTACTTTTGAAGTTATCAATGGCAATGGAAGTCTGGTTGCAACTGTTGACGGAGTTACAATTTTGTCAGGGGATCTGGTGGAGGAAGGTAAAGATGTTGAGTTTACTGCTACTCCAGACAACAGTTATGAAATTTTGGAATGGACTTTAAACGGAACAATCATTCCTTCATTCGTACTTCCGTCATACACACTGGCCGGCCTGACTGATACTGCTCATGTAACTGTTGAGTTTGAAATCATTGATACAACTTCAGTTTCACATTTCGAACAGGCAAACATCACCGTTTTTCCAAATCCTGTTTCCGATATGTTGCAGATATACGCTGATGATGAATATGTGCTGAAAATATTTGATGTTATTGGCCGAGAAATTTTGTCAACAACTATAACACTGGGGAATGAATATATGGATTTATCTGCTCTGGAAAATGGTGTGTATTTTCTAACGTTCATTGGAAAATCTCATTATTCTGTGAAAGTTGTGAAAGAGTAAACGTTTTGTTTTACTCACATTAAATTCTTTTTTCAAAGTGTCAGTGTATTGGACATAAGTTTTGATATATTGATTATCTGATATCAAATGTGCAGGACAGCTTATTTGTGTTTTCCGTGTAATATTTTGTTTTTCAATACGTTAACAGAATGGTATGTATTTTGATTATTGAGAAGAATAAATTTTGAGCCATATGAAACGAGCATGTTTAAAAAGTACAAATGAGCATGAAAAAAATTTGCGAGTTGCATCAGACCTTAGAATACAAAAATATTCACGGATGAAAACAATCCACTTTTTTTTAGCTATAAAGACTGACCCTTTCAGAAAAGCTTTACTATTCAGTGTGGTCATGCTTTTCATTGTTACCTTATCTGCACAACTGAGAACAGTTGAAAATAATGCATTTCAGAGAGGAGAGAAACTTGTATATAAAGTGTATTATGATTCATTTGTAACCGGTGAAGTCATAGCAGGAGAGTGTACATTTGACATTCAGAAAGATTCTCGGGTCATTGCAAAAAGAAATACAATGCACATCATCGTCAACGGAGTGACTAAAGGTGCATTCAATTTGTTTTACAGGGTTCGCGACCGCTATGAAACATTTCTGGATGAAGAGGCGATGGTTCCATGGCTGTTTCTACGCAGGGTTAACGAAGGCGGATATATCATCGAACAGGATGTAAATTTCAATCATTACAACAATACAACACAGTTTAAAAACCTCAAACGAAAGACAACCAATACAAGTTCAATCCCGCCATATACCCAGGATATACTTTCGTCAATTTACTATATGCGTACGCTCGACTTTACTGATGCGAAAGAAGGCGACAGCTACCCCATCACATTCACACTTGATGATACTGTCTACACAACCAAAGTATTCTATATGGGTAAGGAACAGCTGAAAACGTCACTTGGAACTTTCAACACATTCAAAGTGAAACCGATGGTGCTGACCGGAAATGTCTTTAAAGATCCGTTTCCCATGATGGTTTGGGTAACAGATGATGAGAACAAAATTCCCGTTTTTGCCAAATCCCAGATCCTTGTGGGAAGTATCAAAATGGAACTCATCAGCTACAAGGGTGTCAAAAATCCGCTCAGATCGAAACTGAAATGACGATGCCTGAATGTTTAAAAAGAAGCAGATTTCTTACAATCTGCTTTTTTTGTAACTGCTCAGCAGGTTCAAGACTTCCGTTTTTTTAGCCACGAATTTCACAAATACCATGAATAATGAGAGTATGGCAATACAAAAGGTATTTTGTTGTTTTGAGACAGCTGCTCCTGAAAGCAAGATTTCATCTCAGTGGTCTCAAATTTGTTCGGCAGAATTAAAAATATTATCTATTTTTGAAAATCAAAACGTTGAATAAAAAACTAGAAAGTTGCAAGCAAAATAAAGAATTCTAATATCAGGAAGATTTGCTGGTTTTTGAATTCGTTATTAAATGTGAGTTTTAATCATTAGAAGAAAACAATTATGAATAAAGGAAAATTTTTTGACATTGTCTTTATAATACTTTCATTCGGAGTTTACTTAATAATTCTGAACTTTGATCAAAATATAGATAACTGCAACATTATATGCCGACATCTTTGGCTGCCCTTGATTATCGCATATTATATTGGTCGATATATTTCATATATTAATAATAAAAATAAAGCTTAATTGAGATTCAAAACATATTGAGATTTTATTTGCATACCTTATTGGAGATACCCAAAATCCTAGAATGACTTTTATCATAAGTACTTGGTTTATAATTATTAATGAATGAATTGATGAAGATTTCTGAATCCATTGTAAAGATAGCCTGCAGTTAACAAAGGCTAAACGCTAACGGGCACATTGGTGTAAGGAGAAAGATTGTACATTTAATGAAAATTGTGCTGGCCGGAATGATATATTTTCAAAACTGCCCGCCTACGCCAAGTGGCAAACCGTCAACCCCCAAAACCGAACGATTGCATCGTGTGGTAAAAACAAAACCACACTGTTCATGCGCATTAGTTTGTCAGTCCACCAACTCGCACTGTAATATTTGCATACACCTGACTCCAGACAAAAGATAAATTTACAGAGTACCGCTCTATAAAAAAAAACTGTGTCTTTGCGAGAAAAATCCGCAAAATTGCAGCAGCGGGGGCATTCATTTTATAAATGAAAAATACCATAGCTGATACCCCCTTGTCTGAAAAAGGAAAGTACTATTTCGAAACGATTTCTTTACCGAAGTAATTCTTTTTCACTTCAACAGCAATAATGCCAAGGAGCATCAGCATAAATACAACAGAAAATGATGTGGAAACCATTTTTCCTGTCGTATATTCCGACGGTTCAAACCTGAAAGTAATGGTATGATTTCCTTCCGGGACGATCAACCCTCTCAAAACATAATTTGCCCTGAAAATCCCGGCTTCATCATCACCCACATAGGCATGCCAGCCATCCGGATAATAAATTTCCGAAAACACAACCAGTTGTGGTGTTGTAGAAGTAAACTGATATTCAAGTTTTGACGGAGAATAATGTGTCAGGGCAATAATTGAATTTGTGTCTGTATTGAAAGCAAAATCTCCCACAACATCTTTAAAATTCTCATTGATGATTGCGGTTTCCTTAATGTCTGTTTGCAAAAGCAGATTCATTTCCTCATCAGCATCAGCAGCAAAACGCACATCATTCACAAACCATGCATTGCCCATACTATGCTGATTTGGCAGGGGAGGTGCCTGGGGATTATAGATGATATATTTTGTATTCAGCATATTCAGCCCGTGCAATGAAGCAAGAGTTTCATTTATTGCTGAGTCGGAGGGATTATTCTGGAAAGTACCGATCAGTTTTTCAATTTCATTCTGAAGTTTATATGAAATCAAATCCTGATAGCGCTGGAGTTTGGCCGCATGATACCCCCCAACTGACTTATGGAAGTATGAAGTACTGGCATCATTGAATGTATTCACTGCTATGTTTAAAACACGATAATTCAGTTCTGTATCTCTCAGAATAAATTCATCAGCCTGAGACGGCTGGTAGGGTTTTTCCATCATTCTTTTATTTTTGAAATGCGATTCGTTGAGATATCTTTTGTTTACAGGAATGAGATCAGCAGCAACCACGATGAACAATCCGATGATAAAAATTTCTTTTTTAAGTTTGTTGACCGACCAGAGCCACAACAATGCAGTGCCGGCAAGAATAATCAGAAAGCTTCTGATGGCATCAGATTTCAGTATCGATATTCTTGCGGTTTCAATGTTATCCATATATGCATCAATTTGTGCCTGGGTTGCACCCTGGGCTGCAAATTCTGAAAACTGTGTGAGCTCTGTTGATGAAAAGAAGTTGAAAAATGTCCCGGGCAATAGCCAGAACAGAAGCGACAGCCCTCCGGTAAGCCCGAATGCGGTCCAAAAATATTTCGATTTTTCTTTGATCAGATTTGGCTGATCAAAAATCTTTTTCAATCCGAGAATTGCAAGCAGCGGAATCGTAAATTCAGCAATGATCAGGAATGTCGAAACCGTTCGGAACTTGTTGTACATTGGAAAGTAATCAATAAACCAGTCGGTCAGCGGCATAAAGTGACGTCCCCAGGCAAGTAATATTGCCAGTATTGTCACACCAAGCAGCGACCAGCTCAGCCAGTTTCTAACAAGAAAAAGCGACAGGATAAACAACATAAAGATAAAAGCACCGGCATACACAGGCCCTGAAGTAAAGGGCTGCTCGCCCCAGTAGCTTCCGATCTGACCCACGCTTTGCTTATACTGAGGGTCAACTTTTTCCATGGCGCTTTTATGTTGGGCAATTGGTTCAGATGCGCCGCCCTTCAGATTTGGAATGAACAGTGTCATTGTTTCATCTTTTCCATAGCTCCAGGCAGTGATATAATCTTTGTCGAGACCTCCGCTTTTCTGCTGTTCATTGAATGTCAGTTCTGTTTCTCCGCGCATTGTGTGCTGTGCATATGAATACGACAACAGAAAATTGTTGAAATTGGGTCCCAGGGCAAATATCGCGGCAATGATCATCACCGCTGAAGCCTTAATAAACTTCTGAATTGTTTTGCCTTTGACAGCAATAACAAGTTCTCCGATGAGAATGAATGCAATGAGAAAAAGCAGGTAGTAAGTGATCTGAAAATGGTTGGCCATAATGTGAAGGCCGGCAAACATGGCGGTAAGAATACCTCCGGTCAGATATTTCCCCCTGTAAGCCAGCAGAATTCCTGCAACAACAGGAGCCATATATCCAAGGGCATGTGCCTTTGAAGTGTGCCCGGCCTGGATAATGATGATAAAATATGTCGACAGGGCAAAAGCCAGTGCACCGAGTATTGCAAGCCATGTATCTTTTTTCATGGATTTCAGTAGGATGAAAAACCCCAGAAAATAGAGAAAAAGAAATCCCGAAGAACGTGGCATGCCCAGTTTGAAGATCTGGTCAATATAATAAAAAATATTCCCGTCATGGTTGGTCGTGATCTGATAGGTTGGCATTCCTCCGAAAGCCCTGTTGGTCCATAACACCGGCTCGCCTGAATCTTTGTATTCGATCATTTCCTGACTCATTCCTCTGTGTTTCAGAATATCAAGCTGATAGATTGTTTTACCCTGCAGTTGCGGATAAAAATAGATTGCTGTCAGGATGAGCCCGACAATGATGGCAATGCCATAAGGCATAAGTTTTCTGATGATTTCTTTTTTCATATGGTTTATTTTTCTGTAATCAATGAATGTCGTTTTCTTTTGTCTGTTTTCCGGAGCGAAAATCCGGTGTTTTGGGTTGATATTTCTTCCGGCTTCGGTTTTGAAAGATGTGGGTTTTCTTCATAAAACCTGTCGCGTTGTTTTTTCAGGTAATTGTCTGAAATTTTCTGTACAGCAAATCTGACAACAAATCTGTAAATGATATATACAATCAGAATAACAAAAATGATATGCAACATTTTCAGGTTTTATCCTTCGAAATTACAATTTTTTTCATCACACGGAAGACAAAAAAAACGGGAAAAATTCAGAATTCATCCCGTTTGCTGAAATTTTTGTCAAACTACTGCAACTGTAATTCATATTTGTCTGCAAATTTTTTCTGAGCATCCAGAAATTGTCCGTTTGCAGAATCTGAATTCAAGTCAATTTCATCAAGAATATCAAGCAATTGCATTAATGGTTCATCCTCAAGATCGTCAATGGTTTCAGAAAGCGGGATGTATTCAATCACTTCAGGATAGTTGCCTTCGGCCTGTTCTTTAAGAGCTTTCAACAAATCAATCATGGCCAGACGGAATTCATCTTCCTTGTCAAAAGACTTCATGTCTTCATATTTTGTATGGTATTCATTAATTTTTGACTGATACACTGCAAGATCGGATTTTGCATTTTCGTATTTCCAGTCGACGATACTGCCAATGAGATTGTCTTCAAGAGCGAGAATTTCTTTCTGGTCTGCAACCAACTCATCATTGTAATCAATCGCTTCTTCTTTTGTGGGTGCTCCGCATGCAGCAATAAACAATGAAATTGCAATTGCCGTGAATTGTAGGATCTTTTTCATTTTATGGATTTATTTGGTTAAGGTGCAAAAATAAAAATTAAATCATGAATGTCCGGTTAAAATTTTCTGAAATTATTGCCACCAAAACACTAAAATTGTAATTGCTTATTAGGTTCAAAACGCACGTTTTTTCAGCCACGAATTTCACAAATACCACGAATAATGAGAGTGTGGCAATACAAAAGGCGTTCTGTTGTTTTGAGACAATTACTCAAAAATCAAGATTTCATCGCAGCTGTCTCAAGACAATAAAAAATCAACACAGTTGATTTTTATCTGAAGATGACGCCTTTTGTATTGTAGAAAGTTCGCCAATCAAAAAATTATTGAAAACTTTTTTTATTCTGCAAAAGCCATAACATTGTTCCGGATGCATAATTTGAAAAGCTTGCTTACAGACAGACTTCGGCTGTTGTTATGTATATCATGCAAAGTGATAGAATGTTTTTTTGTCACATAAATTTTTACACTGAACAGGAATCTGAGGAGCAAATATTTTATTGAAAATCTGAATGCAATCAGTTTTCTCTCAGTACAAATTCATCGTATTCGATTTCGAATCTCAGTTTATGCTTTGATTCTTCAATTGCAAGCAACTGAAAAATCTTTTGAAGTTCTTTGTTTTCAACACGATCAGCCAGTGCTGTGTAGAGTTTGAATGCAGCTTTTTCTTTTGACATGGCAAGTTTCATTGCTTCTGAATAGGTCATGTCAGCCGAGGGTTCCTCAGGGACATTATAATCAGAAATTTTAAGATCCTGTACATTTTCTTCGGTAAGTGTCATGATGCCGTCCTGCTGAATTTGCTTTAACCGGGCTTTGTGACTGATTTCTTCTTTTGCAAAATCTTCAAATATCTTACGCATGTCTTCGGTTTTAGCATCAGCTGCCAGCTGTGTGTAAAACTCAACAGCCTTTTGTTCCTGCTCCATGGCAAAAACAAGAATTTCATTTACATTTTGAAAGACTTTCATACATTCCTCCTTTTTAATTATTTCTGTATACAGGAAGTGAAAAATTCACAATACATTCTTTTAATGTCATCGCATCCATGATTGAAGCGACGTGCATATTTTTCCTTTTCAGTAAAGTTAAATTCAGGATCAATCTCCTGTCCGGGAAGAACAGATGCAATCTCATCGCTGACACTATGCCATGATTCATAGGTTTTTAAACCGGATAATTTCATCAGTTCATTGAGTACACCGAAATTACTTTTCAGGTTTGGTGATTTCAGCTGAGACTCAAAACTCTGCACAAATTTTTGTGTGTTTGTGTATGTTCCGCCTTCCTCAAACGGCAGGTTCATTGGAAGGACAAGGTCAGCAGTTTTTGCAGTGGCTGAAAGGAACACATCCTGAACACAGATAAATGATGAATTGAACAATAATTCATTGGTTTCCTGCCCGTCGTCAGCACATCCTACCGGGTCTTCGCCGAAAATGAACAAATTTTTGATCTGGTAGGTTTTCATTTTCTCCACAAGACTGTAGTCTTTAATTACTGGAATTTCATCAACTTCCCATATTTTCTTCAGGTTTTCGATATACACTTCATCCGTCAGCGATTGTCCGCCGGGTCCGGTTTTCGGGCAAATGCCCATGTCAAACAGTCCGTGCGAATTATTACTTTCTTTCATCGCAATAATTCCTGCAGACTTTTTTCCTGTTTTTCCGGTCAGCATCCCGAATGCTGCGATCTCAAAAGCGGTATTCGCATCAACATTACGTTCGGCATAGACCAGTATTGATTCGTGATCATTGTTGAAGTTGCTGACAAATTGTTCAAGTTCAGCTTTTGTTGTTCCGGCATGATCAAGCAGATCCTGATAATTTTTCTGTAACAGTTCGTTTTTGTAGTCTTCAAATCCTTCGGTTCTTTCAGTAATGAACATCATATTGTGCAGCTTGTTGCTGATCAGATAGTGGTTTGCGGCCTGCATGAAAGAATGATATGACGAAATTCTGAGAATATGACCGGCTTTATGATCCATCAGTGTTTCATTGCAGGTTGTGATGATTTCAAGCCTGGTTCCGAATTTATGTACAGAATTCTGGATCATAAAACTCACAACTGCATTTTCACGGTTGATTTCAGAACCGAACAATACAACACGTTTTGCACCGGCGATCTGATCAAACGGAACATTTTTTAATGTGGTGGCATGATATCCTTTTCCTCTTTCTAGGTACTGGAAGCTGGCAACATTATTTGTCTTCACTGCGGCGCGTGCAAATTTCTGAACCAGGTACATCTCTTCATTGCTCAGTCGTGCTCCTGCAAAAAATGCATTTTCATCCGGCAGTACAAACTGAATGCGGGAGCGGATCAGATCAAAAGCTTCATCCCACGAAATTTCAACCAGATTGCCTTGTTTCTTTGCCATTGGCTTTGTAATCCTGTTATCTCTGTTAAAGAGACGATAGCCGAACCTCGGAAAGCGGCAGATATTTCCGTCTTTATTGACAAGTCCCTTTGAGCCTTCTGCTCCCATGATGAATCCGTTCACATGATGATATTCGACTTCGCATCCAACTGAACAGAAATTGCACACGGCTTTAAATGATTCAGTTTTCACGGGTCCGGGCTTAAAGTCTTTGTTTTCGGACAAAGCAGCCGTAGGACATGTGGAGATGCACATTCCGCAGCTTTCACATGTTGTTTCTGTCAGTGGTAACTCCATGGCTGGGGCCACAAATGTGTCAAATCCCCTGTTGATAAATCCAAGTGCATTTGCCCCGACAACTTCACGACAGATCCTGATGCACCGGCCGCACAAAATACATTTGTTGTTATCAATCTCAATAAACGGATGTGAAAAATCAACATGATATTCCTTGAAATCCCCTGCAAAATGCTTTTGGTCAGCCTGATATTCAGTAGCAAATTTTTTGAGATTACAGGTGTAATAAGCTGAACAGCCACATTCAAGACACCTTCCTGTTTCGTGTTTTGCAACTTCATCACCTGCATAACCAAGTTCAACTTCATCAAAGTTCATGCGTTTGCCGGGATCAAGAACAGGCATCTCTTCGCGCATTTGCTTTTTGAAATAGGGGGCATATTCTTCCTTTATCTGTTCTTTAAAATGATGCTTTCTGCTGATAAATTCGAAGTTTTTGTTTTCAACCGGTTGTCCGGTCAGAAATTGATGACAGCTTTGTGATGCAATGCGAGCCTGATAAATTGCTTCAATGACTGTTGCGGGTCCTGAAACACAATCTCCGGCTGAAAAAACTCCCGGAATTCCTGTTTCAAAAGTATTCGGATTGACTTCGACATCACCCCATTTGTTGATTTTAAATTCGCCTGCTTTTGCAAATTCATTGATGTCGTTAATAAAACTCACATCAGTTTTTTGTCCGATAGCTGCCAGCAAATAATCCAGTTCAATATCATGTTCAGATCCTTCCTTGGGGACAGGCCTTCTGCGTCCTGAACTGTCGGGTTCACCCAGTTCCATCTTGATGCAGGTGACCGACTTCAGTCTGCCGTTTTCATCTTTATTCACCCTGGTGGGATTTGTGAGAAACATATATTCCACACCTTCAAGTTTTGATTCGTGTATTTCAATTGGATTTGCAGGCATTTCCTTTTCTGTGCGCCTGTAAATGACATATACTTTCTCTGCCCCACAGCGAATGGACGTGCGGCAACAATCCATGGCAGTATTTCCACCTCCGACAACAGCAATCGTTTTCCCTTTGAAGTCGTACACCTGTCCGGTGATGGCCATATTCCTTAAAAACTCTATCCCTGAGAAAACATTTTCTGCATCATCACCATCAACACCGACAAGTGTGCCTTTTTGTGATCCCACAGTAATGATCGTTGCATCATATTGTTCACGAAGATCTTTATAACTGATATTTCCTCCGAGTTTTCTGTTGCAGAAAATCTGAACTCCAAGTTCGGTGATGGTTGACACTTCTTTTTCAATCAGGTCATTTGGCAAACGATATTCGGGAATTCCGTATCTGAGCCAGCCGCCCACAGCAGGTGCTACTTCATAAATGTCACACTGATGCCCCTTTTGCTGCAAAAAATATGCTGCAGACAAACCGCCAGGGCCTCCGCCGATGATTGCGATTTTTTTCCCTGTTGAGGGAGCCACTTCTGGTTTGTAATGATTGTCAGAAGCCAGGTCCTGATCTGCAGCAAAGCGTTTCAGGTAATCTATACCAACCCCGGTTTGTTCGTCAAGCAGATTGCGCCGGCAGGCTGCCTCACAGGGACGAACACACACACGTCCGCAGATAGCAGGCAGTGGATTCGTTTGTTTGATTAAACCGATGGCTTCCGAATACAATCCTTTTTCAATCAGTGAAATATAGCCCTGAACATCCACACCGGCCGGGCAAGTTTGTTTACAGGGAGCAACACAGTCTGCATAGTGATTGCTCAGTAATAAGTCAAGAGCGGATTTGCGTGCTTTTTTCACCTGATCACTCTCACTGTCAATGATCATTCCTTCAGTAATTTTTGTTGAACAGGAAGGTTGCATTCCCTTCATTTTTTCAACCTGAACAACACAGACAAAACACGAAGAGAACGGTTCAATTCTCGGGTCATGGCATAATGTCGGGATTTCATATCCATTGCGCTTTGCAAGCTCAAGGATTGATTCCCCTTCAAAACCAACAACAGGCTTTCCGTTTAATATTACATTTATTTTATTCATTGAGATGGAAATATTATTTATTCAATATGGATTGCATCAAATTTGCATTTTGTGAAACACATTCCACATTTGATACACGATTCCTGGTTTATGAAATGGATTTCTTTTCTTGATCCGCTGATGCAGTTTGAAGGACAGTTTTTAGCACATACTGTACATCCTGTACATTTCTCAGGAATAACAGTATAGGTCAGCAAAGGTTTGCAGACTTTTGCAGGGCATCTTTTTTCTACAATGTGAGCAATATATTCATCCCTGAAGTATTTCAAAGTGGTCAGAACTGGATTTGGTGCTGTTTGTCCAAGCCCACACAACGAATTATCTTTTATATTCTGAGCCAACTCTTCCAGCATGTCAATATCTTCTTCTTTGCCGTTTCCTTCAGTGATTCTTACAAGTATTTCGAGCATTCGTTTTGTACCGATCCGACAAAATGTACATTTTCCGCATGATTCTTTTTGCGTAAAATCCAGAAAGAATTTTGCCATGTCCACCATACAGGTTGTTTCGTCCATAACCACCATTCCGCCTGAGCCCATGATGGCTCCAGTGGCATTGACTGAGTCATAGTCGACGATGGTATTGCTCAGATACGCGGGAATACATCCACCGGAAGGACCACCCAGCTGGACTGCTTTGAATTGTTTGCCTCCCTGAATTCCTCCGCCCAGTTCAAAAATGATATCGTGAATTGTGATTCCCATAGGGACTTCTACCAGTCCACCGTGATTAATTTTTCCCGCAAGTGCAAAAACCTTGGTTCCTTTACTTTTCTCGGTTCCGTACTGAGCATATTTTTCAGCACCGTTGCGAATAATCCACGGAACATTTGCCCAGGTTTCAACATTATTGATGTTTGTGGGTTTTTTGTATAAGCCTGAAACAGCAGGAAAAGGTGGTCTTCTTCTGGGCATTCCGCGTTCTCCTTCAATTGAAGCGATTAGAGCAGTTTCTTCACCACAAACAAAAGCGCCAGCACCTTCCTTCACATACATGTCAAAATTGAATCCTTCTTTACCGAAAATGTTTTTTCCAAGGAATCCCTTTTCTCGTGCCTGAGCCAGTGCGATGTTGAGTCGTTTTATTGCAAGCGGATACTCGGCGCGACAATAAATGACACCTTCATTTGCTCCGATGGCATATGCCCCAATGATCATCCCTTCAATCACTGCATGAGGGTCGCCTTCGAGCAGGCTTCTGTCCATGAAAGCCCCCGGGTCACCCTCGTCTGCATTACAAATGACATATTTGTTGTTTCCGGAGCTATTATAAGCAAACTTCCATTTTAAACCGGTTGGGAAGCCACCGCCGCCTCTGCCTCTTAACCCTGAATCAAGCACCACCTGAATGACTGTTTCCTGCGAAAGTTTATCTGAAAGGATTTTTTTAACAGCGGAATAGCCCCCTTCGTCAATATACTCTTCAATTCTTTCAGGATCAATTTTTCCACAGTTTCGGAGTGCAATTTTAATTTGCCTTCTGAAAAAATTTTCATCTTCGGTTTCAAATAAATCGGTTTTAACCAGATAGTTTTTAACCGGTTCATGAAGCTTTACGTGTTTGGTGTAAATTTCGAGTGCTTTTTCCTCGTCAACGCCGCCGTACAGATATGCACCGGTATCGTCAATAATTTCAACAAGAGGTTCTCTGTAGCACATTCCGACACATCCTGTTTGTTTCAATTCCGCATCAGAATGTTCATCCTGCAGAATACTTTCAAATGCTTTGTATACTTTATTGGCCCCGGCAGCAATCCCGCAACTGGCATAACCGACCAGAATTTTTGTATTACCCATGATTTTCAGTATTATCTGATTGAATTATTTCTTTTTCCTGAGCTCTGATATCTTTAATAATTTTTCCGCATGAGGAGGCTGTCAACTTGCCGTATGTGTTGTTGCTGATCATCATGACCGGAGCAAGAGAGCAACATCCAAGACATGCGACTGACTCAAGTGTAAACAACCCATCTTCTGTTGTTTCTCCGTCTTTGACATCAAGGACTTCTTCCAGTGCTTCGGTAATTGAATTGGCATTCTGCACATGACATGCTGTCCCATGACACACTTTGATGATGTACTTCCCGACAGGAGAAAATCTGAACTGTGCGTAAAATGTTGCAACTCCATACATATCACTCAGCGGAAGTCCGAGATCATCAGCTGCACAACGCAGCACGTTTCCTGGAAGATAACCGTAAACTTCCTGAATGGTTTGTAATACAGGTATCGTTGCTCCCCTTTTGTGTATAAATTTTTGAATTTTCTCTCTGACCTGAAGATAATCTTCTTCCGCAGAACCATTCTCTTTTTGATTGGATATTCTTGCAATCCTCATATTATTATTTTTTACAGAAGCGAAAATATATTTTTTTTAGTCTCAAAAGATTTAATTTATTAATTTTAATTTAATACAAATTAGCATAATAATTTTTAAAACACATATAATGAGCTGTTTGTGATTTCTATTTACGAAATTTTACCATCGTAAATTACGCGAATTACTGAATTTAATGATTTACAAATTTCATAAAGTTTCCGGGTCGAAATTCAGTAATTTTTTTTAATTTTGAAAAAAATGTTTTGGGAGTATGGTTAAAGAAAAAATCAGATTGGATGAATGTCATTCTGATAATTCTGATGCAGTAAAAAAACTTGTTCTTCACAATGACAATTTCAATCATTTTGATTTCATTGTCAATTCATTGATAGATGTCGCTGGTCATGATCCCGTTCAGGCAGAGCAATGTGCTCTGATTGCACATTACAAAGGATTCTGCGAAATAATGGAAGGGACGTTCAAAGAATTAATGGCAACCCATAAAGAACTTACATTCAGGAGTATAACCGTCAGTATTGAATAATTCAAAGTGATCATTATGAAAAGATTTATTGTTTCAATCTTCATTTTACTTCTGATCATACCGGCATGTCATAAGGTTCCTGTGACCGGCAGAAGACAGTTCAGAATGTTACCGGAAAGCATGCTGCTGAGCTTAAGTATTACGTCATACAATGATTTTCTTAAACAGTATCCGCCGATGCCTCCATCCAATGCAGATGCATCACGTGTGAAACAGGTCGGTCAGAAAATGTCACAAACGGTTGATTATTATTTGGTAAGTAACGGATTTAAAAAAATTAAAAGAAATTTTGCCTGGAATTTTGAGTTGGTCAATAATTCGCAGGTAAATGCATGGTGTATGCCTGGCGGGAAGATTGTTTTTTATTCTGGAATTATGCCACTTGTTCAGAATGATGCAGGGATTGCAGTCATTATGGGACATGAAATGGCTCATGCAGTGGCTCGCCATGGTAATGAAAGAATGAGTCAACAGCTAGCCTTGTATCTCGGTGGGATTACCCTTGCTGTTGCGATGAATGAAAAGCCTGAAGAAACAAGAAACCTGTTTCTTGCAGTCTATGGGATAGGTGGTGAACTTGGAAGTCTGGCATACTCCAGAAAACACGAGTATGAAGCAGACAAAATAGGCATGGTATTCATGGCTCTTGCAGGTTATCACCCCGAAGAAGCAATCAAATTCTGGGAAAGAATGGAATCACATGCATCAGGAGTTCAGATTCCGCAATTTTTAAGTACACATCCGCATCATCAGAACAGAATTGATGAAATGAGAAAATTTCTGCCAAAAGCAATGAAATACTATAAACCATAATATGAATACTCACAAAAACTCATTAAATATATGTCCTGGTCAGTAATTATCCCACTCATTGTGTTTGGCCTGTTAATGGTCATGCTTGAAATATTTGTTCTTCCCGGTTTGGTTGTAGGCATCATCGGTGGATTGGTTGTCGTTTTTGGGGTGTATCAGTCTTATGCAAGTTATGGAGCATTTGCCGGACACATCACGTTATTGTCTACAATTGCTGTTTTTGTCATCGGAATGATCGTCTTTTTTAAATCAGGAACATGGAAAAAAGTTGCACTTGGTGATGTGATTGACAGCAAAATGAATACAATTGAGAAAGAGCTGAATCCCGGAGACAAAGGTAAGTCAGTTTCCAGACTTGCACCAATGGGAAAGGCAATCATCAATAACGAATATTACGAAGTTTCAACAAATGGCGAGTATGTTGATGCAAATCAGGGGATTGAAGTCCTTAAGGTTGAGGGAAGCAGGATTCTTGTGAAAAAATCAGAATAATCAGTTCATTTATATTCTAAGTAATCTGACATTGATGCAAAACGTGTCAGTTTCATTCCATTGTAATCTGTCTGTTTTCAGTGTTTCTAAGAAAGCATATCTAACTCGATGATGCTGAAATCACTTTCATAATTTGCAGAGCGAATATAACCGGGTTTGTTTTTGGTTTCCCATCCGCAACACACAAAAAAAAGCGGCTCCATTCCGTAACGGGTTATCATAAAATTTTCAGTTTCTGTTGTATGTGCACCGCTGATAATATATTTTGCGGAGTAAATGACAGAACTGTTCCTGTAAAATGAATATGAATATAATGATGAATGAACTGGTTTCTGAGCAACAGCTGAGAGAATATCATAACAGAAATGTTGTTTTTTCGGTATGTTGTTGTTTGTTGTATGTACTTCAGGTTCACGTTTACATGAAAAGATCAGCAGAGAAATCATGAAAATGGAGAAAATCTGTTTCATGAGAGATGAAATTTTTCCAAATAAACACTGAAAAATCAAAAAATATTGTAACTTCGCCATGTTATTTAAAAAAAATATAAAAATTATGGAAACAGTCATTGACAATTATTTAATCATCCTTAATTCCGGAGTATCTGTGGGAATTTATTTTGGAATTGCATTAGCTGCGTTGTTTGGATTATGGATCATCTTTTACTTTGTTCCGGTCGGACTATGGTTTACAGCTATGCTTTCCGGAGTGAGAATATCACTGGTACAGTTAATCTTCATGCGCTGGCGTAAAGTTCCACCCAAAGTAATAGTGAACGCTATGATCACTTCATCAAAAGCAGGTTTAAAACTTGGACGTAATGAGCTTGAGGCGCATTATCTTGCTGGAGGTCGTGTACAGCGAGTTGTCAATGCATTGATTTCAGCTGATAAAGCCAATATTTCACTGGATTTTAAAGCAGCAACAGCAATTGATCTTGCCGGCCGTGAAGTGCTGGAAGCAGTTCAGATGAGTGTAAATCCAAAGGTAATTGATACACCACCTGTTACAGCAGTTGCTAAGGATGGTATTCAGTTGATTTGTAAAGCCCGTGTTACGGTTCGTGCAAACATTAAACAACTTGTGGGCGGTGCAGGAGAAGAAACTGTCCTTGCTCGTGTAGGTGAAGGAATTGTTACAGCCATTGGTTCTGCGATCTCACATAAGGAAGTTCTTGAAAATCCAGATAAAATTTCAAAGCTTGTACTTTCCAGAGGACTTGATTCAGGAACGGCATTCGAAATTCTTTCAATTGATATAGCTGATATTGATATTGGAAAGAATATCGGAGCAGAACTTCAGATGGATCAGGCAGAAGCGGACAAGAAAATTGCACAGGCAAAAGCTGAAGAACGTCGTGCAATGGCCGTTGCTCTAGAACAGGAAATGAAGGCTAAAGCACAGGAAGCCCGTGCAAAAGTTATTGAAGCAGAAGCAGAGGTGCCTAAAGCAATGGCAGAAGCATTCAGAGCTGGTAATCTTGGGATTATGGATTATTATAAAATGCAGAACATTCAGGCAGATACTCAAATGCGAGATACCATTGCAAAACCAAAAAAACCTGATTCAGAAATCAAGTAATTTTTGATAATATCAATTCAGACGGTTGCTCTCTTGAGTAACCGTTTTTTTTAAATAAGATTAATACACATTTAAAAACAAACTATAATGAGAAGAATTTCAGTTGTTACATTCCTTTTATTTTTCTTTGTTGGTGTTCATGCACAGACAACAAAGCTGACACTCAATGATATATGGGCATCCAGAACATTTCTGCCCAACAGAATAGATGAAATCAGAAGTATGAATGACGGAGAGTCCTATACCATACTTAAAGGCAATAGGATTGTCCGGTTCAATTACAAAAACGGAAAAGAAACAGGCGTAGTACTGAGTGGTAGTGAGTTTATGCTGAAGAATGAAAATTATCCTGTTGATATTGATGATTATCAGTTTTCATTAGATGAGAGCCTTGTTCTGATTACTTCAGGAATTGATATGATTTACAGACATTCATTTGTTGCCGATTATTACATCTATAATCTTAAAACCAAACAGCTGAAGCCCGTGTCAGAAAATGGAAAACAGATGCTTGCCGAAATTTCTCCGAATGGCAAACATGTTGCTTTTGTAAGGGATAACAATTTATTTATAACTGACTTGTCTACATGGGATGAAAGGCAAATAACTTCCGACGGAGAGTTTAACAGGATCATTAACGGAGCCCCTGATTGGGTATATGAGGAAGAGTTTGGGTTCTCAAAAGGGTATCAGTGGTCTCCCGATGGTAAAAAAATTGCCTATTATAAGTTCGATGAATCCGATGTGAAAGAATTTACACTTATGAATTACCTTGGAGAAGAATATCCTGAGCTGTATACTTTTAAATATCCAAAAGCGGGAGAAGACAATTCTCTGGTGGAACTTTGGGTATATCATCAGGATCTTGACCGTCATGTAAAGATTGATGTTGGCCCTGAACCCGATCAATATATTCCAAGAATGGGATGGACAGCAAATTCAGATGTGATGTGGATTCAGAGATTAAACCGTTTGCAAAACAAACTGGAGATTCTCTATGCCGAACCCGCAACAGGCAGTTCACGTGTAATATATACCGAAACAAACAACTATTATATTGATATTACAGACAATCTTACTTTTCTGAAAAATGGCAAAGAGTTTATTTTTACTTCAGAAAAGGATGGATTTAATCATATTTATCTATCTGATATCAACGGAAATGAATTGAAACAAATTACAAGCGGACAGTTTGATGTTCTGTCTCTTGTACATATTGATGAAACCAATAGGCTTGTGTATTATACATCATCAGAAGACGGACCTGTGAATGCAATGCTTTACAGTGTTGGTTTTGATGGTTCTTCCAGAAAAAAACTCTTTGAAAAACAGGGAACTTATAATGCAAGTTTCAGTAATAATTCAAGTTACTTTATTTTAACATTTGAAGATGCAAACACCCCCCCACAATATGCGATTTATAACACAAGACCCAAAATGCTGGTCGAACTTGAAAACAACAAAGATCTTATTGAAGCAACTGAAAAATATCAATTTGTAAAAAAAACGTTTTTTACTTTTACAACTTTACAAGATATTGAGTTGCACGGATGGATCATGAAGCCGGAACAATTGGAAAAGGACAGGAAATATCCTGTACTGATGCATGTGTATGGTGGTCCCGGCTCACAAACTGTGAATAATAATTGGGGTTGGTACGATTTTATCTGGCATCAGATGCTTGTGCAGAACGGATTCATTGTCGTTTCAGTAGACAACAGAGGTACTGGAGCCAGGGGTGAAGAGTTTAAGAAATGCACCTATATGCAGCTGGGAAAACTAGAAACCGAAGACCAGGTAGAAGCGGCAAAATATCTCGGCACATTGCCCTATGTAGACAAAAATAATATCGGAATCTTTGGATGGAGTTACGGTGGTTATATGTCATCTCTTTGTATGACAAAAGGATCTGATGTTTTTAAGGCAGGAATTGCTGTTGCTCCTGTAACGAATTGGAGATATTATGATAATATATATACAGAACGGTTTATGCGTACTCCTGAAGAGAATCCAGATGGGTACGACAAAAATTCTCCTGTATTTTATACAAAGAAACTTAAAGGTCCATTTTTAATTGTTCATGGTGATGCTGATGACAATGTTCATGTGCAGAATACACATGAGTTTGTAAATGCACTGGTCAATGCGAACAAACAGTTTGACATGTATATTTATCCCAATAAAAATCATGGAATCTATGGTGGATATACACGATTGCATTTATATACCCGAATGACGGAATTTTTGTTTAACCATTTGCAGGGCAGATAATAGGATAAATTGTAAAAAAAATAATAATACAAAGAGTATACATTTTTTATGTAACTTTGCACGCAAAATTTTGAGAAATGGCAACAACTGCAGAGATAAGAAATGGTTTGTGTTTAGAGTTTAACGGAGATCTATATGTTATTACTGAATTCCAGCATGTTAAACCTGGGAAGGGTGCCGCTTTTGTCAGAACGAAAATGAAGAATCTCCGGACCGGAAAAGTGCTGAGCAATACATTTCCATCCGGGTCCAAGATAAACATTCAGAGAGTAGAGCGCAGACCATATCAGTATTTATATAAAGATGAATCCGGGTATCATTTTATGCATGTTAATACATTTGAGCAAGTTAGTATTCCTGAAGAAATTATTAATGCACCGCAATTTTTGAAGGAGGCTCAGGAAGTAGAAATTGTGTTTCATGCTGACACAGAATCACCCTTAAATTGTGAATTACCTCCTTTTGTTGATTTACTTATCACCTATACAGAACCGGGTGTTAAGGGTGATACTGCAACGAACACATTGAAACCTGCAACAGTAGAAACAGGTGCACAAGTCAATATCCCCCTGTTTGTCTCAGAAGGTGAGAAAATCAGAGTTGATACACGAACCGGTGATTATTCAGAACGAGTTAAGGACTAATAACATTTCCACATGCGATTGAAAAAGGAGCATACTTTAAAAGAAATAGCAGCTATTATAGGCATAGATGATTTTATCGGAGCAGAAAATCATATTATTTCAGGAATCAATGAAATTCACCGCGTTGAACCCGGAGATATCACATTTGTTGATCATTACAAATATTATAAGACTGCCCTTGAATCCAGAGCAACAACAATCATTATTAATCAGCGTGATGTGGAATGCCCTGCAGGCAAAGCATTGATATTTTCAGACGATCCCTTTCGTGACTATGTTAAACTTGTGAAACATTTCAGTCCGTTCATTCCTGCAACTGCTGAGATCGCTGCAACAGCTGAAATTGGAGAAGGAACAGTTATTCAACCTTTTGTCTTTGTCGGCAATCACGTGAAGATCGGCAAAAACTGTATCATTCATTCACATGTAAGTATCAATGATTATTCAGTCATCGGAGATAATGTAATCATAAATTCCAATTCAGTAATCGGTGGTGAGGCGTTTTATTTTAAGCGTCGTCCTGACCGTTATGATAAACTTGAAGGATGTGGACGTGTAGTTATTGAAGATTATGTTGAAATCGGTTCATGTTGTACGATTGACCGGGGTGTTAGCAGTGACACAATCATTGGATGGGGATCAAAACTGGATAATCATATTCAGGTTGGACATGATACAGTTATCGGAAAAAATTGTCTGATTTCCTCACAGGTTGGGATTGCAGGTGTTGTCAATCTCGAGGATGATGTGATCCTTTGGGGCCAGGTTGGCGTGCAGAAGGATCTGACTATCGGCAAGGGTGCCGTTGTATTGGGTCAGAGTGGTGTTGCCAAATCAATAGAAGGTGGTAAAACTTATTTTGGAAGCCCGGTGCGTGAAGCAGTTGATAAAATGAAAGAAATTGCTTTAATGAAACGTCTGCCGGAGTTGGTGGATAAACTTGAAAAACTCAGTAAGCTTTAATATCAATTTCAATCAGGCAGAGCCTGATTATTTTCATGAATTGATTCTTCCTTTTTTGAGTCAATTGATAATTTGACGATGATTGCAATGAATCCCCAAAATATTACAGAGGCTTTTTCAGTATCAAGGAAATTGTTCATAAAACCATGCATCAGATAGGAAAACATTCCCGTTAAGATAACTGCAATAATCATCTTCAACTCCTTGTCTTTGATTCGCTTGTAAGTCTTTATTCCAGTAATGTATACAGAGATGATGATGCAAAGGAAAAACACAAGACCAAACACCCCCCTTTCTACCAGTGGAGTAATATATTCACTGTGTGCATTGCCCATATTTCCGGCATTGGTACTTATAATGGTTCGGTCTTTTGCCTTCTGATAGGGCGCATACAGAAACTGATACGTTCCTGGTCCGGTTCCGAAAAATGGATATTCTTCAAACATGCGCATGGCAGCTTTCCACCTGTTGATTCGCTCCAGATTTGATGCGTCAGTTTTGATGTTTGAAATGGACTGAACATGTTCTACGAAGTGAGCTGAAGAATCCTGACGGTTTTTTTCAAGTCGCATCATGATGCTATTGTAGTTAAGGAAAAATAAACCAGCAATGAAGATTACAGACAGGAAAATCCATCTGAATTTAATTTTAAATTCCAGAACCAAATAAAATGCGAGCGCAAGAATCAGGCTCAGCCAGGTTGCTCTGCTGAAAGATAAAAATATTCCCAATAATAGTAACATTGAAGCAATAAACAGATATATTCTCGTGAATCTTCCAAGCGTACTACGGAAGGCCATTCCAAAAATAACAGGAAATATCATTGCCAGAACAGCACCATAAGCAGTGTGGTCGTTGAAAAATGGTTGCATTACCCAATTCCCCGCCTTATCTCCGAAATCATTCAACGCATGATGTACGGTTGTATAGATTACTGTGATGGAAATGGAGATGACCAGTAAAATAAAAAATTGATATATTTTCTTTTTATCTGAAAAAATGAGCTGACCAAAAAAATAAACGGGAATAATGAACCATAGTTGCATCAGCAAATATTTATATGAAACAAAGGGAATCTGACTTGTTAAGGTTGAGATAAACATCCAGATCACCTGAATGAAAATAAACATACTCACAGGGTGTATCAGAATACTTCTTGTGAGTAATTTCTGATAAAGTAATTTGAAAATAAAAAAGATCATAATCCCAAAGAGAAGTGGTTCTGCCGGAAGGCTGATTCCAAGATTAAAATCTTCAGCAACAATCGTAAAAGACAACGGTGTAAGAAAAATAGTAAAGAAAAATACAAGATCAAGTGAAGTAAAATAAAAATATGCCAGAATGAGTAAGAAAGGAATGATTGCAAAATAATAAAACTCACGATTTGCAATAAGTGTAATATTTATGGCTAGAAATAAAAAACTCAATACAACGATAATGATCTGTATTGTTTTGTCACTCAACGGATAATTAAAGATTTTGAATTTCATAATTTCGTTGGGTCAGATTCGGGTCTTTCGAAAAATAAAATTATTGCCAGAGCTAGAAATAGTATAGTGAAAATACTGGATAAAATTATTATAATTCTGGTTGGATGTGCTTTTTTATGTGAAACAGCCGGAGCAGAAATCACATCTGTGAAAATAAGGGTCTTGCTGACATCTGATAATGCGATTTCATAATCATTTTTATATTTTATAAGGATAGAAAGTTCATTTTCAAGGATGCGTTGGTAGTAAAACAGATCAAGAGTCTTCTCGGAAAATGCATTGTCTGAATAATTTGGATTTCCCTTTTTATGCAAATACTGGAAATTACCGCGCATAGATTCCCTCAGTATGTTGTATTCTGCAAGTCCTGAATTTCTGATAAGTGAATCAACCATCAATTTCAGTGAATCCACCTCAACTAATTTGTCAGTATACAGTTTTTCCTTAATTTCAAGCACATCACGGGCCTTTTTTCTCATCAGTTCCAGTGAGAATTTATTGAATGTGTGAATGATCAAATCAGCAATTTGATAGGCTACTTCAGGTGACCTGTCGTAAACATCAATTTTCACAGCATCATAGGGTGTTCGTTTGATTGATACGCGGTTATCAAATTTCTTCAAAACTTTTTCATTGGTATAAAGAGCACCTTTTTGAATGTTGTAATGAGAGTATAAGTCAAGAGAATCAATAACTTCAAAGGAGAGGTCCCTGGAAGTTAAAAGTTGTAACATTTGCTCTGTTTCTGATTCCTCAGAATAGCTGAACATATTGATCGGGTAGATGATAGCAGTTGACCTGTAGAGTGGCTTAATAAATTTGTTTCCTGAAAATACAATTGAAATTAAGACACTGATTATAAAAACAATAAGCAGTGTTTTTTTCCACCTGAATATGATACTCAAAAAATTCTCTCCTGATTTAGCCATATTTAAGAATTATTCCAGACTCCTGAATTTTTTAATATTCTCAAAAATAATGATACCAATAAGTGCAAGAAAGAACGTAGAGAATGTTGATACAATTACAATTAGCCATCGAACAGGATATGATTTTTTTTCAGCCTTATAGGCTCTGTCAACGATAAATTTATGCGGAATAAATTCTTCAGCATCAATTTTTGCCTCTTCATATTTCAACTTGATTGTCACGAGTTGTTTTTTTTCATGTTCAAGAGCATCACGCAGTGAAACATAAGCTCCGCCATATTTTGCAAGAGTATCCAGTTCTGACTGTAATGCTTTTATCCCCGGAGTATTTCCCCTTGCAACTTCTTTCGAAAGAGTTTCAAAAATACGCTCTGATTGGGATTCATAATCAAATACCCCTTTTGATCTGAGCCAGGCCAGCGAATCTTCCATTTTATTGATATCATTGTTCAGTTTTGAATAAGTTTGTTCTACAATCTGAAAAGCTTTTATTGAACGTTCCTTTTGCATGTCACTCATGACTGAATCAAGCAATGAAGAAATTGTGTTTGCAATATCAGCAGCCATTTGAGGATCTTTGTCCATAACAGAAATCTCAACAGCCATGTATTTTGTTCTTGTAAATTTAATATTGCTGTTATATTGTTGTATAAGTTTTGTTTGTCTGTATTTTGACTTTGGGTCAATTTTATAATGGGTGTATAAATCAAACTTTTCAACAACTTTGTCTCTGATCAGACTAGAATGAAGAACTTGAAGCAATTGTTCAGCCTGCTCTTCCTCCCCAAGTTCCATGATGTCTTTCTTATCTCCATAATTATCTGCAATAAGTGCCTTAGAAATTGAATTTGTTGATGTGGGAAACATGATGACCTTGGATTGAAATTTCGGAGTGATCATCAGTGAAACAGCAGCAGAAATTATTGCACTTGAAAATGTAATGATGATTAATAACTTTCTCCATCTCCATAAAAAATACAGAATAGTTACCGAATTGAAAAGCTGAGATGCTGAATCCTGGTTCTTTTGTGGTGTCATATGATTGATCATTTATTGAAGTGCCAAAATTAAAAAAAATACTCCATTAATGTGATTTTTTTCTTTTGGAGCTCCGTACAACTCATCTTAATCATGAATGACAGTTAATGGAGAGCGTTAAAAAATTGGACAAAATTTACTTGCTGGACAATTTTGAATTGCATTTTCAAAGCCTGTTATAACTATTGAAATATCAATTTTTGAGTTTCAGAGTGTTGCTTTAGAACTTTTGGTCAGGAAAGCAGTTTTAGTCGTGAGAAAAAAATGTGTAATTTTATCAATTAAAAAGTAGTAATGAGTAAGATCTCATCAGTTGAACAACTTGAACATATTGCGTTTGAAATTCGGAAGAATGTCATTCTTGCCCTTTCAGAGGCTGGTTCAGGACATCTGGGGGGCTCACTCGGCCTGGCTGATATTTTTTCTGTTTTGTATTTCAATGTTCTGAACCATAAACCAAATGAACCTGAATGGGAGTATCGTGACAGACTGATATTATCAATTGGTCATGTTGCTCCCGTATTATATGCTTCACTTGCTCATGCAGGATATTTTGAAACTTCCGAATTAATGACACTAAGAAAACTTGGGTCAAGGTTACAGGGTCATCCCGCAAAGGATCACGGTCTTCCGGGAATTGAGATATCATCTGGAAGTCTGGGACAAGGCCTTTCGGTATCTGTTGGCATGGCTCTTGCAGCAAAAATGGACAAGAAAAATTTTTTTATATATACAATATTGGGAGACGGAGAATTGCAGGAAGGAAGTGTGTGGGAAGCTGCTATGGCTGCTTCATTTCATCAACTTGGAAATCTGATTGCGGTTGTTGACAGAAATTATAAACAAATTGACGGAGAAACAGAAGAAGTTATGGCGCTTGAACCACTATCAGAAAAATGGAAATCATTTGGCTGGGAGTGTTATGATTGTGATGGACATGATATCGGTCAAATGCTTGAGTTATTTGCCCGATGTAAAACTTTGACAGAAAACCCCAGTGTTATCATTGCCAGTACCAAAATGGGCAAGGGTGTGCCATCAATAGAGGGAAATCATCTCTGGCACGGAAAAGCACCATCGCCGGCTGAATCAATATTATTTATTGAAGAACTTGAAAAGAATTACAATGGAAACTGATCAGTACAGATCCATCTTACCCACAAGAACTGGATTTGCCAAAGGATTACATCATGCCGGTTTGGAACACAGGAATATAGTGTGTCTTGGAACAGACATCACTGCATCAGTCGGAATGGATATATTTGCCGAACACTTTCCAGGACGTTTCATTTCTCTGGGTATAGCTGAACAAAATGCAGTGGGAGTGGCCTCAGGTCTTGCTCTGATGGGTAAAATTCCGGTTTTTTCCACCTACGGGGTTTTCTCAGCTTTTCGTTGTGCAGACCAGATTAGAATTTCAGTGTGTTATAACAAACTGCACGTCATTATCGGAGGGGCTCATGCTGGCGTTTCCGTTGGTCCTGACGGCGCAACACATCAGGCTCTTGAAGATATTGCTGTGATGAGGGTGCTGCCCAATATGACAGTTTTGTCTCCATGTGATGCAACACAAACAGAAAAAGCAGTTATTGCAGCAGTTGAACAGATTAAAGGGCCTTGTTATATCAGATATGGTCGTGAAGCTGTGCCCGATTTTTCATCAGAAGAACAGATTTTCGAAATTGGAAAAGGTCAGATACTTAATTCAGGATCAGATGTGTGTATTATTGCAACAGGACATTTAACATGGAATGCCCTTCATGCATCGAGGCTCCTGAAGAAGAAAGATATTGATGCCATGGTTATCAACATACACACAATCAAACCACTTGACAATGAATTGATATTGAATGCTGCTGAACATTGCAGGGCCGTTGTGACCTGTGAAGAACATCAGATCGCAGGTGGCCTGGGATCAGCTGTCTCAGAGTTGTTATCTGTAAACAAACCTGTTCCGGTTGAATTTATTGGTGTGCATGATACGTTTGGTGAATCCGGAAGGCCTGAAGAACTTATGGAAAAATATAAACTTGACCCGAAATCCATATATCATGCAGCATTTAAAGTAATGAACAGAAAATGAATACGATTTTATACCCTTTCTTTTTTTTGATATTTTTAAACGGATTTTCATTTCACAATGATGATACAGTTATGAAACAAACAGAAAAAAAAATTCTGCTTGGACAGTTTGATCCTGCTCAACAACCTGATTATACCGAAGCAAAAACACCCTATACATTTAAACAGGGCATGTATCTGCACAATGAAACCTTTGATGCATTTAAGAAGATGCATGAAGCTGCAATGAAAGATGGTGTGAGGTTGTATATCGTTTCCGCAACCCGCAGTTTTGATAGACAAAAACAAATATGGGAGAATAAATGGAAGGGCGTTACTCTTGTTGAAGGAAGTAATTTAAGCAAAACATGTGCTGATCCAGTGATGCGTGCTGAAAAAATCCTGACCTATTCGTCTATGCCCGGAACATCAAGGCATCACTGGGGAACTGATATTGACATAAACAGCGTATCTCCGGAATATTTCCAGAAAGGTAAAGGAGTGAAGGAATATCAGTGGCTGAAAGATAATGCAGCTCGTTTTGGTTTTTGTCAGCCATATAAAATGAAAGGAATTGAACGATTAACTGGTTATGAAGATGAACCATGGCATTGGTCTTATCTTCCTCTTGCATGTCGGTTCACAGAAGATTATATTAAAACTGTGACTTATAATGATCTGAAAGGTTTTGCCGGGGCTGAAACCGCACAACAACTTGAAGTTATTAATAACTATGTATTGGGTATACACCCTGATTGCAAGTGTCACTAACATCCAAAACATATTTTTTTAAAATATTTCACATTTTTCGCAAGTTTTATTGTTGTTTTCTGTCTAATGGGTACATTATAACAATATGAAAATTTTCTTAAATATGAAACTCACGTACACTTTGATACTCAGTTGTCTTTTACTGTTAATTAATCTGACACTTTCAGCTCAACAACAACAAGCTAATCATTCACCGGCAAGTAAAACCATCAGAGGGCATGTTCTAGACTCTCTTTCCGGACATCCACTTGAATTTGCAAGTGTGGCAGCTTTCAGAATGAGAGACTCAATGCTGGTGAGTGGGGCAATTACAAATACACGTGGATTGTTTTCAATTCCACAGATCACACCAGGTAAATATATGCTCAGAGTTACATTTGTGGGTTATCACACCAAAGAATGCGGACCTTTTACTGTTTCACAGCAGTCCGGAGATGTTGTGGATGTGGGAAAAATACACATTACTTTATCATCTGCTTCACTTAATGCAGTTGAAATTGTTGGTGAAAAACCATTTGTTGAAATGAATCTTGACAGAAAGGTCGTCAATATTGAGAGCAATGTGACAATTGCAGGCGGTACTGCAATTGATGTTCTCGAAACTGTCCCGTCTGTAACTGTGGATATGGATGGAAATGTAAGTTACAGAGGTTCAGAGAATGTTACCATACTTATAGACGGACGTCCAGCCAATTTTGCTGGTTCCAGAAAAGCTGTGCTGGATCAGATTCCGGCTGACATGATTTCTACAATTGAATTGATTACAAATCCTTCTGCAAAATATGATCCTGAAGGAACATCTGGAATTATTAATATCGTTCTTAAAAAAAGAAAGGAACAAAATACTTCTGTCATTGCTTCTGTCAACGCAAATTCAAAATTGGGATATTCCGGAAATATTGCTGTATCACATGGTCTGGAGAAAGTTAATCTTTATGCAAATTATGATCTGAGAAGTGACCGTAGAAAGGGAGAAGGTCAGACTACCAGATATAGCTATAACTCAAATTATCCTGTTTATCTACAGGAACAAATTTCTGAAAATGAATCTCGTTCAATGGGGCATTCATTTAAGCTTGGTGCTGATTATTTTATAAATCCCAGAACTACCGTTGGAATATCAGTAAACGGAAATATCAGAAGCTCAAATTCTGAATCTTTTAACACAAATACAGAAAAAGATTATGCCCTCAGCTTTCTAAGAAATTTCAGAAATGATAACACCTCTGAATTTTCTCACAATATGCTGAATAGCAATCTTTATTATAATCTGAAATTTGACAATCCCAAACAATTTCTTCAGGTTGATCTTAATTATTCCTGGGGCAATTTTCAAAGCTTAACGGAACAAAGCAGGAGTTATTTCAATGAAAACTGGGTTGCAATAGACTCTGTTGATCAATGGCTTGAAGATATAAACTCAAACTCAATCAACTCAACCATACTCGGCAAAATCGATTATACTCATCCAATTGGCGAAAATGCCAAACTGGAAACTGGAACTCATGTAACTCTCAGAACTATGACAAGTGATAATGCTTATTTTTCTGGGTATTCGTCCTATGAGAACTTATTGTTTGATACACTCAGAAGTAATGTGTTTTCTTTTGATGAAGATGTTTATGCTGTTTATGCAAATTTTTCGCAGACTTTCAATGATCAATGGAGCTACTCAGCAGGTCTGCGTTTTGAATATGCGCAGGCAAAACCACAGGTAAATAATGAACCTGTCATTCTTAACGACTATTACAGTTTATATCCAACTGCTGCAATTTCCCGAAAGATAAAGGATGGAGAAGAAGTACAGCTTACATATAGTAAACGTGTAAACAGACCAAGTTTCCATTCGTTAAGTCCTTTTATTGACTATACAAACTCACCGAACCTGAGGGGGGGTAATCCTTATCTCAATCCTGAATATATTCATTCACTGGAGTTGGGATATATGAAAATATGGAAGAATACAAGCCTGATGCCAAGTGTATTTTATAAAAGAACAGTTGATCTTATTTCCCGTTTCAGAGTTACATATCAGGACACAATGTCTTTGGCTACCTATGAAAATATTGCCAGTGCCGATGCTTTTGGCTTGGAACTCATTGTAAATCAAACCATAACTAAGTGGTGGAAGCTCAATTTAAGCGGGAGTTTGTTCAGAACAATGATAAACGGAGAAAATCTGGATACAGATTTGACAGCAGACGACTTTTCTTACAGCGGAAATCTGAACTCTACTATGAAACTGACCAAAGCTCTTGATCTTCAGTTGAATGCAATGTATCGTGGTCCAAGAGTTATGCTGCAGGGCAAACGTAATGCAATGTATTTTATGAATGCCGGACTGCGATATCAGGCAATCCAGAATAAACTCACTGTTAATCTGAATGTCAGAGATATCTTTAACACCATGAAATTTGGTGTTTCCATGCAGGATGAAACCTTCAAATTTGATGTGAATAGAAAATGGCAATCAAGAGTTATCACTGTTGGAATCACCTGGCAAATGAATGCGAAGAATGGACAGGCTGAAAGAAGAAGAACACGTTCGGATGATGAAATGAATGAGGATGATATGTTTTAAACAATCCTGTCATTCCAGTGTAAACGACTGGAATCACTCTGAACTTCAGTCCTGTAATTAAATGGTAAGAATTTCTTTTTCCTTACCTTCAACCAGTTTATCAACCTTTTCTATACACTTGTCAGTCAAGTCCTGAATTTCTTTTTCAAGTAACTTTACTTCATCTTCAGGAACACCATCTTTTTCAAGTTTCTTGGCTTTCTCATTTGCACTACGCCTGAGATTCCTGATCGCAATTCGGGCATTTTCTGCTTCTTGCTTGGCCTTCTTGACAAGTTCTTTTCTCCTTTCTTCTGTGATAGGAGGGATGTTGATTCTTAGTACCTCACCGTTGTTCATAGGTGTAAATCCCAGATTCGCTGCAAGAATGGCTTTTTCAATCACACCAAGAATACTCTTGTCCCAGGCTTGAATAACGATTGTCCGTGCATCCGGAGTATTGATATTTGCTGTTTGATTGAGCGGAGTCATTGTGCCGTAATAATCAATTTTAATATCTTCCAGAATCTGAGGTGATGCTTTTCCTGCCCTGATTTTCAGAAGTTCTTTTTCCAGATAGGCAAATGCCTGCTGCATCTGCTCTTCTGTTTCTTCCAAAAGGAGTATTGAGTCGTCTGTCATATGGTATGAATTTTAATTTTTTATTTTGTTTGGTTGTTTGCTGTCGAAGAATCCTTCAATATTTTGTCAGTTTTGCTTCCTTTTCTTAAAAGTTTCTGATATTCATTTTCAATCCTGTCGTTGTTCCATTTAAAGACCCAGAAATAATGAAAAATCAGTATAACAGCCCAGATTGAGGTGGGAAAAATTGCCCAAACCCATGTGAGTTGAAATGCAAAATATAAAAACATATTGACGAGCCAGATTAAAATATTGGCTAGTAAAAACACTGTTCTGTGCATCTTGAAATTGACGATTGAACGTGCTTTTTCCCTTAACTGTTCATGGTATTTGTATTCAAATGGGTTGGTGTCCATTGTATTTCTTTAGATTTTGCAAAAATACGAAATTTTTGAAGTTTGAAATTATGAGATCAGTGTCCCAATTTTTTCACCGTTCATAATTTTTAACAGATTGCCTTTTGTGTTTATGTCAAAAACAATGACGGGTAATTTGTTTTCCCTGCATAAAGTAAATGCTGTTAGATCCATGATGTTTAAGCCTTTTTCATACGCTTCATCAAATTGAAGTTTTTCATATTTTACAGCATCTGCATGTTTTTCAGGGTCTGCACTGTAGACTCCGTCAACGCGGGTACCTTTGAGCAGGATTTCAGAATGAATTTCAAGAGCTCTCAACGCTGCTGCACTGTCTGTGGTGAAGAAAGGATTTCCTGTTCCACCTGCAATGATTGCAACATAGCCCTGATCAATAAAATGTTGTGCTGTTGAAGAATGCATCTTGCTGCAGAGTGGTTGTATTTCAAGTCCCGAAAAGACGATAGTTTTAATGTGTTGCTTTTCCAGTTCGGATTTTAAAGCAAGACTGTTCATGATTGTTGCAAGCATTCCAAGATAATCTCCGTCAATCCTGTCAAATCCCTTTTCTGACCCCTGAATACCCCTGAAAATATTACCGCCACCAATAACAATACCGACCTGAATCCCATTCCGAACGATACTCTGAATTTCTTCTGCATAATATCTGAGCTGATCGGCAGATATGCCGTATGCCTGATTTCCCATCAGTGATTCACCGCTTAATTTTAATAGTATTCTTTTGTATTTCATATGTCATTCTTTGGCTGTAAAATTACAAAAAAGATATGTATGTATTTTTCAGAAACAAAAAAAGCCCTGTATTTTCAGACAGGGCTTTTTTATTACAGCTTTTAAAGAATTTTTAGGACACTGTTAATCTGTTGAATGATAAGACATTAAGTTCTTTGTCAATGGATTCCAGATATGATTTCACATTCATGTTTCCGTCTTTAATAAATGCCTGACTCATTAATGTGTTTTCCTTGAAAAATTTGTTCAGTTTTCCCTGAGCGATTTTTTCTACCATTTCTTCCGGTTTGCCTTCCTGACGAACCTGGTCACGTGCAATGTCAAGCTCTTTTTCAATGATTTCAGATGAAACTGAAGTTTCATCAATAGAAACAGGAGCCATTGCAGCTATTTGCATTGCAATATCCTTTCCAGCCTCGATAATTCCACTGACCTGCTTGTTAAAACTGACAAGTGTGGAAATCTTTTTGTTGTGGTGTGTATAATCCATTACAAAAGGTGCCTCGTGAATTGTGTATGCAGCAATTTCAATCTTTTCCTGAATTTTTCCAAGCAGATCATTGATGAGTTCTCCGACAGTTTTGTTCTCATTGAGAAGTTTTGCTGCATTCAGATCTTCAATGGTTTTAAATTTACCATTCATGGCTACATTCATAATGTCATTAGCTGCTTTTACGAAATCATCACCCTTTGCAACAAAATCTGTTTCACAGGTGAGGACAAAAGCAATACCAAAAGTATTGTCGTCTGTTGTCCTGGCAATTGCAATTCCTTCTGATGTCTCTCTGTCAGCACGTTTGCTTGCAACTTTTTGTCCTTTTTTACGCAGAATTTCTATTGCTTTGTCAAAATCACCTTCAGCTTCTGTAAGTGCCTGTTTGCAATCCATCATACCAACTCCTGTCATTTTGCGGAGTTTATTTATATCTTGCGCTGTTATATTCGCCATAGTCTACTTAATTTAAAATGTTATTTATTTCTTTTTTGTAACTTTTTTAGCCGTTTTGGAACTTTCATCATCATCAATATCCAGCTTGATCTCCTTACCGGCTGGTTTTGTTGCTATATGCTTTTCAATAATCGCATCTTCATCAACTTCCGGGATGGAAACAGAGTTGTCATCAGTTTCTTCTTCAACATATTCGCTGTAATCTTTTTCTGCTTTTCTTTCTTCAAGGCCTTCAACAACGGCATCACTAATATAATCCAGAATTAACCCGATGGATTTTGCAGCATCATCATTTGCAGGAATTGGAAAATCAATCAGCAAAGGATTTGTGTTGGTATCAACAATGGCAAATGTAGGAATATTCAGTTTACGTGCTTCAGCAACAGCAATGTGTTCTTTATTAATGTCAACAATAAACAGTGCAGCAGGAATTTTGGTAAGATCTGAAATACTTCCAAGATTCTTTTCAAGTTTTGCACGTTCTCGGGCAAGTTGAAGTCTTTCCCTTTTTGATATATTGGTAAATGAGGGATCTTCCATCATTTTGTCAATATTCGTCATTTTCTTGACAGACTTGCGAATGGTAGCAAAATTTGTAAGAAGACCACCAGGCCAGCGCTCTACTACATATGGCATGCCAGCATTTTTACTAGCATTGGCGACGAGTTCCTTTGCTTGTTTTTTGGTGCCGATGAACAGTATTTTTTTGTTTGATTTGGCAACCTGTTTAATTGCATTGGCAGCTTCTTCAAGCTTTGCAATTGTTTTGTAAAGATCAATGACATGAATTCCGTTTCGCTCCATAAAAATATAAGGAGCCATATTCGGATTCCATTTTCTTTTAAGGTGACCAAAGTGGCAACCTGCATCAAGTAATTGTTCGAAAGTTAATTGTTTCATTATTTATAATTTATGTTTACATTCACTGAATTCAATCTTGAGGTAGCACCAATGTGGTCCTGAAGATTTGGATACTAAACACGTTCCGGAAAGAAATCTTAACGCTTTGAAAACTGAAACCTTTTTCTGGCTTTGGGTCTTCCCGGTTTTTTTCTTTCAACCATCCTGGGATCACGACGAAGCAATCCGTGGGGCTTTAAACGCAATCTGTTTTCAGCATCAATCTCAACAAGTGCACGTGAAATTGCAAGCCGTAATGCTTCTGCCTGTCCTGCAATACCACCTCCGTCAAGGTTAACTTTAATGTCATATTTTCCTGTAGTATCGGTGAGCGCAAATGGTTGATTTACTACATACTTTAAAGTTTCTGTCGTAAAGTATTTTTCCATGTCTCGCCCGTTTACAACAATATTTCCATTGCCGGGAGTCATATATATACGTGCAATTGCCTTTTTTCTTCTTCCAATTTTATTGATAACGTTCATGCTGGGAAAGTTTATTTAATGTTTTTGATGTCAAATGTCTTGGGTTGTTGTGCTTCGTGCTTGTGCGCAGTTCCTGAATATACATACAGATTTCTGTAAAGCTCACTTCCGAGCTTGTTTTTTGGCAACATACGCTTAACTGCCATCTCAACAACTCTTTCAGGAAATCTTGTAAACATTTCCTGAACTGTGCGTTCACGTTGTCCTCCGGGATAACCGGTATGACGAATATATGTTTTTTGATTTATTTTATTTCCTGTAAGTTTCACTTTATCAGCATTTATGATGATCACATTGTCACCGCAATCAACATGTGGAGTGAAATTGGTCTTGTGTTTGCCTCTGAGTATGAAGGCCACTCTTGATGCAAAACGACCTAAAGTCTGACCTTCTGCATCAATTATCAACCATTCTTTATTTACTGTCTGATTGTTTGCTGAAACTGTTTTGTAACTTAATGTATCCATGACAAATATCCTTTCCTGATTTAAATGGGTTGCAAAATTACAAACATTTTTTGAATTAACAAATTATGTTTGAAAAATTTTAATTTTCCGTAGCAATTTATCAAAGCATGCATTCCTATAGGGATTTTTCAGGGTTGCTTACCATTGATAAAATTATTTAGTAACCATATACAATGATTTTTTTGGTTTCTGTAATATGGTCACTTTCTAATCTGATGAGATATACTCCCGAATCCATATGAGTGGCGTTGAAAAAGAAATAATTGGGGCCGGGTTTCAGTTGCCCTTCAAATATTGGTTCAACCTTTCTGCCGTTGATGTCGTAGAGCCCGATACTGCATTGAAAATGCCCCGAAGATTCTATGGGTATACATGTTATTGCTCTTGCAGGATTCGGAAAAGGATTTTTGAGTGAGATGTGTGTTTCAATCTCTTGATTATCCTCAAGTCCTGCCAGAACAGAAATAGTAAATTTCCAGAAACCGTCAGGAGCAGTGATCGGCCTGACCTGTGTTTTATTTGAAACTGATGTTGCTCCGATATAATAATATACTGTTGCTCCTGCAGGGTATGTGGAAATATTTCCTGTCCAGATATTGCTTAAGGAATCAGCAAGTGTCATTGGAACTGATGAGAATGCAAGACTCGTGTCTATTGTATGATACAAAGTTGCCGACATGATGCCTGTCCGGTGTTGAATTCTGGCTTGCACCTGATAGGGGCCGACAGAATCTGTGTTTTCAAGTCTTTTATGTGAAATCAGCAATGGATCCTGAACATGTATATTATTGGTTATACAATGGATTGATCCACTTGCACTGATTATGGGGCTGCTTCCGTCATCACTGTCAATTCCGACAAGTTTGTAACCCGGTAACGCTTCTGAATAGATTCTGGTTGCAGTGGTGTCATATTTCTCGTAATATGTAGGATATATAAATGTTTTATTTACAAATACTCCGTTTGTGTATGTCCGGTAATAAGCGCCTGTACTTGGCCAACTTGTTCCTGCTGCATTTGATGGCATGGGAATTCTGACAATTTTATAGGGAGTTCCGAATACAGAATTGTAGTTTGCCAGCAGATACTGCAGATTGGCCTCAATCTGTGGACCATCTGAGATTCCTGTTGGATACTCCCCAAAAAGAATGGTTTCTTCATCAAGAAGTTTCATGTGCATGTCAATATGGTGTATCCCGTCATAGGGTAATACATCAAATTTTATGTATCTGGATGTTCCCCAAAATTGAGATGCTAGAGTGTTTATTTGACTCTCTGAAAGAGACGGATTTTCATCAAGTATTAGTTTTGATGACATTGCTGTTCCGAAACCGTCGTGCATCAGATTTCCCCCTGTTGCAACAAGCAGATAGGGAGTGGCATTCATTTCATAAAATGGCAATCCAAGAAGATTGGCATGCGTTGCTGGCAAGGCATCGTCCAGAGGACGGTTTAGCCTGTTGTATTTCCAGTCTATCAGAAATAAATCTGCAACATCATTCTGATATACGGATTGTGACCCGTAATCTCTTATCCAAACTGAATTAAATGGAACTATGTTGAAAATGAGGTTTGAAGTAAGGGGCACATTGCCGCTTGTAAGGTACGTTTTAACAGAATTTGAATCAGTACAGTTGATTATGACTTTACATTCCGTCTGAGCATGCCTGACAACTTCTCTCAGGATGGAAGTATAAGAAGTCCACGTAATAGATAAAGCCTGCAACTCTTCCCATTCTCCGGGAGCACGAACTGGTCCAGGTGGTGGTGCAACTATCTTTGAGTCCAGTAGTGCCTGTTGATACATTGCAGGCCATGAAATCCGTTCTGTTTCTGTCATATGATGTGGAAGATCCTGAGCATAAAGGTGGGATGTAACCAGAATGCATATAGCCTGAATGAATGTTGAAAGGTAAATGAATTTCATAAACGTGTTTTTGTGATTGAATGCTATTATGAAAAGCACCAAAATTAAAGCGTTTTTTTAGAAATTTGACAAAAAAAGTAAAAATTTTAAAATATTCATTAACAACAGACTTATGAATAGCAAAATAATTATAAATATTAAGTATTTTTGCAAATGGTTATGTCTGAATTGTATTTAATTTAATCAATTGTTATGAAAAAATTCTTTAGTTCAATTATTTTATCCTCTTTATTTTTATCACTTTCTTCACAATCCCAATGGTATACCATCAACAAAAGTACAGCCTCTGATTTTTACCCTCAACTGATCAGTTCCTCAAAAGGAGAATCAATTGTTGAGTTTAATCTGGATGGCTTTCATATCACCGATGTCAAGGCCCCGGTTGCAAACTCCAAGATTATCGGAATTCCGCGCTCAGGCAGGATGTCTGTTGTTGGAACACCTGATCTCGTTCAACTTTCAGCACCTCTGATTATTC
>CAYMAZ010000010.1:71948-96057 GCA_964388575.1 uncultured Bacteroidales bacterium | reverse complement strand
ACAAAAATTTTCACACCCTCTCTGAACATGTTCCTTCCTGGTGTTATTTTCGCATTTGTGCGTGATTCAGGTCCTGTCTATTTCGAGACTGCACAGAGAGAAGGGATAATTGAACCCTGGAATGCCATCTCTTCTATTGTTTATCTCATTCCTGTTGTCTGGTTTCTTGTGAAATTGTATCCAAAATATTCAAAATATCCTTTTGTAATTTATTTTGCTTCTCCACTTTTGTTTGTTGGAGGAATCGGAAGTACGCTTTATCATGCATTCAGATCTTCCGATATGTTTATGTGGCTTGATGTGGCTCCAATATTTGTTTTAACACTATCTATAGGTGCATGGTTTTATTGGCTTGCCTACAGAAATAAAATAATTGCAATTATTTTTCTTGGATCATTCATCTTTCTGAGGTATTCAGGATTTGCTTTTTTTGAACTGCAGACAGCAATCAATATCTCTTATTTTCTGACAGGAGTGTATATTTTCATTCCGGCTTATCTTTTGTTGAAGAAAGTAGACTATAATGGTTTTCTGTTATTGTGCTTATCGGCTTTTCTTTTTGCGTTATCACTTTTCTTCAGATGGTATGATGATTTCGACCGGCAGTTGTTCAGCGCTGGAACACATTGGTTATGGCATGTTTTTTCAGCTTCAGGAGCCTTTGTGCTTGGCAAATTCCTCGTTGATACTCAGGATATTATTGGCATTCAGAAAGATACTGAGTCAAATTAAGGTGTAAGACGTTGAACAAAGTTTGTTGAGTTATTATCTGTCAGCGCCATATCAGATCCGTCAATTAACCCATCACCATTTATGTCCTGTTCGATATATCCAGTCATAAATAACGTAACAGCATTGTCAACCAATGACATGTCAGATGCATCTACTATTCCATCCTGATTTACATCACCTCCGAAGATAGCAAAGACACTGCCCGGAAAAGATTTCATGTTGTTCATATAAGCCTTTGTTGCAGAATCTGTAAAATCATAGAAAAGGGTATCAGGTTGTGAAAAGGAAAGAGGAATAGCACTCCAGGTTTCAATGCTGTTTCGGTGCTTGATTGCGATATAATACTCTGCAGATTGTAAATGAAGGATTTCAAACGTTTCAGTTAATCCATCAGTGAAAAGGCGAACACTGTCTTTGGTGAAAACAGGTGTGATTGTATTGTTTGATTCATACAGCTCCACAGTAATCATGTCCGCAGTTCCCTGACCCCATTGTGGTTGGTGATTATTGTTCATTGCTTCATTCATTTGAAAATGAGAGTTGAGCAATCCTTCCAGAAATACTTTAAGCTGCATATGTTTTGGGGGCAGTGTAACGAAAACCGGCAGAACAGAAGGAATGCCGTTACCGCAGGAATTAACTCCGCAAACCGAAATGCTCTCCAAAGTTGCAGTTGGCGCAAAATCAACTGTGATGCTGTTTGTATTGCTCACTCCGGTTATCCCCTGTGACAATGTCCAAACGTACGAAGTTGCATTATTGATCACGGGAATAGTGTAAGTTACGGTAGTTTGGCCTGCCAAAACAGTATCAGGCCCAGAAATCGTTCCTGCTGGTTCCGGAAGCGGACAATCAAAAGATGCCGTAACAATCATATTTGATATGACATTTAATTGGCACACTGTTGATGTGCCGCATGTTGCTGCATCTCCTCCCCAGCCTGTAAATACTGACCCCGGCTGAGGATTTGCATAAAGATTTATCATCTCATGAGCGAGAAAAGAAGCGTTACAGTTTTGACCGCAATCTATTCCAGCCGGCGTTGAAACGACATTGCCATTTCCAGTTCCGGTTTTCATAACAGAAACGTTGAAATATTTTTTAGTAAATGTTGCAGATATTTGCTTATTTGAATTCATTTCAATCTGGCAAGAACCTGTGCCGACACATGCTCCTGACCATCCTGAGAAATCTGATATTGCATCTGGTGTTGCCTGAACAGTAACGATTGTTCCTGCTGGAAAGGCAAAAGAACATATTGGTCCGCAATCTATTCCTGCAGGATCTGAAAAAACAGTTCCTGTGCCATTTCCTTGTTTACTGACTGTTAATGTATAGCATTCATCAATTTGGCCGTTGCAGTTGTCATCAATGTTGTTTCCGCAAATTTCGGGTGCCCCGGGATATATTGTAGAGTCATTATCATTGCAATCAGTACCGCCGCATGACATATCAATATATCCGTCATTATCAAGGTCCTTATCATCAACAGTACCATTGCAATCATTATCCAGTGCGTCACCGCATATCTCAGATTGTCCTGGATTAATATAAAAATTTGAATCATCACAATCAAAATTGTTTGTTGAAGTTCCCGGAGGTTGGGAACATGCAAGAATTTCAGGCCCTGTTCCGTATCCATCACCATCATTGTCAGCATAATATACATTCTGAACGCCTTCATCTATTTGGCCATCACAGTTATCATCGATTCCATTGCATATCTCAGGTGTCGCTTCATTCCACTGTGTAACACAAGTGTTAACCACTTGTCCGGAAACACATATCCTCAATCCAGTACTTGAACATAGACCAAAACCGCAATATGTAATTACTTGGATAATGTCATCAACTATTCCATTACAATCATCATCAATGCCGTTACATATTTCTGTTGCACCAGGATATATATTAGGATTTTGGTCATTACAATCAACACCTAGAGTATATAATTTGTATCCTGGCGGAATTTGGTCTCCCATGCATATTGTTAAAGCAGGTTCAACATGATAACCATCATTGTCAAGATCTTCATAAATAATAATTCCCTCATGCCTGGTGTAATCGTTATCATCACAATCAGTGTTGTTTGTAGAGGTAAACGCTGGCTGAATACAGCTGAAAATGGGAGCACCAGTCCCGTATCCATCACCGTCATTATCTGCATAATAAATATTCTGAACACCTTCGTCAACCATTCCGTCACAATCATCATCTATCCCGTTACATATTTCGGGAACAGGAATCCTGTAAGCCAAATCAAGTCGATACACACTGTCACAACCTTGCTCAGTGAGAAGGCTGTCAAAATAAATCCCTGTAACATTGTATTGTTGGCCTCGCCAGATATACATTTCTCCAGCACAAATCTCAGCATTAGTTAAAAACTCAAATGCCGGATTCACGGTAAGATTTAAAACATAAACACTGTCACAGCCTAAGCCGGAAATAAGACTGTCATAGTAAATGCCTGTCATATCATAGTTGTTCCCTCTCCATACAAATGGAACATTATCGCAGGTTTCAGAAAATTCCTGGAACTCATACAACGGTTGAACCGTAATCAGGATGGTTGTGTCAAGAACAATACTACACCCCGTGGCCGGATTTGTTGCTTCAACAGTAACCAAACTGCTTGAAGTGAGATCCCCGGTATTGAAAATTAAATCTGAAAAACCCCCTGTTTGCGCAGTTCCTGATGGTACACCATTGTTTAACAGCTGATAGCTGATTCCTGATTCGGGATTTGAAATCACGATGTTTGCAGAAGTATTTGCACAGATGGAGTCATCATCTGCATAAACCGAAATAAACTGATAGCCCTGTCTGATTTCTGTTTGACTTCTTCGTTTGTTTGAAACATGGAATTCGTCAATAAGCAAATCGTTGGGACTACCCCATTTGGGAATGTAAATATGATAAGGACCATTGGCTGAAGGTCTGAACGAACCTGCGCTGGCATTATCCACATTGCCGTTGAGGTACATCACTGTACTGTCACCCCAGCTCACAGCCACATGAGTCCACTGATTGAGAGGAACAACACTGTTTGTTTCCAGTGCACCCAACCCTGTTCCTGGCCAGTTGCTCATAATGATATGGCCTTCAGCATTAATATCCAGATGAAACACGTGTCCGCTTCCGGGATATGAAGAAGTATTGCTCCAGTTGATACTTGCGAGAGGTGTGGAGTAAGCTGTAGGATAAATCCACATGTCAAAAGTGGCTGCATCTCTCAAGTTTGCATTATAGGCATAATGGATCCATTCCCCGTCATCAAAATTACCTGCATAGTTCAGTCCACACACACTTTCAACATAAGAAAGAACCCCGTGCACATCTCCTGATGAGCTGTTGTTGAGATGGTCAAGCACAATTGTGTTTACGTCGGCAATGATTTCTGCAAATCTTGTCGGTTTTATTTCGTGCAGGTCAATAGGTAGCGGATGAACAACCACAACGGTCTGTGCCGTATTTGAGCAGAAGTTTGCATCAGTTCCGGTGACAGTATATGTTGTTGTAATATTTGGATTCACAAGAAGTGGATTGGAGGAAAATCCTGTACTCCAGTGATACCCAATTCCGCCATCAGCAATTAAACTGGCCGTTTCTCCGACGCAAATAGTATCGGAAGATACAGTAATGTATGGCAGTTGGTGCACTTCAAGAAACAAAGCGAATACACTGTCACAGCCATTGACTGACAGCATTGTATCTCTGAATGTTCCAGGGGTGGTGTAACTATTTCCTCTCCAGTCATATGTCTCACCTTCGCAAATGGATGCATTGGTGACAGTTTCGTATATTGCATTTACAATGAGATTGAGTACAAATACACTATCACATCCGGTTTGTGTGAGCAAACTGTCATAATATATGCCTCCGATAGAATAATTTTGGTTTCTCCATATAAAAATTTCTCCTTCACAAATTTCCACATGGGTTTCTTCTTCGTATGTCGGGTTGACTGTAAGATTTAGCACAAATACACTGTCACATCCGTTGATTGTTTGCAATGAATCGTTGTATGTTCCTGCTGTCGCGTATCCGTTTCCTCTCCAGTAGTAAATGTCACCTTCACAGATTTCGGTATTTGTTATTGTTTCAAAAATTGGATGTATAATAATTGTAATATTTTTTTCAACAGCACATTCTCCGGGAGAGGGAGTGAAAGTGTATTGTGTTGTTTGAGTATTGTTCAAAGGTGGCGCCCAGGTGCCCGTTATTCCATTATTAGATTCCTCAGGAAGAGGCAATAGAATATTTCCGAAACATATCGGGTCAATTTCATCAAACAGAGGAAGTAAAATCGGATTAACGACAATGGTAAGAATTGATGAATATTCCGGAGGACAGGGAGGGTTTTGTACAATGACTCGGTACATTCTTGTTCCGGGTACGCCGGGAATTTCTGAATAAGTTTGTGACGTTGTTCCAAGATTCATCCAGTAAAAGCCACCGTCATCACTTCTTTCCCATCCGATAATATCACCAGTATATCCTGTAACAGTTAAATTACCTATGCTGCTGCCGCTGCATATTTCATTGTAAGGGCCTGAAATTGTTCCTCCATTGGTTTGCTCTGCTATATTCACAATTAAAGATGTGTATGTTGCGCATTGATTCGGTAGAGGTGAGAAAGTGTATTCCAAAGTTTGAGTGTTGTTAAAAGCCGGAGTCCATGCGCCGGCAACACCATTTAATGATATTAACTGGAGCGGATTTGCAGTAGTTCCGTAACATAAATCGTCAATTGATTCAAATATTGGTGTGATTGGCTGATTCACAGTTAGCAGTAATATTAAAACACTGTCACATCCGGTTATTGAAACTAAGCTGTCATAGAAAGCTCCTGTTGAGGAATAGAAGTTGCCTCTCCATTCTATGCTATCACCAGCACAAATGGTGTCGTAGATTATTTGTTCAGGCGGGGTTACAGTATGTTCGTATGATATTATAGAAATTGGCTCAGGTTCAGAATATTTCCTGACTCTGATATTGTCTTCATAACGTGTCCACAATGGCGACGCACTTACCCATACATGCTCATTAGAACCTACTTTTAAAGGTTGTTCTAAAGACATTTTTTCCGAAGGAAAAGATTGTTCCCAATATTTATAGCCATCTTCCTCAAAAGAAGGAATGGTTGCAATAAACCTGAAAGTACTATCTGGCTTCCTGAAAATGGTAAGATAATACTCGGGGTTATATAATCTGCTCCATGTGTCGCTTCTGAAGTTTGTTCCGACCTGTGATCCAGCAATGGTAACAGAAGGTCCAAATGCCCCCCAGTCCTGCCATCCTATCCATGCTGAATTCTGATTGGCCGGATACTCATTTCTCAGACCGGCCCCCCGGTATACGTAGCCGCCTTTTTTAAACTGCATGTCAACAACAATGGGCCCTGTAAAAGTTTGTTTTGAAAGCAATGCTGAACTTGATTCTGGTGAAGTTTTAGGAGAATTGTGTTCAAGCCGTTGGTTTTGCTCAATCATTTGACCTGAATTTCCAATAATTTCATCCCAAAGCAATGTATTCAGGGCGTTATCATCAAAATCATCCCCAAACAAAAACGTCGTTGAAATATTGCTTTTTGCAATAGCAGTGGGATTTCCGTAAAACATGAAAAGAGTGAGAGTTTCAGAAGCAGGAATTATTGGTACTTTTACCCAGATATGAGTACTGTCATCATTCATTCCGTGCTCATTCTGTATCCCGGGTTCAATCCAGTAATCAAGATTATTTGCAAAAGTGGTTGAAAATCTTAAATCTGAACCATCAGGTTTTATTTTTCCCTGAGATATGAGACTGTTAGTATTGACAGTAATTAATACTGTATAATCAGTCAGAGTATCAGTGTTCTGTGAATTATTTATGACAATAGGCATGTAATATTGCCAGTCGCAGAATAATCCGCTGCATTGCTTTTCAGACAGATGAAGAATAAAAATACTGTCGCAACCATTGACAGTTTGATAGGAAGCGATATAGATACCGGGGGATGAATAGTCGTTACCTTGCCACTGAAGAGTTTCTCCCTGGCAGATGGTATCATATTCAATAATTTGAAAACCAGAGTCAATCGAAAGCTCTGTGATCACAATACTATCACAGCCTAAAATGGTGAGTAAAGTATCCGTATAAATGCCGGCTGCAGTATATTCATTGTTATTGATCTGATAAGAATCTCCCTGGCAGATTGTTATGAAATTATTAACAGAGTATGAAGGCTTCACCTGGATTTGTTTAAAGGCTTCTACTGTATTGCAGGTGCCTGCAAGCCTGGCATAATATGTTGTTGAGACTGTCGGATTGAATGTTTTCGGATTGCCTGTTCCAAAATTATTCCCTGTTCCGTTGGGCCCGTCATACCAGGTTAATGTTGCCCCTGACCCAACAACGACGCCTTGCGCAACAAGAGTGATTGTATCATTAGCACAAATATTATTTGTCCACGCTGTGACGGTTGAAATGGACGAATATCCACAATCCTGAAATAATCGTGCAACGCGGTTTCTTCCTATTCCATTATAATTTGTAAAATCTCCACCGATAAGAATTCTTCCATCCCATTGAATTGCCAATGCATAGACAGGGTTGTTTGCCCCAGCAACGGGATTAAATCCTGTGTCAAGAGCTCCATAACTGTAAAGCCTTACAATTCTGTTTCTGCTTTGATTGTCGAATGTAGTAAAGTCTCCTCCAAGTATAATCATCCCACTTCCATCAACAACAATAGAGCGAACGATACCGTTTGCTTCAGTAGAATGATTAAAAGACCAGTCAATAGAGCCATCTGGATTTACGCAAACAAAATTATTTCTGACAGAACCGTTATATGCTGAAAAATTACCTCCAATAAGGATTTTTCCATTAGGGTGAAATGTTATAGCATGAATTTCGCCATTTGTAGAACCTGCAAAAGATGGATCAACAGATCCATCTTCATTTAATCTCACAAGATAGTTTTTAATTGTGCCGTTATAATTCCAGAAACTCCCGCCTACGAGAATTTTACCATCTGACTGAATACTGATAACATTAACAGCAGCATCGAAACCCGTTCCCGGATCAAATGAAGTATCCAATGTTCCATCTGAATTTAGGCGTGCAATATTGTTTCTTGTGGTTCCATTAAAGGTATAAAATGAACCACCAATTAGAATTTTTCCGTCAGATTGAACAGCTGATGCATATACTGGACCATCAGTCCCTGTTCCCGGATCAAATGAAACATCCAATGTTCCTTCTGCATTGAGTCTTGCAATATAATTTCTAGGTGTATTATCATATCTGACGAAACTACCGCCAATAATAATTTTCTGGTCAGTCTGAATACTGACAGTCTGGATAAAGGAATTTGCACCGGGTCCTGAATAAAATGAATTATCAAATGACCCATCAGTATTTATTCTGGCAATATGGTTTCCTTGAATTCCATTATAATGTGTGAAATTTCCGGAAATGATTATTTTTCCGTAAGATTGGATATCAATTGAACTCACACGAAGACTTGCACCACTCCCCGGATTAAATGTTGGATCGGAGGATCCGTTTTGATTCAATCTGGCAATTCGGTTTCGGGGAATCCCATAACCATCAGTAAACAAACCCCCTATAAGAATTTTATTATCTGTGTGAATTCCAAAACAATATATGGGCAGACTTGCACCAGGATAGTCAACATTAAATTCTGAATCTATAGCTCCGTTAGTAAGAACTCTAACAATATTTAATTTAAACGTGTTATTAAAGTTTGAAAATTGTCCGCCCAAAACAATCCTGCCGTCATTTTGAATGAATAGGTTAATAATTTCACCTGTTGTTCCTGTTCCGGGATTAAACCCTGTATCTATTGTACCGTCTGCATTGATTCTGGCAACTTTATTTCTTGCTGCTCCACCATAGTTCGTAAATGTACCAACGATAACAATTTTTCCATCAGGTTGTATGGAAAGCTTATTAATCGTATTATTGGCACCACTTCCTGGTAAAAATGTTGCGTCAAGTGTACCATCGGAATTGAGACGTGCAATTCTTGTCCTCGATACGCCATCATAAGTTGAAAATTTTCCTCCGATTACAATTTTTCCATCAGATTGGAGTGCTAGAGTTGTTACTTCATTGTTTGCTGCAGAACCGGGAGAAAATCCTGTATCAATCGTACCATCATTGTTTAGCCTGATAATTCTGTTGATATTGATGCCATTGTAATTTGTAAATATGCCACCCAGAAGAATTTTATTATCAGGTTGGACAACAATGGAACTACAGATACTATTTAAGCCAGTTCCTGTGATAAATGATTCATCTTTTGTTCCATCCTGATTTAATCGAATTAAGCCAATATTTGCAATACCATTATATGTCGAAAACAAACCACTAACTAAAATTTTTCCGTCTGATTGAATTGCTGTAGAATAAACATTTCCATTAAAACCGCTGCCTGTATTGAAGGAAGTATCTAATGTGCCATCAGAATGCAATCTTGCAAGCCTATTAATTTGTGCACCATTGTAGGATGAAAAATCTCCACCAATTATGATTTTTCCATCAGATTGAACAGCGATTGTCCGAACCATTTGATTTGGGCCGTCCCCATAACCAAAACCAATATCTGTCAGATTAAAGGAATGATCCAGAGAGCCTGTCTGTCCGCATAATTTGTATATGGAGAACAGAATTATTATAAAATAGAAATATTTTTTCATAATTAAATTTTTTTCAAAAATACATGATTGCATCTCTAATTACAATACCCTGTTAATAAGTCGACTATATTTAACCCATTTCTCTGTTTTGTTAAAATCACACAAAACTATTCCATTTGAATTCAAAAATTTGTAAACCAAAAATAGATGACCATTATTTATAGATGGAAGGGTATGAAGTTATTAACAACATTTTTTTTATTCTTATAAGAAAAAAGACATTTTAAAGTTTAATTATGAGCGAAATATAGATATGTTTATAACGAAATCATTCCAGTTCACTCAAATTGAATAAATATTGCAATTTATTTCATAGTTATCAAAGATTTTCATAATTTTGCGCTCTCTAAATCCAAATCAATTTATCTCACGGAATATGAAGGTTTATCAAACAAATGAAATCAGAAATATTGCACTTGTAGGTGGTGCAAAATCAGGAAAAACAACTCTTGCCGAAGCCATGCTGTTTGAAGGTGGTATTATTAAAAGACGTGGTACAATAGAAGATAATAATACAGTCTCAGACTACAGGGAAATTGAAATTGAACGTGGAAATTCAATTTTCTCAACAGTGATGTTTACTGAGTTTGCTGGCAAGAAAATCAACATAATTGATGCCCCGGGTTTTGATGATTTTGTTGGGGAAGTTATTGCTGCACTTAAAGTGGCAGAAACTTCAGTTCTTGTTGTGAATGCACAAAACGGGGTTGAGGTTGGCACTGAAATCACCTGGAGGTATACAACCCGTTACGAAAAACCGGTAGTTTTTGTTGTGAATCAGTTGGAACACGAAAAAGCTAATTTTGAAGAAGTTATGCAGGATCTTCACACACAATTCGGAAATAAAGTTATTCCTGCACAATTTCCTGTTCAGGTTGGCGGCGGATTTAATTCAGTTGTTGATGTGATTTCAATGAAAATGTACAAGTATGCTTCTGAAGGTGGAAAAGGACAAATTCTTGATATTCCTGCTGATTTAATGGGAAAGGCGGAAGAATTGAGAAACCAGATCATTGAAGCAGCTGCTGAAAGTGATGAAGCATTGATGGAAAAATATTTTGAAAACGGAACATTGTCAGAAGAAGAAATCTCAAAAGGTCTTGTTGAATCCATTAAACAAAGAAATATTTTTCCTCTTTTCTGTACAAGTGCAAAGCATAATATTGGTGTTGACAGATTGCTTGATTTTGTCGTAACAGCATTACCCGCACCCAATGAAGTCGCTCCTGTAAAAACAAAAGAGGGAAATGATATTAAATGTGATGCTTCAGCTCCACTCACTGCATTTGTTTTTAAAACTGCCATTGAATCTCATCTTGGTGAAGTTTCATTTTTCAAAGTGTGCTCAGGAACAATCACTGAAAGTATGGATGTGATTAACAGCGCAAATAGCAGTAAGGAAAGAGCAAGTCAGCTTTTTATCACTGCAGGTAAAAACAAGGAAAAGGTTGAAAAAATTGTTGCCGGAGACATTGGATCAACAATTAAGCTAAAAAATGTTGCAACCAATCAAACGCTTACCGGCCAAAAAAATACAGGTGATGAAGTTGAACCGATTGTTTATCCGGATCCAAAATACAGGACTGCAATCAAAGCTGTCAGCACATCAGATGAAGAAAAACTCGGTGGAGTTCTGAATGAAATGCACAAAATTGATCCAACACTGATCTATTTCTATTCAAAAGAACTGAAGCAGATGATTGTTGAAGGCCAGGGTGAGCAACATATTAATATTGCCAAATGGCAGATAGAAACTCTTGAAAAAATTCCAATTGAATTTTTGACACCCAAGATCCAATATAGAGAAACAATTACCAAACCTGCCAAATCGATGTATCGTCATAAAAAGCAATCTGGTGGTGCAGGTCAGTTTGGCGAAGTACACATGATGATTCAGCCGTATAGTGAAAACATGCCAAAGCCTACTGATTTTCCCGTTAGAGGTACTGAAGAGCATGAACTACCATGGGGTGGAAAATTGGTTTTCAACAATTGTATTGTGGGTGGTGCTATTGACGCAAGATTTATGCCAGCAATTCTTAAAGGTATCATGGAGAAAATTGAAGAAGGACCACTTACAGGTTCTTATGCCCGCGATATTTCTGTTTATATTTATGACGGAAAAATGCACCCGGTTGATTCAAATGAAATCTCTTTCAAACTTGCAGGACGTAATGCTTTTAAAGAAGCTTTCAAAAACGCAGGCCCAAAAATCCTTGAGCCGATTTATGACGTTGAAGTCTTTGTCCCTTCTGACAGAATGGGAGATGTGATGACTGATCTTCAGGGAAGAAGAGCTGTTGTAATGGGAATGGATAGTGAAGGAAATTACCAGAAAATCAAAGCAAGGGTTCCGCTTGCTGAAATGAACAGATATTCAACATCATTGAGCTCAATAACAAGCGGAAAAGCAACCTACACTATGAAATTTAATGAATATCAGCAGGTTCCGCCTGATGTTCAGACTGCACTTCTCAAAGCCTACGAAGAACAAGAAAAAGACGAAGAATAGATTAAAAAAAAAGAGCTGTAAAAAATTGCAGCTCTTTTTTTTAATATTTGGTTAGCGTTGGTTTTAGTGTTTGATAATTTTTTGAGTTGAAGAATCCCCATGATTACTGAAATGAATCAGGTAAATGCCTGCCTTGAAACTAGAAAAATCAATGGTTTGTGATGCAGTTAAAAGGTCTTCTTTGTACACGACTTTTCCCTGAATATTTGTCAGCGTAATTGAAGTTCCTGCAGGGGCACCTTCTATATCAACGAAATCAGTTGCAGGATTCGGAAATATTCTTACATTTTGCAAACCATATTCATCTATGTTTGTTGCAGGTTCAAAATATGCTTTTAATATTTGATTGTCTGTAATGGTAAACTCATATATCAGATTTTGCGAGACAATACTATCATCTATTGCCCAATAGGCAAATGTATATCCTGAATTTGGAGATGCTGTGACTTTAACGGGTGTATTGCTTCCATAAATCCCTTCACCACTCAGTTCTCCTCCGCCCGGACTTTCGTTTAGCAATACAACTTCATAAAATTCGTAACAGTTTACTGATTCAATTTGCAAATGTGTGCCTGGTGAAACACTTGTAATGAGCTGATTATATGGCTTCCATCCATTGTTTGTGAATGCGTAGGCTGTGTTATTGGTTGTCTGGGAATAATGGCTCATGAATACAGCAAAAGTATCTGAAAGATTCACTGGAGAGTATGATATCTCATATCCCAGATAATAGCTCCCTCCGGTAATGACGGGATTGTCAAATTCGATATAATTCCATTCACCAGCAGTGAGTGTACTCAGGGGTACAATCTTTGAAGATAATACATTGCCTGGAATAGGTCCGTCTTCATACAATTTAAATATTACCTGAGACTCTGAAAAATTGTTACTTGCCACAGCCACCTTTACTTGCATTCCATCAACCTGAGGTTGGCTGACATTGATAAATCTTTCAGCAAACTGCGTCCAGTTCGAATAATTGTGTCCTGAAGCATATCCACCATCAAGCCAGGTGTTTATGACAGCTGTTCCTTCAAAATTTGAAATGGTATCACAGATCATTGTAAAGGAAACAAAATTTGCTACAAGTTGACGATTATCACTGATTGAAAATGTGAACAAAGGATCAGTAGATATTACATTGTCATTTTCTGTCCAGTTCATGAATATGTATCCTGAATTTGGTGTTGCTGAAACTGAAACAGAATCGTAATTCTGGTAGAATCCCTGACCGGAAGTAATTCCCCCGTTTGGCGGATCTGATATAAGAGTCACTTCATGAGTTACTGGTTGACCAAAATTGAATGTTATTGTTGAATCTGAAAATGTAATTCCCCATATTTCAATTCCTCCAGGCATTCCGTTTGACAGAAAGCATGATGGGTTGGTGGTATCGTTGATTTCAGTACGCCCAACATCTGCTGAAAAGTTGGCTTGTGCGGGATTTCCGTTGGCTGTTAGAGAGCCGTTTGGTCTGAAAACATACAGTTCATCCGGAGGACCATCAGCATTCCCGTAGCAGTTAGGATTGACGCGGTATATGATCATTCCTGATCCGGGAATAGCAGATTCATAAGTTCCGGATTTTTGTCTGTACTCAACAACAAAATATTCGCTCGATGAATTTGGAGAAGCAAATTTGTAACAATTGTTAACTGGTGAAGTTAAAGCATGTAGAGTATACGTCCCGGGAGTTGTAATTTCCGGAATATTTGTAATCCAGGTTTGATCTGAGTATCTCCATTTCATGTATGCTGACATGTGTCCGGCTCCTGTTGCCATAATATCCCACTGTGCAACAGGGGTAATTTGAGTATCATAGTAGTAATGATACAAATCAGGTGCTCCTAAGGTATGAAACATTTCATGGGACATTGTGATCACACTGGTTTGGTTTTCTGGCTGAAAAGTGTAATCCCATACTCTCTTTCCGTTTATTTCAACATTATATGTATAGAGCATCCATCTGTGTGCCCATAATAATTCTGACCATCCACTTGAATTTCCTTTGACAAAAAAGCAAACATTATCAACGAAACCATCATTATCGGCATCAATATCCAGACTGGCAGGTACAGCTGAATGTAAATTAACCCATTCAACAGCGTTTTTTAATAATGTGTGTTCCCGTTCCCGACGTTCAGTAGAATTGTTATATCCAATAGGATTTGTTGTTGCATTGAATGGTTGATAATAGTTGCGGTTATGTATGTCCTGGTATGAAATATTTGTAGTCATTTGACAAGCAGGATAATGGCTTGTTTCAATATTCAGTATTCCATATGACACTTCATTAAAATATGATTTTAAGGAACTGCCACTTACAGCATTCAGTTTATCATCGTAAATCTGCCTCGTTGATGTGAATTCTATATCATCTGCAAATCTGATATATATGGCTATGTTGTTTAAAGTACCACTCTGTGGCGCCCGAACAGGTTCACTTTTCATTGATTCAACTTCAGCCCACATCGCATCTTTCCTTTTCCTGTATTCCTCTTTCGAAATTCTTGCCCATTTTTCAAGTGATTGTTGCCCTGGAATGGAGATGCCTGCTTTATGCTGAGTGGGAATGACGACCCCTTTTACAGTTTTTCCGTAATAATACCAGCCATCCTGTCCCTGTATGATGGTATAACCCTCAGCATCATGAAGCCAGTTAAAAAATTCATCACCAGATGCAAAGCATTGTATTTTTGTCCCGTCTGGTTGCTGAATCGTGACAGGAAGATTATGAACGGGAGCTGAAAAAATACTTTGAGTAAAAAAAAGTAAGATAAATAAAAGTTTTATTTGTTTCATAGCTCTCAGAATTTGATGTTGAGCAGGAAACAAAATTACTCGGGCACAATGCCCGGATGCAAACTATTCTATTTATGCTGAATCTGATCGAACTAAATGAAAAAAACGTTCTATGAAAATTCTAGAAAATGAATCCCAAAGACAAAATTCGCTCTGCAATAAGCAAATCGACAGGGCTTGTAATTTTTATATTTTCATCATTTCCCTGAATTATTGAGATATCTCTTCCGCTTGCTTCAAAAACTGACGCATCATCAGTGAAGGTTTCAGAATATGGAATTCTGTATGCATCCAAAATAAGGTTCAGATTGAAAAATTGAGGAGTTTGTACAATATGGTATAAATTTCTGGGTACTATTTGACTATAAGCTCCATGAACTTCACGAAGACTTTCTTTTACAGGAATGACAGGAATTGCACTTCCTTTGAGTTCAGCAACAGAGAATCCCTCTTTTAACAAACTGTGAGAAATAAATGGCCTGACACCGTCATGAATTGCAACAATTGTTCCTGTTACTTGTTCAGCACAGGCTTTTAAACCGCTTTTTACTGAATGATAGCGCGTGGGTCCTCCGGCTACTATATTGTGAGGTATAAGTATTTTAAATTTTTCACACATTGACTTCCATATTTCAATGTGCTGTTCAGGTAAAACAAGAATAATCTCAATATATTCCTCAAATGTGCTGAAAATTCTGAGTGTATGGTATAAAAGTGGGTAATGTTGTACAATCAAAAATTGCTTGGGGATATTGGACTTCATTCTACTACCTGTCCCACCGGCAACAATGATTGCAGTTTTTTTCACAGTTTTTTAGATTACGAGCATGGCATCTCCGAAAGTGAAAAATCTGTACTTTTCTTCGACAGCGATTTTATATGCTTTCATCAACAGATCATAACCGGCGAAGGCTGCCACCATGATCATAAGGGAAGATTGTGGTAAATGAAAATTGGAGACCATACAGTTTGCTATTCTGAACTGATATGGAGGAAATATGAAAAGATTTGTCCACCCTGCATATGGACGTAATTCACCACCGAGAGTGACACTTGACTCCAATGTTCTCATTGATGTTGTTCCGACAGCACAAATGTTTTTCCCGTGAGATTTGACATTATTAACAATTGAGCAAGCTTCATCAGTAATAATTATTTCTTCAGATTCAATTTTGTGCTTTGTAAGGTCTTCCACTTCTATGTTTCTGAAGTTTCCAAGGCCGGCGTGTAGCGTAATATCGGCAAACCGGACACCTCTTATTTGCATTCTTTTAATTAGTTCTCTGCTGAAATGCATTCCTGCTGTTGGAGCAGCAACAGCACCTTCTTTTTTTGCAAATAAAGTCTGATAACGGTCTTTGTCCTCTGGTTCCACCTCTCGTTGAATCACTTTTGTATGAATCGGAGCTTCACCCATTTCTTTTAAAATGGTCTTGAATTCATCATTGTCCCCTTCAAATAAAAATCTGATTGTTCGTCCACGTGATGTTGTGTTGTCAATAACTTCAGCAACAAGATTATCCGAATCACCAAAATATAATTTATTGCCAACACGTATTTTTCTTGCAGGATCCACAAGTACATCCCATAATTTAGCTTCTGGATTCAGTTCCCGGAGAAGAAAAACCTCAATTCTTGCGCCTGTTTTCTCCTTTTTTCCATATAAACGTGCCGGAAATACTTTGGTGTTATTTATCACCATTACATCTCCTTCTCCAAAATATTCAATAATGTCTTTGAACTGTTTGTGCTCTATTGTTCCTTTTGCTCTATTGACCACCATCAGCCTGCTTTCATCTCTGTTGGGTAATGGATACATAGCAATGAGCTCACTGGGCAAATTGAATTTAAAATCTGATAATTTCATTTTTTTTAATTTAAATCAAATGCTATACAAAGATAATACCCCATTAAAGTAAAAGCAAATATTTTTTTAAAAAAATGCTTTAAACAGAGCAATTTATTCAATAACAATCTTGTTATTCTGCAATAACTTCAAATGTACACTCTGCTTCAATATCTTTGAAAATTAATACTGATGCAGTGTATGTTCCAACTTCCTTAACAGGTTCAAAATGGATTTTTTTTCTGTCTATGTCAATTTCATGCTGCTCTTTTAGGGCATCAGCAAGCATAATGTTATTGACACTTCCAAAAATTTTGCCCGTTGAGGAGGCCTTAACAGCAACATTTAGTTTCAAACCATCGATTTTTGCTTTCAGTGCTTCAGCTTCTGAGCGTAGGCGCTCCAATTTGAATTCCTGCTGTTTAAGGTTTTCAGCTTGTACTTTCTTATTGGAGGGTGTTGCAAGAATTGCCATGCCATTGGGAATGAGATAATTGTTGGCATAACCGTTTTTAACCCTAACGATCTCGTTTTTGTATCCCAGATTTTTTACGTCTTGTAAAAGAATAATTTCCATGTAAATCTCCTCCTATTTTAAAAGATCAGCAACAAATGGTAGAAGAGCCAGATGACGGGCTCTTTTAATGGCTTTGGACACTTTCTTCTGATATTTTGTGGAAGTGCCTGTCAGACGACGGGGCAATATCTTACCTTGTTCATTCACAAAACGCAAAAGAAAATCTGCATCTTTGTAGTCTATATATTTTATATTTGCTTTCCTGAAGCGGCAATATTTCTTTTTCTTAACATCAACATTGATTGGTGTTAAATATCTGACTTCTGATTGTTGACTCATTGTAATTTTGTTTTGGATTAATAATTATTCATTTGAAGTTGTGGCAGGTTGTGCAGCATTGTCTGCTTTCATTTTTCTTTTCCTTTCATTGTATTCAATTCCGTATTTGTCCAGATGAACAGTAAGGAAACGAAGAATACGCTCGTCGCGCTTAAAGGTCAGCTCAAGCAAAGCTATCAGATTGTCAGTACCATCATAATCCCACTCAATAAGATTGTAAAATCCAGTAGATTTTTTCTGAATCTGATAACTTAGTTTGCGAAGACCCCAATCTTCCTCATGAACAATTTTTGCTCCTTTATCAACAAGCAAGTCTTTGAATTTTTTTACCGTTTCCTTTGTCTGTTCTTCAGACAAAACGGGAGTTACGATGAAAACGGTTTCATAACGTTTTGACATAATTTTTTTATTTTTAATTAATTTTTAAAAATGGAGTGCAAAAATAGTAATAATTTTCTTATCAACACGCATTTTTATAAAAAAAAGCAGTCACACGACTGCTTTTTGGAGGGTATTGAAATAAATATCTTAAAACTTAAATCCTACAGTGGCAACAAACATATGTCTGGTTGTGGTTGTATTGGCCGCTTCGACTACGTTGGGATATAAATAATAGTCTGACTTAACTGATGAATTGACATATCCGAAATCAATATAATAATTTTTTTCTCTGATTCCGATTCCTCCTGATATTAGCTGTTCAGATTCATCATTTAAATTGTTTTTAAACGGAGTTCCGTATAGGGCATAACCAGCACGAATACTGAAGGGCATAAAGACCCATTCGGCTCCAACACGCAGATTCCCTGAGGCAGTGTATTTATCTCTTATCGCTTGATTCTGATCAAAGAAACTTCCGCTGACTGACTTCTCGCTTAAACGTGCTTCAGAGTAATCTACAAGCTCATATTCAGCAGAAATTGTTCCACGCTGTGCAATAACAAAAGCAAGTCCTCCCATTATTCGCATGGGTGTCATCAGGCTGTATTCATAACGACCTCTGGGTGATTTGTCTGAATATTTTCCCAACCCTTCTAGGTCTGAAGACATTGATCGTTGCCACTCATCAGTGAGTGAAAAGAATGTTGGTGTATGAAATGCACCGGATATTCTTACCCAGTCAGTTATTCTGTAAATCAGTCCGAGTTTAAAATTAATTCCGGTTCCATAAGTATTCAGCTCATCATTGATGGCCAGCGATTTAAAATTGGCCAGTGTGTCTCTCTCATCAATTTCCTGGTGGCTTGAAATTTCTTCATATCTGATAAACGGAACACCAATTGTAGCTCCTACATATAGCTTATCATTGTAATTTCCACCAAGTGTCAAAACCATTTCATTGATTCCTCCAGATGTAGTGATGGTTTTTCTTTGTGTGGCTCCACCATAGTGTGCTTGAATGTAATTGTTTGCAAAACCAATAGTATCAAGAAGATATGTGTTGAAAGCCAATTCAGTATCAAAAGGATTCAACTGATTAAATGGTGTTCCCTGTGCATATGAGTGATAAACATCCAGAATACTTCCGTTTTCATTAATTCCTTCAATAACAGTACGGTTGTTAAAATTTTGTAGTCTGTTCACGCCGAAACCAAACTGTACATTCTTCCATTCTGGTGCTGTTGCGGCTGAAGAACCCAACGAATTGACGAAGACCATTCCGAAGTTTGTTAGGTTCATGTTATATTTAAAGTCATCTGCAGTTGTTCCCAAATATGTTGCCTCAGTTTGGGACAGATTGAGTCCCGGAGAAAACATGAGCTCGGATCTTTTATATACTGCAATTCCAGCCGGATTTGAGCTGAGTACAGAGAAATCAGCACCAAGAGATGAGAATGCACCTCCCATAGACATAAATCTTGCAGTTCCCCCGTGAGTCAATCTTGAATAACGCAATGCATCAACTTCATTTTGTGAAAATATTGTTATGCTGAAGATGAGAGCCAAAACTGTTAATGAAATCTTTCCTGTTGTTTTCATAGTCATAAAGATTTTTCGGTTTTTACGTTGAAATATTATTATCTTCTTGATGGTGAGGAGCTACCGCCACTTCTTGAAGATGAGCTACTGCTGGTTCCTGAACTGCGGGTTGCACTACCGGATGAACTACTTCCAGAGGATGGACGTGAGTATGATCCACTTGAGCTACTGCTTCCTGAGGAAGGACGTGTATATGTACTTCGTGAATTACTGCTTCCAGATGAAGGGCGTGTATACGTTCCGCTTGAATTACTGCCTCCTGAAGAAGGACGTGTATATGTTCTGCTTGAGTTACTGCTTCCTGATGAGGGGCGGGTATAAGTTCCTCTTGTGTTTTGATTTCCAGTGGAAGGTCTTGTATAGGTCCCTCTTGAATTATTGGTTCCGGTATTCGGACGAGAATATGTTCCAGTGTTGTTTTGAGTTCCTGAAGTAGATGGTCGTGTTGTTGTGCCAGACGGTCTGTTTCCTGAAGTTGAAGGACGTGAATATGTTCCGGTTGATCTTGCGGGGGAAACAGGATTTGACTGGTAATAATTTGGTTTTTCATAGTCTCTTCCACCTGTGGTTGAATATTCCTGGTTTGATTTCGGTCGGCTGTATTCAGGAGAAGTGTAGGGTCTTACCTGATTGGTTTCACCGGGACGAGCTTCAGTAGGACGAGCTTCAGTAGGACGAGCTTCAGTAGGACGAGCTTCAGTAGATACAGTTGTTTCAGAAGGACGTATGCTGGTATTGGTTGTTTCCTTAATGTTGGTTTTTGCCTCAGTCATTTCATTGGTTCTGGAAACCTGATTAACGTTTTCAGGTTTTTCAACAGGCGCACTAATGGTATTCTGGAAGGAAGCAGTTTCCTGAGGTTTAAGAATTGTTTTGGACATATTTGAAGCCATCAGGGGTTCAGCAACACTTCCGAAGGTCATGTTGTTCAGACTGCCCATGTTATTGGTTCCACCTTGTGTATTTGTTGATCCGATATGATCTCTCGGTCCATAATAATATGTATTACCATAATAATCCTGGCTGTTATAGTAGTAGTAGCCGGAACCTGCGTAGTACCCATCCCAGTATCCATGGTTATATCCGTACCAGTAGTTACTTCCATAGCCATAACCCCAATAGCCGCCGTATGGGTATCCCCAACTGTAATATGGACTGTGCCATCCGTACCATCCATAACCATAATGCCAGGGACTGAAATATGAATAATAGTTTGGTCTCCACCAGGGGTAGCCCAGATATATACTTACACCCCAGTAGTATGGGTCGTAAGTATACCAGTAATAGTTTGTATAATATCCGTGATAGTAAGTGAATCCTGTGTAGGGAGCATGGAATCTTCGAATACGCGCTGCATATTCGTAGTCGTAATAATCATCATAATTATATACATCCCCATAATAATTGTTTGTAACGTATGTGTTACCTTCCTCATCAACGTAGGATTCAGTTGTGTAGTTTTTGTCTTCATAGGCAAACTCATCTTCATACACAGGAGTTTCCTGATATACAGGAGTTTCCTGAGTAGTCTTTGTTGCAGGCTGAACATCAGCTGGTGCATTGCTTCTGGTGTAATACACATCGTCGTAATTTGGGACTGTTGTGTAGTAGTTTGTTGTGCAGGCACTCATTGTCAGGATGACAAGTGGAATAACCCAAATTTTAAATCTTGTTTTCATTTTAATACCCTCCATAAAAAATTTATATTTTTGCATTTCTAATTTTTTCGTACATATAATTTTACAAACTTCATACCAAAAGTAGAAAAATGGGAAAATTCTTAACAAGCAGAGAGGAAAATTATTCAATGTGGTATAATGACCTTGTTTTGAAAGCAGGCATGGCGGAGAACTCTGCTGTAAGAGGCTGCATGATTATTAAACCTTATGGTTATTCAATTTGGGAAAAAATGCAGGCTGCACTGGATAAAATGTTTAAAGAGACAGGACATGAAAATGCCTATTTCCCAATTTTCATACCAAAATCATTTTTCAGTAAAGAAGCAAGCCATGTTGAAGGGTTTGCAAAAGAATGTGCGGTCATTACACATTACAGGCTAAAAAATGATGAAGAAGGTAGCGGGATCATTGTTGATCCGGATGCAAAACTTGAAGAGGAGTTAATCGTACGGCCAACATCTGAAACTATTATCTGGGATTCATATAAAAACTGGATTCAATCATACAGGGATCTACCGATTCTGATTAATCAGTGGGCAAATGTTGTGAGATGGGAAATGCGAACCAGACTATTTTTAAGAACTGCAGAATTTTTATGGCAGGAAGGACATACTGCACATGCTACAAGAGATGAAGCCATTGAAGAGGCTGAGCGGATGCTGGATGTGTATGCTGAGTTTGCAGAGAAATTCCTGGCTATCCCAATTTTGAAAGGGGTTAAAAGTCCCAATGAACGATTTGCAGGTGCAGAAGAAACGTATTGTATTGAAGCCCTGATGCAGGATGGGAAAGCGTTACAGGCCGGAACTTCTCATTTTTTAGGACAGAATTTTGCAAAAGCATTTGATGTGAAGTATCTGACTCGTGAAAATCAGCTTGAGTATGTTTGGGCAACTTCATGGGGTGTTTCAACAAGGCTGATTGGCGCATTAATTATGACCCACAGTGATGACAAAGGATTGGTACTTCCACCAAAACTTGCTCCCATTCAGGTCGTTGTAATTCCAATTTATAAAAATAATGATGAATTTGATAAAGTCAACAATTACATCAAACCGGTTATTGATAATTTGAGAAAAAATGGAATTTCTGTAAAATATGACAGTAGCGATAATAACAAACCCGGATGGAAGTTTGCCGAATATGAACTCAAAGGAGTTCCTTTAAGAATCGCTGTAGGTCCACGTGATGTTGACAACTCCTGTGTAGAAATTGCAAGACGTGATACGCTTCAAAAGTCTCCTGCAGGACTGGATGGGTTGACCGATAAAATTGAAAAGTTATTGAGTGAAATTCAGGAGAATCTGTATACAAAAGCTCTTAATTTTAGATCTGAGAATACATTTAAGGTTGATGACTGGATTGAATTTAAAGCAGCAATTGAAAAAGGGGGATTTTTGTTGGCACACTGGGATGGAACAGAAGAAACAGAACAAAAAATCAAGGAAGAAACAAAAGCAACCATACGTGTGATTCCTATAGAAGGTGATCAGGAAGAAGGAAAATGCATTTATTCAGGAAAACCCTCCCGACAGAGAGTGGTTTTTGCCAGAGCATATTAATCAATTTTAATCAATTTCCCTGAATTGTTTTCAACAAGCCAGATAATTTGAGGATTATTTCTGTAGTAGATATTTCCGATATAATCAATAGTTGCACCGATAGAAGCTGATGGTGAAACGTAACTTTCTGCAGTACCGGCTGAATGGACTACAACATGTTCGCAATGGAAATTCAATGCATCAATTTTTCCATGTGCATGTGAATAAAGGTAGAGGTGTTCTGATAATCCTGAAATAGTAATATCAGGAGAGCCTTTATGGATTTGCAGTGAAACTGAATCACAACGAATTTTCAGGTTGACAGGCCCCATTCCACCCATGGATTCAAAACCGAACACAGGAACATTCAAAGTATCAACAAATTCAACTTCTTTGTAACCATCATAAGTCATATTCCTGACAGAGTTTGTGTAAACAGCCATTGTAATATCACTTTTGCTGTAATCTCTGATCCAGTTCCATTTATTGCCATTTGAGATGTGCAGTACAGAATCTATGACATTTGTGCAGACTTTTGGCAACAGCTTTTCTCCTCCCTGAAGAACAATTTTAAATGTGTCATTTTCGGAAAAATAAAAACAGGTTGAAATGTTATCACTTATCCGGACAGAATGAAATGGTTGAATAAAACGTGTTTCAGTCGTCATTTTTCCAGTTCCGTGGATATGATTCTCTTTACAACCATACAAAAATATAAGTAGAGGAAAAACAATCAGAATCTTTGGTATGAATTGAATTATATGATGTTGGTTCACTCTGATATAACTTATGGTTTAAAAACTCAGATTTAAGGCCCATTCAATACAGTCAGCCTTTGCATAATGTGTTTTCAATGCAACAAATGTACTGAAAATATCATTGAAATAGTATTGTATTCCAACACGATCATAGATCATTCCCACGTGTTGGTTTTTATCGAAAGCATAAAGATATGTTCCGATATGAATGAAAATTGACATTTTGCCAAATCTGAAATCATGGAGAGCATAAATCGCTGGTTTAATGTATGTCATATTAGGATTGTCAAACCCTTTTTTCTGAAAGTGAGCACGATCTGAATAATCATAGAAGACATCAATTCCGACTCCGATTTTTCTTTTTTTGTTAAATATTCTTTTTGAATTCAGAGAATAGGCCGTATACAGATAATTCTTACCGCCAACAGGATAAATCTGTTTCGTTGAAATTGAAAAGAAAACGTTGTGTTCCCATAACCGCTTGTCGTTTGAAAATTCTGTAGGATGAATATCGTTTTGAATCGGGAAATGATATGCGTAGCCTGTAAAGGCACCAATATTGTTGATTCCGAGATTGGGTGTTTTGGCCTTTCCATTAGAGAAATGGGTTATTGAAATTCCTGCTGAAATTTCTGAATTTCGTGAAATTTTGTATCTGAAATCTGCCTGTCCCATAAGAACTGCATTCAGAT
>CAYMAZ010000010.1:39935-71938 GCA_964388575.1 uncultured Bacteroidales bacterium | reverse complement strand
TAATTTTCAACAATATGAAATGGTTTTTCAATGTAGCCGATACCGCTTCCGACAAAGAAACAAGCAGATAATCTGTTCTTACTGAACACAGGAAAGTTAATAAACGGGACTGCACCGATGCCGTAACCAAGATATTCAGGGCTACTTAACGGACTATATATCAAAGATATCCCATATTGAGGATAATCATAAAGTTGTTGCCATTCCTTGCCATGATAGCCTGATTTAAAAAGATTTAGCTGATAAACCGGAAAATGCTGTCCTGTCAGAACCCGCATATGATTATGATGTGCCATGAGAAAGGCATAGTGAACTTTCAATTCTGTTCCGGTTGAGGGTTGATGATGTTTCTGGGCAGAAATGGACATGCTCTGCAGCAGGCACATCAGGCTTAAGAGAAAGGTTTTTGTTACAGAATATAATGATAAATTCACAGTATGATGCATTATCTAAAACAGTATCTTTGCAAAAATATTGAAATTATTTTTCATAAAACATATAGGATCGATGAAACGTGAACTAGCTGCATTTGAAGAGTTGTTATCAATCATGGATGAGCTGAGAGAGAAATGTCCCTGGGACAAAAAACAAAACTTTGAGAGTTTGAGATATCTAACAATAGAAGAAGTCTATGAACTTGCAGATGCAATACTTGAAAAAAAATATCAGGACGTTAAGGGAGAACTTGGCGACATTATGCTGCATGTTGTATTTTATGCGAAACTTGGATCTGAAGCCGGAGAGTTTGATATTTCTGATGTATTAGAAGCAATAAACAAAAAATTGATAGAAAGACATCCGCATGTTTTTGGAGATATCCAGGTTGCCGACGAGCACGAAGTAAAGGAAAACTGGGAAAAAATCAAAATCAGGAAGGGAAAAAGAGGTGTGCTTGACGGAGTTCCTAACTCTTTGCCTTCAATGGTGAAAGCATTCAGAATTCAGGAAAAGGCAAGAGGTGTTGGATTTGAATGGGACACAAAAGAGCAGGTTTGGGCAAAGGTCGTTGAAGAATTACATGAACTCAGTGCTGAGTCGGAATCGGGACAGTCTGTGGAAAAAATTGAAGAAGAATTTGGTGATTTGATTTTTGCATTGGTCAATTATGGACGTTTTCTTAACATCAACGCAGAAAATGCACTTGAAAAAACAAATAAAAAATTCATTAGGCGTTTTAAAGAGATGGAGTATCTTGCAAAAAGTAAAGGACAGAAATTTGAAAATCTCAATCTTGAGCAGCAGGATCAATTGTGGAATGATGTGAAAGACATGGAGAATCAGGGCAAATAAATTGCACATTTAACAGAATATGTTATAACTTTGGCTCATCTTATTAATTTCATTCAAATGAGCCTTGAACTTTTACAGAAATACAAGAGATATTATACTGTCAGAGCAGATAAATATGCGGGAAATGCCAATTACACGAATACATTTTCAGCTGAAAAACAATTGGCGGAAGCTGTGTCATCATGTAAAACCTTAGATGAAATCAGGGAAAAAATTGGAAATCTGAATGAACTGTGTGGTATTGCTCTGATAAAGGATCAGTTTCTGATGGAGCGAGAACATTATTTGAAGCATCATGAAACTGTTCGGGCTGGTGCAGCACAGAAAATACTTTCTGAAATTGATCATTATGATCAGGTCGCAGATTTAATTTCATTTGTTAATGAAGTTTTAAACGAACATAATATTGCAATCAGCCTGGATGAGTCAAACTCTATGCTGTTTTTCGGGGATCTTGATTTGCTTGTTGAATATGGCATTTACATTCGGGCGGTTGTCCCGGAGTCATATAAAGTTGAAATGAACGAAACAGCAAATGATATTCGTCAGTCCCTATCAGAAAATGTTAGAACGGTAGAACAAACAAATCAGAAATGGCATCAGGACTGGAAGGTTAATCCGGATATATGTTTTGAACCAAGACATATGAAAAAAAGCCCATTTGGAGAAGAACATCTTCGTGAATTACGGACTTTGTTTGCAGAATTAGTAAAACGATAAAAATAAAGTGGTATGCCAATAGATCCGATGATATTGGGTTCTATGCTCGATGCATTTCAAAATATGTATAAACAATGTCAATCCATGGGACTGACAGGTGAAAATATGAATGCGATGCAGGAAGTTTTGTCAAGAATCGAAAAGCTTGGACAGGAAAACGATGATCTCAATGAATTCAATGCACACATCGCAAATGAAAATTTGTTTGGTCGTTTCAGTGAATATTACACAAAAGTGTTGACCCAACAGAATCAGACACAAAAAGGGACAGAATATTCAGAATATGATGATAAAGCATTGCTGAAATCATGTGTTTCAGCTTTGCATCATTCTGTGGAATCGCTGGAACGGTCATATAAAGCAGCTGTTGATGAAAAAAACGGGAAGGCTTCTAATGTTGAGGTGGAATTACTTCAAAATCCTCAGAATATCATCATTGCAATTCAGGAGCTCATTGCTCTCGGTGAACAGGAAGGAATGACTCTTCCTGATTTTCTCAGAATTCAGATAGAAAGGGGCCTTGATAAAGCTGCTGAAGGCTCAGTTGTAACACGTAACAGTCTTATATTTGAAAAGCAGTTCATTGAAGTGAATCCTCCTACTCCGCATCATATGGCATTATCTGAAGAACGTATTCAGGCATTTGATAATCTTTGTGCAAATTCAAAATTTGGAGTTCCGGATCAAAAAGAATGGGAGTTTATAAGAGACGATATTGAAAAAAAGTATTTGCCGGATATTATTACATTTGAAAAAATAAGGGATATGTGGGGAAAGATTTTGTCGGACTTAAATTTGTGGAGTCTATCATATGTGACTTTTGCTCCACATATTTTTCCCTGGTCACTTTCACGGAATCCTCCAGAAGCAGTCAGAAAAACACAGTGTATTACACCAGGAATATTTGCAGAACGCATGCAGTGTATGGAGAAATACTTCAGAATGGAATTTTTAGATATTTTCAGGCATGAAACTTTTCGCTGGCAGGTACAATATGATTTTATTGAGTATTCACAAGAATTTACAGAATTCCTCATTGATTTTGTTTTCCCAGCATGCAAGCCATTTCAGCATCTTACTAAAGATGTCGCCGAAAAAAGAGCAGAGTTTCATGAAAACGGACCAATGAGAACAAACAGGGAGTCAAACCCCAACACATTAACCCCATCTCAACGCCACAGAGATTTTTACGACAGCAAATTCGGTCAGGGATCCTATGAAAACAAATATGGAACAATTCAGATAATAGCTTCAAATGCACACCCATGGGATCTGTCAACGTTTAAATATACATGACAAGGCAGATTTCCCAAACAGTTTTCTGAATAATTTTATTTACTTTTGCAAAAAATTTGAACGGTTATGATTCCCAAGGTTCTTATTTATTCAGGTCAGGCAACAGAATATCTGTCAACAAAAATTGCCAAATCATATGGTAGTGAACTTGGCAAAGTAACATACACAAAGTTTAGTGACGGAGAATTTGAAGTTTCATTTGAAACCACTGTCAGGGGATCTGAATTGTTTATTATTCAGTCAACCTTTTCTCCTGTTGATAATTTGTTTGAGCTGCTTTTGCTTATTGATGCTGCCAAGAGAGCTTCTGCCCATCACATTTATGCGGTCATTCCCTATTATGGATTTGCAAGACAGGATAGAAAAAGTAAACCCAGGGTTGCAATCGGGGCAAAGCTTGTAGCTAATTTACTCAGTGCTGCAGGTGTGGACAGGGTGATTACCATGGATTTACATTCAGATCAGATACAGGGCTTTTTCGATGTACCGGTTGATCACCTTTATGCTTCAACCATTTTTGTGCCTTATCTGACAAATATGAATCTGCCCAATCTGATTGTAGCATCACCGGATACGGGCGGAACAAAACGAGCAAATGCCTATGCCAAATTTTTAAATTGTGATTTGGTTATTTGTTACAAGCAACGGGAAAAACCAAATCAGGTTGGAACAATGATGCTCATAGGAGATGTGAAGGGAAAAGATGTTGTGTTACTTGATGACATCATTGATACTGCTGGCACCATTTCCAAAGCTGCCGATCTGATTATGGAATCAGGAGCAAACAGTGTAAGGGCAATGTGTACACATCCCATCCTATCTGCCAATGCAATTGAAAATCTGGAAAAATCTGCATTACAGGAAATCATTGTGACTGACACAATTCCCATAAAAAGTTCTTCTCCCAAAATTACAGTGCTTTCAACAGCGGATTTATTTGCTGATGTCATTCACCGAAACATTCGATGTGAATCTATCAGTACACATTTTGATATCAACACAATTATTTAACATTAATTCATTAAACTATGAAAACAGTATCATTGAGCGGTTCTCCAAGAGAGAACGTAGGGAAAAAAGATGCTAAATCATTAAGAAAACAGGGGCTTGTCCCATGTGTGATTTACGGCGGTAAGGAACAAATTCATTTTTCACTTGACCAGCGATTGTTTCAGGACATTGTTTTTACACCTGAAGCTTGTTTTGTTGAGGTGGATCTTGCCGGAAAGAAGTATAGTACAATTTTGCAGGATGTTCAGTATCATCCGGTTTCAGACAAAATTTTACATGCAGATTTTATGGAAATGACTGACGGAAAACCTGTAAAACTTAATATCCCGTTGCGACTTGAAGGAACTTCCCCGGGCGTTTTGAAAGGGGGAAAACTGGCTCTTAAACTCAGAAAAATTCCTGTTAAAGCTATGCCTGACAACATGCCTCAGGAAATTGTTTTAAACATCGACAAACTCAATATTGGTGACAAAATCAAAGCGTCTCAGATAAAATCTGATAAATATGACATTCTCCTGAACGAAAATACCGTTTTGGTAATGATTATGAAGGCAAGAGGCTCTGATGTTGCTGCAGATGCTGAAGAATCAGAAGTATCTGAAGAAACACCTGCAATTGATGAGTAAAATTTTAAATTGATATAAAAAACCCGTTCTGAAAGGAACGGGTTTTTTTATTTTCAATCGTAAATTCAAAGAGAACATGTATTTTTGCAGTGAACCTATTTCATGATGAGCTTATTAAAAAAATTAAAAATATTTTTTTCTGATTCACAAAAAGAGCAGAACATGTTTGCAGAAAAAAAATTTCTGATTGTCGGATTGGGTAACATTGGAGAGAAATATCTTCAAACCAGACATAATGCCGGCTTTTTATGTGCTGATGAACTTTCAGCCAGATATCATGGTCAGTTTTCAGACGGTCGCTACGGATTTACAAGCAGGGTAAAGATTAAGAATAAAAATCTTGTTATTCTTAAACCATCCACTTTCATGAATCTGAGTGGAAAAGCAGTTGTACATTATTTAATTGTTGAAAAAATTGCCCCTGCAAATATGATCGTCATTGCTGATGACATTGCACTTCCCTTTGGTCAGATCAGGATCCGCAAGAAGGGTGGAGCCGGAGGGCATAACGGATTACAAAATATTATTGATGTGTTGGGAAATTCAGAGTTTGCCCGTATTCGTGTAGGTATTGGAAATGAATTTGTCAGAGGCTATCAGTCTGATTATGTTTTAGGCGAATGGGATGAAGTTCAGAAAAAATTCCTCGCCCAAATCATCAGTGATGTGACTGGGGCCTGTGAAACATTTGTGCTTTCAGGAATTGATACTTCAATGAATCAGTTTAACAAACGGACACAAAACAATTCTGAAACATAGATTGCAATCATATGCTCCAAACCTTCAGATCAACAATATAGATGATCAAATGTTATCAGAAATAATTAAAAAACACTATTTTTGCAACATCCAAAAATTAAAAAATATGAAAAGATTACTTTATTTCCTTGTTTTTGTAAATCTGACGATGCTGTCGTATGCACAGGTTGTAAAACAGGAAAAGGCCAACATAATAGCACAAAATTTTTATGCAGAGCGATTGTTTGTTGAAACAGGGTTGACAAATTTTTCTTTTGAGGCACAACCGATAATATTATACCACGAAGATGAGCCTGCTCTATACACGTATGTATGTTCAGACCGCTTTGGATATATCATCGTCTCTGCAGAATATGCTGCATATCCGGTATTTGGATATTCATTTGAGTCCGGGTATGATGAGGCATTGAATGTCCCTGTTTTTCGTGATATGCTTGATGAATTTGTTGCTCAAATTGAATATGCCAGAACCAACACCTTAAAAGCATCACAAGAAATTGAGCAGGAATGGATAAAATATTCATCAGAATCATTTGATAAAACTGGTGCCGATCTAAAAAATCTTTCTCCAATTCTGCAAACAACATGGAATCAGGGTTGTTATTATAATGATTTTTGTCCTGAAGATATTCAGGGGCCATGTGGAAGAGTGTGGGCTGGATGTGTTGCAACTGCTATGGGTCAGGTGATGAAGTATCACAACTGGCCACCGCAGGGGCAGGGAAATAATGTTTACTTAACACAGGGCGGATATGGAACACTGAATGCCAATTTTGCTGATGCTGTTTATGATTGGGACAATATGCAATCTGCATTGAACGATCAGACTGACAACTATGAAGTTGCAAGATTGTTACTTCATTGTGGTATTTCAGTTAATATGGATTACAGTTGGGATGGTTCCGGAGCCAATTCATACAGGGCAGGAACTGCGCTGGTGGAATTTTTTAAATATGCTGATTATGCAATTCAGATGGAAAAAGATTATTTTACAAATACCCTTTGGGCAGAAATTCTGAAAGTTGAATTACATTCCGGCAGACCACTGTTATATCGTGGTTATGGTGGGGGAGGACATGCTTTTGTTTGTGACGGATATCAGGGCTCACTTTTTCATTTTAATCTCGGGTGGGGAGGATCTGCAAATGGTTTTTATTCACTCTCAAATGTTGCGGGTTTTGCTCAGGATCAGGCAGCTACTTTTGGCGTAGAACCAAAATATACAGGTCCGCAATATTGTAATTCATATACAGTGCTGACAGCTCCAAGTGGAATCGTTTCAGACGGAAGTCATGACAAAAGATATGCAAATAACTCCAGCTGTCAATGGCTGATACAACCTGATAATGCAGGCGCAATTCTGCTCACATTCAATTCTCTGAACACGGAACCCGGATCTGACAGAATTCTTGTTTTTGAGGGTGATTCAGAAAACGGCTGGCTCATCGCTGATATTTCAGGTTTTAATGTCCCTGCAGATCCGATTGTTGTCAATGGTGGAAGCATGTTTGTTTGGTTTTTCTCAGACGAACTGAATGCTGCTTCAGGCTTTGAAGCAGAGTATTCCATATGGGCTACAGATATTCAGGAACCCCAATCTGTAAATGTTCAGATAACTCCAAATCCTGCTTCAGAAACAATCATTATACAGATTGACAATGACTACTCAGGAGAGGTATTACTTAATTTCATTGATGTTAACGGAAAGCAAATTCAATCTTCAACTGAGACAATTGTAAAAGGCAGGATTGATAAAGATGTTTCCAAATTTGCAAATGGCATGTATTTGGTTGAAATAACCGGGAACTCAATGCCTGCGGTTTCTGAAAAAATTGTAATCAGACATTAATTTCCGAGATGCCTGCAAAGTTTTTCAATTCTTTGCATTGAATTTTCTTTGCCAAGCACATAGAGAATTTCCGAAATACCAACACCCTGGTTTGTGCCTGTTAGGGATACCCGCAGCATATTAAACACTTTTCCCGCCGGAATGTTCTGGTCTTGCAGAAATTGTTTAATGGCAGAATCAATATTGCCGGGGGTCCATTGTGTCAAATCTGACAAGACATCAGTAACTAATTTTAACCATCCGGTGGTTTCAGTTGTGAGGTGTTTTTTAATAATTTCTTCATTATATGATTCTGGCTCAGTGAAAAAGTAAAAAGCGTGTTGCCAGAATTCAGTAAGTAGATTCATTCTGTCTTTTGTATGCTCCAGAACTTTCAGAATATAAGCATCATCTGTCTTGATACCATGTTCTGAAATGGCATCTCTGAAACTGGTAAGATATCTGGATAAATCAGCATTCAGGATGTATTGGTGGTTAACCCATTTTATTTTTTCAGGATCGAACTTTGCACCTGATTTTTGAACTTTATCAAGGGAAAACTGCTCAAATAGCTCATTGAATGAAAATATTTCCTGAACAGTACCTGGATTCCACCCAAGAAGAGCAAGCATATTTACAAAGGCATCGGGAAGAAATCCCCATTCACGGTAACCGATTGAAGTTTCTTTGGTTGCAGGATCAACCCAGTTGCATGGAAAGACAGGGAATCCGAATTTGTCTCCATCCCTTTTGCTGAGTTTTCCATTGCCCTGCGGTTTCAGAATAAGGGGAAGGTGTGCAAATTCAGGATGTTTCCAGTCAAGTAATTCGTAAAGTAAAACATGCAGGGGTGCCGAAGGTAGCCATTCTTCACCTCTGATTACATGTGTGATTTCCATCAGGTGGTCGTCAACAATATTTGCAAGATGATATGTAGGTAGTCCGTCGGATTTGAAAATAACTTTGTCATCGAGAAGATTGGAGTCAAACACAATACGACCACGAATTATATCATCAACCACAATTGGTATGTTTTCTGGGATTTTAATTCTGATCACATAGGGATGACCTGCGCTGATGAGTGTATTGACCTCTTTTTCCTGCATAGACAGACTGTTTTTGAGTTGTAAGCGGGAAGAACGGTCATATTGAAAATTCGGATTTTGTTTTCTTAGTTCTTCAAGTTCTTCAGTTTTGTCAAAAGCGTAGTATGCATGATGATTATCGATAAGTTGTTGGGCAAATTTTGTGTAAATTTCTTTACGTTCAGATTGTCTGTAAGGCCCGAAGGGACCTCCTGTATGCGGACCTTCGTCAAAGTGCAGGCCACACCAGTTTAACGCATCTATAATATATTCTTCAGCTCCCTGAACAAAACGTTGCTGATCTGTATCCTCAATACGAAGAATAAATTTGCCGTTATGTTTACGTGCAAACAAAAAATTAAACAAAGCAGTTCTTACACCCCCGATATGTAGGGGTCCTGTGGGACTTGGAGCAAAGCGGACACGAACCATAATTATTAAATTAAAAAGTTTTCAAAGTTAATAAAATTGTCAAAACCATTTCTTTGGTTTGGGATTTGCTTTCGGATTTCTGAATAAACAATTTTTCAAAATTTTCAATAATTGAGAATAAAGAAAAATACAAAATGAGAAACAAAACATTGAACTTATATCTTCATTTTCATTTTGTTTCTCATTCTGCATTTTGTCGGGGTGAGAGGACTCGAACCTCCGGCCTCCACGTCCCGAACGTGGCGCGCTAGCCAACTGCGCTACACCCCGTGAACATGCAAAATTAAAAAAAATATTTAATGAACAAGAAATATTTATTTTTGCAAGGAATTTTGAAAATATGTATGCAGTTATTGATATCGAGACAACTGGAGGAAACTATAAAACCGGCAAAATAATTGAACTGGCTGTTGCCATCTTTGACGGAAACAGTATCATTGATACGTATTCTACTTTAATCAATCCGGGTTGTTATGTTCCACCTTTTATCACAGGATTAACCGGGATAGATAATGAGATGCTCAGGAATGCTCCCCATTTTTATCAGATTGCAAAAAAGTTTGTCGAGATTACAGCGGGTCATATATTTGTTGCCCATAATGCACCATTTGATTACAGTTATATTAAACAGGAATATAAGGAATTGGGTTTTAATTTCAAAATGCCAAGATTATGCACACTGCATGAGTCACGGAAAACATTTCCTCATCTAAAATCACACGGACTTGGCAATTTATGTCGCGATCTGAACATTGAAAATATTAGTCGTCACAGGGCATTGGGAGATGTGCTTGCAACGGTAGAACTTCTCAGGAAAATAATGGAAGTCAGGCAAAATACATTTGTAAACAATTTTACCATAAAGGAAGACTGATTTGTCAGAGCATAAAAAGAAAACATTTGTCATCAAAACTTGCCCACGTTGCAAGAAATCTTTTCGATGTTTTGAACGAAATATTGAATCTTGCAAATGTAAAACGATACAATTATCATGGGAACTGGAAGAATACATCCGTAAAAATTATTCAGGATGTTTGTGTTACGATTGTCTGAAGACCTTGTTAGAAGAAAATGCAGAAAAATAATTGTTACCTGGGTAATGGTTTTACCGGAATATTCAGGTAGAACACGGATCCCTGCTGAACAGCTGATTCCAAATGAATTTGTCCGCCAAGCATTTCTGCAAGGGATTTTGAAATTGACAAACCCAGTCCCTTCCCTGAAAAACGTCCTGTATGCCCATCTTCAAGTTTTACAAATCTTTCAAAGATCCTTGTTGAATCTGACTCTGAAATTCCGATTCCTGTATCCTTTACAAAGAACTGAACTAACTGACCGACCAATTGATATCCGAAGATTACTTCACCGGAATTGGTATATTTGAAGGCATTGTCCAGCAGGTTGATTAGAATTTGTTTAACTCTGAGAGGATCTGATTCGATCAGAAGATTGTCTTTTTCAGAAGGGATATTTAACTTAAAAGAAAGACCTTTGTCAGCAAATTTGATTTGCATCATTTCATAAAGATTATTCAGAAGTTGATGCACATCAAAGTTGTTGTATACGATCTTCATCTGTCCTGTTTCGATTTTAGCCAGATCAATGAGATCATCAATAATTCCCAGAAGCTGGTTACCTGCTTTTGAAATTATCTCCGTATACTTAAGACGTTCATGGAGTTCCAGTATGGGTTTTTCCAACAATTCTGTAAATCCTAGAATTGCGTTCATTGGAGTTTTTACTTCGTGAGAAATATTTGCGAGAAATATGGATTTCATTTTATCGCTCATTTCTGCTTTCTCTTTTGCCTCAATCAACTCAAGTTCACTTCTTTTTCTTGAGAGTGCAAAACCAGCCAACTGTGAAAATGTTTTAAGAATTTCATCAGGGACATGGGAATTGGTTTGCATAAATGAAGCAATCATCCCAATGAGTTTTCCTTGTCTTTGGAGAGTTGAAACAATGATTTCCTGCATTAAAGAAGATTTACGAAGTTCAACAGTCAAATCCGGGTGAATGCTGTTCTCAAAAATTTCCTCCAGTTGATCAGCCCTGAGCACAACCTTATTCAGCATATCTCGTTCAATTCTTTCGTTAATTTTAATGTTCTGCATAAAAGGATTGTCGCCGAACATGTTGAAAGTAAATAGTTTAATTTCATCAGGAAAGAAATGATAATTGAGTGAAAATTCTTTTAGATTACTGTTGTACAGCAGAAGCATTGAAATTGGTGCACCTGTTAATTTCTGAAAATAATTGGCAATCATCATTTCAAGTTCTGTCAGAGTATCAGCCATCGTGAAAACAAGTGCCGCCCTGCTCAGTAACTGATTGTATCCGGCAAGCATCTTGTAATTGAACTGACTTTTAATCAAAGCATCTTCTGCAAGTTTACGGTCAGTAATATCCATAATAAATCCTTCTAATGCAATCAGTTCATGATTGTCATTATAGACTCCTGTTCCTTGCTCATACACCCATTTTTCAGTACCGTCTTCTGTAATAATAACATATTCTTCTGACAGCACTTCATGATTCTTAATGCTTTCCTGCCATTTCCCCCAAAGCGATTCCCTGAAATCTTCCCTGATAATATTGTTAAAAGATTTAATTTTATTCATTATAAAATCATCAGGATGGTATCCTGTTAACTCCAGAAACTGACCGCTTAGAAATTCCATTGACCAATTCCGGTCATTTTTACATCTGTAAACTATTCCCGGTAGATTTCCAATTAGAGTTTCAAGGAAACGGTTTTGTTCTTTAAGGATAATCTGTTCATTTTTACGTTGGGTGACGTCTCTGAAAAAGGCTTGATAAGTGCCGTTAGGCATGCGTTTTGAATGCATCTCAACATAGATGTTCTGACCATTTGCCAATTTAATTTCTCTTTCAGCAATGAGAGTTTTACCTTTGGCAAGTAAATCAAAACGGAGTGGTCTAGATTTTAATACATTTTTGTCAAAAAGAACTTCCATGTGTTTTCCAACAACATCAGAAAACTCTTTTTGTGTGATTTCCAGGAACCGGTAGTTTACATCTGTGATAATACCATTCTGATCTCCGATTACAATGCCGTCGACAGCAAGTTCTACAAGAGATCTGAACCTTTCTTCACTTTCAGAAAGCTTCAATATGACCTTTTTTCTCTCAGTAATATCCCTGCCTACACCAATAACTGACTGAATTCTGTTGTGTTCATCAACGATGGCTTTCCCTGACCAGGCAAACCATTTCCAACCAGAAACAGTCATCATTCTTGCTTCAACATAAGTCACAAAAGGTGTGTCATGCAATTTATCAAATTCAGACTTTGCATTCACAAAATCCTCCTCATGTATCTCAGGCTTAAAAGACTTTCCAAGGAGTTCATCTTCAGTTTTACCAATGGTTTGGCAATAAGAGAAACTAACATATTCTATAATACCGTCAACATTGAGTTTAATAATTAAATCTGTCTGGTTTTGCACCAGCATTCGATATTTTTCTTCACTGATCCGCAGCAATTCCTCTGCTTTTTTTCTTTCGGTAATGTTGTAAGCTGTTCCTAGTGCTGCTCCGGAACCTTCAAAATCAATATAAGTACCATTAAAATCAATCCAGATTTCGTTGTTTTCTTTATCAAGGATTTTGAATTCATATCTCTTTGGTAACTCAATCCCTTTTTGCCTTTGCAAACCCCTTGACTTGACAAGTTCTTTAAAATCATCATGAACAAGATCAAAGAAGTTCATTTTGAATAGATCATTCTTTGAATATTTGGTAAGCTTTTCAAGAGCCGGATTAACATATTTGAACATATCTCCCTGATATATGAAAACTGCCATCGGTGAAGCTTCTGAAAGCGTTCTGAATTGTTGTTCCCTTTCTTCAAGAGCAATTTCTCTGATTTTTGATTCAGTAATATCCTGAATCATGGTGTGTTGTGAAACAGAACCGTCAGGTTTGTATATGGGAGTGCTGTTCACCACATACCAGTGATCCTTATTGTGGATTTCATTTTTATGGGTTTCTCCGTTCAGGATATCATTTCTAACACTCCAGTCGTTGTGTTCACTTAACACCCTCAGGACTTCATTACTGTTTTCTCCGATTGCATTATAACCGACTTTTTCAATCAGATTCTGATTCATGTATTCGATCACATTATTCTTTGAGCATATATACAGGTATCCGTCGTAAGCATCAAGGATTGCACGATATCTTTCCTTTTCCAAAACAAGTTGGTCACTGATTTTTTTTCGCTCATCAATATTTCTTGTAACACCCAGAATTTCAATGATTTGATTTTCTTTGTTTCGAATAAAACTGAGATTCATTTCACCCCATATCAAATTTCCGTTTTTATGAAGATGTTGAATTTCAAGTGTAAAGGAGTTATGTTGTGTATTTTTAGAGGCCAATTGAAATTCTCTGTTAAAAGCCGATTTGACAAGGTCATAGGAATGAGGTGGCAACCTTTTGTCAAGCGTTATTGAAAGATATTCCTCAGCAGTATATCCGAGTTGTTTGTAGATAGTGGGGCTCATGTAGATTGTTTCCATCTTTGTATTCATAAGCCAGATGACATCGTTAGAGTTTTCAGCCAGCATTCGGTAGAGTTTCTCACGTTCAATCAGTTCTTTCTGGTTTTGTTTTTTTTCAGAGATGTCCCGAATGATCGTTAGAAAAGAATCTTTATCAGCATTTTTAAAATATGTTAATGATACTTCAGCATAAAACAGTTCATTGTCAAATTTTCTGTGGATCCATTCAAAAATATGACTGCCCTTGTCTCTTGCAATGTTCATCATTTGTTGTGATTTCTCTGCAGAAGAGGTTTTGCATTCCTGAAATTCAGGAGAAATTTCATGGGGCATTTTGCCAAGAATATCTGCAGCTGACTTTGCTTTCATCATTCGCACTGAAGAATTGTTGCAGCCGATGATCACCCTGTTAAAAATTAAAAAACAAGCATCAATTGTATGTTCAAAAACAGAATTGAATAAATCAAGAGGAGAATTCATTCCGGAAGGGAAAATAATCTGAGAGTCGAAAGGTTTTATTAACACATGCAGCATTTCATTTCCCACATGTGAAAATCTCATTTCAAACATTTTGCCATGAGCAGAAAAAGAGTTGTAAATTTTTTCCTTTTCTTTATTATTTCTGATCATAGAAACCAGATCATCAACATAAGGAAATTGATGTTGTATCATTGAGTAGTGTTTGCCCTGAATGTCTGAAATCCGGATGTTTAAAATTTCAGAAACAATCTGATTCAGTTCAAGAAATTTAAAGTCAGTCTGCGGTTGCAGAATCATTTTTAAAATGATAAAGCCCTGGTATGTCATTGAAAGCAGTTATGAGTTGATTTTGCAAAAGTATAAAAAATAACGATTAAACCATTAAATTAATTTTATGAAGCACAAAAAAAGTACTTTAAAATAACAATCAAAAATTTATTTATTTTTTTTCAATAAAATTACAAAAAAATTCATGTTAAATAAATATTAAATGATATTTTTGGCCAAAATTTCCAACATTAAAAACATAACTATAAAACAATGAAAATTTTAGTATTAAACTGCGGAAGTTCATCGATCAAATATCAGCTTGTTGACATGGCAAGAGATGGAGAAGTAATGGCAAAGGGTATTGTTGAACGAATCGGACTTGCAAACGGAGAGTTAACCCACAAACCAATCAACAAAGAACCCCATAAAACAATTTCTGACATACCCGATCATGAGACAGGAATCAAACTAATTCTTGATGCACTTTTGCATTCTGAACACGGAGTCATCAAAGATAAAACAGAAATATTAGCTGCCGGTCACAGGGTCGCTCACGGAGGAAATTACAATTCCAGTATTTTTGTTGATGAAACAGCTAAGATTGAGATTGAACGTTGCTTTGAGTTGGCTCCTTTACACAATCCGGCTAACCTGAGCGGAATAACATCTATGGAAAAGTTGTTGCCGGGTTTGCCGCAGGTGGCTGTGTTTGACACTTCTTTTCATCAGACGATGCCAGAATATAGTTATTTGTACGGATTACCCTATGAATATTTTCAGAAGTACAAATTAAGAAGATACGGATTCCATGGGACCAGTCATAAATTTGTTGCTGAGAAAGCAGCTGGTATTTTAGGAAAGAACTGGCAGGATATGAATATTATTACCTGTCATCTCGGCAACGGATCATCCATTACGGCCATAAGACAAGGTGAGTCCATTGATACAAGTATGGGATTTACTCCAATTGAAGGTCTGATTATGGGAACCAGAACAGGAGATCTTGATCTGGGAGCTTTCCTATTTCTGATGGAAAAAGAGAACTTGAATTTGGCACAGGCCAATGCGATTGTTAACAAGAAAAGTGGTGTGATGGGAATTTCTGGTCTGTCATATGATATGCGTGATTTGGAGAAAGCTGCTTCAGATGGAAACCATAGGGCAGAACTGGCAATTCAGATGTTTGCCTATAGAGTGAAAAAATATATCGGGTCATATGTTGCTGCAATAGGTGGTCTGGATTTATTGATTTTTACCGGAGGAATCGGAGAAAATGACTGTGGCGTTCGCGAAATGGTCTGTGATAACATGGAGTTTCTCGGAATCACATTTGACAAGAACAAAAATAAAAATCTCAGAGGCAAAGATGAGATCATTTCCTCTGCAGATTCCAGGGTCACAGTGATGACCATTACAACAAATGAAGAATTTGTAATTGCAAGGGATACATACGAAATTATCAACAACAGGAATAAATAATTCTGAATGATTGATTTCCTGTTTAACACATAAAATATTGTATTTTTATGAATGTTGAGCAGGATTTCTTTTATAAGGAAGCAATTCCAATTTAATACAATATATACATGGCTTCAGAAAGTTTTCGGAGCATGTATTAATGATGTCATACAACATCGTTTCATATTCGATTTTTTCAGGAGTTTTAATGTTTCTGAGGATGAAAATGAAATAATCACATTTGCAATTCAATTATTCCCTGTAATTTTGTATGCTTAAAATATTAATTTATTATACAGGATGAGTTTATTGAAAAAGGTCTTCGGAAGTAAAGCCGACAGGGATATGAAAGAGTTGAAGCCTGTTGTTGAAAAGGTTAACACTGCATCAGCAATGATTGCAAAATTGTCTAATGATGAATTAAGGCAAAAAACCAGAGAATTTCGCAATCAGATACGTACAGCTGTCAAAGCAGATGAAGAGCAGATTGAGGCTCTGAAACAAAGGCTCGATACTGAATATGATATGGAAATCATTGAAAAGGAAGAGCTTTATAAAAAAATTGATGAACTGGATAAATCAGTATATGCCCAAACACAAAAAATTCTGAATGAATTGCTGCCAGAGGTATTTGCTGTTGTTAAGGAAACTGCCAGAAGGTTCTATGAAAATGAAGAAGTTATTGTTAAAGCGTCAGAGATGGATCAGAATCTTGCAGCAGTTAAAGATTTTGTCAGAATTGAAGGAGACAAAGCCATCTACAAAAATTCGTGGGTCGCAGGTGGTAATCTGATCAAGTGGGACATGATTCATTACGATGTGCAGTTGATAGGTGGGGCTGTTTTACATCAGGGAAAAATTGCCGAGATGGCAACAGGTGAAGGGAAAACACTTGTGGCAACATTGCCAGTGTTTCTTAATGCATTACCCGGAAAAGGTGTGCATATTGTGACTGTAAATGATTATCTTGCCAAACGTGACTCCGAGTGGATGGGCGTTTTATATCAGTTTCACGGACTGACAGTAGATTGTATTGATAAACATCAACCTCATTCTCAGGACAGAATCAACGCATATCTGGCAGATATTACCTTCGGAACAAATAATGAATTTGGATTTGACTATTTGCGTGATAATATGTCACGTTCCCCCAATGAACTTGTCCAGAGAAAACATAATTACGTAATTGTCGATGAGGTTGACTCAGTGCTGATAGACGATGCACGAACACCGCTTATTATCAGCGGACCCACTCCCAAAGGAGACAAGCAGGAGTTTGATGAACTCAAACCCTTTGTTCAGAAATTGGTAAATGAGCAGCGTAAACTTGTTACACAACAACTTGCTCAGGCAAAGCAGTTGTTTGAATCAGGAAAACCTGATGATGAAAAAGAAGCTGGGAAATTGTTGCTGAGGTGTCACCGCGGTCTGCCTAAAAACAAAGCACTCATCAAATTTCTGAGTGAACCCGGTGTTAAATCGTTACTTTTAAAAACCGAGAACTTTTACATGCAGGAACAAATGAAACACATGCATGTGATTGATGATGATCTGTTTTTTGTTATCGAAGAACGAAACAACTCCATTGATCTCACCGAGCGAGGTATTGATCTTCTCACCAAAGATACAGGAGATCCGACATTTTTCATTTTACCTGACATCGGGAGCGAAATTGCTGAAATTGAACGTTTGAATCTCAGCGAAACAGAAGTGAAAGAAAGGAAAAGCAATATGACACGTGATTATGCTGTTAAGTCGGAACGTGTTCATTCGATGAATCAATTACTGAAAGCATATACTTTGTTTGAAAAGGATGTTGAATACGTGGTGATGGACAACAAAATTAAAATTGTTGATGAGCAAACAGGGCGTATTTTAGAAGGTAGAAGATATTCTGACGGTTTGCATCAGGCCATAGAGGCTAAGGAAAACTGTAAGGTGGAAGCAGCGACGCAAACATATGCGACCATCACATTGCAGAATTATTTCAGGATGTATAATAAGCTTGCCGGGATGACCGGTACGGCTGAAACAGAAGCAGGTGAACTATGGGATATATACAAACTTGATGTTGTTGTCATTCCAACAAACAGACCAATCATTAGAAAAGATCAGGAAGATCTTGTTTACAAAACCAAACGTGAAAAGTATAATGCGGTAATAGATGAAATTGTAAATTTGGTGAACAACAAACGCCCGGTACTGGTTGGGACAACCAGTGTTGAAATTTCTGAATTATTGAGCCGGATGCTCACACTCAAAAAAATCAAACATAATGTATTGAATGCCAAGTTACACCAGAAAGAAGCAGAAGTTGTTCTGCAGGCTGGTTTTGCCGGAGCTGTTACAATTGCAACCAATATGGCTGGACGTGGAACAGATATCAAGCTGGGACCAGGTGTAAAAGAAGCAGGGGGGTTGGCAATTATCGGTACAGAGCGTCATGAATCCAGACGAGTAGACCGACAGTTAAGGGGTCGTGCTGGTAGGCAGGGTGATCCTGGAAGCAGCCAGTTTTTTGTTTCCCTTGAAGATGATCTGATGCGTATTTTCGGTTCCGACAGAATCGCCAAAATTATGGATAGAATGGGTTTGAAAGAAGGAGAAGTAATTCAACATTCTATGATCACCAAATCTATTGAACGGGCTCAGAAAAAAGTAGAGGAAAATAATTTTGGTATCAGAAAGCGCTTACTTGAATACGACGATGTAATGAACGTGCAGCGTGAAGCCATTTATGGAAAACGGAGAAATGCCCTTTACGGGGATAAGTTGTCAATTGACGTCAATAACATGTTTATGGATGTTGCTGACAGTATTGTTGCTGAAAGCCAGGATGCCAAAGAATTTGAGTATTTCAGATCCAATCTGATACGCATCTTTGGGATTGACACAACAATGGACGAAAAAGAGTTCTTCTCAGAAAATACTGATACAATTGTTGACAAAATTTATGATGATGCCTATAAAAATTACAGGCAGAACAATGAATTTCTTGCTCAGAAGGTTTTTCCAGTTATAAAGGACATTTATGAGAATTCAAGCAGAAAATATGACAATATTGCTATTCCCTATTCTGATGGAAAAAAAGTATTGAATATTATTGTTCCCCTTAAGAAAGCATATGAATCACGTGGACGTGAAGTAAGTGTTTCAGCCGAGAAGAGCATTGTGTTGGCGATTATTGATGATAACTGGAAAGAACATTTGCGAGAGATGGATGAACTGAAGCAGTCTGTTCAAAGTGCGACTTATGAGCAGAAAGATCCATTGCTGATATATAAGCTTGAGTCCTTTAACTTGTTTAAGGGTCTAATGGATAAAATTAACAGAGAGATTGTTTCCTTTCTAAATCAGGGAAGAATTCCGATTGGAGAGGAAAAAAGCGTGAGAGAAACTGAACAGCCTCAAAAAACAAATCTGTCGAATTTACAGACAGGCCGCGATACCAATGTGCCGGGACAACAACAGCAACAATCTTATCATGATCCTTCAGCTGCCAAACCTGTTCAAACAATGGTCAGAACTGAAAAAAAAGTAGGCCGGAATGAACTGTGTCCATGCGGAAGCGGAAAGAAATTTAAAAATTGTCACGGAGCATAATCTCAAAATTCTTGGTAGATACATGTTCGACTGAAACATTGATATGTCTCACATCTGGTTACTTCTCCTTGCTTTAAGTTTATCATTTGATACATTTGCAGTATCTGTGTCAAGTGGTTTGATTTGCAAAACAATTAAATTCAGGCAGGCACTTAAGTTTTCGATAATCATGGCCTTATTTCAGGGGGCCATGCCCTACCTGGGCTGGCTGACAGGTCAATCCATCAACTCATACATAGATTCTTTTGATCATTGGATTGCATCCGGATTACTGTTTCTTGTGGCAATCAGGATGATCCTTTCAGCCTTCAGCAGAGATAAATCACGAAAGATGAATCCGCTTCGTCTGAGAACGATGATTGTTCTTGCTGTTGCAACAAGTATTGATGCACTTGCAGTTGGATTTAGTATCGCTTTTGTTCATATTGACATACTGATTACCATTCTTATGATTGGAACAGTAACCTTTATTGCCGCTATGCTGGGGCTACTTATCGGAAAAAAATCCGCATTAAAATTCGGGAACCCACTTGAAATTGCCGGAGCTCTGATTTTAATTGCGATCGGAATCCGAATTCTGATCAATCATTTATAAAACATTTTATTTCGTATTATTACAAATGAATTACCATGTTATTGGTATATGAAATTTTTTATATTCACAACAAAAAACAAAAATAGTTCAATGAAAATGACATTTTTTTAAATAAAATATCAAAATAATGAATTATTATTGAAATTAACAAATATTTAACATATTTAATTACATATGTATTATTATATTTGTAAAAAATTAACATGTGTCTGTTAAAATGATTTACAAAGGGTATCGGTTTCATGTTCTTATATTGACTGTAGTCTTTCTATTTGTTATAGGATTCATTTTTCAGATCCAACATTTGCAGAAACGGCTGACTGAGTTCGAAAAACTAAACAGGTTTTTGTACAGTCATTTGCTGGATAAACAATTTAATGATTTATTTCATATAGAAAAAATTTCAGACTTATCTGATCGATCAGAACAGGGTTTTTATAAAACAGTAGATTCAATTATTGTGTCTCGATTGAAGATGTATTTTTCTCCAGAGGAGATCATGTTTAAACTTTCAGACACAAAGGACTCAGTTCTGTATTCTCACAATATTGAACATTCTCCAAGCTGCAATATATTTTGTGAAAAAACTGAATTTTTCAATGCAGCAGTCATTCAATTTGCAGAAAGGGAAGAGATCATCATTAAAGTGCCTGATATATTTAAAAAGCAACATAACTTTATTGTTAGATTAATTGTCATTTTGAGTTTGATGTTTTCTCTAATTACCGTTGGAATTATTGTATTTATTCTGGAACGGGAAAAGAAAATTCAGAAAATCAGAATGGATGTAATTAACAATATGACCCATGAGTTTAAAACACCCCTCACTTCAGTAAAACTAATCAGTGAAATGATTATGCAACAAGGGTCTGCATTGTCTGAAGACAAGCTCAAACATTATGCAAGAATAATTAATCAGGAAGTGAATAAACTTTTGAGACAAGCCAAGCAGTTTTTAAACACTGCATATTATGAAGAAAAGAGGATGCAATTAAGGAAACGACTATACAACATTCATGGATTGATTCAATACATTGTGGATTCGTATCAAACAGTCTTTACTGAAGGGGAAGTGAATATCTCAACAAATCTCAAAGCTACAGATCCTGTTGTAATAACTGACAGGAATCATTTCATCAATGTGCTAACCAATCTCATAGTCAATGCCCACAAATATGCAAAAAATAACCAGGTAGACATATGTATTTCAACATTCAATGAACACAATAAATTATATATTGAAGTATCGGACAACGGAATCGGGATAGACCCCAAATATCACAAAATGATATTTAACCGGTTTTACAGAGTCCCAAGCGGTAACATTCATGAAAAATCCGGATACGGAGTCGGACTATTTTATGTGAAAAATGTGCTTCAACAAATGAATGCAGACATTAGAGTAAAGAGTCGGCTGGGGCAGGGATCAACTTTTATTATACAGATGAGAAATAACAAAAACAATACACCTTAAACTAAAGATATTATGGGAAAAAGTAAACAACCAAAGGCAAGAATCCTTTTTGTAGAGGATGATAAGAATCTCAACTCGATTGTTGAGGATATACTTATGTTTAAAAATTATGATGTAGTTACATGTTTTGATGGTGACACGGCAATGATTTATTACAGTAGTCAGAAATTTGATCTTGTATTGCTGGACGTTATGATGCCCAAGATGGACGGAATCACACTGGCAAGACAGATCAGGAAAAAAGATGAATTTACGCCGATCATCTTTTTAACAGCCAAATCAACAAAGGAAGACACTCTTGAAGGATACAAAAGCGGAGCAGATGATTACATTACAAAGCCATTTGATATTGAAGAATTGCTTGCCAGGATAGAAGCGGTTCTGAAAAGAACAAAATTTACTGAAAGTTTATTTTCAACAGGTGATGAATCGGTGATATCCATTGGAAGTTTTACTTTTAATTCGGAATCACTTGTTTTGAGCAGGGGAAAGGAAAAACGAAAACTGACAAAGAAAGAAGGCCAACTTCTGAAATTATTGTATCTGAAACGGAACGAAGTATTGACCCGTGGTCTTGCTCTTAAAGTAATTTGGGGGAACGATGATTATTTTATGGGAAGAAGTATGGATGTTTATGTGAGTAAACTCAGGAAATATTTGAGCGAAGATTCCAAGGTCAATATTGAAAACATTCATGGTGTTGGGTTCAAGCTTGTTGTAAAATAAGCTCCCTTTACTCTAAATTGAAGAGACTAAAAGAATTTTCTATCTGTGCTTTGCAAAAATCAAGTATTTTCGCAAAATAAAATCTTTATAATCAGAAATTATGCCCACTGTATTAATTATTGATGATGAGCGAAGTATCAGGAATTCACTCAGAGATATCCTGGAATATGAAAAGTTTGTTGTTGACGATGCTGAAGACGGAATGACAGGTCTTTCAAAGCTGAAAGAGAAAAGTTATGACCTGATTCTGTGTGACATCAAAATGCCCAGAATGGATGGAATTGAAGTGCTCGAAAAAATTATGGAGAATTCAGATATTCCTGTAGTAATGATTTCAGGCCATGGCAATATAGAAACAGCAGTAGAAGCAATAAAAATGGGTGCATTTGATTTTATTTCAAAACCCCTTGATTTAAACAGACTTCTGGTAACAGTTAGAAATGCACTTGACAGAACTGTTTTGGTCAAAGAAACCAAAGCGTTAAAACGAAAGATAAATCAATCTTACGAAATGATCGGCAAATCAAAAGCGATGGAACAGATCAGGGATTTGATTTCACGGGTTGCTCCTACAGATGCACGTGTTTTAATTGAGGGAGAAAACGGCACCGGGAAGGAATTGGTGGCACGTGGAATCCATGAAAGTAGTTCAAGAGCACAAGGTCCATTTATAGAAGTGAATTGTGCAGCGATTCCATCTGAGCTGATTGAAAGTCAGCTGTTCGGACATGAGAAGGGTTCGTTTACTTCGGCAATTAAGCAGCGTAAGGGAGATTTTGAACAGGCTGGGGGAGGCACTTTATTTCTGGATGAGGTTGGAGACATGAGCTTATCGGCTCAAGCGAAGGTATTAAGGGCCTTACAGGAAAGTAAGATAACGAGGGTTGGTGGAGAAAAGGAAATTCCTGTAGATGTAAGGGTAATTGCTGCAACCAATAAAAACCTCAGTGAAGAAATACAAAATGGTAATTTCAGAGAAGATCTCTATCACAGGTTAAGTGTGATTGTATTTCACGTTCCACCATTACGTGAGAGGAAAGAAGATATTCCTTTACTGGTAGAACATTTTTCAGGTGAGATTTGTGCAATTCACGGTCGGAACAAGATTCAGTTTGACAATGATGCAATTGATGCATTGCAAAAACTGCCCTGGACCGGCAATATTAGAGAACTCCGGAATGTGGTTGAAAGGCTGATCATTCTTTCAGATAAAAAGGTAACCAAAAAAGAAGTAGAACTTTTTGCCCGCCCCTTTGGGCAATAAATGAATGTCATATTGTTGCAAATATGACTCATACTGCCAACAGGAAACAGTTGGATCAGACATATTAAAATGGTTTTTAATAAAAATTCAAGTAATTTTGCAGGTTTACAATAATATGAATTAAGAGTTGAATATGCATTCATCAGAAGAAATCAGACAGGCATTTTTTGATTTTTTTCAATCAAAAAAGCATCAAATTGTTCCTTCAGCCCCCATGGTATTGAAAAACGATCCCACATTAATGTTTACAAATGCCGGAATGAATCAGTTTAAAGATGTTTTTCTTGACAATAAAACGTCCTCTTATTCCAGAATAGCCAACACTCAAAAATGTTTGAGAGTTTCCGGGAAACATAATGATCTGGAAGAAGTGGGACACGATACGTATCATCATACGATGTTTGAAATGCTGGGGAACTGGTCTTTTGGGGATTATTTTAAAGAGGAAGCAATCGAATGGGCTTTTGAGCTTTTAACAAAAATCTACGGCATTTCATCAGATATGATGTTTGCTACTTATTTTGAAGGAGATGTGCAGGAGCAACTTGAGCCTGATCTGGAAGCAAAGAAATTCTGGGAAAGATATTTGCCTTCAGAGCGTGTTTTGCCCGGGAGCAAAAAGGATAATTTCTGGGAAATGGGAGATTCAGGTCCATGTGGTCCCTGTTCAGAAATACATGTTGATCTCAGAACTGATGAAGAAAAAATGTTGGTTCCTGGAAATCAGTTGGTTAATGCTGATCATCCTCAGGTGATAGAAATCTGGAATCTTGTTTTTATTCAGTTTTACAGGGATATGCAGGGCAAACTTCATCCGTTGAAGCACAGACATGTGGATACAGGAATGGGTTTTGAAAGGGTGTGTCGTGTCATTCAGGGAAAATCATCGAATTACGATACAGATGTTTTTTTACCTCTTATTTCAAAGATTGAGAAGCTTGCGAAGTTCACATACGGGAAGAATGAAAAGAAAGACATTGCATGCAGAGTTGTGTCGGATCATTTGCGTGCGGTTGCTTTTGCCATTGCTGACGGACAGATCCCATCAAATGTGAAAGCTGGTTATGTTATTCGACGTATTCTTCGCCGTGCAGTCCGATATGGATACACATTCCTGAATATGAACAACCCTTTTGTTTTTGAGTTGGTACCGGTACTTGTAGAACAGATGGGAAATTTCTTTCCGGAACTTGCAAAGCAACAACAATTGATTGAGAAAGTTATTTTTGAAGAGGAACAGTCTTTTTTGAGGACACTTGAAACAGGTATTCAGAAATTTGAAGATTACATTTCTGCATTTCCTGAACAAAAGATTCTGGATGGTAAATTTGTTTTTGAATTATATGACACCTATGGGTTTCCAGTTGATTTGACAGAGCTGATGAGCCGGGAGAAAGGAATGTCAATTGACATGAAAACGTTCGAAAAACACTTAAATCTTCAGAAAGAACGCAGTCGTAAGGATGCCGTTGTTGAAAAGGATGACTGGACAATCGTAACCGAAGTTGCAAAAAGTGAATTTGTTGGCTGGGATCACATGCGTTGTCCGGTGAATATTACACGTTACCGGAAAATTCAAAAAAAAGGCAAAATCTATTTTCAACTTGTTTTTGATAAAACACCTTTTTACGGTGAGAGCGGAGGTCAGGTTGGAGATACAGGAGTAATCAAAAATCAAAATGAAACCATCAGGATTATTGAAACAATAAAGGAAATTGATCTCATCATTCATATTTCCGAAACGCTTCCCGAAGACCCTAAAGCAGGTTTTATGGCTGAAGTTAATGAGAATGCAAGATTCAACACCATGCGCAATCACTCTGCAACACATCTGATGCACCATGCTTTAAGAACAATCATCGGGAAACATGTTGAACAGAAAGGGTCTTTTGTAACTCCTGATTCGATGAGATTTGACTTTTCACATTTTCAAAAACTGTCACCGGAAGAAATTGAACAGGTTGAAATGATGGTGAATGCTGAAATCAGAAAAAATTTACCAGTTGTTGAGAAAAGAAGAATATCCATTAACGAAGCATTGCAGCAGGGGGCGATAGCACTGTTCGGCGAAAAATATGATGAACATGTCAGGACTATTGGATTTGGAGATTCGCTTGAACTTTGCGGTGGAACACATGTTTCTGCAACCGGGAGTATCGGAGTATTTAAAATTATTTCTGAAAGCTCTATTGCTGCTGGAATCCGGAGAATTGAAGCTGTTACAGGGGAAAAAGCTGTAAAGTTGATGCTGGAGCAATGGAACACAATTCAAACTATCAGGCAGGGATTAAATAATCCCAGAAATTTGATTGAAGCAACTGAGCAATTGAGAGAACAGGTGAAAAAACTCGAAAAAAAAATTGAAGAGTTTGAACTCCAAACCATCGGAAACACAGTGCAGGATTTGCTGAATGAAGTGAAGGAAAAGAAAGGTATTCGTGTAATTACAGCCAGACTGAACATGCCTTCTGCACATATTAAAAATCTTGTTTTTGAATTAAAGAATAAGAGTGAGGTCCCTTATTTTTATCTGATTGGGAATGAGTATGAGGGAAAGGCTTCAATATCAGTTATTATTTCTGATGATCTTGTAAAGACAAGAAGGTTACATGCTGGAAATATTGTTAAAGAACTGGCACATTACATTGGAGGAGGTGGAGGCGGTCAGCCTGGAATGGCGACAGCAGGCGGCTCAGATCCTAAGGGAATTCAGAAAGCACTTGATCTGGGTCTTCAGTACCTTTTACAATAAAAACAAAACATAATTATTTTGTGATTCCAGCCTCAGACTTCCAGTTGCTGAAATAGATCTTGATATCAGCTTCACTTTTCCATTCAGTAAAATACACGATCCATTCGGCTTCACTTTTCCACTCTGTGAAAAACCATGTGCCTGTTTTTCCCTTTGCTTCACTTTTCCAAGTGGTGACATATACAATGATATCTGCTTCACTTTTCCAGTCAGTAACATAAGCTGTATGTGTTGCTTCACTTTTCCAGGTCGTTTTATATACAATCTGTGAGAATAGGGGACTTAAGGAAACAAGGAGAAAAGAAAAGATCAATATTTTTTTCATTACACATTGTTTCCGGTCATGTAACAAATAATGTTCCAAACCTTTATGTATGTGTCGTTTATTTTCACTGAACAAAAAAATAATCCCTCGGATTAAGCTTTTTTTATTAGTTTTGTGCCTTTCACATCACAAACAAAAATAACTGAGACTATATGCAAAGATTAATGTTACTTGGAGATGAGGCCATTGCACAGGGAGCAATTGACGCCGGATTGTCAGGGATATATGCATATCCCGGGACTCCATCAACTGAAATTACGGAATATGTAAGAGCATCGAAAGAAGCCAGAGAAAAAGGAATAACAGCATGCTGGGGAGCAAATGAAAAAACAGCCATGGAAGGAGCGCTTGGAATGTCATATGCCGGGAAACGTTCAATGGCATGTATGAAGCATGTGGGATTAAATGTTGCTGCCGATCCTTTTATGAATTCAGCAATTACCGGCGCTAACGGAGGACTGATTGTTGTTGCTGCAGATGATCCTTCAATGCATTCTTCTCAAAATGAGCAGGACAGTCGTTTTTTCGGCAAGTTTGCCCTGATCCCCATACTTGAACCAGCGAATCAGCAACAGGCTTACGACATGATTTTTTATGGCTTTGAACTCTCTGAAAAATTCCAGATACCGGTTTTGATGCGAATTACCACACGACTTGCACACTCACGTGCAGCAGTTGTCAGACGGGATCAACTTACGCAGAATGATATGAAGCTTCCTGCAAATCTTAGACAATTTGTTCTTCTGCCTGCTATTGCAAGAAAACAGTATAAAGTGTTACTGAATAATCAAACTTCTTTTGAGCAGGAATCTGAACAATCAGGAAATAATCAGTATATTGAGGGTTCCGATAAGAGCATGGGCATTATTGCATGTGGTTTGGGCTTCAATTATTTAATGGAAAACTATCAGGATCGAAATTGTCCTTATCCTGTCATCAGATTGACACAATACCCTCTTCCAACAAAGATGATAGACAAAATGGTGAAAGAGACTGAAAAAGTGCTAGTAGTGGAAGACGGGTATCCGGTTGTTGAAGAGCAATTGAAAGGATTACTCAGCATCGGAATAAAAGTACATGGAAGACTTGATGGGACAATTCCTCGCGATGGGGAACTGAATCCCAACATTCTTGCTCTTGCACTTGGTATGGATGACACAATCGGACAGTCTGTTCCCAGCTTGGTAGTAGGACGACCGCCTTCAATGTGTAACGGATGTTCGCATATTGATTCATACAATGCGTTGAATGAAGCCATGGAAAAATATGGTAAAGGCCGTGTTTTCTCAGATATAGGTTGTTATACACTCGGCGCTCTGGCTCCTTTTGAAGCAATCAATACTTGTGTTGATATGGGTGCTTCAATTACAATGGCCAAGGGTGCTGCAGATGCAGGACTTGTTCCTGCTGTGGCTGTGATTGGAGATAGTACATTTACACACAGTGGAATGACCGGATTACTGGACGCTGTGAATGCAAAATCTCCGATTACGGTTTTAATTCTCGATAATTCAACAACAGGGATGACCGGAGGGCAAACATCATCTGCTTTTGGTCGTGTTGCTGAGATTTGCAAAGGGATTGGAGTTGAAGAGGAGCACATTCATATTTTAAAACCATTGAGAAAGAACCATGCTGAAAATACTGAAATTATAAGCAGGGAACTGGCCTATGAAGGGGTTTCTGTTATTATCCCCACACGCGAATGTATTCAGACATTAAACAGAAGAATGCGAAATAAATTTAAAGAAAAGGAAGCATAATAAATATCTAAAAAAAATACAATCATGAAAAAAGATATCATTTTAGCCGGTGTTGGTGGTCAGGGAATATTGTCAATAGCTGCAGTCATAGGTTTTGCTGCTGTTGATTTGGGTTTGCACATCAAACAGGCTGAAGTTCATGGAATGAGTCAGCGGGGTGGTGATGTACAGTCCCATTTCAGATTATCAGATAATGAAATTATGTCTGATTTGATTCCTTATGGGAAAGCAGATATGATCATTTCAGTTGAGCCTATGGAATCTCTCAGATATCTGCCAATGCTCGGTCCTGACGGTTGGCTGATAACAAGCACAGATCCCTATGTGAACATTCAGAACTATCCTGATGTTGAGCAGCTTCTAATTGAGGTTAGAAATTTTAAAAACCATGTTGCATTGCCTGCAGATGAAATGGCAAGAGAGATTAAATTTCCAAAGTCGGCAAACATGATCATTCTTGGGGCTGCTTCTCCAAATATTGGCATTGAAGTTACTGTTCTGGAAAAAGCCATTCAGAAATTATTCCGTACAAAAGGAGATGAAGTTATTGAAGGGAATATTAAAGCACTCCATGCCGGACTTGACTTTGCAAAGCAATATAAAGTGTGAAAAATTTTGCCAAATGAGATTTCATGAATTGATGGCTGGATTGACAGTAAAGAAAACGTATGGTGAGAATTATTTGTGAAAATTGTGACAATTGTTATGAAGACTTTCCTTCCGGGATTACGTTGGGAGAGTTGTACAAAGCCTTCAAACCCGAGTTGAAATATCCTGTTGTTGGAGCTCTTGTCAACAACAAGGTGAAAGAGTTGGGGTATATGGTGTTTAAACCAAAAAAGATCAGGTTTTTTGACATTACTCACCCGACCGGGCATCAGATGTATCTGAGATCTCTTAGTTTTTTGCTCTATAAAGCACTTAAAGATCTTTATCCAGAAAGTCATTTATTGATTCAGCATTCAATATCAGGTGGAAAATATTGTGAAATTCATAATCTGCCGTGTGATCTGAATCATGATGTGATCGCTGCTCTGAAAAACAGAATGCGCCAACTTATTGAGGCAGATCTTCCCTTTGAACGTGAGGAAATGCTCACCGAAGATGCAATTGCCATTTATGAAAAAAGCCATTTGCCAGAGAAGAAACGCCTTTTTCAAACCAGAAGCCGGGTGTATACTTCTGTTTATAGTCTTGATAAAACTGTCAATTACTATTATGGCTATCTGGTTCCGTCTACAGCCTATCTGCAGGTTTTTCACATTGAAAAATACTACAACGGAGTGTTGTTACAGCCTCCTTCCAGATATAATCCGACAAAATGTTCAAGAGTTGTCAGATATGATAAATTGTTTTCAGTTTTTCAGGAACATAAAAACTGGGTTAAAATTCTTGGTGTTTCATATGTGGGTGATCTGAACCAGCATGTTGATAATAAAACCGTAGGCAATCTTATCAAAGTTTCAGAAGCATTGCATGAAAAAAAACTTGCATTCATTGCAGATCAGATTCATGAACGGGACAAAGTGAAAATCATTCTGGTGAGCGGTCCATCATCATCAGGCAAAACGACATTTTCAAAACGTTTATCAGTACAGCTTGAAGTTCTTGGATATAAAAGTGTTCAGATATCCATGGACGACTATTTTGTTGAACGTGAAGAAACACCAAAGGATGAGTCCGGGAATTATGACTACGAATGTCCTGAGGCATTGGATATCAAGCTTTTCAACACACAACTGAAAGGTTTGTTGGAAGGGAAGGAAATCAATATGCCTGTGTTTGATTTTGCAAAAGGCTCAAAAACCTATCCTGGTAAAAGACTCAGGCTACAGGAAGATAATTTGCTTGTAATAGAAGGAATTCATGCACTGAATCCCTTACTTACAGAACTGATTCCTGATGAATTTAAGTACAAAATATTTGTTTCTGCACTTACACAGATTTCAGTTGATACACAAAATCCCATACCCACTACTGACAACAGACTTATCAGGCGCATGGTGAGAGATTACCGTTACAGGGGATACTCAGCTCTGGAGACACTCAGAAGATGGCAAAGTGTTCGCAGGGGAGAAGAGAAGTATATATTTCCCTTTCAGGAAAATGCTGACATTATGTTTAATTCCGCTTTGTTGTGTGAACTTGGTGTGTTGAAACTCTATGCCGAACCAATTCTCAGTGAAGTTCCGGAAAATAAACCTGAATTTTCCGAAGCTGTCAGACTGTTAAAATTTTTATCTTATTTTCACCGAATTTCTGAAAAGGAAATTCCGCCCACTTCAATATTACGTGAATTTTTTGGAGGCAGCAGCTTCCTTTATTGAAAATATAAGTTGAAGTTGTCTGAAATTCATCTTTATAATGGGCTGAATGAAAACAGATTGAGTTCTCTCAATGGTTTGATAATAAAAAATAAATTTACAGATTTTTCGTCTCATTTTATTTTTTAAATTTGCCCACAATAAAATCATCTCATACAAATCATTATTTTTCTTTCTAAATATTGCTTCAATGAAAAAATTAATTTTATCAGTTTTACTGATATGTTATTTTTATTTGGCGTATAGCCAGTCAATAACAATTTTGCAGCCCAACGGAGGCGAAAATCTTTATGGATGTCAGAATTATACCATCAAATGGACTTCCAGTGGTGTTTCAAATTATTACAACATTGATTATTCTCTGAATGGGGGTGCCACATGGACTTCTGTTGCAAGCAATTTGAATATTATAAATAATCAATATAACTGGACATTACCCATGTCTGCCTCATCCAATGTGTATATCAGAGTAAGAGATTATGCTGATACAACAAAACAGGATCAAAGTGATGGATTTTTCAATATTCAACTTCCCATAACGATTACAAGTCCCAACGGAGGTGAAGTTTTGCAGGGACTTACAACTCAAACAATCAGTTGGGTGCCCGCAGGGACCTCAGGCTTTTTTAGTTTGTATTATTCTGTGAACAATGGTTCTACATGGACTTCAATAGTCTCAAATATTGCTGCAAACAATTATGTGTGGACTGTTCCAAATAATCCTTCAGAAACGGCTCTTGTTAAAGTACAGGATGCAACAACTTCCTGTCAGGTTGATATTTCAGATGCTGTGTTTGAGATTACCCCAGCAATGCCGATATTGAATGCCCCTAATGGCGGAGAAATTTGGACAGTAAATTCAACCAGAATGATCACATGGAATACAGCAACATTTCATACAAATGTATTACTTGAATATTCTATAGATAATGGTGTTAACTGGAATCTGATCACTTCTTCAACATCGAACATTGGTAATTATTCCTGGACAATTCCAAACACACCTACAACTCAGGCAAGAGTGAGGGCAAGAAATGCTTCAGGGTCCACTGTGTTTGACATGAGTGATGCACCGTTTGAAATTAAATTTCCTGATCAGTTTATTTTATATCCAAATGGTGGAGAAGTTCTACGTTCGATGAATTCACATTCGATTTTATGGAACAGTACTTTATTTGCTTCAAATGTTAAAATTGAATATTCAATTAATGAAGGAAATACTTGGAATGTGATTACAAACTCCACTACAAATACAGGTACATATTCATGGATCGTCCCACAAATGATTACGAGCACAGAAGCATTGATCAGAATTACAAATCAAACTGTAACGCAGATTTGTGACACGAGCAATGCTGTTTTCACGATACTTGCACCTGTTACGGTCGACAATCCG
>CAYMAZ010000010.1:33408-39835 GCA_964388575.1 uncultured Bacteroidales bacterium | reverse complement strand
CGATCATGGCATCGACACCAGTATTAACCAGTCCCAACGGGGGAGAGGTGTGGAAAGTGAACAGCTCACAAAATATCACCTGGACAACAAGCACACTTCATACAGCTGTATTTATTGAATACTCTATTGATAACGGAGCCAGTTGGAATATCGTTGTTAATTCAACTCCAAATAACGGTACTTATGCCTGGACAATCCCAAATACAGTAACGACGGAGGCCCTTATCCGCATCAGCAATGTGGGCTTTCCATCGAACTATGATGTGAGCAATGCTGTGTTTACGATCAACCTTCCAACGCCACAGCTGACCAGTCCGAACGGAGGTGAAACCTTCCGGTCGATGAACTCCCATAATATCACCTGGGATGCTGGCACAGTTGCGAGCAATGTAAAGCTGGAATATTCGGTCAACAATGGAGCCAGCTGGAATAGCATCATTTCCTCTGCGTCCAACACAGGGACTTATAGCTGGACAGTTCCACAAATGGTTACCACCACGGAAGCATTGATCCGGATCACCAACACCTCTTTTCCCAGCGCAGTTGACACGAGCAATGCTGTTTTCACGATACTTGCACCTGTTACGGTCGACAATCCGAATATTGGCACGACATTAATCACCTGTTCCACAATACCGATTACCTGGAGTCGAACGACCAACTTCAGTAATTACAACAATGCAGACTCCCCGACCAGTTACCGGAACACTTATGAATTGTATTACAATGTAGACGGAGGGCCTCACACTTACATTACCACAGCATACAACAGCCAGTCACAGATGGATTACAGCTACAACTGGACAGTTCCGGATGTATCTGGGCACATCAAAGTCATTGTTGTGGCCAAGCGGAACATATATCAGGGGAATCCACCACCGATCTTTTGGACAGACTCCACTGATATTGGCTCACCGACCGAATCGCCATCAGGGACCATCACAGTCACAAACCCCGACGGAGGTGTTATTCTGAACGCATTGACTCCATACAATATCACGTGGACTGCGAGCGGGACGAGTGGTTATTTTGACGTACAGTACAGCACCACAGGAAGCTCTGGCAGTTACAGCACGCTGGTGAGCAATATTAGCGGGAGCAGTTACACATGGAATGTGAACAATGTACCGAGCACAAACGTATTTATCAAGGTACGCGACAATCAGAACATATGCAGGAAAGACACGAGCAACAGTCCGAACACGATCATGGCATCGACACCAGTATTAACCAGTCCCAACGGGGGAGAGGTGTGGAATGTTGCTTCTAGTAAAACGATTACATGGAATTCTTCGACTCTTTTCAGTCCGGTTCAGATTGAATATTCTACAGATAATGGTGCAACCTGGAATTATGTTGTGACATCAACGACAAACAACGGTAGTTATTCATGGAATGTTCCTTTTACGCCAACAAATCAGGCACGAGTTAGAATTAGTAATACAGCCAATCCAGCACTTAATGACACAAGTGATCAGCCTTTTACAATTCAGATACCAACACCTGTAATTACTTCACCAAACGGTGGAGAAACATGGTATGCCGGTACATCACAAACCATTACATGGCAGTCGATGACTTTTTTCAGCAATACAGTTAATATTGAATATTCTCTTGATGGAGGGATTACATGGAACAGTGTTGTCAATAATCAGACAAACAACGGAAGTTATTCATGGACAATTCCGAATGTAAACTCTGCCAGTGCATTGATTAAAATAAGCAACAGTTCGCATCCTGCCTATTATGATATCAGCGATGCTCTGTTTACGTTAAGACCATATGTGAGGCTGATCACTCCAAATGGCGGAGATCAGTTAGGTTCATGTACTCAGACAACAATTACATTCGAAAAGGCGCCAATGTATGCAAGCTTCAATATAGAATACTCAACAGATGCCGGGAATACATGGATTCCAATCGTAACAAATCAGACATACAACAGTACGTTTAACAACTACAACTGGATATTACCAAACACACCAACAACACAAGCTTTGGTAAGAGTATACCCTAACGGTGTTGTTTCAAGAGCTGACCAAAGTGATGCAGTTTTTACAATTAAGAAACCTGTAACAATAATTCAACCTAACTACGGAGGTGTTTTGGAAATCGGATCAACGTATCAGGTGAAATGGCAAAGTGACGGAATATCAAATGTATATGATATTGCGTATTCAACGAGTGGCTCCACAGGCCCCTGGACAAATATCATTTTAGGATACAATACATCTGTCAACACTTACAATTGGACAATTCCAAATACTCCATCAACAAATTGTTATCTCAGAATCAGAGATAATATTAATCCATGTAAGGAAGATATTTCAGACCTTGCTTTTTCCATTTCTTCTAATGTGAATCCCATTACACTGACATCTCCAAATGGAGGAGACACTATTGCAGCTTGTCAGATATTCAATATTACCTGGTCTGAAACCGTTACTCCGGCTGGAAGTTATAATATTTCTTACTCAATCGATTATGGAGTAAACTGGATTCCCATTGTAGCAAATTATATAACTACGAATGGTTTTTATCCGTGGGTTGTTCCAAATATTAATTCTAATGCAACTTTAGTTAGAGTTCAAAGTGCAGTTAATCCTACAATATTTGATCTTAGTAATGCTTCGTTCACAATACTCTCAGGTAGATTATATGCTAGTAATGATGTCACAATATGTGAAGGAGATGCTGTTCAGCTTTTAGTGACAGGTGGAACAACCTATGTATGGAGTCCTTCGTCTGGGCTCAATAATGCAGTTATCCCAAACCCTGTTGCAACACCAACAAATTCAACACAATATGTTGTTTCATCTGTAGTAAATGGCTGCGAATTGACCGATACCGTCAATGTTAATATTAACCCCAATTCCGGATTGACTGCATCTGTAAATATTGTTGCATCAACAACACAGCCTGTTTGTGAGGGGACTCCTGTTACATTCACAGCCGATTTTTCAAACAGTGGTGCTACACCTGTATTTCAGTGGAAGATTAATGGGATGAACGTTGGGACAAATTCATATGTTTATACAACTTTTTCACTCAGTTCGAGTGATGTTGTTACATGCGTGATGACATCATCAATTCAGTGTGTCTCAAACAATCCTGCAATTTCCAATCCTTTGAGCATTGTGGTTTATCCTCTTCCTTCAGCACCTGTTGCTTCGAGCAATTCGCCCGTTCCGCTCAATGGAACTCTTGAATTGTATGCAAGCACTGTTCCGAATGCAACTTATGAGTGGAGTGGTCCCAACGGATTTTCTTCATATGATCAGAATCCGCTGATATTCAATGTCAGCCCTTCAATGAATGGAGTATATTCAGTCATTGCAATAACAAATGGCTGTTCCGGAAGTGCAGGAATGACAAGTGTTTCTGTAGACCCAAATCCTGCAATTGTGAATATTGAAGGGTCTGTGATAAGCAAAACCGGACAGATTATCAGAAATACAACTTTGTATCTGAGTGGATACTCTCAGGATTCAACGGTTAACGGAATAACGGGTGATTATGCGTTCCAGGTCCAACAGGGAGAATCCTATACGATAGCACCCTGGAAAAACAATGATCCGAATATTCTGAACGGAATTTCTACACTTGATATCGTCATGATGCAGCGACATATACTGAATGCTCAGCCGTTCCAGTCCCCTTATACGATTATCGCTGCTGATGTGGATGGCTCACAGAATGTAACAAATTTGGATATGATTCTCACAAAAGCATTGATTTTGCAAAATATCACAAATTATCCGGGAAATGCAGTGTGGAATTTTGTGAACTCTGATTTTGAGTTTGTTAATCCACAGATTCCATTCCCATTTGAATCAGCACGTTCCTATTCATCGGTTCAACAGTTTTCTGCTCAGGATTTTATTGGAGTTAAACTTGGGGATGTCAATGACAGCTGGAATCCGAATTATGCAAAAGCTTTGTCTGAGAACAGCCTCAGTCTTTTAATACCTCAGATGCATGCAAACCAATTTGATACAATTCAGGTCCCTGTGAGTGTGATTGATTTTAATAATATCAGTGGATTCCAGTATACCATTGAATGGGATCCCACAGTGCTTCAGTTTATTGGAACTGAAAATCAACATTTGTTATTTACATTCGGTCAAACATTTTTATCTCAGGGAAAATTGGCTGGTCTGTGGAGTACAGAGAATCTGAACGGAATCAGTCTTCCTGATAGTACTTCAGTACTTGTACTGGAATTTGTTGTTAAAGGACAAAACGGAACATTTTCACCAATTTATTTCAGTTCATCAGTAACAAATCTGGAGGCGTATGATCAGGACCTGAGAGAGTTGAATGTTCTTGTGTCAAGTGGAAGTATTCATTCAGGTATGGTAACCTCAGAAGAAGCATTCTCTGAAGGTCTCTCATATTTCAATTGCTATCCGAATCCTTTCAGCGATTTTACAGTCATTTCATTCAGCATAAATCAAGCTCAGTTTGTAAATATTGAAATTTTTGATGTTTTTGGTAAAAAAGTGAATGATCTTTCCGGAAATTATCCTTCAGGGATAAACCGAATTAACTGGGATGGTACAGGACCCGGAGGAGATAAACAGAGTAACGGAGCGTATTTCTGCAGAATACAAACTGTTGGTTCTTCAGGAGTCAGAAAGATTGTATTAATGAAATAGAATGTTGATTTACTAATATTCACAAAGAATGAAAAAGCGATCAGGATTATTTGTTGTCTTATGTTTGTTGGGAATGTTACAGATAAAAGCATCTGTTACACTTATGATGGGACAGCATTATACACAATCAGGTGTGCAGATTCAGGTGCCTGTTGCTGTGAAGGATTTTAATAATATTATTTCATTACAGGGCACAATTGAATTTGATCCTCAAATTTTGAGTTTTGTAAGTATTCAGGGGTATAATTTACCCGGTATGAATGCATCAAATTTCGGGACATCAGAAATTCAGAATGGGAAATTAATGTTTTCATGGTTTGAGTCGAATCTTATCGGACAATATTTGCAGGATTCTTCCCAGGTATTTACGATGGTTTTCAATGTTTCCGGGAATGCAGGACAGCAATCTCAGCTGACATTCGTAAATACACCAACATCATTGGAAATTATTAATTCATACTTTCAGTCTGAGCAGATTGTTTTGATAAATGGGCTGGTTGATGTTCAACAGAGTCCTGTATACTATGACTTAATTGTTTTCAGTGACACACTAACTGTTTTGCCAGGATCAAACATTCAGATACCTGTTCGGGCTATGAATTTTAATAATATTGTTTCTATGCAGGGAACAATAACTTTTGATCCGGCTGTTGCTGATTTTGTTTCAGTGTCAGGTTTTGGATTGCCAGGGATGAATACTTCAGACTTCGGATATTCACAAACCGGAAATGGATTATTGACTTATTCATGGAATGATCCGTTAATTAACGGAGTCTTTTTAAATGATTCTTCCGTGTTGTTTTTAATGAACTTCTATGTAACAGGAAGCATCGGACAGTCAACGCAGATATCTTTTACAGGATTGCCAGTGCCTCTGGAAATTGCAGATACATCACTTCAGCCCCAGAGTGTTTTATACAACAATGGACTTCTTCAGATTCAGCAAGATATTCAGTGGGAACATCCATTATTTATGCTTGATTCTATTTCTGCACCAAATGGTGCTCTTGTTAATGCATCCGTTCGTGCAATTAATTTTGATCAAATTGTGTCGTTTCAGGGAACAATAGAATTTGATGAAAATATTGTTTCATTGACAAATGTTACAAATTACGGATTACCAGGGATGAGTATAAATGATTTTGGAATGACACTAATTAGTCAGGGAAAACTTATGTTTTCGTGGACTGATCCAATGTTAAACGGTGTTTCTGTTGCCGATTCATCCGTGTTGTTCAGTTTAAATTTCATGATCAACGGAACTCAGGGAGACACGTCTCAGCTGAATTTTACGAATTTCCCCACTTCACTGGAATGCACGGATACTGGATTTACTCCGGTTTTTAGCGGTTTTATTCATGGTCTGATAGAAGTAGAAGGTGACGCAATAGTTGCAATTACTGATCCCGAAGAACTGAATTATTGTACAGGTGATAGTATACATTTAAATTATACAGCTTCAGGAAGTTATATCCCGGGTAATATCTTTATTCTGATCATCTCTGATCAATATGGCAGCTTTTCAAATCCGTTACATCTTGATACAATATATGCAGTTACTGACAGCGCTTTCCACACAATTATTCCGCTCAATATTCCTTCCGGCATCGGATACAGGTTGAGGGTCATTTCAACAAATCCTGTAACGGCCAGTAATATTAACTTTTCTAATTTGACTGTATTTTCTACACAATCTGCTCCGTCCATTCCCTCCGGACTGACAGACTTATGCGAAAATCCTTCAAATACGATCTATACAATTCCTGCTG
>CAYMAZ010000010.1:0-33308 GCA_964388575.1 uncultured Bacteroidales bacterium | reverse complement strand
ACTGGAATGATATATTTACCGGTAGTGCATCACTCACTGTGATCGCAGAAAACGGAAACTGCCAGAGCGATGCTTCAGTTCCGCTCCAGATCACCGTTTCTTCTGTTCCTGCCACACCTTCAACTCCATCAGGACTGACAGACTTATGCGAAAATCCTTCAAATACGATCTATACAATTCCTGCTGTTCCCGGTGCAACATCCTATCTCTGGACACTCACACCTTCCGGAGCAGGTGCCATCACACCTTCAGGAACAAGCACAGTCATTGACTGGAATGATATATTTACCGGTAGTGCATCACTCACTGTGATCGCAGAAAACGGGAGCTGCCAGAGCGGTATCTCAGTTCCCCTTCAGGTCACGGTCACATCTGTTCCTGCTACACCTTCAACTCCATCAGGACTGACAGATTTATGTGAAAATCCTTTAAATACGACGTACACAATTCCTGTTGTTCCCGGTGCAACATCTTACATGTGGACACTTACACCATCCGGAGCCGGGATTATCACACCTACTGGAACAAGCGCAGTTATTGACTGGGACAACACATTTACCGGTACAGCATCACTTTCTGTGATCGCAGAAAACGGGAACTGTCAGAGTGGTACTTCAGTTCCGCTTCAGATCACGGTCACTTCTGTTCCAGGCACACCTTCAATTCCGGCCGGTCTGACAGAATTATGCGAAAATTCTTCAAATACGACGTACACAATTCCTGCTGTTCCCGGTGCAACATCCTATCTCTGGACACTCACACCATCGGGAGCAGGCACCATCACACCTTCAGGAACAAGCGCAGTTATAGACTGGAATGATACATTTACCGGGACTGTTTCAATTGCAGTAACAGCAGTCAACGGAAGTTGTCAGAGCGGTACTTCAGTTCCGCTTCAGGTCACGGTCACATCTGTTCCTGCCACACCTTCAACTCCATCAGGACTGACAGATTTATGTGAAAATCCTTCAAATACGACGTACACAATTCCTGCTGTTCCCGGTGCAACATCCTATCTCTGGACACTCACACCATCGGGAGCAGGCACCATCACACCTTCCGGAACAAGCGCAGTCATAGACTGGAATGATATATTTACCGGTACTGCATCACTGACTGTGATCGCAGAAAACGGGAACTGTCAGAGCGATGCTTCGGTTCCGCTCCAGATCACCGTTTCTTCTGTTCCGGGCACACCTTCAACTCCATCCGGACTGACGGATTTATGTGAAAATCCTTCAAATACGACGTACACAATTCCTGCTGTTCCCGGAGCAACATCCTATCTCTGGACACTCACACCATCCGGAGCCGGGATTATCACACCTACCGGAACAAGCGCAACTATAGACTGGAATGATAGTTATACCGGCAGTGCAATCCTTGATGTTGCTGCACAAAATGGTAACTGTCAGGGAGCGTTTTCTTCAGGACTTCTGATAACGATTGACGAATATCCGGGAATTCCGATCCAGCCTCTTGGTGATACAATAATTTGTGCTGGGACAATAAGTACAAATTATTCAACTTCTGACCCATTGTCGGCCACATATAACTGGGTTGTTGTTCCGTCTAATGCAGGGACCATCAGTGTTTCCGGAAATCAGGCAACAATAACCTGGAATCCCTTATTCACGGGATCAGCAGGGATTGTCGCTCAGGGGCAAAATAATTGTGGCACAGGTCCATTTTCAGATACTTTATTTGTTGAAATTTTCCCTTTGCCGGCTCCTCCGGTCATTGTATTTAATGGCATCATGCTGATCTCAGATTATCCGACCGGAAACCAGTGGTATTTTAACGGAAATCCTATTCCGGGTGCTACTGATCAAACATATTTGGTTTTACAGAACGGATTGTATTTTGTTCAATATACAGATGTGAATGGTTGTTCGTCTGTTTCTGATACCATCAGTATAACGACTGTCGAGTTGTTTTATGACACCCCGATCGGACAAACGAGAATCTATCCAAATCCATGTTCAGATGTTCTGTATATAGAGAAGCAGACTTCAGATAAATGTGATTTACGTATTTATGATTTATCCGGGAAGATGCTATACAAAAGCATTCTCAGCAGTGAATTCACAGAAATTGATATCAGGTTTCTAGAGCGCGGAATGTATATTGTCAGGCTGCAATATGACCACAAAACCAGACACCGTAAAATCCAGAAGCATTGATTCTTTAATGTCATCAGGAGTACATTTTTTTACTAATTTTGCACCATGGAAACGATATTAAGCGGGATACGTCCCACCGGAAATCTGCACATCGGAAATTATTTCGGTGCGATCAGAAATTTTCTCAAACTGCAGGAAGAACATAACTGTTATTTTTTTATAGCTGATTATCATTCACTGACCACACATCCCACACCTGAAGATTTGCATGAAAGTGTGAAACAGGTTTTTGCTGAATATCTGGCAGTGGGACTTGATTCCGAAAAGGCAACATTATACATTCAGAGCGATCTTCCCGAAACCATTGAACTCTATCTTTTCCTGAACATGAACGCCTATCTTGGCGAACTGCAGCAATGCACATCCTTCAAGGAAAAAGCACGGCAGCAGCCCAAAAATATCAATGCCGGCCTGCTGACATATCCAACACTGATGGCTGCTGATATTCTCATTCACCGTGCCAACAAAGTCCCGGTTGGTAAAGACCAGCAGCAGCACCTTGAGATGACCCGCGACTATGCCGCAAGATTCAACAGGTTATATAAGGTTGATTTTTTCCCCGAGCCACAGGCTTACAATTTCGGACAACAGCTTATCAAAGTGCCCGGACTTGACGGAAGCGGAAAAATGGGAAAAACAGAAGGTAATGCAATTTATCTGATAGATCCTCCCGAAGTGATCAGGAAAAAAGTGATGCGTGCTGTAACCGACACCGGCCCAACAGAAATGAACCAATCCAAAGCAGAACCGGTTGAAAATCTTTTTACACTGATGCGCATCGCTTCATCACCTGATACTCTGGCTTATTTTGAAGACATGTATAATCAATGCACCATTCGTTACGGAGATATGAAAAAGCAGCTTGCTGAGGATATCATTACATTGCTTCAGCCAATCAGGGAGAAGATTATTGATATGGTTAAAAATACAGATCATATCTCAAAGATGGTAAAACTCGGGAAGGAAAAAGCCCGGGCCAGTGCAATTCCAACAATTGAAGAAGTTAGAAAGATAATTGGATTTAAACCATTTTGATTATGAAACCCATCAGAGGAATTTTTCCGTTTGCTTTGTGGTTGATCAGGCTTTTTGTTCTGTTTTTTGTATCTGCTACTTTTTTTGATACCTTAATGATATTTTCATTTCAGGGTTTTTATTATTTTGTAACTCTGATTTTCGTCATAGCATCCTGGCTATTGTTTGCAGGTGGTTTTTTTAAGAAATCAACAACAACAGTGTTTTCAGGCTTGCTGATATTTTTACTTTCAGGTTATATTTTGTTTGATGTATTTGAAGGTTTTAAAGTTCAATTCATTACCATATATTCTCCCTGGATATTCTGCGGTGCTGCCGGACTATTATTTGCCTCACTGGGCAATAAATCCTGAAATTTGTCCCCATCTGCTTTCAAAAATCTATAACTAGATCTGAGTATGGAATCCATTAACTTATCGTTGAAATTTATACTCAAACGAAGTCAGAACTGTATGTTATCAGGTTAGAATTTTGTCAACTATTGCCTTTTTTTAGGAAGAGACTGAGAACATGCAGAGAAACTGTAAAAATCATAAGTTATTGATCCATTACAATGATTTTTTTGTATAACTGATCTGTCTTGTTTCTTAATACTACATAATATACACCCGATGAAAGATCCGAAATGTCCAGTTTATTAATTCCGATGCTAAGTTTACCTCCTGCAACTTTAAGCTGGCCATCAATGTTAAAAATCTGCCAGTGATAAGGTTCACTGCAGTCTTCCGGAAGTAAAACCCAAAGCTCATTTTCAGCCGGGTTTGGAAATATTTCTGCAAGTTGTGCAGTTGTTTCTTCACGGTCAGTTATTACCTGAAAATTGGCAACAAGATTCCGATCAAATATACTCATATTGAATGTATACGTTGACAATGTGGAAACCACAACGCCGCCTTCAGTCCAGTTGACAAAGTTGTAGTTTGGATTCGGAACAGCTGTCACAGTAACTGTATCTCCCTGGTGAAATCCACCACCTCCGGTTACGATTCCGCCCGCAGGAGGGTCTGCAGAAACCATCACATAGTAAAGCAGGTCCAGTTTCCAGAGCTCCCTGCCCAACAAATTGTATTCGGCTGCATAAAACATCGTCTCCCCGTTTTTCACAGTCATCCAGTCAGGCGTTGATGATGTTGTCGTCATGATAAGTGGAACCACCTTTACGGTACCTGTATCGGTGCCGTTCGTCCGGTAGAGGTTCCCGCCGCCGACACTTCCCCCGACACTGTCATTGGCAGTGAAATAGATCCTTTGGTGGTATGTGATGAACTTCTGCGGGGTGGCGTGATTTGACCCGGTATAAATATCCTTTACCATATAGGTGCCTGCCTCCGTGCCATTGGTCCTCCATAGTTCATAACCATTCACCCCGTTCCAGGCACGGAAATAAAAATTAAAGAAATAATAGATCCCCTCGAATTCATAGGTGTGGGATGAAAAAGCCGATCCCGGATTGATATCCTTAATCATATACGTCCCCCCAACCGTTCCGTTGGTCCTCCACAGCTCTGACCCGTGAACCCCGTCATTGGCATAAAAAAGGAGGAGTTGGGTAATCCCCGATGTGAAATTGTAGAAGTGCACCCTCATGTTTATGCTACTTGCCGATCCGAAGTTGATGTCCATGAACATCTGGGTGCCTGCGGCTGTTCCGTCCGTTCTCCAGATCTCCATGCCATTGAACCCGTCGTTTGCTGCAAAATATAGCATATTATTGTAAACCTTGAAAGTTGGGTATCCATCAGCACCGCTTCCAGATCCGAGGTAGATATCCTTCAGCATCTGTGTTCCGGCTGTTGTCCCGTCGGTATACCATACTTCACGACCGTTGGTGGCAGTTTCGGCTGTGAAATAGAGTTTCCCGTTGAATTCAGCGAAATCACTATATGCAATCGGGATCCCATCATCGGATCCTGTGCCGATGTCCTTCAGCATCAATGTTCCCGACGGTGTCCCGTCACTAACCCAAAGTTCATTGCCATAAGTGCCGTAGTCGGCATAGAAAAAGAACATGTTTCCCCAAACGGGGGTAGCCGGGATGACCAGGCTGTTGAACCCCGATTTTACCATGAAAGTCCCCTGGGTCGTCCCGTCACTTCGCCATAGCTCTTTCTGAGGTGATGTTGTGCGGAAATACAGAAAATTATTGAACACAAACAGATTGGATACCGAGATGCTGTCTTTGATCAGTAAAGTGCCGGGGTCAGTACCATCAGAAACATACAGCCCACTGGAAATCCCGTTGCTGGCACCAAAATACACCTTGTTGTTGTAAACACACAGTGACTGCGGCGAACTATTGCCGTTTGGGTTGATATCCTTAACTAAAACAGGAACCTGAGAATGGAGAGAAATTCCCGTGAACATGATGTTTAAAAGCAATATACAATATAAATTTTTCATAAAATAAATATTTAAAATAACTTCAATGTGATTTTATTGCAAATCTATAAAATATTATTTAGAAATGTTTATACAAAAAAATAATGCATTAAATTTTATTTGATTTATTTTAAGACGAATAATTCACCAATCAATTTTTATTTTGTGAAACTCAAAATTCAAAATTTGCAGAAAGCGAAGCATGAAATTTTGTAAGTTGAACGAATCCAGCCAGTGCAGGTCGACGGAATATTGAGTTAATAATCCGCCACTTTTTTAGCAAATTTTAATTGTTACAATAGTTGATGCTCTGCTGCTTATTGTAAGGCAGTTTATTAATTCAATGCAGGGAAATTATACTTTATAATCTTCAGTTTGATTTGTTACAACTGAAAAACCATATCAATTTATTAGTTTTGCATTTTTATTCATCAAATACGAATAAATGAAGTGCTTTCTTTTGATAATTTAGTATTTCCGAATCACATATTGTTAAGAATAATAAAGTTTTTGTAAAACATAACTGAATACAATGCCACATATGATGTCAACTGAAAAACGCCCCGACGGGGCAATTCTCATCGGGTTGCTCACTCCTGAGGTGAAATATGAAACTTTTCAGGAGTATATGGATGAACTCAGATTTCTTCTTGATACTGCCGGCGGAGAAGTTCAGAAGGTTTTTATTCAGAAAATGGAGCGCCCCGACAGCCGTTTTTTTGTAGGTTCGGGGAAAATCAAGGACATTGCTGCATGGGTTGAAGAACATCAGCCCGAAATGGCCATCTTTGATGATGAACTGAGTCCTTCACAGATCCGAAACCTTGAAAAAGTATTAAATTGCAGGGTAATGGATCGCACCAATCTCATTCTTGATATATTTGCAAAACGCGCCCGGACAGCGCATGCCAAGACACAGGTCGAACTGGCGCAGTATCAGTACATGCTCCCAAGACTGACACGAATGTGGACACACCTTGAAAAGCAGCGTGGTGGTATCGGGCTGAGAGGCCCCGGTGAAAAGGAAATCGAAACCGACCGCCGAATTATCCGCGACCGCATTGCCCTGCTGAAAGAAAAACTCAAAGAAATTGACAAGCAGAAAATCACGCAACGCAAAAGCCGTGAAAGTCTTGTCAGGGTTTCACTGGTTGGATATACAAATGTTGGGAAGTCAACCATCATGAATCTTCTTGCAAAATCTGAAGTGTTTGCTGAAGATAAACTTTTTGCCACACTCGACACGACAGTGCGCAAGGTTGTCATCGGAAATCTGCCTTTTCTGCTGACTGACACAGTTGGATTTATCCGCAAACTTCCCCATGGGCTGATAGAGTCGTTTAAATCAACACTTGATGAAGTTCGTGAATCGGACATTATTGTTCATGTTGTTGACATTGCACATCCGGCCTATCAGAAACACATGGATACTGTAGAGCAGACATTGAAAGAAATTGAGGCAGGCAATAAGAAAACCATCATGATATTCAACAAGATGGATGCTTACAAAGATAATTTTGATCCCGATGACCTAGCAGAAGACCGAAAACCTGCACTTGCTGATCTGAAAAATCACTGGCTCAACAACGACAAACAGCCTTGTCTATTCATATCCGCAAAGGAAAAAACCAACCTCGAAGAATTCCGAAAACTACTCTACCGCGAAGTGGTAAAAATCCATACCACCCGCTATCCTTTTGATGATTTTTTGTATTGAAGTACTTTTTTTAATACACACGAATTATCCCATCGGGATCTCCATTTGGAAAATTTTTGTCAAGATATTTTCTTAAAGTTACAGCACAGGGATCCTGTGAAAATGTTTTAAAGGGTGTTTCTTCAAGCATAATTGTTACCTTCCAGTTTTTCAAATGAACATCAATTCCAATGAAAATTTTTTGTCCATGATAATTTAATTGTGTAAATTTACTTTCCATAAGCTTCTGATTTTATTTAGTTTATAATTGTGGAGTTTATTTTCTAAATATACAGAAGCTTTTTTATTTTGCAAACATAAGGCCATGGGACAAATTCCAGTGACTGGACCACTTGATCACTTTTCGAAATGAATAACACAGAATGAATAAGTGACAGCCACAAAAAAAGAGACTTCTTCCATCATTTTCTTAATTTTGCCCCTGCGATCTAATATTCATATGGAAGCTACAACAGTCACCTGTGCAATCATTTTTTTCGGCGAAAAGATCCTTGCCGTTCAGCGTAGCCGCTCAATGAACCAGCCACTGCGTTGGGAATTCCCCGGCGGAAAACTCGAACCCGGCGAAACAGAAGAGCAGTGCATCATCCGAGAAATCCGCGAAGAACTGGGAATTGAAATTGAAATCACCGGCACACTCCAACCAAATGTGCACAATTATGAAACGTTCACCATACGACTGGTTCCGTTTCTGGCTAAATATGTTTCAGGAAATATTCTCCTGAAGGAACATAAACAATATCAATTGCTTGACAGGAGTGAGCTGATGAATCCCGACTGGGCTCCTGCCGACGTTCCCGTTGTGATGCAGCTTTGATTCTTTCAGCCTGGTTTTACCGATATATTGCCCTTAACAGGGCAAATCAGTTTGGAGTTTGAGTAGAGAGCAGGAGATTACAGAAAGTTTTAATGTTCTCATGTCCCCGAGGGACAAAATATTGGTAAAACAAAAGACTTAAAATGCAAAGTTTTGGCATGTAAATTTGCCTTAAGCTTGCAAATTTCATGACAAAACAGAAATTTGAGTGTGAACTTGCATATATCGTTACCTGGTCGCGTCTGGCTGAAGATCATGATGTTCATCATCGCTGAAAATCTTAAAATAAATAGTAAAAATATTAAGTGTTCAATAACCTTTTTCAGGCAACCATAGTCAAAACTCTGTGTTAATAAAATATCATGGTATTTGAAACTGACGATGAGCTTTTGAAAGGCTGCCTGAAGGGAAGCCGAAAAGCCCAGCAATCTCTGTATAATAAATACGGAGGTCAGCTGTTCGGAGTATGTCTCAGATATCTGAAAAACACAATGGACGCTGAAGAAGCATTTCAGGATGGGTTTGTAAAAATTTTCAAAAACATGAACAAATTTGAACAAAGAGGAGCTCATTCATTGTTTTTCTGGATGAAACGAATTATGTCAAATACCTGTCTGAATTATTTAAGGGATTCGAAGAAACCGGGAGAATTTCTTGACCTGCATGCCGGATATGAATTTGAAGATATTCAGACTGATGAAATGTCTTTGATTGATGTGTTTGAGCATATCCACCCCGAAGAAATCCGTCAGATAATTTGTAATCTTCCGGATGGATACAGAACCGTGTTTAACATGTATGCGTTTGAAGAATACACTCATGCAGAAATTGCAGAAATTTTGCAGATATCCGTCAGCACAAGCAAAACACAGTTGATGAAAGCCCGAAAAACCATCGTTGCTGCAATGAATATGAAAATTTCACAGAATGGTCACAAAACGAACAATAATATTAGAAAATATGAAACGACTTGAAGATATTGACAAAATTGTTTCCGGCAAAATTGGTCAATGGGAAGCAAGCCCTCCGCCTCAGTCTTTTGCTCAAATACAAAGGAGAATTAAGTGGGTAAATTTCTGGAAATTCAGGATGAAAAGAATACTTTCTTCCGGAAAGTATCTGATGATTGCTGCATCAATTCTTTTGATTATTGGAGGGTTCGTCATAAAATTCTTTCCGGAATCAAATAACTCACTGAAGGATGCAAACACAGAAATTCAACGTTCCGGATTTGAAGAGTTTTCCATAGTAAACACACCAAATATTATTGATAATCAAAACAATCAGCAAAACATTCAATGCAACAATAAAATTGAATTATCTCCCTCATTACACAACAACAGTGAGCCGGAAGCAACGCAAAATGAGAATTTCACAATAACCAGTCCAGGTTTTACAACGCAACAGCTTCAGGAGATACATAATAATTTAAATTTTCTTTCTGAGAATTCTATGCAGGACTCGCAAGTATTAGATAAAAGTCCAGTGGATTCACGCCTCAGCATTTCGCAAAATGAAACCCGTTTTTCTTATGAACTTTTAACACAACGTGAAGAGATCTCAGAGATGTATATTCAGTCTGATCCTCATGAAAATTCCAATATGTTTATGATTCCACGCACCTATTCAACTCCCGTGACTGAACTCACACATAAATATTCACATTCAACAATCACCGGAAACAACTGGACAACATCTGCAGGATTGTATGCCGGTGTTCACAGAATAATCAATCCAACATCCTTTTATAATAATGCTGCGTATGCCCGTTCAAAAATATTGAATGGTTCGGAGATCAGCGCAGAGTTCCGTATAGAGAACGATCAAATCACAATGGTTTCAGGCATTGGCTTTTCTTCCTTTAGTCAGGATTTTTATGCTGAAAAACTTATTTATCATCCCCATACAGATATTCAATACATTTTTTCAGGAAGCATTGAGAGCATTGACTCTGCGGGTTACTGGCACTATTATTACATTGCTGACAGTATCGTTCATTTTGTTGATTCACTATGGAATTGGTCGGTAGATACCACAGTCGTCCATGTATTTGACACCAATTACGTAAATCAGTCTGATACAATGAAAAATGTCAACTGGACAACTCACTTTCAGCAGATTTCTGTTCCTTTGTTATTGGGGAAAACATTTACAGCAGGCCGGTTTCAGCTTACGCTTCTGGGAGGTATCTCGTTGGGAATAATAAAAGCAAATCACGGATATGTATTACATAGTGAGCAATCAGCTTATCCTTTTCGTACATTGCAATCTGTTTTTCCGGAAAATTATTTTACAATTTCTGCTGTCGGAACGCTTTCAGCAGGATATTTTATAAATGAACGAACCCTGATTGAACTGAAGCCATTTTTTATTTATCAGCTGAATAAAATGAACATTCAGGAACAAAATACTGATATTCAGTTCCACAGGTTCGGAGTATCAGCCGGACTCAGATTTTATTTTTAAAAACATCAGGCAACCAAATCAAAACTCTTGTGTTATTAATTCAGAAACCAATTAATCAAATAAATATGAAAACAAGACTTACAAAAGCCTTTTTAGGCATTATTTTTCTCACAGTCGTTCATAGTAATCTTTCGGCCCAGCAAAATTGTTTCCCGGGATTTCAGATTGATCAAAATCCGGTAGGAATAAATTTCAATGGATATGCAACTGTTTCAGATACTGTGACAGAATATGTGATAGACTGGGTTTGGACAATAACAGGAATGGGTGTGACATTCACCTATAATTTGCAGAATTTTACCTTGAGTCCAAACATTTTACCACAGGGAGGTTATATGATTTGTCTCTTCATTGAAACGAATCTCGGATGTATGAACACTTACTGCGATTCTTTAGTCATCGGAGGAAGTCCATGCCCGATTGTAATTTCGGCACAAACCTTCCATGTTACTGTTCCGAATGGAACTGACGGAGGAATCGATATAAGTGTGTCAAATGCCACGCCACCGGTAAGTTACATGTGGAACATCGGAGCAACAACTGAAGATATCTATAACCTTTCATCAGGGTTTTACAGTGTAACAGTGACTGATTCCAATTGTTCAGCTTCACTTGGAACATATATTCTTGAACCATGGGATTCTTCATTTGTGTTCTTTGATACACTTCAGACTACTGTTGACACTTGCCTGGGTTTTGTTCCCGATAGCTTTTATATTAGCCAGGTTGTATTCAACGGCAATAATACAGTGACAATCACCTGGGTTTTTGTGGGATCAGGAACAACATTTATGCTTGATGTTGTCTATATGCTTCCGCCGGGTAATTATGGAAATTATGTTGCTGCTGTTACAATCAATTGTGATACGAAAAGTTCTGTTGTAACTTATATGAGCTATATAAATGTTTATGAACATATGAGCATTGAAGAGTTTTCAGAAGCCATTCTGTTTTATCCAAATCCGGCAAATGAAAAGCTTTTTATTGACAGGGGCATAGATTACTCAATGATGAAAATTTTACATATGACAGGAGCACTAGTTGATGTATTTTATTCAGGATCTGAAATTTCACTTGAAAAATATCAGTCGGGTATTTATATTGTTGAAATTCACACACCACAGGGGATTGTTTCGAAAAAATTGATTGTTTCAAAATAATTCTTATTACAAGTTAAAAAAAACACCCTGATGAATTTCAGGGTGTTTTTTTTTAACAATTAAAAGGTTGTTATTTTCTCTTGTTCTTTTTTTTTGCCCTGAATCCCGTATCAACAAATTTTTTAGATGAAGAGCTTCCTGATTTGGTTTCTGTCAGGTCAAAATGCATGCTTTCTTTGCTCTTCCTTCTTTCTTTTGGATTCTGATTGCCTGTTTTTTTATCGCTTCGGAACTTCTGTCCCATTCCATTATTTCTTCCGCTACGTTCGCGACGGGTGTCACCTCGATCTTCGCTAATACCAACTGTCACTTTCCGGCCTTCATAAACCACATTGCTGAACGATTTAAGGATCAGGGCACTTGCCCCTTTTTCAGCTTCAAAAGTAGAGTATGTGTTGTTCAGTGTTACTCTGCCGATGAGAATATTCCGTGTATGTGTTGAATCGTTGACCAGTCCGATGAGTTTTTGTGGATTCAGCTTGTCCATGCGTCCAAGGTTGATCCGGAACAGCTCCATGTTACTGTTCTCACTTTTTTCGGGTCGGTCAAACTTTTTCCTTTCCCTGCTCAGATTTGCATTGATGTCTTGGGCATCTTTGTAATAATTCAGGAACCGGTTAAATTCCAGGGAAACAAACCGTGTGATCATGTCCTCGCGACTCATCCATTCAAGTTTTTTAAAAATGACAGGCATAAAGTCAACAATTTGTTCCTGATTAATTTCAATGTTTTCCATTCTGTTGATCAGACTGAACAGTTGTTTTTCGCAAATTTCCTCACCTTTTGGTACACTTTTATATTCGAACTCTTTTTTGAGCATTTTGCTGATCCTTTCTATACGGGATTTTTCACGTGTATTGCAAATGGAAACTGAGATTCCTTTTTTACCTGCTCTGCCCGTTCTTCCGCTGCGATGGATATACACTTCTTCATCATCAGGGAGATTATAGTTGATTACGTGTGTCAGGTCTTCCACATCAAGACCGCGTGCTGCCACATCTGTTGCAACCAGCATTTGCAGATTTCTCAATCTGAATCTGTGCATTGCATATTCACGTTGGGATTGTGATAAATCACCGTGCAAAGCATCAGCATTATACCCGTCTTTCATGAGTTTTTCAGCAATTTCTTTTGTTTCACTTCGGGTACGGCAGAAAATAATGCCGTAAATTGATGGGTAATAATCGACAATTCGTTTCAATGCCAGATATCGGTCTGAAGCCTGAACAACATAATAATGATGACGAACTGAGTCGGCTCCTGCATTTTTGCTTCCGATGATGATCTCTTTCACATTTTTCATGTAAGTTGAAGCAATTTTCATAACCTCAGAAGGCATTGTGGCTGAAAACAGCAAAGTTCGTCTTTCTTCAGGCAGTGTCTCAATGATGCTGTTCAGTTCTTCCTGAAAACCCATATTGAGCATCTCATCAGCTTCATCAAGTATAAGTGTTTTGATATGTTTGAGAGTAACTCTTTTTCTTCTGATCAGGTCGTTCATACGTCCGGGAGTGGCAACAATGATTTGTGCGCCGTCTTTCAGTTCCCTGATTTGCTGTTCGATGCTGGCTCCTCCGTACACTGCTGTTGTGGAAATGGAGGGCAGATATTTAGAATAATTAACAAAATCCCTTGAAATCTGAAGACATAATTCTCTTGTTGGACATAGGACAAGAACCTGCGGGCTCCGAAGTTGGTCATCTGTAAAGTTCAGAACCGGCAGACCATATGCTGCCGTTTTTCCGGAACCTGTCTGTGAAAGTCCGACAATATCATTATCTGTTGTTAAAATTGCAGGAATAACCTGTTCCTGCACTGGCATGGGAATCTCAAAACCAAGGTCAGAAATTGCTTTCAGTAATTCCTTGCGAATTCCTGTTTGTTCAAATGTAATCATGTGTCTGTGTGAATTGCACGAAATAGTGCACTGTAAATAAATAAATATAAAAATTAATCTTTTTTGAAAAGTTTTGCAAAGGTAATCATATTATTTAAGTAAATGCCTGAATGGGTGAAATTTGGCTAAATATTTTAATTTGAACAAAAATAAATCATAAAAATCTGTTAAACTTCAGTGTGAGTGTATAGGAAGTCCGGATTATTTTATTTTTGCATCTTTGACTTTCCCGTTACCCACACGGTCAAAAGTGGGGGCAAACCCGAAAGCCATATTGTAGGGAAAATTTAAATTAATGACATATGAAAAAAAGTATTAATTCAATTTTAATTGTTTGTCTGTTTGGTGTTTTATTTTCTGCCTGTGGCGGAGGGATGAAAACTGTTAACAATGAATTTCTTGGCACCATTCCTTCCATTGAGAAACATTACTCCGAAAAACTTGAAAAAATGGAGCAGGACCTTAAAGAATGTAAGGATATGCAAAAAGCTTATAAAATTTCAAAGGAAATAGATCTGTTAAAAGATGAATGGAAACAGAAAACAGAAGATGCGTTTAAAGCTGGTCTTCCTGCAAAATCATTACCATTTGAAAGCATTGGTAATGAAGCTTATAATGTTGATATGGTCACGGTCAATTCAATCACAAAAGGAAATATTTCACTGAAATTCACAGTTTCAATACTGGAAGACCTTAAAAATGAATGGGACATCACAGTGAAGGACTTGTTTATTTATTTTAAAGCTGTTGACAAAGCAGGCAATGACATTGAAGGATCAAAAACTGTTGCAGTCAATATGGGACGCACAGAAATGAAAGCCGGAACAATAGCAGAACTTTCTGGTGTCTGGCAATCAAAGGCCATCATCAACATGGAGCAGTTTGCGGCAGTGAAAGAAATTACGAAGGAAGAATATGAGAAGCAATAAAAGATTGCTTATCTATATTATTTCGATATGGCTACATGCACAAAGGAGTTGTTGAATATTTACAACTGGGATATTTATGAAGTTGCACATTCTCTGATCGAGTTCATTTAACTTTAACTCCAATACTTTTTAAATTTTTCGTGTCTTGGAATCTTTGAGCCAAAGAATCAAAATAATTATATTTCTGATCAACTGTATTATCATTGATGCAATAAACATAAAGAAATTCGTTCTATAAAAGTGTAAAGATGCATATTTTTGAAAAAATTTTATTGGGACATGTATGAAACAAAATATACAACAATTCTCTTCAGCTGAAAAAGCAGCGTTCATTCTTGATCTGTTTCATCGAACAACAATGCACAATGCCATGTGGTTTGCAGAGGCCGTTCATCAGTATGGACGCGAAAAGGCGTATGAGATTATGCAGATTGCCTACAGGCAGAGTTATGGTATTCAGCTAAAACGCCTAACTGCTTTTTTCGGAGGCAAAATGGATGAAAATAAACTGCCGGTTTTTTTGATGAACATGCCCGAAGAACAGCAGGAAGGTCTTCGCGAAGCACTTTCTGTCAACTGGCTGGCCAATGACGGAGTGTGGTTCCAGGCCATAGAGAACAAAATGGGCATGACCGAAGCCAAGAGGTGTAATGATTCTGCCTGGGCAAATTTTTCACCCTTCGAGGCTGCATCAATAAAAATGTTTCTTGGAATGCCAGAACAGCCTGGTCTTGAAGGACTGAAAACAGCATTGCAGTTCAGATTATATGCATTTATAAACAAGCAGTCCTTTGCAAATCAAACAGGACACAGTTTTGAGTTTTACATGAACGAATGCCGTGTTCAGGTAGCCCGAAAACGCAAAGGGCTTAAAGATTACCCCTGCAAATCAGGAGGAATGATTGAATACTCATCGTTTGCAAGTGCAATTGACAAACGTATCAAAACCGAATGCATATCCTGTCCGCCCGATCAGCATCCTGAAACGTATTATTGTGGCTGGCGGTTTACGTTGAATTCTGCAGAAGAGGAATCAGAAACCTTATAATTCTGTTTAAAAAAGAACGGAAGATGCTACAACCGTAATTTTTTCCATTCTTCCTTCATGCGGTTGAGGTCAGCAATCCAGGATTCAATATCATCTTCATGCTCTAGTTCTTCATTGAGAATCTGGACAGCCATCTGATGTGTTGAATGATCTTTTCCCGCTGTGAAATCAGCTATTTCCTGATATCTTGTAATAGCACATCTTTCTCCCTTCAGATTTTGTTCAAGAATCATTTCAATATACGGATCTGATGGTTCATCATATGAACAACGTGCGAGTTTTGTCCACTGGTTGGGATTCAGGACCGGAGTCCCTCCAAGCTGGATGATTCTTTCAGTTACGAGAACAGCATGATTTAATTCCTGATCAGCATGCAAAAGGAGTTCAGGTTCAACCTCACTTCTCATCGGGCCTTCCATCACACGGGCACCAATCCAGTACTGATAATATGCCAGCCACTCTTCCGAAAGTGCAGCATTCAGCATTTCTAATAATTTTTTTACATCTACAGATGAAATTTTAATTGCTTCTTTTCCCATACAATTACATTTTTCTAAGTTGACAAATATTTTTAATGGTCATAAATTTTTACTTTCAGATAAACGGTTGATATCTGCAAATCAATGGAATTGATTTGCAGATATAACCAATCTGAAAGCATTGTATGTTGCAAATATAATCATTTTTTCTTAAAAATTTTATAAAAAAATGAATTTTGTTGGGTGTTACATTTTTCGTTATAGTAAATATTGTAGGTGTCATCCATCCTTTTTTTATTTAATTTTGCCAATTACTTCTGATAAGATGAAAAGCGTACTCATAGTATATTATACTCAAACAGGACAATTAAAGCATATTGCAGATACAATATGTGAAGAATTTAAAGGAATAGCCGATGTTGATTACTATAAGATTCAGCCTGTACACGACTTTCCCTTTCCCTGGTCTTCAGATGAGTTTTTCGATACAATGCCGGAATCTGTCAAGGGCATTCCGGTTGAACTTGATCTGAGTGATTTCCCTTCAGATAAACAGTATGATCTTGTGATACTGGCTTATCAGGTATGGTATTTGTCTCCTTCAATTCCGTTTATGTCGTTTCTGCAATCACCAAAAGCGAAGGAATTTCTGAAGGGAAAACAAATAATCACTTTACTTGGTGTGAGAAATATGTGGGTTGTTGCTCAGGAGGAGGTTAAAAAAATCCTCGTTGATGCAAAGGCTATTCTTGCGGGAAACATTGTTTTGACGGATCATTCCGGGAACATGGTTTCTGTGATTACGATTATTAAATGGCTGATTCACGGAAATAAAGGCCCATATCGGTTTTTGCCTGACGCTGGTGTTTCGGATAAAGATATCATACAAGCAGTAAGATTTGCAGCACCTGTTAAGCAAGCTTTATCTCAGGAAGAATTTTCAAATCTTCAGAATGAGCTGCTACTTTTGAAGGCTGTGGAAATGAATTATCATACCATGCGTATAGAAAAAACAGCCATCCGCATTTTTAATGTGTTTGCTTCATTTATTCTGAGAAAGGGGCCGGCAAAGAGTAAGAGTCGTTTGTTTCGTGTCAGAATATTTAAGTATTATCTGCTTTTTGCCATTTTTGTGATGTTTCCGGTCGCTGCTCTTGTCTTTAATTTAAGAAAACTGATTATGCCTGCACGTGCAGCAAAGGAGATGAAATACCACCAGGGTGTTGATTATCACTCATAAACCAATTATTTTCACCAAAAGAGAATACAGTGAACATTCATTTGAATAAAATTAGCTTTAACAGTTTTTTTTATATTTTTGCATGGCCATATATAAGCAAATGATGAAGTGCAATACAGAAGTATATATTAACCGGTTATCTACCTTTTTACCCAATAATCCGGTATCGAATGAAGAGATGGAAGATTACCTGGGTTTAATAAAGGGTGAAAAGTCAAAATTCAAAAACATCATTCTTCGCAACAACGGCATTCAAAAACGCTATTATGCCATTGACAAAAGCGGAAAATCGACTCATTCAAATGCACAGTTGACCAAAGAGGCGATTTCTGGATTGCTGGATGAACGGTTTGATGCAGATCAGATAGAGTTGCTGTCATGCGGCACAAGTTCACCCGACTTGTTTGTGCCTTCTCATGCATCTATGGTTCAGGGACTCTTAAAATGCAGGCCTATTGAGGCTATGAGTCCGGGCGGAACCTGTAATTCAGGGATGCTTGCACTCAAGTACGGATATATGTCAGTTTTGTCAGGAATGACAAATAATGCAGTTTGTGCCGGATCAGAAAAAAACTCCATTTGGATGAGGGCAGATCAGTTTGAAGAAGAAGCTGAAAAACTTGTACAATTGGGAGAGAATCCGTTTATTGCATTTCAAAGGGAATTTCTCAGATGGATGTTGTCAGATGGAGCCGGAGCGGCATTGCTTGAGAATAAGCCAAATGTTGAAGGACTCTCTTTGCGGATTGACTGGATAGAAGTTGCATCATATGCCAATGAGCTGGATACATGCATGTTTGCCGGAGGGCTGAAAACAGAAAATGGTGAAATTATTCCATGGAGGGAGCTGCATCAGAAGGATCAAATGGAAAATTCTGTTTTTTCGTTGCAGCAGGATACAAAATTGCTTGAAAAATATATCACACTCAGAGGAACTGAATTTCTCGCTGCCCTTTCCAAAAAGTATGCATTCCATCCCGGAGATAGTGATTTCTTTCTGCCGCATTTGTCCTCACTTTTCTTCAGAAATAAAATTATTGAGGAAACAATCAGATTTGGAATTGAAATACCTCAGGAAAAATGGTTTACAAACTTGGATACTGTTGGAAATATTGGCGCTGCTTCTGCTTTTGTGATGCTTGAAGAATTGTTTCATTCAGACAAACTAAAAAAAGGGAACACCATCCTCATTATGGTGCCTGAAAGTGCCAGATTTTCATATACATATATCATGCTGACAGTAGTTTAGAATGTTCATTTTAAGAAAGAAGTTGATCGGATCCTGGATCTTCAAATGTGAATATATATAAACTTTCTTTGAATAAAATTGTCAGATAACAGATATTTATCTTAATTTTGAACAAATGAAGAAAATACTGCCTTTCGGTTTAATTGTTCTCTGCAGTATGGCTTTAAAAGCTCAGTGGACTTGTGGAGATACATTGTATGATATCAGAGACGGACAAAAATATCCTACTGTACAGATTGGAAATCAATGCTGGATGGCAAAGAGTTTGAATATCGGTACAATTCTGACTGGGACGATTTTTCCCTCAAATAACGGAACAATTGAAAAGTATTGTTATAATGACAATCCTTTAAACTGTGAAACTCATGGTGGCTTATATACCTGGCATGAGATGATGAACTATTATAGCCATGAGGGGGCTCAGGGCATTTGTCCGGATGGGTGGCATATTCCCGGCGATCAGGAAATTATTGAACTTGAAATGGCATTGGGGATGGATTCAGCAATCGCAGCTTTGTACAACACATGGCGAGGAACGGATCAGGGACAGCAAATGCTTGCCGGTGGAACATCAGGCTTAAATATTCTCTTCTCAGGATGCAGAACAATTGCTCATTCCTATATGTTGCTTGATTCTTATTCTTACATATACTCATCAAGCAGTGCCGGAACAAATGCGTGGAGAAGATGCCTGAAAACCAATGACCCGAAAGTGGGAAGATATAATACGTTTCCTAAAGAATATGCCTTTTCTGTACGATGTGTGCTTGGAATTGACTCTGTCACCGTGAGTTCGGAAATGAACAAAAATGAAATCAATAATATTTCTTTTTATTATTATGACAATACCGTGTTTGTTAAGTATAGTTTGACTGCTCCGGGAAATTTGAATCTTCAGGTTGCCGATCTTACCGGCAGGATTTTGTTTTCAACTGCCATAAACAGTAGAAGTGGGAACGGTACAGAATCAATCCGGATTCCTGGACTTGCCACAGGAATTTACATCCTTATGGCTCAGAGCGGACCATATGTCCAGACAGGAAAATTTATAGTTCCATAAAATTTTCATCCAATGAAAGAAATAAGATATTTAATTTTGTGTGCATGTATTTTGATTTTATTAGGTTCAGCCTGTAGAAAAGATGATCCTCAGGATGTAGACCGACCACTTGTTTTTGACAGCCTCATCGCTGAGCACGACACAATCCCCTTTATGGGTTCAACAAAAATTACAGCAACGGCTGATGGTGACGGCATTGTGTATATCTGGACATTTGCCGATGGTGCAATTGACGGAAGCGGTGCAGTGGTAACATACAACGCATCTCCATGTGTTGCTGGTGATATTCAGGTGAGTTGTACAGTTAAGGATAAAGGGAATAATGAACTCACAAAAAGTGTATCAATTTTTGTGCAGTTATGAGAAAACTCAGTGTCATTTTGTTGTTGATCTGTTGTTTTTCCTATAAGTTAGATGCCCAATGTTTTGGTTCTCCCGGAAATCCTGCTGCGGGAACATCAAATCTTGGAACGTTGCAGAAAAAAGTTGTTCGTGTGAGTTTGTTTCACCGTTACAGTTATTCTGACCAGTATTTTACCGGACATACAATTTTGCAGACACCGGGAATTTATGATCATGCCAGTTTTAATTTTATCGGCAATATCATAGCATATGGTATTAATGACAAACTGACTGCTGAAGCAGAAACCGGATATTTCATCAACAAAACGCTGAACTTTTCCAATGGTGGAGAGATGAAGGGATTTGGCTTCAATCACACTGTCGTTTCGCTTAAGTTTTTGCTAGCCAATGATGAGAAATATCCGTTGAAGTGGTCTGCTGCTGCCGGAGTAAAAATACCGCTTCGAAATGAACACCAGTTTGTGGACAATGTGAAACTACCGGATGATGCTCAACCTTCAAACATGGCTTATGGAGGTGTTTTGCAATCATTTTTGCTTAAGGAAAATTCATTTAAGGGATTGCGGTATTTTATGATCAACAGATATGAATATAATTTGAAAAACGGACATGATTTCCAATGGGGGCAGGCATTGTTCAATTCATTATTCGTTTCCAAAAGACTGCATTTCAAACAGCAATGGCTCACCGAAAACTGGACTGCCATTCTGCAACTGAGGCATGAGATGAAAACCCATAATTACGATTTTACCAGAGAGAATTCAAAAGTTGAGGCATCGGGCAGTCAGTTGGTTTTTCTCACTCCGCAGCTGAATTATACTGCAAATACAGTTTGGAATATTTCAATTATGTTTGATATTCCTGTGTATCAGTATTACAACGGAACACAGATCGGAACACGTTTTGCTGCTGGCGTAACATTAACCAGAGATTTTCCTCCGAAAGATATGATTTATTAAATTCTGGCAGATATGAAGAAATTTCCGGTTCAGGTATTCATGGTATTTTTTGTTTTGTTCATTCTTTCCTGCGAAAAGGATGAACCTCAAAACGAAACAGACACTGTTACTGATTCTGAAGGAAGAACATATAAAACTGTGAAAATCGGCAATCAGTGGTGGATGGCCGAGAACCTGAATACGGGTACGATGATATCTTCATCGTTCATGGCTTCTGATAATGATACCGTTGAAAAGTATTGTTACGATAACAATGCCGCAAATTGTGAGCAATTCGGCGGTTTATATTTATGGAATGAACTGATGAACTATATGACCCAGGAGAGTATTCAGGGAATATGCCCTGATGGCTGGCACATTCCTTCCGATGGTGAGGTGAAACAACTTGAGATGGAATTGGGGATGACTCAGGCACAGGCAGATCAGAACAACACCTGGAGAGGAAACAGAGAAGGTGAACAGATGAAGGATGGAGGAAGTTCAGGTTATAACCTGAAATTGGGTGGAGCGAAGAAAAGCAATGAAAATTTCTTTAATATCAGTTCTTACGGGTATGTATATACTTCCTCCAGATCAGCAACAGGACCGTGGAGACGCTGTATCTATTCAGGAAGCAAGCTGGTGGGCAGATATGACACCTATCCGGTTACCTACGCAATGTCTGTCAGATGTGTTAAAGATTAATGATTGTCAGCTTAGTTTCCATAAAAAGATTGAAATTTCTCAATCAGGATCATCGTTTGTTCCAGAAGGGAATGGGTTCCGTCATTGATGATCACATCATGACATTTGTCAATTTTCAGAGTTTCATTCCATTGATGCCTCATTCTTTGAGTAATAACCTCAGCTGATATCTGGTCTCTTTCAATTATTCGCCGGATACGAATTTCTTCGGGGCATGTAACAAAAATTATCTTGTGAAAATGCTGATCAAAACCACCTTCAAACAGGACGGCATTTTCCATAATCACATACGGAGCATTGTGATGTCGTTCAGACCATCTTAAAAATGATTCAGTAACTTTAGGATGAATAACAGATTCAAGTTTTCTGAGGGCTGTTTCATCAGAGAAGACGAAATGTGCAAGTTTCGGAAATGAAATGGTGTTGTTTTCAAACACCATGCTGCCAAAAAGACTTTTGACCTTGAGCAGGATTTCAGAATCTGAATACAATTTCTTTGCTTCAGCATCAGCATAAAAAACAGGGATTCCAGTACTTTCAAAGATGCGACTGACCAGAGTTTTGCCGCTTCCCATATTTCCAGTGATGGCTACTTTTTTCATGAGCTTCACAAGTTTTGAACTCCAGCTTCAGGGTTAGATTTCTGAACCAGCATCATTAACATTGCAAATGTAAGCAATCCGTTGATGATCAGCAGCTCAAACCCAAATTTATAACCTTGAAACCAGGCTTCGCTATTTACACTCAGTAAGTAACTGATGATCGGAGAAATTACTGCAACAAGCGGAACAAACTTTTCTCGAATCTTGTATTTTGTAAACAACCCGAAAGCGAACAAACCCAGAAGTGGTCCGTAGGTATAGCCGGCAATTGTGAAAACCTGGTCAATCACTGCCTTGCCTGAAAACAAGCTGAACAGCAGAACCAGGCAGAAAAGCAGTCCGGTGATGCTGAAATGAGTGATATATCGTACTTTTTTGCGTTTGGATTCAGTTTGATAACGGGTCTCAATATTCAGCACATCAACAATAAAAGATGTGGTCAATGAGGTAATTGTTCCGTCAGCACTTGAATAGGCAGCTGAAATCAACCCGATGATAAATACAACAGCCGTAATCGGCCCGAGAACATTGAGTGCAATCATGGGAAACATTTCGTCTGTTGATGAGGGCAGTGTCAGTCCTTTTTCAGCAGCAAAAATAAACAGAGCAGCTCCCAGAAACAAAAATATCATATTTACAATCAGTAATATTCCACTAAAAGTAAACATATTTTTCTGAGCTTCCCGGAGGTTTCGACAGGTTAGATTTTTTTGCATCATTTCCTGATCCAGTCCGGTCATCACAATCGTAATAAACATACCGCTCAGAAATTGTTTAAGCCAGTGCCGGGGACTTGTCCAGTCGGTGTCAATAATGATTGAATATTTGCTGGCAGTTACTTTTTGGAAAAGCTCAGATACACTGAGATCCATTCGGGAAGCAATCAGAAAGATTGTTATAATCACAGAAGCAATCATGAATGTGGTTTGCAGTGTATCTGTATAAACAATTGTTTTAATACCACCTTTAAACGTATACAAAAGTATCAGAATGATGAAAATAAAGGCACTCAATGCAAAAGGTACTCCAAAATGCTGAAGCACAAATGTATGCAAAACATAGATGACGAGAAACATTCTCAGAGAAGACCCGATACTTCGTGATATCAGAAACAACAATGCACCTGATTTCTGTGAAAACACACCGTAACGTTGTTTCAGATACGTGTAAATAGAAGTCAGATTCAGTTTGTAATAAAGGGGTAGTAAAACTGTGGCAATGACAAAATATCCAGCCATGTATCCCGCGACAATCATAAAATAGGTAAACCCGGAATCTCCAACCCATCCGGGAACAGACATGAATGTGACCCCGGAAAGTGAAGCGCCTATCATTCCGTAAGCAACCAAAAACCATGGGGAGGATTTGTTCCCTGTCAGATAAGTTGCATTTGTCGCTTTTCGTGAAGTAAAATGCGCAATGATAAATATCAGGCTGGTGTACAGTATAAAAAAAGTTCCGATCAGTTGAGGTGACATTTTATACGGATTTGTGCAAAAGTACAAAATTATGTATGATCTCAGTGTCAGTTTCATATTTCTGTCTATGGATGCATGCAGATCCAAAAGTGGTGTATTTATGAAAATAAACAGCATGATTTTTGCAGAAATTGATGTAAAAACAACCATGAAATGAATTTAATGAACCTTGTTTTCAGTTTGTCTATACTGTTCATTGTGCAAAGTATGTTGGTCTCTTGTCAAAAAAAGAATGCAGAAACAGAACCAGGTCCTGAGGTAATTGGACAGATTGCTGATGCAGATGGAAACCTGTACAAAGCAGTAAAGATTGCCAATCAGATTTGGATGGGAGAGAATCTTAAAACAAGCAGGCTACATAATAATACTGTCGTTGAGTACTGGGACAATGTGCTGTCTGATCAGACCGCCCCCGCTTATTGTGTATACAATCATGACCTTTCAAACAAGCAGGATTATGGTTTTTTGTATAATTATGCAGCTGTACAAACCAATACACTTTGTCCTGAAGGATTTCGTATTCCTTCAAAAAATGACTGGCTGGAACTGGCAGAATATCTTGGAGGTGTCAATATTGCGGGAGGCAAGTTGAAAGAAGCAGGAACCATTCATTGGAACAGCCCCAATACAAGAGCTACAAATGAAAGCCTGATGAATATTCTCCCGGGAGGGAACAGACTTTCAAACAACGAATTTAATTTGTTGGAGAAAGAAGCACATTTATGGACCTCAACTGATGCATCTGCTTCGGAGGCCTTTTCTGTAATGCTTTCATATACAAACAGTGTATTAACATTCATAGATATTAGCTTCAAAACCAATGCCTATTCTGTACGGTGCATGAGAAATATTCAACAATAGAAAATCGGAGTTAAAAGGAATGATTTTTTTTGAAATTGAGATGATTTTATGATTCTGTCATTATTCTTCTGGTGAGAAATTTTATCTTCACCCATCCGGTAATTTCTCGAAAAAACACATCCAATCTGCACATCAGAGAAATTATGTTACAAAAAATCTGATTTTTAAAAAAGTTTTTCTTTTTTAGTAATTTTGCATCATAATCATTTTACAATACGCAGGTGGAAATACCTTCAAGACTTATTGAATCAGCAGTGAATGAACTTGCCAAATTGCCAGGTGTAGGAAAGCGCACAGCGCTTCGTTTTGTCCTGCATATGTTACGTCAGGAGCCAAGGCATACAGATGCACTTGCTGAAAGCCTCACAAGACTCCGTTCCGAAATTAAATTCTGCAAAGTATGCTATTCTCTGTCTGATCATGAAGTGTGTGACATTTGCAATCACCCAAAACGTGATCATTCCATGATCTGTGTGGTTGAGGATATTCGTGATATGATGGCAGTTGAAAATACAAGTCAGTTCCGGGGAGTGTTTCACGTTCTCGGAGGCCTGATTTCTCCTCTGGAAGGCATTGGTCCTGATAAACTGAAAATCAATGAGCTCATTACCCGAGTTCAGTACGGAAAAATTCAGGAAATTATCATGGCTTTACCCGCAACCGTTGAAGGAGATACAACAGGATACTATTTGTTCAGACATCTTGAACAATTTGATCTGAAACTCACGACGCTTTCAAAAGGTATTGCAATCGGAGATCAGCTGGAATATGCAGACGAAGTCACACTGGGCAGGTCATTGATCAACCGGATTCCCTATGAAGAGACAATTGTTAAAACCTGATCAGAGTTTTATTAGTTTTTCAGTTCTTGTGCCTGTTTCACCAGTAATCTGCAAAATATACATTCCGGGTTGCAGGTTCATTGTTTCCAGTTGAAGTGTAGAACTCCCTGCATCAGGATAAATATTCAGAACTTCCCGGCCGGCGGGATCAAACAGGATAACCTGACTTGTTGACTGTATACCGGAAATCAGGATATGATCAGTAAAAGGATTTGGAAAAATAGCCGGAGTCATCAGCAGAGGTTCATCAACAGATGTCATTGTCCTTGAATAACTGATCTTCCATCCGTGTTGCTGAATATAATCATCTGTTTTAAACATCAGAACAATAGGATTTCCGTAATAAACAAAGTCCGGGGGTAGTTGAGAACCTGAAAATCTTGCAATTTCTGTGGAAGGGAAAGTGCTGTTGTCCAGTAAAATAACAAAATCTTTGTTTGGTTCTGTATCGAATTCTTCAAAATGAAAAGTAATCATATCGGCACCCGGAGGATTGACAAGCCAACGGCAAAGAGTGTTAGGCTGATACTGACCAGACTGACTTCCGTCTTCAATTGTCCCTGAAGGAGAGTCCAGAATTGTGTAATTGTCACAAAATTTCGCCGGGATAGAACTGAATTCAGCAAAAAACCCCTTTCCTGTTATTGTGGCATTGGTTTGAAAAGTAATAAACATTGTGCCGTTTTCAGCAACAATACTTGAAGGAAGTGCAGTTCCGGAAAAACACCCAAGCAAGGGGAAGGTGCTGTCGGGTCCGTTGTAAATGCAAATCTGATCCTGTCCCGGCTCTGTATCAAGCTGCAGAAATTTTAAGGTCATGGATTCGCTTACCACCTCCGGTTGAATCAGCCATGAACAGTTGCTGTTGTTTTCGTAGTTGAAAGGACCGCTGCCATCGGTGATACTCCCGGCGGATCCTGTAATAACAGATGTTGACTGACAACCGGCCGGATAATTGTTGTCTGCCGGAAAGCAATTGATAATGGCCATCTGATAGCTTGAGAAATTATAACCTCCTGGAGTCAGATAATCCATCACATAGAATCCGTTGTAATTTCCGCTCCAGCCCCAGTTAAAGTGGAAGAGATTTCCGCCGTCGTAGCCGTCACAGACAAATGCATGACCCGGGCCGTTCGAGCCGTAACCGGCGTATATCAATGGATAACCCTGATCCAACTGAGCGCTTAATAGATTTACCCATTGAGCAAAACTGTAAGAATCCCTGTATTCAAGCGTTAGTGTTGGAGAATAATTGAAATATGTCCGCATGGCGTATGCAGCATCATCCATATATGCTCCTGAACCATATGGACTGTACATCATGTCAACAGATACACCTGCATCATACATCAACTTTGCGACATGATGGTTATTTGAAGTCAGTGAAACAGGCATTTCATTCCATTGATACTGTGACTGGCTGAAATCAACAGAAAGAAATCCATAATCAGACCAATAGCCATGCTGTCCCTGACCTGAATCCGGGAATCTGAAATGATACATGAGCATACTCATTGCTGTAGCCACACAACCGGCATAGACACGACCACCAGGGCCATCAGGATCTTCAGGACACAGGGCATTGTATCGGGCACCCTGATCCCACCTGCAAAACAGCAATGGATCAACAATTGCGTTTGTTGACTTATCTGTATGATCGAAAAGAAGTGAGTTCCATTCACTTGTTTTTAACGCAAAAAGCTCCGGTTCAGAATTTCGAACATGCAAAATCAGATTTCTGTATTCTTCAAGGAGCCCTGACAGTTGAACCGGAATGTCCTCCCCGGTAAAATAAGAATTGTATGAGTAACCAAGAACCGGACTGACGGCATCATCCCCGGCTATGAGAACAAACCCGGTATCAGAAAAATTAATGGCATAAAACAACACGACATCTGATGTGCTGAAATCTGTATAAACAGAACTGACAGTTATGGCAAATTTTTTCGTTGGTTCGGGATGTTTGGATAAGTAATAGCTTACAGCTGCCTGCTGCGCTGTGTTTTTTGTTACAGTACGTGCTGTCATCTGAGCAACTGATCCGATCAGTAAAATCAGAATAAAAAGGATAGTCAGGTTTTTCATAAAAATGAAAAAATTTAAAAAATACTGAGTTTGGAATGATATGAAATGTCTCCGGTTTCAATTTGCAACAGATACATTCCGGAAGGCAATGATGATATATCAAGCTGAATTGATGATTCAGCATCATTCAGGTCCTTTGTCAAGCATGATTTTCCACTCATGTCAAGGACTGATATGGTCCCAATTTGCTTTTGTTCCGGCAGGTCAATGTAAACGATATCACTTGCAGGATTGGGATATACTCTGACCTGAGTATGTGTCTGCTCTTCAACATCGGTGACAGTAGAATACTGAAGTGTCCATCCGCTGCTTTGGACTGAAGAATTTGTAATAAAATGAATTAACACTTTAGATGCGTTGATTACAAGCGGAGCCGGGAGATCTGAACCACTATGTTCTATAAGCAGAATGCTGTTTTCCAGGTCTGATATTCTGATTTTATCATAGACCGGTTCAGTATCAAATTCTGTAAATGTGATATGTATTGATGAGGCATATGCTGGTTCGATAATCCAGCGACAATTTGCGTTATTATTATATTGATATCCTGAGCCACTCCCATCGTGGATTGTTCCGGAATAATCAGTAATGTATGCAGTTCCTGAGCAGAAGGATGTTGGATTTGCAGAATACTCAATCAAAAATCCGTTATGCTCCTGACTTCCATTTGAACTGAATGTAACAAGCATTGACTGTCCTGTTCCCTGAATTGTGGGTGGTAGTGTGCTGCCACTATATGTTCCAATAACATTTGCAGACGTTGTTTCTCCATTATAGATTGTAATCACATCATTTCCAGATTCAGTGTCCATATCTACAAAATTCAGTCTGATCCAGTCAACGGGATGTGTGGGTTTAATCAGCCAGGAGCAATTGACATTGGGTTCGTAATTGTCAATTGGACCGCTACCGTCTTCAATACTTCCGGAAACCGCAGTGAGTGTTTTCATACCATTGCAATTTTGAGGGTAAGATGCGCCCGGAGGATAAATGTCAACAACCGCTGCCTGCCAGCTATTGAAAGAGCTACTGCCCGGATTAAGATTACTCAGATAATAATAACCATTATATGCTCCACTCCAGCCCCAGTCAAAGTGAAAGTGGTCTGTTCCCTGATATCCGTCCAGGTTGAATGCATGGCCGCTGCCGTTTCCTGATCCTGAATAGTAAATGGGATATTTGTTGTCCAGATTTCCGATCAGCAGATTGTTCCAGTTGGTTGTTGTATAATTGCTTTTGCTTCTGTAACTTGCAGAAGCATAGCGGAATCTGTATTTCAAAGCATTGGGAACATCCGTTGAACTTGCTCCTGACCCTGATGGGGAGTAATTCATCCTGACTGCAACACCAGCATGGTATAATAATTTTGCCAGCTCAGGATGTGAAGTATTGATAGAGCCTTTCATTTCATCCCAGAGATAGGTTGCAGATGCGTAATTCACATACTGTGTTCCGTAGGGTGATGCATTATATGAAGTACTTCCGATTCCGGTTTCAGGAAATCTCCAGTAATACATTATCTGGCTCATTGCTGTAGCCACGCAGCCTGCATAAACCCGACCGCAAGGACCTGAAGGGTCTTCCGGACACATCTCATTATATCTGCAGTCCTGATTCCAGGCACTCTTTAACAGAGGTTCCATGCTCCTGGATTTCAGATGATTTCCTGAAAAACTCCCGTTCAAAAGTTGATCCCATATTTCTGTGGTTTTATTATCAGCAGCATGCTTGATTGTTCGAATTTCTTCAATTTCCTGTGTGCGCTGATCCATCCAGAATGCAAAAGAAGGCGGAAAATTTGAAGGATTATTGAAAAAAGGAGAGTCATATGAATATGCCAAAACAGGATAGGCTGATAATTCTGCAGAAATAATCAGATAACCCCTGTTCCCGGTGGTAAAAACATACCATGCTGGTTCATTCAAAGAAGTTTCTGAAGTAAAGGAATGTTGCAGATCTTCAATTGTCTTAACAGATGAGTTCATTTCATGAAGAAAATTGTAAGTGGCAAATTGTGCCTGCTGTAATGAAATGATCTGAGAAAAAACAGATAAGTTAAAAAATAAAGATAAGCTGATGATGCAAATTATTCTGCAGGATTTAATCATAACACATTTTTTTTGAACCTACAATATTAATAATAATCTTCTTAACAGAGGCAAAATTTATGGGTTTTTTTGTATTTTCGCGGTGAAATACAAAATATATTATCTATGAAGTTATTGATTATCAACATAAAAGAATTGATTCAGACACGGGACAAAACAACAGGGGCTGTCTATGGCAGAGAAATGTCTGTTTTACCTGGTGTTGAAAATGCATGGTTGTATATTGAAAACGGAGTCATTCAATCTTACGGGCAGATGAACAGTTTGTCATCTGAACTTCCCGGATTTTATGAAAGTGATATACTTGATGTCAAAGGGCAATATGTTCTGCCCGCCTGGTGTGATTCTCATTCTCATATTGTGTTTGCTCAATGGCGTGAAGCCGAATTTGTTAACAAGATTCAGGGATTGTCCTATGAGGAAATTGCGAAACGTGGAGGAGGAATTCTCAACTCTGCTGCCCGTTTGCGACAGATGGATGAACAGGAACTTTACGAAAGTGCTCAGACAAGGGTCGAAGAGGTCATTTCTCATGGCACAGGTGCCTTGGAAATCAAAAGTGGCTATGGTTTGACACTTGAAGATGAATTGAAAATGCTGAGAGTGATCAGAAAACTTAAAGAAACGTCTCCTTTAACAATCAAATCCACATTTCTTGGGGCACATGCTGTTCCTCCGGAATTCAGGGGAAGACAAGGCGATTTTGTTGATCATATAATTCAGGAAATGCTCCCAAAGGTTGCTGAAGAACAACTGGCCGATTATGTTGATGTTTTTTGCGACAAGGGTTTTTTTACTGTTGAAGAAACTGCAAGAATAATTGAAGCAGCTGATAAATTCGGGATGAAACCCAAGATTCATGCCAATGAGCTTGATTTTTCCGGCGGTGTGCAGGTTGGTGTAAAATACAATGCGATATCTGTTGACCACCTTGAAATGTCTGGTGAACAGGAAATTCAGGCACTGAAAGGAAGCAGCACAATGCCGACATTACTACCCAATGTGTCATTTTATCTGAATATTCCATATGCTCCGGCAAGAAAAATGATTGATAGCGGACTGGCAGTTGCATTGGCATCAGACTTCAATCCCGGATCTTCACCTTCCGGAAATATGCAGTTTGTCATGTCTCTTGCTTGCATCAAATATAAAATGCTTCCGGAAGAGGCTATAAATGCTGTAACAATAAACGGAGCAAAAGCCATGGAACTTGATGAAACTCATGGCTCAATCACTCCGGGAAAAATTGCGAATCTGTGTATCCTTCGTGATATGCCTTCCTTGAATTATTTGCCATATTCTTTCGGTGAAAATAAAGTGAAGAAAATGATATTAAATGGTAAACTAATATAAATCAATAATATATGAGAAAGCTCATTGAATGTGTCCCGAATTTCAGCGAGGGAAGAAATTTACAGATTATCAGACAGATTACTGATGAAATCGAACATGTGAAAGGTGTTAAATTGCTTGATGTGGATCCCGGTGAATCAACAAATAGAACAGTTGTTACATTTGTAGGAACTCCGGAAGAAGTATGTGATGCTGCCTTTCGTGCTGTAAAAAAAGCATCCGAACTGATTGATATGCGTACTCATCAGGGTGCTCACCCGCGTTTTGGGGCGACAGATGTTTGTCCTCTTGTTCCTGTCGCCAATATTTCGATGGAAGAAGTTGTGGAATATGCACGTAAACTAGGAAAAAGAATTGGTGAAGAACTTGGAATACCGGTTTACTGTTATGAAAATGCAGCATTTAAGCCAGACAGAAGAAATCTTGCCTGTTGCCGTTCTGGTGAATATGAGGGACTGAAAGATAAGATTACGCAAGCTGAATGGAACCCTGATTTTGGTCCTTCAGAATTCAACGCAAAGTCAGGAGCAACTGCTGTTGGCGCACGTGATTTCCTTGTTGCTATTAATTACAATCTGAATACAACTTCAGAGCGCAGAGCCAATGCCATTGCATTTGATGTAAGAGAACGGGGGCGTCCGGAAAGGGAAGGAAATCCAATTACCGGAAAAATCAGAAAGGATGAACAGGGGAATGACATCATGATTCCTGGTTCTCTGAAAGCTACCAAAGCCATTGGATGGTTCATTCAGGAATACGGCATTGCACAAGTTTCTATGAATATTACTAACATATCGGTAACACCTGTTCATGTTGCCTTTGATGAAGTTTGTGTAAAAGCTCAGGACAGAGGAATCAGGGTTACCGGTTCTGAAATTGTCGGACTTGTGCCAAAACGTGTATTAATTGATGCAGGAAAGCATTATCTTGCAAAACAAAAACGTTCACTTGGTGTTTCTGAAAATGAGCTGATAAAAATTGCTGTAAAATCGATGGGTCTTGATGACCTGAAACCATTTCACGCACGCGAAAAAGTGATTGAATACATTATTGAGGATTCTGAAAAAAAAGGAAAACTTGTTGACATGACCTGTAGTGCCTTTTGTGATGAAACTGCGTCTGAATCACCTGCCCCAGGAGGAGGTTCTGTTGCTGCATACATGGGAGCATTGGGAGCAGCACTTGCTACGATGGTCGCAAATCTGTCATCCCATAAACGAGGCTGGGATGACAAATGGGAATTGTATTCACAATGGGCTGAAAAGGGAGAATCATTGAAAAATGAACTGATTCATCTTGTTGATGAAGATACACATTCCTTCAACCTGATTATGGATGCATTCAGTCTCCCTAAAAAAACGGAAGAAGAGGTGGTTATGAGAAAGAATGCTATTCAGGACGCCACATTATATGCCACACGGGTTCCCCTGAACACAATGAAGACAGCATTCAGAGCATATGACATTTGTATGGCAATGGCCACTGAAGGCATGAAATCCTCTGCAAGTGACGTGGGAGTTGGTGCCCTTGCCATCACCGCCGGAATCAGAGGTGCTATGCTGAATGTTCGGATAAATGCTGCACAGTTGGAGAACAGGGAATTGGCTGAAAGTTTAACCCGGGAATCAGATCAGATTGTCCGTGATGCAGAAATAAAACAACAGGAAATTCTGGAAATTGTTTTGAAAAATATCTGATAATATCCCAGATTTCCGTATGAATTTCGCTCTTTAGAAAATATATCAGTATGAAAAAAGTTCAGGAATTCTGTCGTTGCAAATTGTGGTATATACATTATAAAATATATTAAAAACACAGAAAAGACGTATTGGGACTGCAAAATACATGTTAGCAATAAGATAAGAATTATTTTTAAAAAAAGTAAAAAAAATTTGTTTGATAAGAAAATTAAGTATTAACTTTGCAGTCCCGTTTGAGAGAAAACAGGGAAGTTCATTGAGAGGAAAACGAAATTTCAAACAGAGTGTTAAAAATTTTGTCAGGAAAAAAAAATTGATTAAATTTGCATTCCTGTTTTCAAAAAAAGCACTGGTTGAAAAAAAAGTTTAAATTTTTTTGAAAAAAAATTTGGTAGTTTAAAAATAAGTATTAATTTTGCACTCCCAAACTTTTAAAAAAGAGAAAAAGTTCTTTGAGATATTGAAGCAAAAATGAGAGGTGATAAGTATCCTTGAGTTCATTGAAAAATGAAACTAGGTAACGATAGTAAATCCGAGAGCATTCAAGATCATTTCTACTATGGAGAGTTTGATCCTGGCTCAGGATGAACGCTAGCGGCAGGCTTAATACATGC
>CAYMAZ010000009.1:0-101566 GCA_964388575.1 uncultured Bacteroidales bacterium | reverse complement strand
ACTCGTGACCTCCGGGTTATGAATCCGACGCTCTAACCATCTGAGCTACCTCGCCGTTTTGGGGTGCAAAAATACTAAATTTTTCAAAATCAGAGTTAAAATATCATTTTTTCTTTAAGAAAACCAACAAATTCAGTCATGCCTCCTCCTGTGCAGTCGTTTTCTTTTCTTTGACACTTTCCGAAGGAGAAATTATAATGACGAATTCTCCTTTGATTTGTTTGTTAGTGAAATATTCCAGTATCTCATCAATAGTTCCTCTGACAGTCTCTTCATAAATTTTCGAGATTTCCCGGGAAATACTGATTTTGTGTTCACTTCCGAATATGGCAGCTGCCTGCTCAAGTGTTTTTAACAGGCGGTGAGGAGATTCATAAATAATCGAAGTGATTTGTAAAGATTTAATAAACCCGAGCTCCTTTGTTCTACCCTTTTTATGAGGAAGAAATCCGTGAAAATAGAATCTGTCACATGGAAATCCTGAATTTATCAGTGCAGGTAAAAATGCCGTAGCTCCGGGGAGAGTTTGCACTTCTATTCCTTCATGAATACATGCCCGAACAAGCAGAAATCCGGGATCTGAAATTCCTGGAGTACCTGCATCACTGATCAGTGCAGCATTACTGTGCCGAATGCGTTCAACAAGTCCATGTAAAACCTTTTGTTCATTATATTGATGAAATGCAATCAGTGGTTTACTGATGCCAAAATGTTTCAGCAGGTTTCCGGCTGTTCGGGTATCCTCTGCTAGTATAAATTCAACGTCATTCAAGATATCAATGCCTCTTCCGGTCATATCTTTAAGGTTGCCGATCGGCGTGGGAACAATATAAAGTTTTGACATGAAGTATCGGATTAGATAAATGCAAATGTACAAATAATCATTAAAGTACTTCTGGCATTACTGGCTGAAGTTTGTTAGAGGGTAATTACTTATCTAATGATTTGGATTTCTGCTTTAGAGATGACAATCCCTTTAGCTCATTTGCATGTAGTTCAGTAAAACAGGATAGTCTTCAGGAGTGAGTTCCTGTTCATAGCCCGAAACGTTGTTTTTTTCAAGCTGTGAAAGAAACAGTTGACTGTTAAATGTTTCTATTCCAAGTTGTTGCAATCTTGTCGGACTCCCGAATGATTCAAACATTTGTTCAGTCTTTCTGATCACATCTCTGTGAACTCCTGTGCCAAAAACCAGAACTCCAAACCTTGAAATTCGCGTTGGAATTCTGTCGCTCATTAGTCTGAGCCAGGCAGGATAAACCACAGACAGGGTTGCTCCATGAGGAATGTCATAAAGCAAAGACAACTCATGTCCAATTCCATGCACAGCCCAGTCCCCTGATTTCCTTCCATGAGCCGTGAGGTTATTCAGAGCCATTGTTGCTGCATACATGATTCGTGCGCGCAGATCATAATTGTTTAAATCACTCATTAATGCTGGTCCGGCAATGATCGCTTCCTGAATTATCGAAGCCACAAATCTGTCAGAAAGAGGGGCATCTCCTCCACCAAAAAAAGCTTCCATGGAATGTGCACAAAGATCTGTTATTCCGTACCCTGTTTGTTCTTTTGACACAGAAAGAGTGTAGGAGGGGTCGAGAAAAGACATAGCAGGATATACCAATGGACTTCCGAACGATCCCTTCAGACCGGCTTCTCTGTTTTGAACGACTGCAAAACTGTTCATCTCACTACCGGTTGCTGCCAGTGTAAGGACAGCAAAAACGGGCAATGCAGTTGATGGTTTAAATTCTCCGGTAAATAGTTTCCATGGATCATCAGTGTTTACAGGAGATGCAGCAGCGATTGCTTTTGCTGTATCGATAACACTTCCTCCACCCACTGCGACTACTGCCTGAATATTATTTTCCTTAACCACCTGAATGGCAGCCCGAACATGCTCAATCACAGGATTGGGTTTAATTCCTGAAAATTCAATCCATTCAACACCAGCAAGTCGGAGTTGACCTACAACATCATCATATATTCCATTTTGTTTAACTGATCCCTGTCCGTAAAGTAAAAGTACTTTTCTGATATCAGACGGAAAATTTTTGGATAGCTTTTCTATGGAATTCTTTCCGAAAAACACTTTGGTTGGATTATAGATTACAAAGTTCTCCATGTGGGTAATTTAAATTTGACAATATGATCTGATACAAATTGAAATCAAATAATCATTCCTGCAGCCACTGTTTCATTTGTTCCTTCGTCAATCAGTATAATACTTCCGGTGTTCCTGTTATCTTTGTATTGGTCACAGAGAAGTGGTTTGGTTGTTCTGAGGCTGACACGGGCAATGTCATTGAGTCGGATCTGATCAAAGTCAAGAATGCGGTGCAGAGTATTAATATCAACTTTGTATCTGATTTCTTTAACAAGACATTTAGCTTCATTTGTTGTGTGGCGAATATAATATTTTCCATTTGGTTGAAGTGGTCTTTCATTCATCCAGCACAACATAACTTCCAAATCCTGAGTAATTACAGGTTGATTATTTACTCGTACGATCATGTCTCCCCTGCTGATATCAATCTCATCTTCAAGAAGTATTGTGCAGGATATTGGTGGAAAAGCCTTTTCAAGAGGACCGTCCATTGTAACAATGGATTTAATTTTTGAAGTAAAACCTGACGGAAGTACCATAACTTCATCACCCGGTTTGAAGATCCCACCAGCAACTCTGCCGGCATAACCCCTGAAATCATGAAACTGGTCATTGTAAGGCCTGATCACATGCTGAACAGGAAACCGACAGTCAATCATATTGTGATCACTTGAAATATGAACAGTTTCAAGCAAATACAATAATGTTGTTCCCTGATACCATGGCATGTTAACCGAACGTTCAACAACATTGTCCCCCTTCAGTGCACTGATAGGCACATAACGGACATCCGCAATATTCAGTTTTGAGGAAAAATCTTTGTAATCATTGACAATTTGATCAAAAACCTGTTGATCGTAATCCACAAGATCCATTTTGTTTACACAAATTACAACATGTGGAATTTGTAACAAGGATGCAATAAATGAATGACGTTTGGTTTGTTCAATCACACCTTTTCGGGCATCTATAAGAATGAGCGCCAGATTTGCAGTTGATGCTCCTGTAACCATATTTCTGGTGTACTGAATATGCCCCGGGGTATCGGCAATGATAAATTTACGCTTGGGTGTGTGAAAATACCTGTAGGCAACATCAATTGTTATACCCTGTTCCCGCTCAGCACGAAGACCATCAGTGAGTAAAGCCAGGTTAACATGTTCTTCGCCCCGGCGACTACTTGCACTGACAACAGCTTCATACTGGTCTTCAAAAATGGACTTGGAATCATATAAGAGCCTTCCAATAAGTGTGCTTTTCCCGTCATCAACGCTTCCTGCTGTTGTAAAACGCAACAACTCCATTTCAAGGTATTCCTGATTGGAAATGTGTTCCATAATGTTATAATTTAAAAATAACCTTCTTTTTTTCTGTCTTCCATGGCAGCCTCAGAGCGCTTGTCATCTGCTCTCCCGCCCCGTTCAGTAATACGGGATGCGGCCACTTCAGCAATAATGTCTTCGACATTTTTTGCTTCAGATAAAGTGACCCCGGTGCATGTAATGTCACCTATTGTGCGACATCGTACTTTCCTTTTTTCTTTGGTTTCAGAGTCTTTCATAGGCATGCAATCAGCAACTGCCATCCAGATACCGTCTCTGAAAAATACTTCTCTTTCATGAGTGAAGTAAAGTGATGGCATTTCAATTTCTTCAAGAGAAATGTACATCCAGACATCAAGTTCCGTCCAGTTACTCAGTGGAAAAACCCTGAAATGCTCACCCATTCTTTTTTTGCCGTTGAATAAATTCCACAATTCCGGACGCTGATTTTTAGGATCCCATTGCCCGAATTCATCTCTGTGTGAAAAAAAACGTTCTTTTGCACGTGCCTTTTCTTCGTCTCGACGCGCACCTCCCAAAGCACAATCAAATTTATGCTCTTCAATGGTATCAAGGAGAGTTACTGTCTGTAATACATTTCTACTTGCACCGATTCCCTTTTCTTCCGAAGTTCTTCCTTTATCAATAGACTCCTGTACAGAGCCTACAATTAATTTTGCTCCGATTTTTTCTACCAGACTGTCTCTGTATGTGATTGTTTCTTCAAAATTATGCCCTGTATCTATGTGAACCAGTGGAAATGGAATTTTTGCAGGCCAGAATGCCTTAACAGCCAGATGAACCATTACAATGCTGTCTTTGCCCCCTGAAAAAAGCAGAGCAGGACGTTCAAACTGAGCTGCTACTTCGCGCATGATGAATATGGATTCAGCTTCGAGTTCTCTCAGATGATTTATTTTAGATGAAACCATGTCTGTCGAAATTTAATTTTTGGTAATACTTTTCTTTGTAAATATTTTACTGATGAAGGAATATCCCACAAATCAGTGCGAATTTCAACATCAGGTTTTTCTGGTGGTTCATAGGGTGAGTCTATTCCTGTAAATTGTTTCAGGAGACCTGCTCTGGCCATTTTATATAAGCCTTTGGGATCTCTTTGTTCACAAACTTCAATAGGAGCATTGATATATACTTCAATAAACCTTTTGTCTCCTATTATGGATCGGGCCATTCTACGCATTTCACTGGTGGGACTGATAAAACTGCAAATGACAATCAATCCGCTGTCTAAAAAAAGTTTTGAAATTTCTGCAATCCTTCTAATATTTTCATGTCTGTCTTCATCAGAATAAGTCAGGTCACTATTGATTCCCTTTCTGATCTCATCGCCGTCAAAATGTTTTGTAAAATATCCCTTTTTCAGGATCATGTCATCAAGTGCTTCTGCAATTGTTGTTTTGCCGGCTCCGGATAATCCGGTTAACCAGATCACAACAGGCCTTTGCTTGACAAGGAATCTTCTTCTGTTTCGTCTGATAAAGTTGTTAAAGTCAGTCCAGAGAGATTTATCTCTCCGATAGTTAATTCGTTTGACCATTGATTGATGCTGAAAATTTTTGCAAATTTACTTAAAAAATGAATACCCGTCAATGTGTCAATCTGCTGGAGATAATTCAATGTCATCACGAACAACATATGCTTCTGGATAGACTTCCAGAATGTGCTGCCTGAAGGCTTCAGCCTCCAGCCGAGTACGATAATTGCCAACACGCACAATGTAATAGGGCGTGTTAAAAATTACGTATGCTGTGGTTGAAGGATATCTCCCCATAAATCGGGATCGTTCACTGATGGCATTGCTTTTAGAAAAATTGCCCGAACCGGAAAAAATTTGTAAACGATATCCATGATCCGTTTTCATTACTTCATTATATTGAAGGTGTTTTTGCAAAAGCTCCTCAATTCCCTTCTCATTCGTAATCGTAATGTTTTCAGATTGTGAAAATGCAATCATTACACTAAAGAACAACACACCCGCTAAAAAAATCTGTCTGATATGATCCATAGAATCTGATTTTATTTTCAAAAATACTGTTTTTTATTTTTCTGAGTCGAGGGACTGAATAATCGGTTCCCAATGATCTTCATGTATTTTTGCACCGATGACACGAATGACATGACCAGCAAGAATTGAACCATAACTACCGCAAACATCCATGCTTTTCCCAGATATCAGACCATACAGAAATCCTGCAGCATACAAATCACCTGCTCCTGTTGTGTCTTTGCATTCTGAAGCGAGTGCATTGATATGCGTAATCTCTTGTCTGTCGTGAATCATTGAACCGCTTGCTCCTGTTTTCAGGATACTGATGGGTGCCATTTCAGACATGATCTTCAGTGCAAAGTCTGGTTGTTCTCCTGTCAAAGCGAATGCCTCTTCTTCGTTAGCAAATAAAATATGAACATTTCCGGGAATCAGTTTTTTCAGAAAATCAATGTGTTCTTCAACAACATTATAACTTGCGAGATCCAACGATATCCTAACATTGTTAGTAATAGCTGTGTGTATGGCTTTTTCAATGAGTTCGTAGTTTTGAAGCAGATATCCCTCAATGTGTAACAGATCATAATAGTTCATTACCTTGTCTGATATGTCTGAAGGTCCAAGTTCTACTGCAGCCCCGAGATAGGTGGCAAAAGTTCTCTCCCCGTCAGGGCTTACCAGAGCAATGGCCTTACCTGATTGAGTGTCCGAGTAACTGATATGTGGGTACACTTTGTTTTTATGAAAATCACTTATAAATTGTTGCCCCGGATCGTCTTTTCCAAGCCGTCCAATAAAACCTGTTGTAACGCCCATTCGGGCAAGTCCGTTAATGGTGTTGGCCGCTGAACCACCACTTGTTACTCGGGTTGGAAATCCTGATGTTGCCCGAAAAATTTGATCTGAAACGTCTTTATTTACCAGCTGCATGCTTCCGCGAGGCAACTGATGCTGCATCAGAAACTCATCGTCAGGCAAACTCACCATGATGTCAACAAGTGCATTGCCGATCCCCAGTATTCTCATATCTTTGTTTCAATTAATTTTTGCAAAGATAGAAATTTTTCACCCTCTGAAGTCTTTTGTATGATTGAAAGACACTCTGAAGGAGTATAATTTCTGCTGTACGGATGGTCTATTCAAATAATGTCAGCAATTCTTTGTCATTGAGTTTTCCAAGAGAAGAAGCATGGATGAAGTTTTGAAACAAGGCTGATTTTTTCTTTTGCAGTAGCATGATTTTTTCCTCAATCGTCTCAACTGAAATAAATCTGTATGCAAATATTTTTTTGTCCTGACCAATTCTGTGTGTCCGGTTTATGGCCTGTAATTCTGATGCCGGATTCCACCATGGATCAAGTACAAAAACGTAATCTGCTTCAGTTAGATTTAACCCAACACCTCCTGCTTTTAAAGTCATCAAAAATAACCGGATATCTGTTCTGTCCATAAAATTATTGATGTTCCTTTGCCTGTCAGCCTGAGATGTTTGTCCGGTTAAAACTTCATATTTGATGTTTCTATCACATAAATAATGTTGTATCAGATTCAGATGCTTTATAAACTGTGAAAAAATAATGCACTTATGCCCTTCAGAAATAACTTTTTCAATATGCTGACAAATCTCTTCATACTTCCCTGATAAGCCTGTGTATTCAGGATCAATGAGTTTTGGGTGATTGGCGATCAATCTCAGCTTCATCAGTCCTGACAACACAATTATGTTTTTTCTGTTTTTTTGAACAGTTCCCGCATTTTCTATGAGGTAATTTCTGATTTCGCTTTTTTTCTGTTCGTATAGTTTTTTCTGATCATCACTCATATTGCAATAGCATATCTTCTCTGTCAATTCGGGCAACTCTGGTGTGACCTCTTTTTTTGTGCGCCTGAGTATAAATGTCCCAATCAGTTTCTGAATCCTCCGAGATGTTTCTTCGTCATTGTTCTTTTCAACAGGAACGACATATGTGTCTTTGAATGTTTTAAGCGAACCAAGCATATTCGGATTCAAAAAATTCATTTGTGTCCAGATATCTGTTAAACTGTTTTCAATAGGTGTTCCTGTTAAAACAAACCGCTGTTTTGAGTTTAACGTTAGCAAAGCATCATAACTTTTTGAATCAGGATTTTTAATAAACTGACTTTCGTCAAGCACAATGGTATGAAAATCAAAGTGCTTCAGAATATCAGAATCATTTCTGACAATGCCGTATGATGTTAAGACAACATCAGCATAGTGAAAATCATGATACAATCTGTACCTGTCAGAACCGGTGTATAGAATTGATAACAGTGAAGGAGCAAATTTTTCAATTTCCTTTTGCCAGTTGTGTAAAAGAGATAATGGAGCAACGATCAGGTGGGTGTGGGCGCATCTTCTGTCACCGGAACCTTCAAACAAGCTGAGTTGTCTTTTTTGTTGATCCGAAATGTCAATTGGATGACCGTTACAGGAAGAAAGGACGTTTTTTACCCATAGAAAATACGTCAGAATTTGAATAGTTTTTCCAAGACCCATGTCATCAGCAAGACAGCCACCCAAACCGCAATCGTGCATGTGGGATAACCATTCAAATCCCTTTTGCTGATAGTCTCTTAAGCTTGCATGGAGCACTTCAGGTGTTTCTTTTTTTGGAATGGATCTGTCTATGAGTAGTCTGAGCTTCTCGGAAATGAGATTTTGATCAGGAATGTTTAGAGAATCGATCAGATGTATTTGTGATTTGTGAAATTTCAACACTGTTTCATGTTGCTTGGTTAAAACAGAAATATCCTTGAATTTACTGAACCATTCGTCAGGCAAAATAGCGATGGATCCGTCAGGGAGTGAAAATTCTGGTTCATCCTTGATAATGTTGGGAATAATTTTTTGGAAAGGAATTGTAAATCCGTTAAAACGAACACTCATCTGAAGGTCAAACCAGTCATTCTTATTTGATATTGATGTTGAAATAACCGGTACGTCAAAGAAATATTTTTTGCTGTCGGATGTGATGACCGGAACAATTCCCAACATTTTTAATGACTCTGTTTTTTTGGAGATTTCAAGAATCAATTGCCTTACCGTCACAGTCTGCTCCCCCTGAACACACTGTTTGCATGTGAATATTCCGGGATAAAGCATATGAAATCCAATAGACTCCATTTGTTGTATAATTTGTTTCTCAGCATCTTTATTGCGGAACACTTTGGTAAATGAAACACCTTTTTTGCCCGAACTAAGTTTTAGGGTGAACTCCTGTGAAGCATATGAGCTAAAAGTTTCAGTATCATAATTGAACAGAAGCTCTATCACAGGATTTTTTCTTGATAGCCGTGACAAATGAATCGAAGGCTTCAGATCAGGATAAATTTCATTTACTTCAAATCCGCTGACCTCTGCACGATATTTTTTTATGATTTTGCTTACAAAAGCTTGAAGGTACTCATTAACTTTTTTCTTTGGGATAAGTATGGTTTCATTATTCAGAAAAGGTTTAAGGAGTTGTCCGTCAAAATCTCCGGGAATATGATAAACAGAATTCTCTGCTTTAATATAGCAGGGGGTTCGGGTGATGATAACTGCATCAGATAGAGAAATCTGATTGTTATTGTGAAATATGGACAATGAATATCTGAAGTCTGCATCAGTAAGCTGAAATGAAAACCGTGGTTCAGCACATTCTGATTCTAATTTCAATGGTTCTTCTCCAATGATACCATTATTTTCCTTGCGGAAATAGAGCGACATCTGGTTGTCAATAATTTTTTCCAGGATGAGTACCGTGTTTCTGGAAATATGGGGAATGATTTCTTTGGCTAAAATCTGATCACTAAAATAGGTATTGTTGCTACATTTTTTCTTTCCTTTCAGTAAATTAAACTGATTATGAATCTGCTCTTCTCTGAATTTTTGCGTCATTACAAGCAAATCTTTTTCAACGTCGTTCAATTCAAAGTTGAGATACTGAGATGAAAAATCAATGATTTTTTTTATTTCAACACTCCACTGTCCGCTATCAAGCAGTTTTATTCTGTATGCCTCAATGATATATCCGAATGCAGGATGAGATACAAGTGAAAAAATGATTCTGAAGTTGGTGTTCATTTTTATGAAATACGAGGACAGATTTTTAATGGAGTTGCTTCAAACCGGCAAATATATAAATTAAATTGAATATCAGGCTTTCTGAAAGTAAAATTTGTGAAAAAATACCACAAATAAATTAAAACACTGTTCTTACAGAGTTAAAAATGACATCAGATGTTTTAGAATTTCCGATGATCAGGGGGTATAAAATTTTATCTTTTTGTCGATTTCAGACACGTATTTCTTAAACTGTTTATCTGTTTCCATCAGATCATTCACTGTTTTACACGCATGCAGGACGGTTGCATGGTCTTTGCTTCCTGTTTGGAGTCCGATGGATGCAAGCGATTGTTTTGTTAGCTTTTTTGAAAAATACATTGCAATCTGTCGCGCCTGAACAACTTCACGTTTTCTTGATTTTGAAAGAAGATGATCAACAGTGATGTTGAAATAATCTGCAACAACTTTCTGGATATAATCAATTGTAACTTCCCTGGTTGTATTTTTTACAAATTTTTCAATCATTTTTCTAGCCAGGTCAATTGTAATCTCTTTTTTATTGAGAGAACTTTGCGCCAGCAATGAAATCAATGCTCCTTCCAGCTCCCTGACATTTGTTGAGATGCTGTATGCCAGATGCTCAATAACTTCCTGTGGCATAGTAGCCCCGTTATTGTAAAGCTTCTTCTCAATAATCGCAATTCTTGTCTCCAGATCAGGTTGTTGTAAATCAGCAGCCAGCCCCCATTTAAATCTTGACAGAAGCCGTGGTTCAATTCCCTGAAATTCAACAGGAGGTTTATCAGATGTGATTATAAGTTGATTTCCTTTTTGATGTAAATGGTTGAAAATATGGAAGAACACATCCTGTGTTTTCAGTTTATTGGATAATGAATGAATATCATCCATGATCAGCATGTCAATCATTTGATAAAAATGAACAAAGTCATTCATGCTGTTGTTTTTTACAGCATCAATAAACTGATTAATAAACTGCTCGGTTTGCACATAGAGGACAGTTTTTTCAGGATGAAGATTTTTTGTCTGAATGCCAATGGCATGAGCAAGATGAGTTTTCCCAAGTCCTGTAGATGAATAGATAAGCAGCGGATTAAATGCTGTTTTTCCGGGGTTGTTTGCAACCGCAAATCCGGCAGATCTTGCAAGCCGGTTACAGTCTCCCTCAATGAAATTATCAAATGAAAATGTTTCAACAAGCTGCGGATTGATATTGATTTTTTTCAATCCGGGAATAGCAAAAGGGTTGGGAATATCTTTGGACTTGCCTTTGTTAATGTCGATTGGAATTGATACAGGGGTATTTTTCAATGCTTTCTTGTTGGTTGAAGGTAATTTCATTTCCAATGGTTCGTTGTTTCCGTGATTGCGGTCCATAATGATATTATATTCCAGCTGACCATTGGCACCAAGTTCTTTTTTTATCGTTTTTTTGAGCAGATCAATGTAGTGTTCTTCGAGCCATTCATAGTAGAAAGGACTGGGGACCTGTATTGTCAGAATGTTATTGTCAACTTTTACAGGCTTAATTGGTTCAAACCATGTTCTGAAACTATGCTCATTGATGTTATCTCTGATGATTTTAAGGCAGTTGTTCCATATGGTTTGAATATCTTTCATGAAGCTGTTTGTTTTTTTTCTTCAGTTTGTAAATTTAGTGTTTTTTATTATTCTGCATAGACTTTCTTAAAAAAATAAGAAACGGGGTTGCAAAATTTGTTATATTTTTTTGAATAAAAAACTTTTTCATGCTTGTTTTTTAAAAATTTTATACGTATACCCTTCGGCAAATCTTAACCCTGTGTTTTTTTTGAGAAATAGGTCTATTCTTCCCAGATGAACCCCTGCATACCCTGCCTGTCCAATGATAACCTCTTGCCTGTCAGAATTTGAAAATACAACAGCATTCCGAAGGGTGGTATGCGTATGTCCTCCGATAATAACATCTATGTTCTTTGATTGTTTTGCAAGGGCGACATCACTGATCGTATTATCCTGATAACTATATCCAAGATGTGACAAGCAAATGACAAGATCACACTGTTTATTTTTTTTCAGAAAATATGCATATTCGGCTGCTTTTTCAACCGGATTTAGATATTTTGTTTTGCCATATCCTGTCTTTGCTACCAGTCCACTCAACTCAATGCCAAGACCAAACACACCAATTTTTATGTTTTCAACTTCATATATTTGGTATTTGTGAATTTTATTTTTCAAAATTGTATCATTGAAATCATAATTACTGCTTATGAATGGAAAGTTTGCAAAAGGAAGGTTCCTGGCAATGCCTTCAAGTCCGTTGTCAAACTCATGATTTCCGATAGTGACTGCTGTGTAACCCATTTCGCTCATCAGTTTGATTTCAACCTCTCCTTTAAAAAAATTAAAATATGGTGTGCCCTGATAAATGTCTCCCGCATCAAATAAAAAGACATTTTTTTCCTGCTGTCTGATTGATCTGATAAGGGCAGCTCTTCTTGCAAAACCACCCATCCCAGGAAAACGGTGATGATCAGGTGAAAAAGGTTCTATCTGACTGTGGGTATCATTCGTGTGAAGTATGGTGATTTTGGTAAGTCCTCTTGTCATGCTTCCAGCAAGAGCTGTTTTCCCGATGCTCAACAGAGCACCTCCTGCAATCATTGTTTTTATGAAAGTTCGCCTATTCATAAACAATCCTCCCGTCAAGCTTTGGATGCACAGAATCTTCACGTGCATTTACTTCTTTTAAATAATCAATGATCAAACTTCTGATCAACACACCCAGATTCTGAATGTGAACAGGATTGTCGAAAAAGGTCATTTTATCACCACCAAAAGCAAGGTAGTCAGATGTAACAACGGTGTATTGACGATTTATATCAAATGGTTGTCCGTTGATTAAAATTGAATCAACCACAAGTGCTTTGCTTTTAATGGTCATTCCGGAAAACGGAACTCCTCCGTTTGCAATGATGTAGTTAACCATTTCAAGAAAGTTTGATCCGGTCAGGGTTATAATAACAGTCTCGTTTTCAAAAGGCATGAGACTGTACACATCTTCAACAGTAATAATACCCTGTGGAAGCGATGCTCTCAATCCTCCGTTATTCAAAACAGATACATCATATCTTTTGTTGGTATTATTGTGATATGTATTACACATATATAATACAAGGTCACTTACAAAGTTATTCAGTAACCCTTCTGGTTGATTTTTCGTTATTGCAACCTCAGAATAACATAAAATTTCACTCATTTCAACGTTTATGGAATTTTTGTAAGGCTCAATGACTGCAAGTGCAGCAACATCTTCATTCATTGTGCTGTCAAGAACGGCAATTGATCCGTCAGTTGAAATTGTTGTGTAATATGAGCGACATGAATTTCCGGAGATCAGAAACAAAATGAGGCAAAGTTTCAAACTGAAATGAACAAGCTTGCTCATAATCAACCAAATAATAAATAAATTGAAAATGTGTATGTGTACGGCAATTATACAAAATGTTTTTCTTGTATTTACATAATGGGTAAAACATGAAAGAAATTTATATTTGGTATAAATTAAAAATTTGAACAGTCACAAGTCTAAGTCATTTGTATATAGAAAAATGGATTGTCAATTTTGTCAATATCCAGATTGTTCTTTATCCGAACATCAAAGTGAATAAATTAGCCTAAATATTTATCCGATAGGCATTTTGATTTTTATTTAGAAACGAAATAAATTTGTGTACTGAAATTTATAAAAAAACCCGGATGGGATATCCGGGTAAAGGTTATGATAATGGTTGAGGGATAAGGGTTCTGTTAAAGTTATCCGAGAATAGTTACGGCAATGACTGCGCCCGCCATAATCAGAAAATAAACGATCCAATAAATACTCTGTTTTGCTTGCATACGACCTCCGCTTTTTATGTGGTTGGTTTTTTGTTCCATATTATTTTAAATAGTACATAATATCTATCTTTGTAAATAAGTTTAAAATTTTTTTTTAGTGTTCAAAAACAACTTGTTTTCAAAGAACTAAATGATTGACACAAATTTGTCGTAAAAGTTGCATGAGTTCATTTGTTTTTTAACACTTTTTAACAAAAAAAGACAAATATTAACTGTTTTTGTGAATTATTTAACAAAATTTAGAATTTACAACCCTGGATGAATACAAACTTTCACTCACATACATGTTTTTGCGATGGATCAGCTTCTGTTGAAGAGATGGTACAAACTGCTCTGAATATGAAAATGAAACAACTTGGTTTTTCATCACATGCTCCTCTTCCATTTTCTACGAAGTGGAGTATGAAAGATGATACTGTTGTGCAAAGTTACTTGGCAGAAATTCATGAAAACAAAATTAAATATCAAGGGAAAATTGAATTGTTTTCGGCTATTGAAGCAGATTATATTCCACAACAAACAGTGCCTTTTAGAAGTCTCAAAGATAAATTTGAATTGGATTATCTGATTGGTGCTGTCCATCTTGTTAAGGTTCCTGATTCTGACGATGTTTGGTTTATTGATGGTAAACAATCAGGATTTGATGAAGGAATATACAAATATTTCAGAGGAAACGGAAAACATGCAGCATTGTCATATTTTAGACAGATCAGAGAGATGATTGAGAAAGAAGAAATTGATATCATTGCGCATTTTGATAAAATCAAAATGAATAATGCAGATCGTTTCTTTCGTGAAGACGAGGACTGGTACGTTGCAGAAATTTTGGAAATTCTGGATCTGATCAAACAATATAATGTAATAATGGAGATCAATACCAGAGGGTATTACCAGAAAAAAACAACAGACATGTATCCTTCTCGTCAAATCATTCAATTGGCAATTGAAAAGGGAATTCAAATTATTGTAAATTCCGATGCACATCATCCCAGGGAACTTACAGCAGGTTTTGATGCAGCATACAGAATATTGAATGAACTAGGATACAATAAACAAATAGTGAGAAATAATGGATTTTGGGAAGAGATTATGGATTAAGATGTTGTTAATTCACATAAAAAAAAAATCAGAATATGAAAAAAAGTATTCCCTTTTTACTCCTGTATCTGTTAATATTTGCCATTTCTACCGGAGCTCAGAATGAACAATCATTTTCACTTATATGGAAAGTCAGTGGAAAAAAGCTTAGTGAACCAGGGTACTTGTTTGGGACAATGCATGTAAATGATGAGCAGATTTTCTTTATGGAAGATCTGGTTAAAAAATATATTGATCAGTGTCAGGTATTCGCACTCGAAGTATTGATTGATGAGGTGACCCCTAAAAAAATGGAAAAGCATTTGTTTATGAAGAACATAAACCTGAAAGAATTGTTATCTCCGGAGGAATATTTTATGGTTGATCAGTATCTTAAAAACAAACTCGGCATAGGTCTGTTGTTTTTCAATAAAATGAAACCATTTTTTCTGAGTACACAATTACTTCAGGCAGGATTGACTCAGAACAGCAGGATGCCACTTGATATTGAACTTCAGAAATATTCCAAGGAAACAGGAAAAAAGGTTATCGGACTTGAAAAGTTTGAAGATCAGATCAGGGCAGTGGATAAAATTTCTCTTCACGAGCAGGCACAGATGCTTGTCAAGACAGTTTCAGACACAATCATTGATATTGAAAGTTACCGGAAAATGATTGATGCATATGTTCGTCAGGATATTGAACAATTATATGCGTTAACAATCTCAGATACGTCTGAGAGTGATCATTTTCATAAAGTTTTTATCGTAAACAGGAATAAAAAAATGACACGCAAAATGATCAACATATTGAAAAAGCAATCTGCATTTTTTGCTGTTGGGGCTGCGCATTTGGGAGGCCCTGATGGGATCATTGAGCTGTTAAGAAAAAAAGGCTATCAAGTTGAACAGGTGTATTAAGTCAACTGTGTTTCTGTTGTATTGTGTGATGATAAAATGATTTGAGTTCTTCTTTTCTGTGGAGGTTGAGCTATCTAAATCCCTGAACAGCACCTTCGATTGCAAATAATGTGTTCAGACAAGTTCTTCTATCAATTGTCCAAAGCTTAATCAATGCATTTTCATTTTCTGTTGATCTGAGTTTATCTGCAGATTCAATTTCTGCAGATTCAAGTTTCTCAGCAAGTTTTATTCCGATATTTGGTAAACTTTTTTAATTCAGGATGGTCTGTTTTCATAGAGGAACGGTAAATTAATCTTCCTGGAATTGATACATTGCTTCAATTTTTGAAAAAAAATCATAGAACAACCGGATACCTGTTCCTGTTCCGCCAGATGGGAGATAATGATCGGCTTTTTCCAAAAAGGCAGGCCCGGCAATGTCAAGATGAATAAACGGATAATCAGTAAACTTCTGCAGAAATTTTGCTGAGGTAATGGCTCCTGCATATTTTCCGCCCACATTCTGAACATCTGCAACCTGTGATTCAATCATGTCCTCGTATTCATCCCACATGGGCAGTTCTGCAATTCTTTCAAAGGTATTTAATGAAGATGACTTCAGTAAAGAAAAGTAAAAATCTGTTTTGTTTTGCATGCCTGCAATCGCGTGTGGACCAAATGTGGAGTGTGCACTTCCTGTGAGTGTCGCAATGGTGATAGCCAATGCAGGCTTATATTTTTTTGCGTAACACAGTGCATCTGCAAGAATCAATCGTCCTTCAGCATCAGTATTTTTAATTTCTACGGTTAATCCGTTCATCATGGTCAAAATGTCTCCTGGAAGATAAGCAATATTTCCAGGCCGGTTTTCAGTTGCTGGAATAAGACCAATAACAGGAATTTCAAGTTTCATTTTTGCAATAAGATACATCGACGCTGCCACAGTTGCTGCTCCTGACATATCACATTTCATGTCGGCTAATCCGGCTCCGGGTTTCAGGTTGATTCCGCCTGTATCAAAGAAAATACCTTTTCCAACCAGCACAAATGGGTTAACTTCTCTGACCTTTTCAGGTAGATATTCAAGGATGATAAAAGCAGGGGAATTGGGCCCACCTTTTGAAACAGCTTCTATACCGGCCATTTTCAGAGATGTGATTTTTTGTGGAGAGAGTACTTCAAATTTTACTTCGGGGACAGAAGCAAAAGTTTCCTGAAGCTGATGTACAAAAACTGAGGGTGTTAATGATGATCCAGGTTCATTTACCCAGTTCCGTGCCATATAAACCGAATCAATCTTTGTTCTTAATTCAGTAATTTCTTTTTTTGACAGTTTAATACCGTAAACAGAGATGCTTCGCAACTTGTTTTCACCTCCACCGGTGGTTTTATATTTTGTAAAAGAATATAATGTAAGCAAAATTCCTTCAGCAAAATCAAGAACGCCCTGGCTGGTTTGTGAGGTGACAAAAAGTGTCAGATAAGCAATAGTTTCACTTTTACACACTCCGGCTACCTTACTTCCCAGTTTTCGAAAGTTTTCCCGTAACAGGTATTCTTCGACTTCTTTTTTATCAGTTGTCAGACATAAAAAAACATGTTGATTCAACCTGTTAAAATGAAAAAAAGTTGTATCTTGTTTTTCTTTCAGACGATTTTTCACATAGTCAGTTTCATTTTTCGACAGAATTCCTTTTGGAATTTGATTGAATGAAGGTGATAAAATAGCGATATTATTATCGTTATCAATTGTATTTGTATTTTTCAGAGTAATGTTCATATTGTTCAATTATCTTTGTACAAAAATACGTGTTTATTTATTAAAAATGAATATTGAATTATTATTGGAAAAAATTCGCATGGATGAGCTGATTGAACGTCAGGAAGCGTTATTGCTGTGGGATCTGCCTTTGTCAGAGCTGATGTGTGCTGCTGATGAAATCCGTAAATTTAAACATCCGGATAATATTGTTACGTATGTGATTGATCGGAATATCAATATTACAAATGTTTGTTTTTCATTTTGTGAATTCTGCAATTTTTGTCACAGCATAGAAGATGATGCGGCATATATTACTAACATTGAGCAATACAGGGAAAAGATATTGGAATTGTATGCAGCAGGAGGGAATCAGGTGTTGCTTCAAGGAGGAATGCACCCTGACCTTGGCCTTGACTTTTACATCAGATTGTTTCATGATCTGAAAGAGATGTTTCCTGATGTGTATCTGCATGCACTGAGTCCATCAGAAATTTTTTTTCTTTCTCACAAGGAGAAAATATCTGTATCTGAAGTGTTGAAAACATTAATTCATGCAGGTCTCGATAGTCTTCCAGGAGGAGGAGCCGAAATTCTTGTTGACCGCGTACGGCAAAGACTTTCTCCGTTGAAAGCCACATCAGATCAATGGCTTGATGTGATGCGACAAGCCCATCACCTGGGTTTGTCAACAACTGCAACCATGATGTTCGGACATATTGAAACGATAGAAGAACGTATTGAGCATATTTTGAAAATAAGAGATCTTCAGAACGAGCATTCGGGCAAAGGCCCGGGATTTATATCATTTATTCCTTGGACATTTCAACCCGGACGTACGCGACTCGTTCAGCATTTTCCAGGAGAATACAAAACATCAATGTATGACTATCTGAAAATTATTGCAATCAGCAGGATTTTATTGCATAATATTCCCAATATTCAGGCATCATGGCTCACTGTTGGAAGGGAAACGGCCTCCCTTGCCCTTCATGCGGGAGCCAATGATCTCGGAAGTATTATGCTTGAAGAGAATGTTGTGGCTTCAACGGGTGTGTTTGGAAAATTATCTGTTGTGCAAATGGAAACCCTGATCAGTCGTAGTGGATTTATTCCTGCCAGAAGAAATCAGCGTTTTGAGTATCAATTAAAAGTTGAATGACAACACAAACCTGATCAGAATCCAAAGAATTAACAGAAAAATTAGTCGTTTTGTGATGTTAATCATTGCTCCCTGGGATCCTTCGGGAATCAAACAGTTCAAAATCAATGATTTCAAAAATTGATACGTGTATATTTTGAAGTTGTCCATTGTTTTTCTGACGCTCCATTACAAATCCGGTAGACAGTAATTCAGGAGTGTAATGCTCGACACAATAGGGGAAATCAGTACCGAATTGTGTCAGTAATCCGAGACTGTAAACAGCAACATCATGGCCCAGAAACGCCAGTCTACTGGGATCTGTTAAATATGTATTCTGAAATTCCCTGACAAAATCGTTAACTCCGACACTGGAATAATCAACAAATTGTGAGGAAAAAAAGTGTGTGTTAAAATGATTCAGATACCGTAAGTCAATACTTTCAAATCTGAGCCAGGAGGGAATGCCAAACAGTGTGAGAGGATATGTTTCAGCATAGTCAAACAGAGAACGCAAAAAATTATTAAGAAAGACTTCATTTGTTGTAAAATTCAATATGATGTTATTTTTTTCTTTGTGTAACATTTTAACCAGTTCAGTTATTCCGCCGGAGCCATAAGGAAGAAATTGAACAGTATATCCAAGACTTTCATGTTGTAGGTCTTTGATTTTATCTGCAAGAAGCTGTTCGTTGTTGTTTGCATTGTATACAACGATGACATTTTTATTGGTCTGAAAATCTTTAATATACTTTAGAATACCCTCGAGTTGTTCACTAATAGAAGGTATTGCACTCATCACATTTGGATTCTGTAAGGAATAATCCACTTCATTCGGTAAATAAATATCAAGAATTTTGACATTGTTTTTTTGTGACCATTCATTTAGAATCTCCAAAGGTTTTCGCATAAAAGGACCAATGATCATATCCACATCAAGCAAGCCCCTGCTGATCAGAGAATTTATTTTGTCCTCATTGTCAGAAATATCATACACCTTGAGAGAAATGGTGGCATTGTTGAAGTCCATTTTGTTGATTGCCAGTAAAAAACCTTCATAAAACTGAATATAACCGAAAGAACGAAATGATTTTCTCTGCTCCCTTCTGGTTTGAGAATCTATAACTATAGAGCCCGAATGCTCAAGATAGAATGGGACAAGCAGAGCAACATTATAATGTCTTTTTTCTGATATTTTTATGCAATCAGAAGTTGGTACAGGAGGAGAAGTATGAATGCTGATCCGTTGTTCCTGAGCAGGAACCCAAAGTTTTTGACCTTCTTTGAGTTTTTCTTCAATTTCAGGATTAAAGGAGAATATCTCACTGACGGAACAGCCATATTTTCGACCGATTGCAAAGAGTGTTTCACCTTTTCTTACCTGATGGGAAGTCAAAACCAATACCTGAGCCTGAGGTTTTGTCGTTAAATATCCGAGAATTTCATCTAAAGAAATGACAGGCAGGCGCAGAATATCATTTTTTCTGACAATTTCTTTCTTTCTGAAATCGGGATTGTATTTATAAAGTTCACTGAGTCCGATCTTGAATCTTGCTGTTAATTGTGTGAGAAGTAAATCTTCATCAGCAACATACGTTAAAAGATAAAGTGTATCTGAGTCAGTAACCACATCACTCTGCTGTTGCGTTTCTTCTTCAGCTTTGAATGTTTCAGGAACAGGAATTCTGAGTAATTGCCCTGGTTTGATTCCCTCCCTGGCAAAGGTATTAATAAGTAACACTTCGTCGGCTGTTACATCGTATGCTTTGGCAATTGAATAGACTGTCTGGCCGGCTTCAATTGTATGGATGTAATAATGTTTTCCATTATACAACTCGGTTTCTTGCGATTTTTCAATGATAATCTGTGCAAAAACACTTTCTGAAAGGATGATCAGGCAAAATAACCAGAATATTTTTTTCATAATAGTTTCATTATTCCCATTCAATGGTGGCAGGTGGTTTGGAGCTGATGTCAAACACAACACGATTTATGCCACGAATTTTATTAATAATATCATTTGACATTTGTGCCAGAAACTCATAGGGCAGATGGCTCCAGTCTGCAGTCATCCCATCGGTAGAACCAACAGCACGCAGAGCAATGACATTTTCATATGTCCGCTCATCACCCATTACACCAACAGACTGTACTGGTAAAAGCACAACAAATGCCTGCCAGACTTTATCATACAAGCCATTTGACTTCAGGCCTTCAATAAAAATATGATCTGCTTCGCGAAGCAGATCAAGTTTTTCTTTTGTAAGATCACTGATTACCCTGATGGCAAGGCCAGGGCCCGGAAATGGATGACGATTCAGAATATGGTTTGGAATATTTAATGTTGCCCCAACTTTTCTGACTTCATCTTTAAACAGAAATTTGAGGGGTTCTACAACTTTCAGGTTCATTTTTTCAGGAAGGCCTCCAACATTGTGATGGGATTTAATGATAGCAGAAGGTCCTTTCACGGAAACAGATTCAATCACATCAGGATAAATTGTGCCCTGAGCAAGATATTCAATACTATTCAGCTTCAGAGCTTCTCGTTCAAAGATATCGATAAATTTATTTCCAATAATTTTCCTTTTTGTTTCAGGATCAGAAATACCCTTCAGGGCATTGAGAAATTCATCTTCTGCCTGAACACCGATGACATTCAGCCCCATCCCAATGTATGATTCAAGGACACTTGTGAACTCATTTTTTCGCAACAGGCCGTTATCCACAAAAACACAATACAGGTCTTTTCCAATGGCTTTGTGGAGCAACATTGCTGCCACTGTAGAGTCAACACCCCCTGAAAGACCAATTAATACTCTATGTCCTGAGAGTTGAGATTTCAGTTCATTTACTGTCGTTTCCACAAAAGATTCAGGAGTCCATGATTGTTGCAACTGACAAATATTTGCAACAAAATTCAGGAGTATTTCCTTCCCGTGTTCAGAATGGAAAACTTCAGGATGGAACTGAACTCCGTAAAACTGATGTGTGTCATCAGCGTATCCGGCAACGGGAATATCTGCAGTGCTGCAGATCTCTTCACAGCCTTCTGGCAACTTCTCAATGGTATCCCCATGAGACATCCATACCTGTGTTCCTGCAGGAATATTGTTCATGAGAGGATGTTGAGCAATTCGGTTGAGTTTTGCTCTTCCATATTCACGGGCAATGGATTTTGATACCCGGCCACCCATTGAATGTGCATATAACTGAGCACCGTAGCAGATACCTAAAACGGGAGTACTCCCAATAATCTGGTTGAAATCTGCCTTTGGAGAATGAACATCAAGAACAGAATATGGACTTCCTGATAGAATCACCCCTTTTACATTGCCATTTAATTTTGGAAATTCGTAAAAGGGCAGAATTTCGCAGTAAACATTGAGTTCTCTGATTCTTCTCGCTATAAGTTGGGTATACTGTGAACCAAAGTCATATATCTGTATCATATCCATAACATACACAATTGAGCTGCAAAGATAAAAAAAAGCATTGAGCAGGGGGTGAACGCACAGAAGAAAGTAGAAGTTTTTTTCAACTGAATACAATTGACATTGTTTTAAAATCAGTCGGATTCGTAAAAAGCATCTTTTCCAGGATAAAAATATTCATTTTTGGACACATCATCATTGAAAGTGAAGTATTTACATTCTCCCTGCGCGCAAAGTTTGCCTTCAGAATCATAGAGATATGTGTCAATAACGGCAATATTTCTGAGCATCTCCCTCAAAAAACCCTTGATAATTAATGGTTTCCCGGTAATCTGTAATGACTGACGATATCTGACTTTCAATTCCGAAGTCACACCTGCTTTACCAAGTTTTACAAAGACAACCCAGCTTGCAATTTCGTCAAGTAATGTTGCCTGAATTCCCCCATGAAGAACCCCCATCCAACCCTGAAAATGGTTGTCCGGATTCCATTTGCATGTTAATCCGTCTTCATTTTCAATAAATTTCATTTTTAATCCGAAAGTGTTTTTTACTGAGCATCCAAAGCAATTGTAACCTTCAAGTTTCTGATAAGGATTGGTGATGTTTTTTTTCATGATCAGTTTTTGAGATTTTAGTTTCTTAAAGTTGCAACCATACGATCAGGAAAACGAAATAGTTCCAGTGCATGAATAATATTGGTGCAAATAATATCTGAACAAAGAAGTGTTCTGGCTGCTGCACCTTCTTTCTGAATGAGGGCAATACTGATAGCAGCATGTTTCAGCATAAGCGAATCATTAGACCCATTCCCTATGGCAGCAACTTTTTCAACATTAAGGGTTTGAATAAATCTGAGCTTTTGAATATTCTGCTTCTTTTGATGGATGATGTATATATTACAGTCAATATCCTTCATTTGATCTCGTACACTTCCGAATGTGTCTGCTGTGATCACATGAATTTGAATGATCTCTGACAAGACACTCAGTAGCTCTCTGACACCCTTTTGAAGTTGTCCGTCAATGGCTAGAGTGCCGTTAAAATCAAGTACAAGATGCTCAATATGTATTTCTCTGAATCCGGGAATGCTCAATGAAAACATTTATAAACAATTATATTATACGTATTTAAAAAATCCCAATTGCAATATTAAGAAAATATCATCAAAAATTCTCATCTTTGCAGATAGTAAAAATTGAATGTATGAATAATAAAACCCAACTGAAGGTCATATGTTTGTTTATAACTTTGTTTGTTCTTGTCGTTTTTGCAGGAGTTTCATGTTCCCCAAAATATTACAGAGAGTCACATATGGATAAGATGAGGTGGATTGAGGGAACATGGGCATCAACAGAAGAAGGCATTACAATCAGTGAAGTGTGGAGTTATGCCATAGGCGACGGATTTGATGGAATCAGTTTTATTGCAGTGTCGTCAGATACGTTATTTAAAGAACAACTGCAGATCAGGTTTGGCCCTAAAAGATCAATTTTGCTGAATACGATATCCGGACAGGTTCAGTTTGAAACAACCGAACCTCTTCAATTAATTAAAGTCAGTAAATCAGGGTTTTCATTTCAAACAGAAGATAAAAGCAAAACCATCACATACAGAAAAAAACGTTCCGGGGAAATGCAGATTGATCTGAATGAACAGAATGAAGATGAATTTGTAAACACAAAGTATCTTCTCAATAAGTTATAATCCAAAGTAATGATATCCGCACAACAAATTAATAAATCGTTCGGAACCCTAAATGTTTTAAAGAATATTTCACTTGAAGTTTCAAAAAACGAAATTGTATCCATTATTGGCGCTTCCGGAGCAGGTAAAACAACGTTATTACATATTCTCGGGACTCTTGAAAAACCCGATTCAGGAAAAGTATTATACGAAAACAGGGACGTATTCAGTTTGAATGACAGACAAAAATCGACTTTTCGCAACAAAGAAATCGGATTTGTATTTCAGTTTCATCACCTTTTGCCTGAATTCAACGCTGTTGAGAACATTATGCTTCCTGCACTCATTGGAGGGATAACAAAAAAAGCAGCAGAAACAAAGGCTTTGGAACTGATGGATTATTTCGGAATCACAGCACGAAAAACACACCGGCCCGCACAAATGTCAGGAGGAGAACAACAGCGTGTCGCAGTTGCAAGAGCATTGATCAATTCTCCGAAGGTACTGCTTGCAGATGAACCTACTGGGAATCTGGACTCCAGAAATGCCTCCGAGCTTCACAAATTGTTTATCAAACTGCGCAAAGATTTGCAACAGACAATTGTGATTATAACACACAATCCTGACCTTGCTTCCATTGCTGACAGAAAACTGGAAATGAAAGATGGTGCATTTATTTAAAATTTTTCAGTTATGAAAATAGCGATCTCAGGCATTTCGGGTTTTACAGGAAGTGAATTAAAAACTTATTTTTTTGAGAAGGGGTGGGATGTGATTGAAATTCCAAGAAAACTGGTTTCTGAAAGTTCTTCAGTACAAGCGCTTTCAGAACTTATTTCAGATGTAAATGTAGTGATAAATCTCCGAGGTGCGCCAATCATTAAGAGACATACAAGAACGTACAAAAGAATTTTATGGGAAAGTAGAATTCACTCTACAAAGGCAATTGTTCGTGCCATGGAACAAAATTCGAAAAAACCGGAACTTTTTATTTCTGCTTCTGCAACAGGTATTTATAAGGCGGGGAAGAAACACGATGAGTATCAGCATGAAACGGATCCTGGTTTTCTCGGACAATTGTGCACTGCATGGGAAAAGGAGGCTTTGCATGCAGAATCACTGGGCATAAGAACATGTGTATTAAGACTGGGCATTGTTTTGGGAAAGGAAGGAGGTGTGATAAATAAATTGTTTCCTTTGTTCAATGCAGGGCTTGGTGCAGTTATTTTACCTGCGCGGGCACCTTTCCCATGGATACACATCGGTGATTTCTTGGAAATTTGTCAACATTTGATTCTTTGTAATCAATGTTCAGGTGTATATAACCTTTCAGCAGATGCATCAACTACACAGAAAGACTTTGCAAAAGCATTTGCTGCAACTTTGAAAAGACCGCTACTTTTTGTTCTCCCACCGGTGTTGTTGAGAATTTTGTTCGGCAAAGGAGCAGATATTATTACAAAAACAGCAGAAGTTCGTTCCCTCAGACTGGGGGAAAGTGGTTATCATTTAATGTACAGCAATATTCGAAGCGCATTGTCCGAAATATTTGGAAAAAACCAGTATGAAAAGAATCTGTCCGGCAAATCTTAATTTTTGATAATATCAAAGGATATTTCTTCAGTATATCTGACAACCTGAAGTGCTGAAGCATATCCAATTATCAAACTCAAAGACAATTGTGAAGGAACAGATTTCATTTTTGGTTGATTGTACATCTTGATTGAAGAAGAAGCATCAAGTCTGGATTGATGAATCTTAATTGCTTTTTCAGAAAATAAATGATGAAAAAAAATAGATGTATTGTGCATAGGCAGTTCGGTTGTTTTTTTATTTATTCAATAACGAATGTGGATTTCTGATTATTGTATAAAAACTAAAATTCCGGAACCTTCATTTTTTCATCAACGTTCCGGAATAGTAAATAATTTCTGTATAATCTTATTTATCTCATCAGGACATGTTCTCTCCCCTTGATCATTTTTCTCAGATTGATGATTGCATAGCGCATTCTTCCCAATGCAGTATTGATGCTTACATTGGTTCTTTCAGCAATATCTTTAAAGCTCATGTCCATATAATGACGCATAATCAGCACTTCCTTCTGTTCGGGTGGTAATTGTTCAACCAGACGTCTGACATTGCTGGATATTTGTTCTTCAACGATGAGATCCTCAACAGAAGGCTCCATCATATCGAGAAATTCAAACACATCGTTTTCGTCTTTTGATTCAATGGTCGGATATTTTTTCCCTTTTCTGAAAAAATCTATGACAAGATTGTGTGATATTCTCATCACCCATTGAATGAACTTGCCTTCTTCTTTATATGTGCCTGACTTTAAAGTGTTGATCACTTTAAAAAAGGTATCCTGAAAAATATCCTGAGCTGTTTCGTGATCTTTGACAAGATATAAAATATAGGAAAAAACCTTGTCTTTATGACGGCTTAATAAATCATTGAATGCAATCTGACTACCGGTAATGAATTCCCTGACGAGTAATTCATCTGATTTTTCTGCTGTGTGCATACGCTAATGAAATTAGTTAGCGTAGAATTTACCCGATAGTTTTCCTCCTGATTTTAATTTTTACATTACAAAGATACGATCAAAATTTCTTAAAAAACAAATTTTTTTTAAATTTTTTCACTATTGTCCGATAAAATGCTTTCAAACTTCAGAATCCTATTGATAATACTGGCTTAGCTGAATTTGTATTTTCTAAAGGCTTATTTTTAAAATTGCCACAAAGACTCCAAGACACCAAGAAATCACAAAGATTAAGTCATTGACTTCTTGAAGCATAGTGTCTTAGTAGCTTTGTGGCTAAAAATACGTAAATTTTACCCGGACAATAGTGAAATTTTTTTAAGTGCACACAAACTTTGATACAAATATAGTTTAAAAACTCGGAATTTATTTTCCATTTATGGTGTAACAAAAACGGCTTCATTCATTAGATAAAAGATGTTGTCGATGGATAAATTTCAAAAGAAACAAAAAACACACTTTTAATTGCCTTTAGGAACATGATGTATTTGCCAGGTGTAATTACTTTCAAACATTGTGGTTTTTTAGAAATGGAACGGTGAATTTCTGTAATTTTGTAATCCCAAAGCAACTGACTGATGAATGATGAATCCAAGGATCAATATATTGTAATAAAAGGAGCCCGGTCTCACAATCTGAAAAATGTAAATGTATCTCTTCCGAGAAATCGGATGACTGTCATCACCGGTCCTTCAGGTTCCGGCAAATCATCTCTTGCGTTCAACACATTATTCGCTGAGGGTCAGCGTCGCTATGTTGAAAGCCTGAGTGCCTATGCGCGGCAGTTTCTTGAAAAGATGCCTCCCCCGGATGTTGATAGCATTGAAGGAATTCCTCCTGCCATTGCTATAGAGCAAAAGGTCAGTATCAGATCATCAAATTCTACTGTTGGAACAAGTACCGAAATTTATGATTACCTCAGGTTGTTATTTGCCAGAATTGGGAAGACATACTCTCCGGTTTCCGGTGCGGAAGTAAAACAGCATTTAGAAAAGGATGTGGTTGATTTTATTTTGAAACACACAGGTCAGCTCACGTGTTTAATTCTTGTGCCCATTGAATTAAAAAACGGTCGGGATTTGAAAATGCAGCTTGAAATTTTTCATAGCCAGGGATACGGCAGGTTAATGGCAGATCATGTGTTACACAGATTTGACGGATCAACTGAAACAGCAGGGTTTAAAAAGGCAAAGGAGTTACATCTGATTATTGACCGGTTCTTTCTGGATCAGGATGACAATGAATTAACCGGACGTATAGCTGACAGTGCCTACACAGCATTTCACGAAGGAAACGGACAGCTTACAGTCAGGATGATTGATAATGAAACACAACAATTCAGAGATAAGGTGTTTTCCGATAAATTTGAAGCTGATGGAATGTTGTTTGAAAAACCCGATGTGAATCTTTTTGCTTTTAATAATCCGTTTGGCGCATGCCGCACATGTGAAGGGTATGGAACAATTCTGGGTATTGATGAAGATCTTGTGATTCCTGACAAGGGGTTGTCCCTGTGGGAAGACGCTGTTGTTTGCTGGAAGGGTGAAAAATTGTCTGAATGGAAACACCATTTCATTCAACATGCTCATAAATATAATTTTCCGGTTCACACTCCGGTACAGGATCTCACAGAAGATGAATATTTTCTGCTCTGGAATGGCAACGAGGTTTTATATGGTATTTCAGCATTTTTCAATTATGTGGAGTCAAAATCCTACAAAATTCAATACCGTGTCATTTTATCCAGATACAGAGGACGTACCACTTGCCCGGAATGCAGGGGAACCCGTGTGAGAAAAGATGCATCGTATGTTAAAATCAACGGGTACTCAATTGTTGATCTTGTTTTAAAACCTGTTGATGAATTGGTTGTTTTTTTTGAGAATCTGACTCTGACAGATCATGAACAGAAAGTGGCAGGTCGTGTTTTGACTGAAATCAATAATCGTCTTGCTTTTTTGTCAGATGTGGGGTTACACTATCTTACACTGAACCGTGCTTCAAACACTCTATCCGGAGGAGAGACACAACGGATTAATCTTGCACAGTCAGTTGGCAGTAATCTGAGGGGGGCTCTCTATATTATTGACGAACCAACAATCGGATTGCATCCCAAAGATACACACAAACTCCTGGATACAATCCAACACCTTAAGAATCTTGGGAATACCATCGTGATTGTTGAACATGATGAGGAAGTAATCAAGACATCAGATCATATCGTCGATATGGGGCCACTTGCAGGGACGAGGGGAGGGGAACTGATGTTTTCAGGAACTTTTAATGATCTTCTGCAACAGAGTAATTCACTGACAGCTGATTTTTTTAATCATAAATTACAGATTCCGATACCAAATGTCAGACGCTGCTGGAGGAATTACATAGAATTACAGGGAGTATCTGAAAATAATCTTCAGAATATTAATGTTCGTTTTCCCCTGAATGTTCTGACATTGATTACAGGACCCAGTGGTTCAGGAAAAAGTACTCTTGTAAAAAAAGTTCTTGTTCCACTGTTAAAGAAAATGTTTGGAGGAACAGCAGATAAACCTGGTAGATATAAGTCGCTGACCGGTGATTTGAACAAAATTCACGGAGTAGAGTTTGTAGATCAGAATCCTGTTGGACGCTCTTCCCGTTCCAACCCTGCAACCTATACCAAAGCTTTTGATGATATTCGTAATTTGTACAGTTTGCAGCAAATTTCGAAAATGCGGGGATATAAACCGGGATATTTTTCATTCAACACCACTGGAGGAAGATGTGACAGGTGTTCAGGAGACGGCTATATTCTAGTGCAGATGCAGTTTCTTGCAGATGTGGAGCTGGTTTGTGAAGAATGTAACGGAAAAAGGTATAAAGAGGAGGTGCTGGAAGTTCTTTTTGAAGGAAAAACGATTTCAGACATTCTGGAAATGACAGTTGACGATGCTCTTGAGTTTTTTTCCTCTCATTCACAGGGCAAATATGCTGCAAACATCAGGGCAATTACCGAAAAACTCAAACCACTTCAGGATATCGGACTTGGATATCTCAGGCTTGGACAACCCACTTCAACATTCAGCGGGGGAGAGATTCAAAGACTTAAGTTGTCAACTTATCTGATCCGGGGGGATTCAGAAAAACCTGTTTTATTTGTTTTTGATGAACCCTCAACAGGATTGCATTATTATGATATTCAGAAACTTTATATTGCTTTTGAGCGGTTAATTGCTGCAGGTCATTCCCTGATTGTCATTGAGCACAATATGGAACTGATCAAATGTGCCGATTGGATTATTGATTTGGGGCCGGAAGGAGGAAAATATGGCGGTAATGTGATGTTTGAAGGGACACCTGAAGATATGATGAGTTGCGAAAATTCTCATACAGCAGCATTCTTAAGCCAAAAATTCAATGGTGCATGAACCCCATATTTAGTGAATATTTTGAAACTTCATGAGACATCTTGAATGAAGCTGAAAAAAAATGGTAAAAAAAAATGTATTTTTGAAAAAAATTCAAGCAATGAGTGATATAAGCATTATCAATGTAAGGACTAATTCACAGATTAAAGCATTTGCCAGACTTCCGTTCAAATTATATAAAGATAATCCAAATTGGGTTCCGTACATGATTTCGGATGAAATCAAAGCCCTTAAAAAGGAAACCAATCCTGCATACACCTTTTGTGAAGCATCTTTCTGGCTTGCATACAAAGGGAAAACCTGTGTCGGACGCATCGGGGCCATTATTAACAAATTGTACAATGATAAGGTTGGTGAAGCTATTGGCAGATTTTCAAGGGCTGAATTTATTGATGACAAAGAAGTAAGCCGTGCTTTATTCACAACCGCAGAACAATGGCTCAGAGAAAAGGGAATGACAAAAGTTCTGGGACCACTTGGATTTAACAATCTGGATAATCAGGGGATGCTGGTTGAAGGGTTTAACTATCTTGCTGCTGTTGGATCTGTCTACCATTTACCCTATTATAAAACGCACGTTGAAGCTTTGGGATATGAAAAAGAAATTGACTGGATAGAGTTCAGGCTTAAAATTACAGATATTCCGGAAAAAGCCCTCAGACTCAATGAGATCATACAAAAGCGTTTCAATGTGCATGTGAAATCATTCAGTTCGAAGCAGGAAATGCTCCCATATACGACACAGATTTTTAAGCTCCTGAATGATGCATTTGATGAGCTTCCTTTTGTAAGTCCCTTTTCTCCCGATTTGATAGAATTTTATGTAAAGAAATATTCCGGCTTTCTTGTCCCCAGATATGTTAAAGTTGTTTTAAATGATGAGGGACAGGTGATTGCATTTATCATTTCTTTGCCAACAATATCCAAAGCACTTCAGAAAGCCGGAGGTTCACTGCTTCCATTTGGATTTTATCATATTATGCAGGCTTTGAAAAAACCTGCAGAGTTTGAGCTTTTGCTCACAGGTATTAAACCTCATCTACAGGGACAAGGGTTGTCTGCATTGTTGATCACCGAACTTCAAAAAGAAATGCTTCAGACTGAGGGCCGGTGGGTTGAAACAACCGGTATTTTTGAAACCAATCATAAAGCAATTGAACATTGGAAAAACTATGAACATCTTCAGCATAAACGCAAAAGGTGTTACAAAAAAAATCTGTAAAAAACAGAAAATTACGAAGTAAAATTTTGAAGTTTCGTTTCTCTGGCAGTTTAGTTTTTGTGTTTTATTCTGCTGTTTGAAAAATCATCGTATTTTTGAAAAAAATAATCAACTTATTTTATGAAGATAATCCAGATCTTTGTTTTAGCATTGATTTCACTTGGAATTAATGCTCAGGACACAATTCAGTCTGAAAGAAAAAAGACAAAAGTTTATGTGTTTGAAATCAGGGAAGAAATTGCCAAACCGGCATTTCTTAAAGTGCAAAAAGCCTTTCATGAATCGAATGAAATGGGAGCAGATTTGATTCTGATTCACTTGAATACATACGGAGGCCTTGTTGATATGGCTGATTCAATTCGAACAAAAATAATCAATTCAAAGATTCCTGTTTGGGTTTTTATTGACAATAATGCTGCTTCAGCGGGAGCATTAATATCAATTGCCTGTGACAGCATTTACATGCGAAAAGGAGCAAATATTGGTGCTGCCACTGTTGTAACCCAGGATGCACAGGCGCTCCCCGACAAATACCAGTCATATATGCGTGCCACGATGCGGTCAACTGCAGAGGTAAAGGGACGTGATCCTGATATTGCACAGGCAATGGTTGATCCTGATGTATACATTCCCGGTGTATCGGATTCCGGAAAAGTTCTGACCCTGACCACAAGAGAGGCCATTGAACTGAATTACTGTGAAGGAGAAGCTGAAAATATTGAAGAAGTTCTTATGCTTGGCGGAATAGACGACTATGAAATCATCAAACAGGAGTTGACAGCAGTTGACAAAATAAGAGGCGTTCTTGTCAGTCCATTCATCAGCGGATTACTGATCATGATCATTATCGGAGGATTATATTTTGAATTACAAACTCCTGGCATTGGATTTCCGCTCGCTGCAGCAGTCATTGCAGCGCTTCTCTATTTTGCCCCACTCTATATTGAAGGCCTTGCATCGCACTGGGAAATTATTGTTTTCATTATCGGAGTCGTATTGCTTGCCGTTGAGGTTTTTGTCCTGCCCGGATTTGGTGTGGCTGGAATCATCGGGATTATCCTTGTCATATCCTCTCTTGCATTTGGAATGGTAGAATCGGATGGGTTCAGGTTGCCACAGGGAAATTTCGGACAACTTGGAAAAGCTTTTGCTATCGTGCTTATTGCTGTGTTTATGGGTCTGATTACATCTTTTTATGTTGCTCAGAAAACACTTAAATCCCGTTTTCTAGGACATCTTGCATTGCAGACTGAAGAAACCTCAGAAGATGGATATACTGCAGCCAATATGAGTCTTAAAAATTTTGTAGGCAGAGAGGCTGTTGCTGCAACAATCCTGAGACCCTCAGGGAAAATCATCATTGACGGTGATTATTATGATGCTACAGTTGAAAGTGGTTATGCTGACAAGAACGATCCTGTCATAGTGACGCGTTATGAAAATATGCAATTGTTTGTCAGAAAAACAGAAGCTTAATGAAATACAGAATTCTATTGGTTTTTTTATTTTTGGGACAAATGCAAATGGCTGCACATTCTCAGATTACCTATGACACATATTTTACAGAGCAGGTTCTGCGAATTGATTATTTCCGATCCGGAAATGCAATGAATGAAGAAATCGCCTTACAAACATTTCATGTTGAAGATTTTTGGAGCGGATGCCGTTCAAAAACAACAGAACCTTATGATTACGGCGACTATAAAATTGAGGTTTTTTCTGAAGAGACAAAACAAAAATTATTCAGCTTTTCATATTCGGGTTTGTTTGCTGAATTCACTTTCACTGAAACCGGACAAACTGAAATAAAAACTTTTCAGGAAACAGTCAGAATGCCATTTCCAAAAGTACCGGTTCAGATTGTATTTTACAAACGAAAATTCAAGGATAATTTATGGGAGCAGCAGTTTGAATTAATTGTAGATCCCGCAACAGTAAATATAACTGAAACTCCTGAGATATCCGGAAGGAATATAAGTCAGATTCATTTTTCGGGACTGCCTGAAAAACATGTTGATATTGCTGTTGTTGCAGAGGGATATACAGCAGATCAGTCTGAAAAATTTTTCCGGGATGCAACCAAAACAGCAAATGATATTCTGAATTGTGAACCATTTTCATTTCATAAGGAAAAGTTTAATTTTTGGGCAGTATTTGTTCCTTCAGATGAAGATGGAGTTACAGATCCTTCCGGAGATATTGCGAAATCAACAATTCTGAACTGTAATTTTTCAACTTTCGGAACAGACCGATATCTGATGACAGAAGATCATTTTGTTCTGAGAGATGTTGTATCTTCCGTTCCATATGATCACCTGATCATTTTGGTGAATGTGAATAAATATGGTGGCGGCGGAATATATAATTTTTATGCAACCAGCTCGTCAGATGACCTTAACTCAGATTTTCTTGTAGTCCATGAGTTTGGTCATTCATTTGCAGGACTTGCTGATGAATACTGGACCTCTGATGTGAGTGTCATTGACTATTACAACTTTGAGGTGGAGCCCTGTGAACCAAACATTACGACCCTTGTTTCATTTGAGTCAAAATGGAAAGAACTGTTAGAAGATGGTGTGCCTGTTCCCACACCGGATACAAAAGAATTCAGAAATAAAGTCGGAGTGTTTGAAGGAGGGGGATATGTGGAAAAGGGAATATACAGGCCGTTTTATGATTGTACAATGAAGTCCGTAAAATACAATGCATTTTGTCCGGTATGTCAGAAAGCTATTGAGAAGGCAATGATGCATTACTTCGAGTAACCAGTAAATATATTCCCTGAGAACAATATTTTTTGTTTTTTTAAAACAACTTTTATAAATAGGGAAGCATTTTGTTCAATTTATCAGAAAATATTTTAAAATTATCTGTAATTTTGCAAACGATTTTTAATTTGATTTTTAACACTTTAACATTAATTTTATGTCCATTACAAAACTTGAACAGATTATTGAAGCTGTAAAAAGCAAACCTAAAAAAACTCTTGTTGCAGCATATGCAAATGATGCACATACGATTGAAGCTGTCAACACTGCTGTGGATCTTGGTATTGTAGATGCAATTCTTGTAGGTGACGAACCGACCATTCAGGATGTTTGTGCTAAAGAAGGCATTGACGTTTCAAAATTCAGAATCATTCAGGAAGCAGATGAACAGAAAGCAGCCAATCTGGCTGTTAAGTTGGTCAATGACGGCGAGGCCGGCATTCTGATGAAGGGTCTTGTGAGCACAGACAAATACATGAGGGCAATTTTAAACAAAGAATATGGTATTCTTCCTCCAAAGGCAGTTTTAACTCATGTGACAGTTCTGGAGGTCAGTACATATCCCAAGCTGATGATTGTCAGTGACGTGGCCGTACTCCCGGCGCCCGATCTTTCACAAAAGATTGCGATGACAAACCATGTAATTAAAGTGGCCCGTAAATTTGGAATTGAAAAACCAAAAGTAGCCATGATTGCTGCTACAGAGCAAATGTCAGCTGGTATGCAGGCATGTGTTGATGCGGCCATTATTTCAAAGATGTCGGAACGTGGTCAGATTAAGGGAGCTGACATTGACGGACCTCTGGCAGTTGATGTTGCTCTTGATCAGCAAAGTGTGGAAATTAAAAAACTGAAGAGCGTGGTTCAGGGACAGGCTGACTGTCTTGTATTTCCAAATATCGAATCTGCAAACACATTTTATAAAACACTTACCAAATTAGCCGGAGCTGAACTTGCAGCACTTGTTGTTGGTGCCAAATGTCCGGCAGTTCTTTCTTCAAGAGGTGACAGTGCTCTGACAAAAACATACTCCATTGCATTTGCAGCATTGATGGCCAACTAAATCCCAAAGTACTAATAAACACCAATAGTAATGAATGAACAACTGATTTTAGTTATTAACCCCGGCTCAACGTCAACAAAGATAGCAGTCACTGATGTTAAGAACGAACGGCATTTCCAAAAAACAATAAAACATGCAACTGAGGAAATTGAAAAATTTGATAAGATTTCAGATCAGTATGAGTTTCGCAAACAGGTCATTCTTGATGTTTTGAAAACCGAACACATTGATTTGAATGATTTTGTTGCAGTAATTGGAAGAGGTGGTTTATGCAAACCAATTCCATCCGGACTGTATGAAGTCAATGAGAAGATGAAAAATGATGTTCGCAATAGTCCTCTTGGAGAACATGCAAGCAACCTTGGTTGTTTGATTGCTGATGATATTGCCAGAGACCTGAATAATGTGAAAGCATTCATAGCAGATCCTGTTGTTGTTGATGAGCTTGAGCCTTTGGCCAGAATAGCAGGACATCCTGAATTTGAGAGAGTATCAATTTTTCATGCGCTTAATCAGAAAGCTGTTGCAAGAAAATATGCACGATCTGTGAACAAATCCTATCGTGAACTGAATCTTATTGTAGTGCATCTGGGTGGCGGAATTACAGTCGGAGCACATAGAGGCGGACGTGTAATTGATGTTAATCAGGGTTTGGATGGTGACGGACCATTTTCTCCTGAAAGAAGCGGATCTCTACCATCGGGTCAAATTGCTTCTTTATGTTTCAGTGGAAAATACTCCCATGCTCAGATGAAAAAGATTATCACCGGAAAAGGAGGATTAACGGCATATCTGAATACAAACGATGCCATGGAAATTGAAAAGCGAATTGAAAACGGAGATGAGCAAGCAAAAATGATTTATGAAGCCATGGCATATCAGGTTAGTAAAGAAATTGGAGCATGTGCAACAGTTCTTAAAGGGAAGGTTGATGCAATTCTACTCACCGGGGGTTTAGCATATGATATGAATTTCGTTGACTGGATAAAGGAAAGAATAGGTTTTATCGGGCCGGTATTTATTTATCCCGGACAGGATGAAATGCAGGCTCTTGCTGAAAATGTTATTGCACATCTGAAAGGAACCATCAGAGCATTGGAGTATAATCCGGAATAAAAATTCAGTCTTCATATAATTTCCGTTGACTTTCATACGTTTATGTCAACGGATTTTATTATTTTTGCAAACCAACTTATCAGCAGATGCGTTTTGTCATAATTTTTGTTCTTCTTGTTGGATTGACTTCCTGCAATTCATACAACAAACTTCTCAAAAGTGATAATCCTGAAGAAAAGCTCAAAGCAGCGATGGAATATTACGAGTCTGGTTCATATTTCAGAACCTTACAGTTACTTGAAAGCATTCTTGCGTCTTTCAGAGGGACTGTACAGGCTGAGAAAATATATTACTACTATGCATATTCTCACTATCACCAGGGAGATTATATTGTTGCAGCATATCATTTTCAAACACTTGCTAAAACATTGCCAAACAGTCAGTACGCTGAAGAAGCATTATATATGAGTGCTTATTGCAAGTATTTATATTCACCTGATTACAATCTTGATCAATCATCAACCACAGAGGCCATACAGGAAATGCAATTGTTTATTAACAGATATCCTAAAAGTGAGCGTGTTGCCGATGCAAACAGAATTATAGATGAAATGCGGGGAAAACTGGAAAGAAAATCATTTGAAAGAGCCAAATTGTATGTTACACTTGAAGAATATCAGGCAGCTGTGATTGCGCTGCAAAATGTTGTCAGAGATTTTCCCGGAACACAATATACAGAAGAGTCAATGTTTTTGGTTGTAAAAGCCTGGTATCTTTATGCCCTGGGGAGTATTGAAAGCAAGCAGCTTGAAAGATATGAAAAAGCCAAGGAAGCATATCAAGACTTTATTAGCGAGTATCCAATATCTGCTTTCAAAAATGAAGCAACATTGTATTTCAATGCAGCAGTGAAAAATATTGAAAAAATCATATCTGAGCAAGAAAATATTGTTCATTAATAAAAAAATATATGGATTACAAAAAAAGTAAAGCCGATCATGAGGCGATCACTAGAAATCTTGGTGAATTTGAAAAGAATACAGAGAATTTGTACGAAACAATAGTAATTCTTTCAAAACGTGCCAATCAGATTTCAACAGTTTTGAAAGAAGAACTTCATGAAAAACTGCGAGAATATACATCTCACATTGATAATTTGGAAGAAGTATTCGAAAATCGCGAACAGATTGAACTCGCAAGAGCTTATGAAGCATTGCCCAAACCAGCACTTTTGGCAATTCATGAATTGCTGAATGATAAGATCTACTTCAGAAGACCTGAAACGGAAGAGCAGGAATAAACATGTCACGGCCACAAAACATCATCATTGGAATAAGCGGAGGAATTGCAGCATACAAAACTCCAATGCTCATCCGTTTGTTTCGTAAAAACAATTTTGATGTTAAGGTTGTTTGCACCAGAAATGCATTAGAGTTTGTAACTCCTTTAACCCTTAAGACATTAAGTGAAAATTCAATATATACTGACATGTTTTCTGATGAGGAACAACATTCTACTGCACACATTTCAATTTCTGATCAGGCTGATGTCATGGTTGTTGCTCCTGCTACTGCAAATTGCATTGCAAAATTTGCGCATGGAATTGCTGATGATGCATTGTCAACAACGTTTCTATCATTCAATAAACAGGTGTTTATTGCACCTGCAATGAATACAAAAATGTGGGATCATCCTGCCACACAGGATAATATCATGGTATTGAAATCGCGTGGGGTTGTGTTCATCGAACCTGAAACAGGATTTCTTGCCTGTGGCTATGAAGGCAGAGGGAGAATGTCATTGCCGGAAGAGATTTATAATTTCATTCAGAATTATTTTGCTGTTTCCCAAAAACTTAAAGGGAAACACGTGCTGGTGACTGCTGGTCCGACATTTGAGTTTATTGATCCGGTAAGATATATCGGTAATAAGTCAAGCGGAAAGATGGGTTATGCCATCGCTGAAGCATTTGTACATGCAGGTGCGGATGTGACATTAATTTCCGGCCCGGTTCATTTACAGACAAATCGACCCGGAATCAGGCAAATTCAGGTACAAACAGCAGATGAAATGTTTGCGGAATGTAAAAAATACTTTTCTGCTGTAGATATTACTGTGATGTCAGCTGCAGTGGCTGATTTTACACCTGCTAATCCTTCTAAAAACAAAATCAAAAAAACTGAAGACAATATGGTGCTTCAGCTGAAGCCAACAACAGATATATTAAAGTATTTGGGTGAGATTAAAAACGAAAATCAGATTGTAGTAGGTTTTGCTCTTGAAACTGACCATGAATACGAGAATGCACATAAGAAGATGAGCAATAAAAATCTGGATTGCATCGTTTTAAATTCACTGCGTGATGAGGGAAGCGGGTTTGATGTGGATACAAACAAGGTGACCATCTTTTCGCGGGAAGAAGTTTTGGAACTCCCATTAAAATCCAAAACAGAAGTAGCCAAAAATCTGGTAGATTTTATAGTTAGTAAACTGTTAAAAATCTAATGTCATGAAGAAACAGGTATTTTATATTTTTTTTTCAATCCTGGTTTTTGCTGTTTCAGGACAGGAGCTCAACTGTATGGTTCAGGTGAATAGCAGTCAGGTTCAGACCAGTGACAAAACCGTTTTTGAGCAGTTGCAAATGGATGTCTTCGAATTTATGAACAGCCGTCAGTGGACAGCGTATACCTTTAAACAGAACGAACGCATTGAATGCAACATCATGATCAATGTATCCTCCTGGGATAATATTGAGAATTTTACTGCGACCATTCAGGTTCAGTCGCGCCGTCCTGTGTATAACTCATCATACAATAGCGTCATGCTCAACCATCTTGACAGGGATTTTACTTTTAAATACATGACCGGAATGCCAATTGAGTATATTGAGAATACATTCACCACAAATCTTGCATCAGTTCTTGCTTTTTATGCCTATATCATCATCGGTCTCGACTTTGATTCATACAAACCTTTTGGGGGTAGTGAGTATTTTGACAAGGCACAGAATATTATCAATACAGCACAAAATGCTCCTGACAAAGGTTGGAAATCCTATGAGAATCAAAGAAACAGATATTGGATGGTTGAAAATCTTCTCAATGCAACGTATGCAGACTTCCGTACAGGTTTATACCAATACCATCGTACCGGACTTGATCTGCTGGCAGATGAAATGAGCGTTGGCCGCCAATCCATTACTGATGCGCTTACAAATATTCAGAAAGTATACAGACAACGCCCCGGTTTATTTATTGTTACATTGTTTATGACGTCAAAGAGTGATGAACTTGTGAATATTTTTACACCTGCACCTCCTGCCGAGAAAATGAGGGTTGTTACAATTCTTAAAAATCTCGACCCTGCAAATTCGTCCAAATATAACGATATTCTCACAACACAGTAAATAGTTTCATGCTTAAGCATTTATCAATCCGGAATTTTATTCTAATTCGTGAATTGGAAATGGATTTTCATGATGGGTTTAGCGTTATTACTGGTGAAACCGGCGCCGGAAAATCAATTTTTCTTGGTGCATTGAGCTTGTTAATGGGCGATCGTGCTGATATTACAACAATATCAGATCAACACTTAAAATGTATTATTGAAGGTACATTTGATATTTCATCAATTGATCTCAAGGATTTTTTTGCGGAAAACGAACTTGATTTTGACACATATTGTATTGTTAGAAGAGAAATTCTTCCACAGGGAAAATCCAGAGCTTTTATAAATGATACACCTGTTGGGTTGAATGTACTGAAATCTCTTTCAGAAAAACTGATTGATATTCATTCTCAGCACTCTACAATATTGTTGTCAAGAAATTCATTTCATTTAGCTTTGTTGGATGCAGTTGCCGGAACAGGGCAAAGTCACCGAAACTATATACAGCAATGGGCAGATTATCAAAAGTATATGAGCGAAATTCAAAGACTCAGAGATGTTTTTGATCAAAATGAAAAGGAAAAAGATTATCTTTCTTTTCTTGTGAATGAGATTGAAGAATTGAATACTTTTCCCGGAGAGATCGACAAGCTTGAGGCTGATCTGAAAATGATGCAGAACTCTGAAAAAATCAAACGAACCCTTTTGGATGCGGCATCCATAATTAAACTAAATGACATCAATATTCACAGTCAGCTTACTCAGATTGATTCCAATCTGAACAGTATCATTCAGTATTTTGCACCAACAGAAGAAATATCAAAACGATTACATTCTGCATGTGTTGAACTTGACGACATAGCATCTGATATCTCAGCCCTCGAAGAGAAAATTCAGGTAGATCCGGCTGAACTTGTAAGAACAGAAGAACGCGTAAATGATATTCAACGATTATTGTTTAAGCACAAACTTCAGAGTGCTGAAGAATTGTTTAAAATACATGATGACTTTAAGACAAAGCTCTCAGATATTCAATTAAACAGAGAACAGCTTTCAGAACTTGAAAAACTGTCTGAATCATCATTTCAGCAATTGCAAGTTATGGCCCTGACGTTATCAGAACAAAGGATGTCTATTGTTCAGGAATTGGAGAAGAACGTTCAGCAAATACTTGCTTCACTGGCAATGCCCCATGCTCAATTTAAGGTTGTAAACAGGAAATCAGAGAAATTAACTCCAAATGGAGTTGATGAAATTAAATTTTATTTTTCTGCCAACAAAGGAGAGGACCCAAAAGAACTTTCAAAGGTTGCTTCAGGAGGTGAAATGTCAAGATTGATGCTTGCTCTAAAATCAATTATTGCGAAAACATCCTCATTGCCAACTTTGATTTTTGACGAAATTGATTCAGGAATTTCGGGGGAAACTGCAATGAAAATGTCCGAAATTTTAGACGTAATGGGAAAATCAATACAGCTCATTGTTATTACACATCTGCCTCAGATTGCAGCGAAGGCATACAGACATATGCTTGTCAGTAAAAAGGAAACCGAACACAATACGTTTACTGTAATTGAGAAACTTAAGCAGGAGGATCGTATTGCAGAAATTGCAAAAATGCTGGGGGGTGAGCAATACAGTAATACAGCATTTGAAACTGCAAAAGAAATGCTTAATCGGTAATCATAAAAACACAGACACAAAAAAAGGCTGCTTAAGAGAGCAGCCTTTTTTTGATTGTTGAATCATGAATTATTCAACAATAATCTTTTTGATCAGTCTTGAACCATGTGCATTCAGTGAAACAAAATACACACCGCTTGCAAAACCGTTCATGTCAATATCAAATGTGTGTTTTCCAGCGGTTTTGTAACCGAGGTTGAAGTTTTGAACAACCTGTCCGTTAAGAGAAATGATGTCAATGTTTGTGTTTGAATTGCTTTGCAGTTCATAAGAAATGGCAGCCATATCAACAACCGGATTGGGGTTGACTGTCATTTTCATTCCCTGGTAGAAAGTTTCACCTTCAGCAATTGCAACATTGTCAGTTAAAACTGCAAATAAACCCATATTTACATTAAGTGAACCTGATGTTGCAAAATCAGTACTTACCCAGTAATACTGAGCCGGGTTTCTTGAATACTGTGTGTAGTGAAGTCCCAGACCGTTTCCATCGTTGTCACATGGGAAAACAACAGTATCAGCGTTGGCAACAAGTGATGTGAAATCAGCAATCAAACCAAAATCCTGTGAAACAAAAACTGGGTTTGTAAATTCGAAGTAGTTCCATGCGTAGTGAGGAGGAGCCCATACAGTATCAATATCATTAATTGAAATTGAAGCTGAAGCAAGAGCTGTTCCGGAATAGAAATCAGGAGCAGGTCCGTAAACATAGCTTCCTGATGCTCCACCGATGATACAATCTTCCGGTGCAAGGTTGTATAACATCACCTGAAGAACTGAGCTAGCACTGTTTGAAATATTTTCCTTGAAAGCTGCAACTGCAAGAGCACCAGCAATTTCTATCGGTTGGTCAACGATGTAGCACTGTGCCCAATGTCCCAGTGTATAGCCACCTGCTGCAGATGTATCAGGAGTCCAGTTTGATCCAAACCAGTAACCCAAATCATTATCATTTGCATCTACCAAACCCATAATCCTCATTTCAGTACCAAACTGTGGAGTTCCTGTATTCCAACCCATTGTATCGCCAAGGGCTTTTTCAGTGTACTGGAATGACATTTGTTTTTTTTCAATGGCCTGTAAGTGATCCATTGGCGGAACCAACTGAGCTGATCCGATAAAAGCAATCAGCATGAATGAAATCAAAAAATAAGTTTTTCTCATAATCATAATTTGTTTAAATTTTTAATTGATGCAAAATTAAAAAAAAATTTTAACAGAAATATGATTTCATTTATAATTAATTTTATCATAAATTAGAAAGGGGAAATATATTTTTGGAATACTACTAATTATCAGAATGTTATCTGAAAATTTAAATTTTAAAGAATAAAGATAGCACCAAATATAAATAAATAAAATGTTTTTTGCATTCAAAAATATTTTTATATTTGTACCAATTATTAACTAAAATGCAGTATTATGAAAAAATTTACATTGTTTGTTTTGGTTGCAGGTTTTACACTTTCTGTTTTTGCTCAGGAGAGGATAGCCATTCCATCAGGTGTGAAGTTACAGAAACATGATTTTCCAAAAGCCATAGACACACTCGCTCCAATGAGCTATGCGACAGGTGATTTAACATGGTATATTACCTTCTGTGGCATCACACCTGAGCCCGCAGATACAGGGTATGTGTGTGGTCCAAATTGTTATAGCGATATGGCAAAAGCCCAGCAGTTTATTTATGAAAGTGTTCCCTATAATCTTACCGGATGTCTTGTTTGGGTTGCAAAACATCGGGGTAATGAAGGTGATCTGATCTTTAATGTTTATGGAGCTGACGGAACAGGAACAGCTGTTTCAGGAACTGTAACTTATGCCCCTGGAACAATCCTTTCAACTGTAACAATGCCTTACAGTCAGATGAATTCAGATACTTCATTTGCAGGCGGGATGAATTATTTTGAGTTAACGACTCCATTGGCAATTACTTATGACTATTATGTTGGACTTGATTTCTCATCAATGGGTGCCTATCCAGCAAATTCATTTGCAATTGTTTCATCAACAGACGGAGATGGTGGATTTACTGAAATGTCATGGGAAAAATGGAGTGACAACACATGGTTTAGTTTTTTGGAAGATGCCTCCGGGTGGGGTTTGGATTTTGATATGATGTTTTTCCCGATTATCAACGATGTGGTCAGTGTTCAGGAACATTATATTAACAATGTTGTTCTCAACATGTTCCCCAACCCAGTCAGTGAAGAAGCAACAATTCAGTATAAACTGAAAAATTCAGCAAAAGAGGTCAATATTGGCATTTTTGATCTGACCGGAAAGAGCGTAATGGATTTTGAACAGGGAGCAATGAGTGCGGGTTCATATACCTTGAACTTTGATGCATCAGCCCTGACAGCAGGAACATATATTTATGTGATTCAGGCTGACAGAAACAGACTCGCCAAGAAATTTATTGTTGAATAAATTTTAAGGTTAACATCTACGTTTCAAAAGACTGTAATGGTTGTAAAATCTGCCATTACAGTCTTTATTGTTTCAGGGTCCGTCTGTTTATCACCAGGTTGGTTTGACAATTTATTGAAAAACCATGGACAAAATTCCTGAAGACTTAATCTTTGCATCAAAATCAGCATGATAGGTGAAATAGTCAAGCATAAAATTCAACAAAATCAATCTGTCTTTTTTAGAAATCGGAATTTCAGGAGGAATAGGTTCCTGAATCATATGATTCATGTATCGAGATAATTCAGGTGTAAGTGTAACACCCGGCACTGCGAATGCATCAGTAAATCTTCCGGTCACCAGATCAAATACATTTTGTGATTCATTTTCTTGTTTTTTTGGTCCAAAGCCAAGTTTTACTGCAAGATTAATAGCAAACCAAACCGGAAAGTTGGCAGTATTGCTTTGTTTGTCATCAAGTAAAAGCAGCGAGTTTCGCAGAAACTGATACATCTGATCATCATGCATCGGCAATCTGATTGTTTGCAAAATCATATCATTGATGAAAAGCGTAATTGTCTGCCGGATGATATCATGCGGAATGTTCAGAAAAGGAACATCGCAATGAATTGTTTTGATGGGTTTGATTTCACTTGAGGGTTTGCTGAGAAAGGTCATCTCAACAAAAACCATTGGCTGGCCGAGTAAAGACCGAGAATTGTTTTTTCTACGTGTTCCCGGTATCTGAATCGAAAAGCTTGCGACTCCATCATGTATTGTAAAAACTTTCAGAATAAATTTCTGATCGGCATACTGCGTTTTTTTTAGCAAAATACCACGGGTTGTTTGCCACATGAATCAGAATAGAGTTATTGAATAAAGAGAATTTTTGTAACGATTTTTTCGCTGCCATCATTATTGGTTGCAAATACCAGATACACCCCGGTGTTTGGCTTACGTCCGTCGGGCAATTTTCCATCCCAGACAACCTGACCGCCAAGAGCTTTGGTTTCATAAATCAGGTTGCCATAAATGTCTGTAATTTTAACCCATGAGTTGTACACAAGATTTTTCACAGCAATGGTGCCGTTGTAATCCGGACGCACAGGATTTGGATAGGCATACACTTCATTATTGTCTTCATATGAAGGTGGTGATTCTGTTGCAGTACTTTTATAAGATATGAGTCCGTTATATGTGCCAAAAAAAACTTCACCGGTTTCAGGCATGATAGCAATGCTTCCTGTTGCATTGGAAAGCAGGGGGCTGTTATCGGTTGTAAAATGAAAAATTTCTTCTGTTCCGTCAGGTGAAAGCAGAAATACACCTCCTTTTTCTGTGCCGATCCATTTTCTGTTGGCTCCGTCAACAAGGATGCTGTTCACTGTTTCGGATTCCAAAAGTGGTTGAACATAACCACCAACTTCAATCAGAATCTGCTGTGCATCAAAATTCTGTCCTGTAAAAATGTTCTGGGGATAATAAAACACAGCAATGCCCTCGTCAGTGCCGATCCAAATTCTACCGTCCTTGTCTTCTGCAATTGAGGTAACATTCATGCTCGGAAGGTTCCCGTTCCCAATAGAGTTGGTCAGTCTTTTAAACTGGTCATCAGCTGTGTTCTGAAAAGTGCCGTTTTCATTAAAAACAATCATTCCTCCTCCCTTGGGCATAATGACCCACTTATTTCCCCAACTGTCAACAATGATATCGGAATAAACATCAGTACTTGAGACAACTGGTAATGTATAGCTATGCCATTGATTTTGAGCGGTTTTGACACTGATACACTGATTAGTGTAGGATGTGGTTAGCCACAGATTATTGTCTTTATCAAAAGTCATTCCGCTTACCCGAACATCTCCCGGTAGACCCACTGTACCTGTCATCGTTGTATTGGTTGTGTTGAAAATATTGACAATTTCATGGTTGACCATTTCTACAAGTCCGCTTGCATAGGAACCAATATACCAGCGCGAATTGTTCTGAGGGTCGACTGCAACAGAAAGTGCATCAAACATCAGGTCAAACTGTGCTGTTGTTTCATTGTTTTTGCTTGTCCACTGTTCGTTTTCAAATCTGAAATATCCAAGCCGGTTGTATGTGTTGTTCCAGCTGATATCACGGGCTCCGGGGACTCCGATGATAGTTCCGGGTCCTGAGGCAAGGGCATATACCTTGTCTGTGTAAGGTCCTGTGGGTGATATGAAGTCATTGCCCCATTGTTCAAAATTCTTTATCAGTCCCATTTTTGTGTCGCCGATCCAGATCACATCGACAAGGTTTCTGTCAAACACAAAATCTGACGGCATCAGAAATTTGTTGTCAAAGTACCAGTAATTCTGTATGAGCTGCAGATCCGAATTGTAGAATCTTATGGCACCAGCCATTGATATCACAAAAGAATGATTCTGAGCTCTGAACTGTGATTTGTTGGCACTGGTGAATTGCGGCAAATATGACCAGTTTCCGTTTTCTCTCACATAAGCCGTGTCTTCGTCCCAGCTTTCGTTGGTGATGTTGACAATAAGTTTTTCATTGAATACTTCAATCAGATTAAACCGAAAATTGCTTTTGAGCAATGTTGAATCAAGTTGCCAGTTTCTAAAATCAGCAAGGTTCTGGCTGTTCATGTCTGCAAAATATATTCCGAGATTTGTCCCCGCATATATTGTGTCATGAAGAAATGCAATATCATACACAGGAATCTGATTCCCATTTGGTCCGATAAAATAACTGTCACGAAATTCACTCCGCTCCATATCGAAAATGACGATGCCGAAATCACATGAAAAATACACAGAATCACCTTTGATTAAAATATTGTTGATATTTTTGCTGCCGAGAATGTTGGCCCTTTTAATGTCAGCATAATTGCTGATTGTCTCGTTTCTCATCAAATCAATATTGCCGTTGGAATAAGCAATGATGAGGGTGTTTTTATCATTGTGCCAGGCAATTTTGCTCACGCCCACATCAGAAAGTTTGTTCACTTTTGAAAACCTTTCAATGGAACCTTCCAGCTTATCGTAAGAAAACAGTGCGTATGGAGTTGAAGCAAAAACCTTTTTTCCGATATCTGCAACTGATGTGACAGAATGATAGGGCAGATGCTCTCTCCACTGGCCAATGGCAACACCCTGGCTGAAAGTCAATCCAACGAAAAAAATCAGACTGCAGAAAGTGAAGCACATCCTCGATAGCAAATATTTCATAAACTGAACAGTATTTGTGAAAAGCATTAAATTTCTAAACTATTTTTTTACGAAATTATTGTTTTTTTCTCACTCGGCAATAATGAAATCTACAATCATATTTGCCATGAATGCACGAATATTACAGAGTTTTTCCGTAATGCTATCAGCGTAGGAGCAATCTGTATTGCTTTACTCACATTTTTTGCCACAATATGATAAACCCGTATGGCGCATTCGTAGTTATCCATAATGACATATACGAAAAATTAACTTTAGACGAACACTATTCTTCTAAATTCAAATTATTAGAAAGAATAAAATTTAATATTTGTAATATATTTGTTCTATCCTTTTACATCAAAAAAAATTAATTCAATATTCGTCGTGTCAAATGCTCAATATTTTTTTTTGTATTTTTGCGCACAAATTTAATTGAAACAATATGGAATCACAGATCAGGCTGAAAAGCGGTGAATTTTTGGTAAAAGATATCAAAGCTCAGGATATTTTTATTCCTGAAGAATTTAATGAAGAACAGCTGATGATTGCAGATACAGTGAAATCATTCATTGAAGCAGAAGTTTATCCGCATCTTGAAGCTTTGGATAAAGGCGACCGGGAGCTCATGAAAGAAATTCTGAAGAAATCCGGAGAACTTGGTTTGATGGGAATTTCAATTCCGGAAGAACTTGGGGGGTTTGGTCAGGATTTTGTCACCCAGATGCTTGCTGCTGAAGTTGTTGGTACCGGATATTCTTTTTCAGTGGCTTTCATGGCACATTGCGGTATCGGAACTTTGCCCATCATGTATTACGGCAATGACGAGCAACGTCAGAAATATGTGACGAGACTAGCCACCGGTGAATTGCTCGGAGCATACTGTCTGACAGAACCGGGAGCCGGAAGTGATGCCAATTCAGGGAAAAGTCAGGCAACACTGAGTGAGGACGGTCAGCATTACATTCTGAATGGTCAGAAAATGTGGATTACCAATGCCGGTTTCTGTGATACTCAGGTTGTTTTTGCAAAAATTGACAATGACAGGGTGTTGAGTGCTTTTATTGTGGAAAGCAACTGGCCCGGAGTTGTCATTGGTCCTGATGAGCATAAGATGGGGATCAAAGGCTCATCAACAGCACAAATCTATTATAATGATGTGAAAGTTCCTGTTGAAAATCTGATTGGAAAACGTGGTGAAGGATTCCGCATCGCATTGAGTATTTTGCACATGGGACGAATGAAACTCGGCGCCAATGTGATTGGCGCTTCAAAGGCTGCCATTTCTCAATCTGTGCAGTATGCAAACGAGCGTAAGCAATTTGGTTCACTTATTTCAAATTTCGGAGCCATCAAGCATAAACTGGCTGAAATGGTCATTCGTAACTTTGCACATGAATCGGCCATCTACAGAGTCAGCAAGGATATTGATACTTTGCTTGATGAATATAAGGCCCAATATGAAGATTATGGTCGTGCCACAATTGAAGCCATCAGTCATTATGCCGTTGAAGATGCAATTTTAAAAGTTTATGGATCAGAGATGCTGGATTATGTCGTTGATGAAGGCGTTCAGATCCATGGCGGAATGGGTTATTCTGCAGAAATGAAAATTGAACAGGGGTATCGCGATTCCAGGATCAACAGAATTTTTGAAGGCACAAATGAGATCAACCGACTTCTTGTTTCAGATACTGCCATGAAGCGTGCCATAAAAGGTGATTATGACCTGTTCGGCGAAGCTGAAAAAATTATGGAAGAAGCAAATTTTGAGTGCGGATGCAAAAAAGAAGGTATCGGTTATTTTGAGGAAAAACATCAATGTCTGAAAAGCTTCAAAAAAATTGCACTGATTCTATCAAATGCAGCCTACAAGACATTTGGGAAACAACTGGTCCATGAGCAGGAAGTGATGAACAACATTACTGACATCATTATGGAGCTGTACATTGGGGAATCACTTGCACTGAGGGTTGAAAAACTGGAAGCACTCAAGGGTTCCGAAGCCATCAGCCTGTATAAAGATATGCTTGATATTTTTGTGTATGATGCCAACTCAAAAATCCGCAAATGGGGACTTGACGCAGTCTTTTCAATGTATGAAGGTGAAGAAGCATCAAAAATGGCTTCTGCAGTGAAATCTCTTTGTTGCATCAAAGGGATCAATGTGAAGGAAGCACGGAGAAGAATTGCAGATAAATTGATTGAGGAGAATAATTATAAGTTTTAAATATTCGTTTTATATAAAGAAATTTTTTTTGTAAGAAAAATGATTTACAATGAAAGATTTGCGTGAAATAATTTTTTCACTTTTTTAAATGATATTCATAGATGTATTTGCAAGATTGTAAATATTAAATTTCTTACAACTCCTCGTTATTATGATATTATCGATTATTAATAAATCATTCTTGTTTACATTCTTAAAATTGTATTTATTTGTGTAAAAATTTTTCCGTTATTTACTTAAATTAGAAAATGCAAAATTCTTGTCAGTGGGTTCCAACGAAATTTGTTATCAGGAAAAATAAGCTGAAAGCATCACGAAATACAATTTATGTGAGGTTTGCCTCTCGTCTAGTCGTGAATGTTGTTGCATCAAAATATGAAAAAATAATTCCGGAATTTTTTTGTGGAAAGATGATTGATCTTGGTTGTGCTGCTGTCCCACTATACGGTTATTACAAGGATTTTATTTCTGAAGTTATTTGCGTTGATTGGGCAGAATCATTTCATAAAAGCAGGCATATTGATATTGTTCAGGATCTTAATCAACCACTTCAAATAGAAGATAATCAATTTGACACTGCATTGTTGTCGGATGTTTTGGAGCATATAAGAGAGCCGCAGAAATTAATCAATGAGGTATTCAGGATTTTAAAGCCTGGTGGGAAACTCATTTTAAATGTACCATTTATGTACTGGTTGCATGAGGATCCATATGATTATTTCAGATTTACAAGTTATGGCCTTGTTTATCTGCTGAAAAGTTCAGGATTTGAAATTGTGAAGTTAGAAGAATATGGTGGAGCTCCTGAAATAATTGCTGATATTTTTGCTAAAAACATTAAAAAAATCCCACTTCTCGGAAAACCATTGGCATTATTTTCTCAATGGAGCTGCTTAAAATTTGTAAACACTTCAATAGGGAAAAAAATTTCTTCCAAAACAGCTAAAAAGTTTCCCCTTGGCTATATTGTGGTTGCGAGAAAATGAAATATTTATAAATGTGTTGAAAGAAAGAATATGTAATTTTGTTAAAACCTTATGTTAGATGATACTCCATATTCATGACAGCCAATCACTTTTTATTAATTTATGTGTCAGTTGTTTTGAAGAAGCAAATATTCCTGGATTTCATATTGTAATAGGCACCTTTAAATCAAAGGAATATACAAATGTTAAGTTTTTGAAGCTGAATTCAAAAGAGTATAAAATTTTTTTTAATGAAATAAAAAATAAATACAGTTTTGTGCTTTTCCATAGTTTATTGGGTTCATGCGAAAAGACATTATTGTACATGATAAGTAAAAAGATAGATATCAGGAAGGGTTGGGTAATTTATGGAGCTGAAATACAAAAATCCAGAATAATTCCCTCCTCTTTTCTTGGAAATGTTACAAGGTTTTACTATTACTTTTTGCTGCCATATAGAGTATTTATCCCATTTTTCAGGATTTTCAAAATACTAACAAAAAAAAATCTGAATTATTATTTGAATTTTATTGAATATTATGCCCATTTTATGCCGGAGGAGATTGATAAGGTTAAAGCCATAACAAAGATAAACAAACCAACACTTTGGCATTCATACATAATGGTGGAGTCATATTTTGATGCAACATATACTCATCATTACTGTATTGATAATGGTGGAATTTTTATTGGTAACTCAGCTAGTTTTACGTCTAACCATATGGAGGCGTTTCGAAAAGTAAAGAGCGTTTTAAAACAGAGTAATGACAGAAGAATTGTTGTGCCTTTGAGTTACGGAAACAAAGTTTACTCCTCATTTATTCAAAGAAAGGGAAAGAAAATATTTAGTGATAACTTTGTCCCCCTTACTGAGTTTGTTGAAAAAGATGCATACCATAGTATTTTAATGTCGTGTTCTGTAATGATCTTAAATCACAAAAGGCAACAAGGATTGGGAAATTTAATTGCAGGAGCCTGGTATGGAATGAGAGTATACATTTGTGAAGAATCTTCAAGTTATTTGTTTTTTAAAAGAATGGGGTTAAATATTTTTTCAATTGAAAGAGACTTCCATGAGTCAAACCCCGACCTTTTTGATTCATTATCAATGAGTGAAACCATACATAATCGTCGGATTTTAACAGAAATATTTGGAGAGGCTACTTTTATTTCTTCTCTTAGATCTTCATTTTGTTCATTTATTTCAAACGCACAAATCATTAATGAAAAATAAACCGATATACGTAACACAACCCTCAGTTCCTGGCATTAAAGATCTTAAGAAAATGCTTAAAGTGATTTTAAAAAGCCATGTGCTAACAAATATGGGACCTATACACAATCAGTTAGAATCGAAGCTTGAGGAATATTTAGGGGTTAAATACATTTCCCTTTTTTCAAATGGAACACTGGCTTTGATGACAGCTTTACAGGCATTGGAAATCAAAGGAGAGGTCATAACAACACCCTATAGTTTTGTTGCAACTTCACATGCTTTGTGGTGGAACGGCATAAAACCAGTTTTTGTAGATGTTGAAGATAATAGCTGTAATATCGATGCAAATAAGATAGAGTCTGCAATTACAGAAAGAACTTCAGCAATTATGCCAGTGCATGTATATGGCATTCCGTGTAACATTGATAAAATAAAATCAATTGCAGATAAATATGGACTAAAAGTTATTTATGATGCAGCACATGCTTTTGGAGTTAAGGTAAATGATCAATCTGTTTTAAACTTTGGTGATTTATCAATCTTGAGTTTTCATGCAACAAAAGTCTTTAATACAGTTGAGGGTGGCGCAATTGTCTCTCACAATAAAGAAATGAAGAGAACAATAGATTATTTAAAGAATTTTGGTTTTGAAAACGAAATTACAATTACAGTTCCAGGGATAAATGCAAAAATGAACGAAATTCAAGCTGCTTTTGGACTTTTAAATTTAAAAAATGTTGATTCAGACATTTCAAAAAGAAAAATAATATCAGAATTTTATCAGAATAAATTAAGAGAAATTACAGGAATTAGATTATTAAAAGTTCCTAAAAATGTTTTTTATAATTATTCATACTTCCCGATCTTTGTTGAAAACAATTTTTCAGTCTCAAGAGATCAACTTTATGATATTTTGAAAAGGGAAGATATTTATTCAAGGAGATACTTTTATCCATTGATAAGTTCCTTTAAGCCCTATAGCTTACTAGAGTCAGCATCAACTGATAACTTAACAAACTCTAACCACTCCTCTGATAGTGTACTTTGTTTGCCTCTTTATCCAAATCTTTCTTTGAAAAGTGTTAACAGAATTACAGAAATCATTCATAATTATGCAAAATAATTCTTTTTTAAACAATGAAGAGCTTAAAGCATTTGGACTTAAAAGCTTTGGTAATAATGTATTGATAAGCAGGTATGCTTGTTTTTATAATCCTGCCTGCATAGAAATTGGGGACAATGTAAGGATTGATGATTTTTGTATTTTGTCCGGGAATATTCAAATAGGTAATAATATCCATATTTCTGCTTATTGTGCTATATATGCTAGTGCAAAGGTAACTATTGAGGATTTTGCAGGTCTCTCCCCAAGAACAACGATATTTTCTTCTTCTGATGATTTTAGTGGTGATTTTTTAATAGGCCCTATGAATAATTCTCAATATAGAAACGTTACAAGTGAAAATGTTGTTGTTGGAAAGTATTCACAAGTGGGCGCAGGCTCAATCATAATGCCTGGTGTTGTTATAGGGCAGGGAGTAGCTGTTGGTGCAATGAGTCTTGTCTTAAAATCTTTAGATGAATGGGGCCTTTATGCAGGAATCCCGGTTAAATTTTTAAAAGAAAGAAAAAAAGGACTTTTGAGGTTCGTTTAAAACTTGTTTTTAATTTTTTTAATTTTCTCTTTTAATTCGCTTCTATATAAAAAGAAGATACCAATTGAAGATACTATTGAAAAAACAAAGGCTGTAAAATATGTGGTTAACGTGTATTGAATTTTTATGATTTCGGAGATACATGTTACAGCAACAATGATCATTGGAAAAACCAATATTTTCCACTTATTCCAACTAAGAGATATTTGTTTTTGCTGATATTGATAAAACAGTATAACCTGAACAAAACCAGTTATAATCATAGAGATAATGGCACCGTAGATTCCAAGTTTTGGAATAAGTAGAAAATTAAATGAAACTGAAGTAATAAGAACCATCAAGTTTAAAAATAGTAAGGGATAAGTTTTTTTCTGGAAAAGTAAGGGCCATAAAAAAACCTGATATTGTGCATTTAAAATATATTTCAGAAACACCAGGGTGAGAATGCTTGAAGACATTACTAATTCCGTTTCATAAAAAAGATTAATAAAAATCATAAGCGGGACCAGAATAATAACAGCAGTTCCAATGTTTTCAACAATAAAAAGATTTGATAAACTTTTTATCATACTTTCTCTTTTTTTTATTCCTTCTTTAAAATACCTGTAAAGTTCTGGTTGAGTTGAATTTGCTAATCCTTGTGAGATAAAATAAAATCCCATTGCAAATTTTAATGCATTGTCATAAATTCCTAATTGCCCTGGAGTCCTCATTAGCAAAAACCGATCAATAAAAACAATTCCCCAGAACAATATGTCAGAGAGGAAGAATGGGAAAGCATATTTAAATGTGTTAAAACTTATTCGCTTAGAAAAAGTGATACTATTTTTTGAGAAGGTATAAATGAGAATTAATAAAGTTGCAAAACCACCACCCAATGCAGTACCTTCCAGATAACCAATAAAAGATAAATCAAAATATAGCACACCTATTATTTGAAAAAGGCTTCTTGCAAGACCTGATAATAGGCTAATAATTATGAATATTTTAATTTTTTTTTCGTTTCTGAAAAGAGCTAAAGAGACCGATGCTAACACTCTATTGAGAGAAATTATTGGCAGAAGAAATCCATATTGATTTACTTCTTTAAGGGGTTGTGGTGAAAGAAATGAGCTTAAGGTATCAGCGAATAAAAACACAATTCCAAACAATACAATTCCTCGGAGTATGATTCCAATAAATACTGAGGAAACAAGTGACTTGTATTCTTTTGTCTTTTCATTGTAGTCATAATAGAATCGGGAAATTGTAACAGACATGCCAAATAAACAAAAAATGACCATAAAAGAAATAATCGCCTCTGTAATCGCCAGATACCCGAAATCTTCAGCACCAAGACGGTTTGTTCCTTCAATGATCGGATAGACTATGAGCTGAAGTATTGCCGGAAAAGCAGCAAAAAATGTATAAATTCCGGTTAACTTCAGGTGTTCTCTAAGATTGATCATGGTTGAGGTTTGTTTTAGTCAGGCATTTTGTTAAAATACAAAACAACTGCCTATTTTATCATATCCCTCATCAACTTTTGTTTCTCCTTAAGGATCAGTAATTCTGCCTTAGCTTTTTCAATTTTTTCTCGGAATTCTTTCGTAAGGATTTCTGCATTTTTTGATTTTGCAAAAAATTCAATATTATTTTCCCACAGCTGAATGTCGGCATCAAGCTTGCTGATCTTTGAAGCAATTGCAAAAGTCTCTTTTTTAATGTCTTCTTTCCCTGATTTGGCATGAATCATGGATTCCAACTTCTGCTTCATGTCAAAACGACGTTTTTCATCTCTTCCGATTTTGAGTTTATCAAGTAAACTGTCAACCGTTTTCTGGAAAGTGCTTTGAATTTTATCTTTTTCTTTAATAGGGACACGTCCTGTTTCAAAAAACCTGCGTTGAAAATCTTTGATTGACTCAAGATTTGCTTTGTTGTCATCGCCAAATTCAAAAGCAAGCATTTGCTCAATGATTTCTTTCTTGGCTTTCAGATTTTCTTCCTCGTGTTTATCAAGATTGGAGAAAAAATCCTTTTTTCTGTTGAAAAAGATATCACAGGCCGTCCTGAACTGTTTCCACACAGAATCAGAATAACGATGCGGAACCGGACCGATGGATTTCCATTCATTTTGTAAAGCAATCAGTTCCTGGGTGGTATTTCTCCACTCGGTACTCTCCTGGAGGGATTCGGCCTGTTTACACAGCAACTGTTTCCGGTTGTAGTTTTCCATCAGTTCATCTTTCATTTTGCTGAAAAATGCTTTTTTCTCAGCAAAAAAACGATTCATTTCCTGCTTAAATTCAGACCAGATTTCTTCGTTGTATTTTTTGGGAACAGGGCCTGTCCCTTTCCACAGTTTCATCAACTCTTCAACCTTGGTCGTTTTATGCCCCCAAGATTTGGCTGTAGTGAATTCCTGTTCGTTGATTTCCTTGATGCTGACGATGAGTGCCTTTTTAAATTCAAGGTTTTTGTCAAGTTCAGCACGGAAAGTTTCATATTTTTCGCGTCTTTTTTCTTTAAGCTTTTCTATGGCGGTTGTGAACCTGGTATTGATTTCGTCACGTTTATCAGAAGGGACCGGACCGGTTTCACGCCATAAAGTCTGGAGCTCTCCAAGTCGTTTAAATGCACTTTCAACAGAATCATCCAGTAGCAGTTCTTCAATTTTTTCACAGATTTCCAGCTTTGTTTCCAGATTTTTTCTGTAATCAAGGTCTCTCAACTCTCTGTTAATCTTAACTTTATCTAAAAACAGGTCAACCAGATGATTGAAATTATTCCATAAATCCTGACTCTGATTTGGGGGCACATGCCCGATTTCTTTCCATCGTTGCTGAAGCTGCTTGAAGTCTTCCCATGTTTTCTGAAGGGTTTCTTCAGATTCTACAAGAAGTTTCAAATCTTCGAGAATTTGTTTTTTCAGATCATAATTTCTGAGCTTTTCTGCTTCAAGTTTTTCGTTATGTGCTTTGCGCAATCTGGAATATTTATTCAGTAGTTTTCGGAAGTGTTCAGATTGTACTTTAAATTCATCAGTTACTTCAGTTTCTGCACCAGAGTCTTCTTCATCTTCTTTGCTTTCAGAATTTTTGATCAGATCCTGTTGTTCATGTTCGCTTTCAAGTTTCTCATATTGGCTGCGAATCAGTAACATAGCTGCCTTGATTTTTGGAAAATCATCATGTTCAAGAACTGCCTCAGTAATTTCAAGCAGTTTTTTTATATCATATTCAGCAATTTCTGTATCAGAAATAAGAGGTTCGTTGTGAACATTTTCTTGTTCTGGCACAGTAACATGTTGTTTGACTTCAGACTGTGTCTCTTCGTTTTTTAGTTTCGTTTTATGAACAACAGGTTTGTCCTGTTCTTCCGTTACAGTTTGATCTTTATTCGTACTGGATTCTTCTGTGATGTCTTCAGAAGATTTGCCGGAGCTTTCAACAGCTTCAGGACTGATGTTATTTTCTTTGATATCATTTTCATTGACAGCAGATTCATCTTGGACTTTTACAGATACCTCCTCAACAGGTTCTGACACATCAGAACGCGTAGATTGAATATCCTGATCTTCAGGAACTGATTCCGGGTCTTCCTGAACTTTCTTCTTTCTCCCTCTTTTAACGGGAGCTTTCGTTTCAGTGTCAGTTTCAGGTGTTGTTTCAGTGACAGTGTTCTGGAGTTCTTCTGTAGTCTGATCTGATTCGGCAACGGGATGTTCCGTATTTTCGGATCCAACTTCACTTCCAAAGGGTTCTACCTCATTGGGGATCAAATTCGTATTGTTTTCCTGATTATCCATGTCTCTAATATCAAATCTGTTTGAAAAGGACAACAAAATTACAAAGAATCGGACAAACAACAAATCTTTTTTTGTGGACAGAGGAAAAAGGTCTATTTATTCACAGAAATGGCTAACCGTTTTTCAATTTTGCAGACCTGTAAAGTCGTAAATCCCTGATGATCAATTTTCCAGTTAACTCTTCCTACTTCCGACTTTTCTCATTATCTTTGCGTATTCATTTAAAAAGTATAAACCTATGTCAAAAGTACTTGTAATTGGTGCCGGTGGTGTCGGAAGCGTCGTTGTTCACAAACTGATCCAGGCTTCCCATATATTCACTGATGTGATGCTGGCGAGCAGAACACTTGCCAAATGTGATGCTATAGCAAAGAATGTTGAGGATAAATTCGGAAAAAAAATTCAAACTGCTCAGTTGGATGCAGATCAGGTTCCTGAAATTGTGGCATTAATCAGGTCGTTTAAGCCCGATCTTGTGTTGAATGTTGCACTGCCTTATCAGGATCTCACAATTATGGACGCATGCCTCGAAACCGGTGTTGACTATCTGGATACTGCCAACTATGAACCCATTGATGAAGCAAAATTTGAATATTCATGGCAATGGGCGTACCACGAAAGATATAAAGCGGCAGGAATTACAGCTGTTTTAGGTTGCGGTTTTGATCCCGGAGTAACGGGTGTGTTTACTGCTTATGCTGCGAAACACTATTTTGATGAAATTCATTATCTGGACATTGTGGATTGTAATGCAGGTGATCACGGGAAATATTTTGCAACAAATTTCAATCCTGAAATAAATATTCGTGAAATTACTCAGAATGGGAGATATTGGGAAAACGGAGAGTGGGTTGAAACAAAACCGCTTGAAATTCATAAACCAATAGAATATCCCAATATTGGTCCACGGGAATCGTATATTCTGTATCATGAAGAACTCGAATCACTCGTTAAAAATTACCCAGAGATAAAAAGGGCAAGATTCTGGATGACGTTCGGAGAAAGATACATTACTGCACTTACTGTCCTTCAGGAAGTGGGATTAACCAGTATTAAACCAATTGTTTATCAGGGAATGGAAATTGTTCCGTTACAGTTTTTGAAAGCCGTTTTACCTGAACCTGCATCACTTGGAGAAAACTACAAAGGTGAAACATCAATTGGTTGTCAGATCCGTGGTTTGAAAGATGGGAAGGAACGCACCTATTATGTCTGGAACAACTGCAATCATGCTGAAGTTTACAAAGAAATTAAAGCACAGGCTGTTGCATACACGACAGGTGTACCTGCAGCAATCGGGGCCATGCTGATGGTTCAGGGACTTTGGAAAAGACCGGGAGTGTTTAATGTGGAACAATTTGACCCTGACCCTTTTATGAAATTACTGAATGAATATGGTTTGCAATGGAATGAACAGATTGATCAGCCACTTCCTGTTGAAGAATAAAATAAATCTCAGGGGAACCTGATTAACTTCTTATAAGATGTCAATGGAACTGAATTTTGACAATATCCCTTCACCCTGTTATACACTCGTTGAGGAGAAACTGACAGATAATCTGAAATTACTGAAATATGTGCAGGATCAGTCCGGTGTAAAAATTATTTGTGCTCTGAAAGGCTTTGCTATGTGGTCAACCTTTCCGCTTGTAAAAAAGTATCTTTCAGGTGCTACTGCAAGTTCACTCAGTGAAGCCAGGCTTATTCATGACGAAATGGGTGTTAGTGCACATACCTATTGCCCTGTATATGTTCCCGCTGATTTTCATAAACTTGTTCAGCTCAGCAGCCACATGACCTTTAACAGCATGACAGAATATGAAAGATATCAGGATAAACTCTTTGAACTGAAGCGGGAAATTCATACAGGATTACGCATCAATCCGGAATATTCTGAAATTACAACAGAACTTTATAATCCTGCAATTCCCATGTCAAGACTTGGAATCACAGCTCACCAGTTTGGGAGCACACTTCCGGATGGCATCACCGGACTGCATTTTCATCTATTATGTGAACAGGACTCCAACGTTCTGGAACGGGTCTTACAAAAGACAGAACAAAAGTTCAGTCATTTATTCCGGCAGTGCAAATGGATTAATATCGGCGGAGGTCATCTCATTACACGACAAGGTTATGATATTGAACATCTGATTGGCTTACTGAAAGATTTCAAAAGTCGATATCCAGATGCTGAGATAATTATGGAGCCCGGAGAAGCAGTTGGTTGGGAAACAGGTTATCTTGTTTCTACGGTGTTGGATATTATTGATAAAGGAAATCTGAAAATTGCCATGCTTGATGTTTCTTTTGCTGCTCATATGCCTGACACACTTGAAATGCCCTATAAGCCCGGCATTATTGGGACATCCGATCAAACAGTGGGGCATCACAGATACAGAATGGGAGGAACAACCTGTCTGGCCGGGGATCAAATGGGTGATTATTATTTTGAGAAAGAACTGACACCCGGAGATCAAATTATTTTTACCGATATGATTCATTACACTATGGTGAAAACAAACTTTTTTAACGGAGTGATTCATCCCCACATCGGGAAAATTGATCAGCACGGACAGTTTAAACTGATTAAAAGCTTTGGTTATGAAGATTACAAATCAAGATTATCATAATATTGTTAATCAGTTGTGTACTAAAAAAAAGCACAAAAAAAAGAGTTGTTTTCATGAAAACAACTCTTTTTTTAAGAAAAAATTTCTTATTTGACTAATTTGGCAAGACCTGCACCTGCTTTGAATTTTACAACTTTCTTTGCAGGAATACTAATTACTTTCTGAGTTCTTGGGTCGCGACCTTTTCTTGCTTTTCTTTTTGATACTCCAAAGGTTCCATAACCTACCAAAGTAATTTTGTCTCCTTTTTTTAGGGTTTTACCTGTTACTGCAATGAAAGCATCAAGTGCTTTTCTGGCATCAACTTTTGTCATTTTTGACTCAGCAGCCATTGCGTCAATTAATTGAGTTTTGTTCATAATTTTTTTGTTTTAAAATTAAACAAGACAAAAGTAAATAACATTCACGAATTTACCAAATATTTTTTCAGAAAATCCCATTCATACTGATAAAAATGAGGTAGTGTTTTTCAAAAATTGATAAAAAACAGAAAAAGTCATGCAAAATATCATTATATATTCACAAAACTGATGTTCAGATTATCAAGAATATGATGTAAATTGCTCAGAATCCAATTTTTATACACTAAAAGAGTTCAAATCATCCGGTTTGTATGTAAGACTCATAAGTAATTGAATATGAGAATGATGCAAATATGAATGATTCGTCTCGAAAAACACAAATGTTGAAAAACACATATAGTTTAAGAAAGATCAAAACAAAAAAAAGTGTAAGTTTGTTGAAAAAAAGCAAATGATATTAAAGAAAGTATGGAAATTTAAAGAAAAAGGTGATGATGCTCCGGTTCTTCATTTAACAGAGGTACTTGGAGTGTCCAGGCCAATAGCAAATATGCTTGTACAAAGGGACATTTTGACATTGGAGCAGGCAAAGTCATTTTTCAGACCAAATATTAATACACTGCATAATCCGTTTCTGATGAAAGATATGGCAAAGGCAGTTGAGCGAATTAAGGAAGCAATAAAAAAGGATGAAAAAATTCTGGTGTATGGGGATTATGATGTTGACGGAACTTCAGCTGTTGCGTTATTATATTCATTTCTTTCAAAGCTGACCACACACATTGATTTTTATATACCAGATCGATACAGCGAAGGGTACGGCGTTTCAATAAAAGGAATTGACTATGCTGCAGAGCATGGATTTTCACTTGTTATTACTTTGGATTGCGGGATCAAGGCAACAGAAAAGATCATTTACGGAAAAAATAAAGGAATTGATTTCATCATTTGTGATCATCATCATCCTGGAGAAACATTGCCCGAAGCCTATGCCGTGCTGAATCCAAAAAGGAAAGATTGCAGTTATCCCTATAAGGAATTGTCAGGATGTGGTGTTGGATTTAAATTAATTCAGGCTCTGGGACAGAGACTGAATATTCCCTTTGAAGATATCAAGCCCTATCTGGATTTGGTTACAATCAGTATAGCAGCAGATATTGTTCCGATTACCGGAGAAAACAGAATTTTGGCATACCACGGTCTGGATCGGATCAATAAAAATCCGCGTCCGGGAATAGAAGCTGCACTTAGATCAGGAGGAATCAAAAGAAGGCCTGAAAGTCTTGATAAAGTAGATTATAATTTTTCAAAATACATCACCATCTCAGACCTTGTTTTTATTGTTGGACCGAGAGTGAATGCTGCAGGGCGTATTGATACAGGAAAAAATTCTGTTCTGTTGCTGCTCAGCCAAACGCTGGAAGAATCTGAGGCCCTGGCCAATAAAATAAACGATTTTAATAATGAACGTAAAAGTCTTGATAAGCACGCATTTGAGGAAGCTTTAAAACAAGTAGACAGTGATCTGGAATTACAGAAGAAGAAAACAACAGTTCTTTATAACGCTGGCTGGCACAAGGGTGTTGTTGGTATTGTTGCATCCAGAATGATTGAACATTACTACAAACCAACCATTATTTTCACAGAATCCAATGGGCTGCTCACTGGTTCTGCACGATCAGTTAAAGATTTCGATTTGTATCAGGCTGTTGATGCATGCAGTCATCTTATTGAACATTTCGGAGGACACAAATTTGCTGCCGGGTTGTCAATTAAGCCTGAAAATTTTGATGATTTTTGTAAAGAATTTGAACGACTTGCTTCTGAAAAAATCACGGAACAGATGATGTTTCCTGAAATAGAAATTGATGATGAAATCAATTTTTCGGATATCACTCCAAAATTTATAAGGGTCTTGAAACAGTTTGCTCCCTTTGGACCAGGGAATATGTCCCCGGTTTTTCTCACAAAAAATGTATATGATACCGGATATTCAAGACCGTTGGGAGAAAACCATCTGAAACTTAATATTTCTCAGCCTGAATACAGAGGTGCAGGATTTGATGCAATTGCATTTGGTTTCGGAAATCAGTTTTCCAAAATTCATGATGAAAAGTGCCCCATGCAGATTTGTTATCATATTGAAGAAAATGAATGGAACGGACGTGTAACCATCCAGTTAAATGTGAAGGATTTGGTCGTTACTGACAAGGATGTTGACGCTGAATAATTATTTATCAGAAACGCGTTTGAAGTAAATATCTAAAGATTTCGAATATCAAACATTTAATTTGGAATTTCCGGAGAGTTTCATGTATTAATTGTTTTCCAGTAATCAGGTAAACTATTGTTCTAATCAAGAACAGATTTTTCGGCTTGCCAGACAAATGCTTTTATGATTTCATCGTCATTGAACCGATTGGCATTGTGTTGACGCAATGTGTTTATAAGAATTTCCGTTTTTTCTTCATCTTCGGTTTGAATGATAATACCGCTGCTGTATCCCGGCCATACAGAAGTATTTAGTCTCGGGTTTCCTTTGGAAGAAACTGAGGCAATTTTTTCAACAAACTGATAGTCAGTAAATCCGATACGATTTAGGTGACTGATTATTGTTTCAAGGTTGCTGACATTCAGAATGATATAAATAATTTTCATGATTGCTGTTCAGTATGAAATTCAAAAATTTGTTTTAGATGATTCTTGCTTGAGTTTTCCTGCTTCTAGTGATGCATAAATGACCGGAACAAGAATCAGAGTAATGATTGTGGAAATCAGAAGTCCACCGATCATCGTAATCCCCAGGGGAGACCAAACTTCATATCCCATAGAGTTGTTGAGCGCCATCGGAACCATAGCCAGCATGGTTGTGAGTGTTGTCATCAATACCGGTCTGAGTCTTGATCTGCCGGCTTCCTGAATAGCTTCACCCAATGTTAACCCTCTGGCACGTAGCAGATTTGTATAATCAACCAACACAATTCCGTTGTTCACCACAATACCCATTAACATAATCATCCCGGTAAATGTGACAATACTCAATGTCAGGCCTGTTGCAAGAAAAGCAAGTATTACCCCTGTAATGGTAAAGGGAACTGAGAAAATAATTATAAATGGATGTATCAGTGATTTAAAAAGGGATGCCATAATCATAAAAACGAGCATGATTCCAATAAATAAAGCCAAAGTCAGATTTCTGAAAGATTCAGCCTGATCAGAAAGCTGTCCTCCCATTCGGATGTCAATGGAAGGATCTGTATTTACCTTTGCAATGAGTTTTTGGACTCTCTCCCCGGCATCTCCAAGTGATATGTCTTTTGTCTGTGCAGAAATGGTAAAAACTCTTTGCTGGCTTTCACGGGATATTTCCTGATATCCGCTTCCTGGTTTGATACCAGCAACATCACCCAGTCTGACCTGTTTTCCATAAAGTGTTGTGAGCAATGCATCGTTTAGTTTCGAGATATCATTTCTGAACTCATCCGGATAACGGATGACAATTTTTCGGTCTTCGTCATTGATATTCAGTGTTCCTGCATCAGTTCCATAAAGCCCCTGTCGAAGCTGCATTGAAATCATCAGGTTGTTCAATCCCATCGATGCTGCTTTTTCCGGGTCAACATCCAGAAAAATTTCCGGTTTGTTTTTACTAGATGGTGTTTCAACACTTGCCAGATAGGGTTCATTCTGAAGCAACTCTGAGATTATTCTTGCCGTTTCATCAAGTTTTTCAAGGTTGTTGCCAAAAAGTTTAATTTCTATCGGCTTTGTGTTTCCCATAACGATAGATGCCAGCAAACTTCCTCCACTGATTTTGTATTTGCTCACATCTGGATTGGATGCAATAAATTCTTCAAGGGATAGTGCAATTTCCCGTGAACTTCTGTTTCTGTCTTCAGGAGCTGTGAGTCTCAATCCGATTGAGGCATAATTCTTTCCTTCTGGAAATCCAACAGAAGACAACAGTCCTTTCTCTGTCTGACCGGCAATAATATATGTTGATACAAGCTCGGGAACATGCTCTCTGATTGATTCCTCTATTTCTATTGCAACTCTTTCGGTTTCTTCAACACCCATCCCTTCTTCGGTTTCAACAGAGATAACAATATCTCCTGTGTCAAAATCAGGCAAATAGTCTGTGCCGATAAACCGGACAAGAAACAGGCTTCCGGTGAAAAGAATCACGGCAGAAACTAGAATGAAAATCTTGTGATATATGGCCCAGCGCAAGAGCTTTTTATAATGATTTTCAAATGAATCAAAAACCCTTTCGCTGGCTGAATAGAATTTGTTTTTACCATTGTTCTGTTTCTGAATCATCAGTGACGAAAGCATTGGTGTGAGTGTCAGTGCAGTTATCAATGATGCAATCAGTGTGGCGATTGTAATTACAACAAGTTGCTTAAACATGATTCCAACGATGCCGCCAACAAACAACATTGGGACAAATACAGCAATGGTGGTAAATGTAGAAGCAGTGATTGCAAGACCCATTTCTCCTGTTCCGAAAATTGAAGCTTCTCGTGGTCTGACACCATTTTCCACATGTCTGGTTATGTTTTCAAGAACCACTATTGCATTGTCAACGACCATCCCCATTGCAACGACCAGTGACATCAGGGAAAAGATATTGATCGTATAATCAAACACATAAATTACAATAAATGCAATGATAAGTGAAAACGGAATTGACAGGATGATGATAAAACTGCTTCTGAGACGTCTTAAAAACAAGAAAACAACAAGCACAACCCAAAGTGCACCCCACCAAACCGTTGAACCAAGATTTTTCAGCGTAATGGAAATGATGTCTGCCGTGTTGAATATTTCACTAAATTCTATATCTTCAGGAACATGTGATTTGATGTATTCAAGTTCTTTCTGCAATGACCGATATGTCTCAAGAGTATTTGTTCCTGTTTGCTTTTGTACAAAAACAGCAATGGATCTTTGACCCTTGCTTCGTGCCACTTCTTCTTTTTCCTTAAACCCTTCATAAACTTCAGCAACATCTTTGAGGAGGATGGGCTTGTTGCCGAATGATGAAAGTGTGAGATTCTGAATGTCTTCGATGGATGATATCAGCGATGGTGCTCTCACAGACAGATCGTAGTTGCCGACTTTGATGTTTCCTCCTGGAATACTCATTTTCTGAGCTTGTAGAATTGTGGCAATTTGTTGAATGTTAATATTGTAGGATCTGAGTACGGCAGGATCCACATCGATAAAAATTTGTTTTTCAGGATCAGCAAGTGGAAAACCTGTCCCGATGCCTTCAATGCGACGGATCCGAGGAGCAATTATATTATTGTAGATATTCCCGAAGTTTTCAAAGCTTTCTTCTGCACTGATTGCAATAATTGCCACAGGCAAAAGCGAACTGTTGATTTTCATGATAAACGGCGGATCTGAATTTGCCGGAAGATCATTTTTAATAACCTCAATCATGTCGCGTGTGTTATTTGCCGCTTCGTTGATATTTGATTTCCAGTCAAACATCAGAGTAATAATCGATACATTGTCGCGGCTTTTGGATGTGATTTCCCTCAGGTCGGGTGTTGTCGCAAGCACCAGTTCCAACTTTGCAGTAACATCTCTTTCAACTTCTTCAGGAGATGCACCCGGATAGATTGTAATAACAGTAAGGGTGGGAAAATCAATTTCGGGCATCACATCTCTGGGCAGGCTCCTGAACGCGATGATCCCAAGCACCAGCACTGCAATGAAAACCATTGATATGCCTATTGGATTTTTGACGCTGATTTGTGGCAGATTCATGATTTCATTTATTGGTTACTGATGGTGACAGATGCCCCCTCCGTGAGTTGTGATTTTCTGGAAGTAATGACAATTGTGCCTGGGTCAATTCCTGTAACAATTGCTTCTTCTTTTCTCATGGCCATTCTTTCAACTTCATGAAGATATGCTTTTCCGTCTTTTGCCGTCCACACATATTCTTTTGCCTGTCTTGAAATTATTGCAGAAAGGGGAATACTGCTTCCGGTTTTCTCAATTCCGGACAGGAAAATTCTTGCTGACATTCCCGGCTTGATCTCGGAATGTGGATTGGGAACTGTAACATCCACATCGGTGCTTCTTGTCATGGTATTAAATCGTGGATGTATCAGGCTGATTTTTCCCTCAAAGGGTTTGTCAGGCCAGGCATCACATTTGACAACGACTTCTTTTCCGGTTTTAATCTGGGAAATCAGTTTTTCATTTACCGAAAATCTGACGATGACAGGGTTTATTTGCATGAGCTTGACGATACCTGAAGTCATTGAAAAATTGAGATCAAGACTGGGTGCAAACATAAAATTTTCCCCTTCCTGAACAATGATATCTGTAATGATACCGTCAAAAGGAGCAGATATTTGAGTGTTTTTTCTCATCAGTTCATATTTGGCTTTAGCTGCATCATACTTTGCCTTGATATGATCATAATCCTGTTCACTGATACTGCCCTTTTCTTTAAGCCTTGTAACACGCTCAAAATCCTTTTCAAGTGTCCGGTACTCTACTTCTGTCAATACCAGCATTTCTGATGACATGCTCACAAGCAAATCACCTTTTCTGACCTGTTTGCCGGTCCTGTAATGAATTTTTTCAACCTTTCCAGGAAGAGATGAACCTACATTTGCCTCCCTGTTGGCAAAGCAAGTTCCCGGAAACTCAAAAATATCAGTAAATACGGATTCCTCAGCTGAGACAACATTTACTATGATGCTTTCTTCTTCTACGTTGTCATTATTTTGATTGTTGCTTCCGCATGAAGCATTGAAAATGACTGATAAAATCAGTAAGTAAGTATAATTTCTTTTGTTTCTTGTCTTATTGATCTTCATAGGGATTTTTCGTGTTTGTTATTGATTGAGGGCACCAACCTGCATAACATATAAAACTTGCTTCCTGTACGTAGCTTTTGAATCGATGTGTTTTGAATATGCTTCCTGCCATAAAACCTGCGCTTCAATAAGATCTGCTGATTTACACATGCCTTCCTCAAAAGCATCTGACAATAATCTCAGATTTTCATTTGCGAGTTCAAGAGATTTGCGGGTCATGATCAGTTCTTCATACATTTCATTCAGATTATTAATGGCCTGTTCTGTTTGCAATGCAATCAGATTTTTTGAATCTTCGAGCATCAGCAATGCAGTTTTGTTTTCACATTGTGTGAGAGCCAGAGTGTGCTTTCGTTCTCCCCAGTGAAATAAGGGTACGTGCATGGCAATACCCAAATTATAATCCCCCCCGAATGTTTTTGAAAAACCGGCGTAAGGATTGGGATTCATATATGCATAGTTTGCTGTAAATCCAATATCAGGCAAAAATCGTGAACGCATAATTTTGATTCCTGCTTCAGTTAAAAGAACTGTGTTTTCTAGCATTTTCACGTCAGAGCGATTTTGCTGTGCAAACCGGATAAATATTTCGGGGTTAATGGTGAGTTTTTCTGATGGAATCACTGTATCTGCCGGCTCAAAATATTCATCCAATGGCAGCCCGATTTTCTGGCACAAAGCTTTTCTGGCCAGTTTGATACCGTTTTGACTTTTGACAATATTCAGTTCAGCTTCATTGAGTTTGATCTGTACTTTAAGTAAATCATTGTGCATTACAATACCTTCAGCTTTATAGTTTTCCAGATCTCCGATGAGAGTTATGAGCAGATTTTTGTACGTGTTTGCCAGCTTGTTTTTTTCCTGAAGAGTAATCAGATTCCAGTATAATTCTTCAATTTCGATGAGCTGCTTTTCTTCTTCGAGACTCAGTGAGTTTTTTGCCATCTCTTCAAGAATCTGACTCATTTTATACATTTGTCTGATCTTGCCTCCTGTATATATTGGCTGTATCAATCCAAGATTAAAAAGAAAATTGTTCTTTTGTCCGAAGGTTAGCTGGTCCCCGGGCAACCATGCATATTGCTGAAATATGGGACTCCCGTTCACATCTGCATACGGATATCCTGTCTCAGGATTCATAACAAATGCCAGTGGCATCATTGAAGGGTTGTTTAATAAAGAAGAGTTGATGGCTCCGATTTCAGGGTCGTAAAATTCAGATGGAAGGACGGGTATTGTCAAATCATTCTCAAGAAGCTGAAATTGCTTGTTCATTCGGATGTATGTGCCGGTGAATCCGAGTGATGGAAAAAATTGAGTATAGGCAGCTTTTCTCAAATGTTCTGCTTGTTTCAGGTGGATGTGCTTTATCCTGATTGAAGTGTTTTTTTCAATTGCCATCTGCTTGCACTGTTCCAGGCTCAATGTTTGTGAATACATGACCATTGAACTCAGGCTGCACAAAAACACTGCAATGAAACGCTTACACTTCATGTATGATTGGGTTTAAAATTTCGACAAATATAAATATTATTATATATGAATTTTTTTTGCAGAGAACAAATTATTAAAAGAATTATTAACATTCCTTGCATGTGATGATACATAAAAGTATGGGTTTTTTTGCAGAAATTCTGATGCTTTTTTTATGTTCTTTGATGAAGAGGATGTGTTATATGATTTAATATGTGTAATTTTGAAGGATACTATGATATGGTATTGGCAGTACTAATAGATGACAAACTGTAAGAAAATGGTTTTATAAATTCTAAAATTTTTAAACGAATGAGTCAGAAAGATAATTTCTTAAAATTAATGACAGAAGGCTATACCCATAAAAACGATTGTTTACTGATCGGGTGTGGCATGTTAAACAAAGAGCCAAATGCAGGTGCAAAAATTCAGATTCCACTCAAAACTCTGAACAGGCATGGTCTGATTGCCGGAGCTACCGGGACAGGAAAAACAAAAACCCTGCAGGTTCTTGCTGAACAAATGTCACTTCAGGGTATTCCTGTGTTACTGATGGATGTAAAAGGTGATTTGAGTGGTATCGCCATGCCTGGTGAGGAGCAGAGTTTTATTACAGAGCGACATTCAAAGATGCAAATTCCTTATCTTACTCAGGGCTTCCCTGTTGAACTGCTGACTTTGTCACAACAAGATGGTGTTCGGCTCAGGGCAACAGTTTCAGAATTTGGCCCTGTGCTTTTCTCCCGCATACTCGATTTGAATGATACACAATCAGGCCTGATGTCCATGATTTTCAAATATTGTGATGATCATCATCTGCCTTTGCTGGATTTAAAAGACATCAAAAAGATGATTCAATATGTTACTGAGGAAGGAAAAGCCGAAATGGAAAGGGAGTATGGAAGAATTTCTACTTCGAGTACGGGGACGATTCTCAGAAAAATCATAGAGTTGGAGCATCAGGGAGCAGATCTGTTCTTTGGTGAGCGTTCTTTTGAAATAAATGATCTGATGAGGATCGATGGTGAGGGGAGGGGATATATCAACATTCTCAGGCTCACAGATATTCAGGATAAACCCAAACTGTTTTCAACATTTATGCTTTGTCTTCTTGCTGAAATTTATCAGGAAATGCCTGAGCAGGGAGATTCTGGAAGACCTGAGCTGATTATTTTTATCGAGGAAGCTCACCTGATATTTAATCAGGCCAGCAAGGCTTTGCTTGAACAAATTGAAAATATTGTCAAACTGATTCGCTCAAAGGGTGTTGGAATTTTCTTTGCCACTCAAAATCCGACAGATATTCCAGCCGGTGTGCTCAGTCAGCTGGGACTGAAGATTCAGCATGCATTGAGGGCATTTACTGCTGTTGACAGAAAAGCAATCAGGCTCACGGCTCAAAACTATCCTGACTCGGAATTTTATATAACTGAAGAAGTCATCACCCAGATGGGGATCGGTGAAGCACTGGTGACAGCGCTCAACGAAAAGGGGATTCCCACGCCTCTGGCTGCAACCATGGTCAGAGCCCCGATGAGTCGTATGGATATTCTCACTGCTGATGAAATAGCTGAAATTAATCGCAAATCCAAATTGATTCCAAAATACAATACAGTAATAGATCGGGAAAGTGCATATGAAATGATTCAACATAAAATTGCTGCAGCTGAAAAAGAAGCTGCTGCAAATCAGGCAAGAAGTCAACCCAGACAACCACAGTACAAATCTCAGAGACGAACTTCCGGTCGCAGGTCTACCGCCCAGAATCCGGTAGTGAAAGTGCTTTCAAGTGCAACATTTATCAGGGGAGTTCTCGGAATTCTGAAAAAAGCGATGAAGTAGAAATTGTGTGTATCTTTTGCTGTTCTGTTTGAAATGAAGATGGATGGTTCACATATTTCTCCGGTACTGTCCGCCCACATCAAACAGGCTTTGAGTGATTTGCCCAAGGGAACAGTATTTTGTCACTTCCATGAGTTTTTTAAACACATTTCGGTTTTTGACAGCTGTTTGTTGCAGTTCTTTTAATAATACTCGGGTTTTTTCTTCATTTGTTTTATGCAATTCCTTCAGCATATCAATTTGATATTGCTTTTCGGCAGGTGTGGAGCGGATAATTTCATCAGGAATCAGGATTGGTGATCCGGTTGAAGAAAGAAATGTGTTTACCCCGATGATTGGTAAGTCTCCTGTGTGTTTCATATGCTCATAATACATAGACTCTTCCTGGATTTTTCCACGTTGATAGGCTGTTTCCATGGCTCCCAGGACACCGCCTCTTTCTGAAATTCTGTCAAATTCAGCTAGCACAGCTTCCTCAACAAGTTCAGTCAGTTCCTCTATAATGAAGGACCCCTGATTGGGATTTTGGTTTTTAGCCAGTCCGAGTTCTTTGTTAATGATGAGTTGTATGGCAATAGCACGTCTCACAGATTCCTCGGTTGGTGTGGTTATGGCTTCGTCATAAGCATTCGTGTGAAGAGAATTGCAATTGTCATAAATGGCATAAAGTGCCTGGAGGGTTGTTCTGATGTCGTTGAAATCAATTTCCTGAGCATGTAGCGAACGCCCCGAAGTCTGAATGTGATACTTAAGCTGTTGTGAACGTACGTTTCCGCCGTATTTATTTTTGATTGTCTTTGCCCAGATGCTTCTGGCCACTCTTCCGATTACAGAGAATTCAGGATCAGTTCCGTTGGAAAAAAAGAAAGAAAGATTAGGCGCAAATTCATCAATGTGCATTCCTCTTGCAAGATAATACTCCACATAGGTAAATCCGTTCGATAATGTAAAGGCAAGTTGAGAAATTGGATTGGCTCCGGCTTCTGCGATATGATATCCGGAAATGGAAACGGAATAAAAATTTCTGATGTTATGTTTGGTAAAGAACTCCTGCACATCACCCATTAGTTTCAGCGAAAAGTCAGTTGAAAAAATACAGGTGTTTTGTCCCTGGTCTTCCTTGAGTATATCAGCCTGCACTGTTCCACGCACCTTACTGATGGTATCTGCTTTGATTTTTTCATAGATTTCGGCAGGAAGTACTTGGTCCCCGGTAATTCCCAAAAGCATCAAACCAAGACCATTATTGCCTTCGGGCAATTGTCCCTGATAACGTGGACGTATGGTATTTTTTTCGTCGTAGAGCTGCTGAATTTTCTGTTCAACATCTTCAGAAAGACCATTTTGTCTGATGTACAGTTCGCATTGCTGATCAATGGCAGCATTCATGAAAAACCCAACCATGCTTGCTGCTGGTCCGTTTATGGTCATTGAGACAGAAGTCATGGGATCGGCAAGATTAAAGCCAGAATAAAGTTTTTTCATATCATCCAGACAACAGACTGAAACACCGGAATTGCCAATTTTTCCATATATATCAGGACGGATGGCAGGATCGTTTCCATAAAGTGTTACGGAGTCAAATGCAGTTGACAGTCTTTTCGCAGGCATTCCCTCAGAAACATAATGAAAGCGCTTATTTGTGCGCTCAGGTCCACCTTCTCCGGCAAACATCCTGGTTGGATCTTCGCCTTCACGTTTAAAAGGAAATACGCCGGCTGTAAAAGGAAACACTCCGGGGACATTTTCTTTAAGATTCCACATTAATATATCTCCCCATGCTTTATACTTTGGAAGACAGATTTTTGGAATATGTAAATGAGAGAGAGATTCAGTATGTGTTTTTATCTGAATGCTACTGTCGCGAACTCTGAAGGTAAAAAACTCTTGTTTGTAAGCGGTAATTTTATCCTGCCATGTTTCAATAATTTTTTTGTTTTCTTCATCAAGTTGATTGGAAAATTCATCATAAACTGCTGTTAGATGCCTAATGGTTTCTGCATTGTTTTCACTCTCAGGTTTTGCTTTCAGGAGTTGTATGGACTCGTTGATGCTGTAAAGATTTTGCGCAATATCAGCCTGTTTCTGAGCCCAGAAATTGTAGTTTCTGACTGTTTCAGAAATTTCGGCCAGATATCGTACTCTTTGAGGAGGAATGATGTGAATTTTTTCAGGTGTTTCAAAAGTATGATGTTCGGGCAGATCAGCACGAAATCCGGTTTTTGCTTTTAAAATACTGATAATTGCGGAAAATAACTGATTAACCCCCGGGTCATTGAACTGAGAAGCAATAGTTCCAAACACAGGCATGGTCTCAGGGTCTTTATTAAAAAGTTTATGATTGCGCTGGTATTGTTTTTTTACATCACGCAAAGCATCCATGCCTCCACGCTTGTCAAATTTATTCAGTGCAATAATGTCTGCAAAGTCAAGCATATCAATCTTTTCAAGCTGAGAAGCAGCCCCGTATTCAGGAGTCATTACATAAAGTGTCATGTCACTGTGGTCAACAATTTCTGTGTCGGCTTGCCCGATGCCGGATGTTTCAAGGATGATCAGGTCATATGCTGCAGCTTTAAGAATATTGACAGCAGCCTGAACGAATCTTGAAAGTGAAAGATTGACCTGTCTTGTTGCCATGGATCTGACAAACACTCTCGGATTTGTAACCGAATTCATTCTGATTCTGTCGCCGAGCAATGCTCCGCCGCTCTTTCTGCGCGAAGGGTCGACACAAATGATTGCAATATGCTTGTCAGGAAATGTATGTAGAAAACGCCTGACAAATTCATCTTCAAGTGATGATTTCCCTGCTCCACCGGTTCCTGTGATTCCAAGGACAGGTACATGGTTTTTCTCAGCAATATCACGAATAAGAGGTGCGAATTTTTCACAAATTTCAGGATGGTTTTCAACAGATGAAATGCATCTGGCAATGGTCAGTGGATTACGTTGCCGGATTTCATCAATGTTAAATTCTGATGTGTTTCCTCTGGGAAAATCTGAGTTTTTAAGCAGATCATTAATCATCCCCTGCAGTCCCATTGCCCGTCCATCATCAGGTGAGTATATGCGGGTTATGCCATAGTTGTGGAGTTCTTTAATTTCATCAGGTAGAATAACGCCCCCACCGCCGCCGAATATCCTGATGTCTTCTCTGTTTTTTGCTTTGAGTAGATCAAAAATATACTTGTAAAATTCCATATGACCACCCTGATAGGATGTGACAGCGATGGCCTGGGCGTCTTCCTGGACAGCACAGTTGACAATTTCTTCGGCAGAAATATTATGGCCGAGATGAATGATCTCAGCACCGCTTGCCTGAAGAATCCTGCGCATGATATTGATTGATGCATCATGCCCGTCAAATAATGAGGTCGCAGTGACGATTCTGACGGGGTGTTGTGGCTGATATGCGGTTGGTTCTGTCATAAATTCGATAATATATTGTGAAATAAGTGCAATATTATGAAAAAATATCATAAAAGCAAAAATATTTAAGATAACATATTTGAAATTTTGTTAATTTTGAAAAAACCAAAAACAACATAAAATGGAAATGAAAACATTATTTCTTGAATATAACCAAAACATTGCGATCCTTACGATGAACAGACCTGAAGCAATGAATGCATTAAACACGCTTGTTTTTCAGGAATTGAATAAGGTGTTTGATGAACTTGAGTCAAACAACGAAATCAGGGCATTGATTATTACCGGAGCAGGAAAAGCTTTTGTTGCGGGTGCTGATATTGCTGAGATGTCTGAGAAGGATTCTGATGAAGGAACTGTTTTTTCAAAAACCGGACAGGATACATTTAACAGGATGACAGAATTTAAGTTTCCGGTTATTGCTGCTGTGAATGGTTTTGCTCTTGGTGGCGGATGTGAGTTTGCAATGGCATGTGATATCAGAATAGCAAGCAATTATGCAAAATTCGGACAACCAGAAGTGAATCTGGGGCTGATCCCCGGGTATTGCGGAAATTTGCGATTTCCAAAAATCGTTGGTTTGTCTAATGCCCTTTATTATCTCATGACTGCAGATATGATTGATTCGAATGAAGCGTTACGGATCGGATTGGTTCAGAAAGTAGTTCCTGCAGATGAATTGTTAACTGAATGTATCAATATTGCTCTGAAAATTGCATCTAAAGGCAGAATTGCTGTGCAAAAAGTGAAGGAAGTATCAGTCAAAGCATTTGACATGAGTTTTGAAAATGCCTGTCAGTATGAAGCACATGAGTTCGGAAATCTTTTTGGCAACGGAGAGTCGGGTGAAGGAATGAAAGCATTTCTGGAAAAACGTAAACCAAAATGGTAGAGCAATCTTCCAATGAGCAGATTGTATCATTTTAAAATGATAAAAATCAGCCATTTTTGTTGTTATGAAGAATGAAAAACACACATATTTTCAACCATATAATCCATACGATGGTTTTTTCGCAAAAGAATAATGAAAATAATAAATTGACAATCAAAATATAAATCACAAATTATGAACTACTTGGAAAAAATTCAAAATGTCACAGTGATCGGTGCTGCCGGAAAAATGGGAAGCGGAATTTTACTGCTCACATCAATGGAAATGACTGATCTCAGTCTCAGACCCGAGAACAGAGACAAACAGTTTATTCTGTATGCTCTCGATGTTTCACAGCATGCTTTGTCCGGATTGATGAAATATTTACGGGAGCAGGTTCTTAAGGCTGCAGAGCGGAAAATCAACGTTCTGCGACAATTGTATGCTGACAGGGCTGACCTGATAGATAATTCAGAGATTCTGACACAGTATGTGAATGATGTATTGGCCATCGTTCGTCCGGTGACAACATTGGAATCTGCATTCGAATCACATATCATTTTTGAAGCTGCAAGTGAAAAACCAGATCTGAAGATCAGTCTGTTTTCGCAGATAAATCGAAACAATCCAAATGAGCCATGGTTTTTCACCAATACTTCCTCCATTCCAATTACGTATCTTGATAAAGAAGCAGGTTTGAATGGCCGTATTCTTGGAGTTCATTTTTACAATCCGCCTGCGGTTCAGAAGCTTGTTGAGGTGATCAGATCAGATCATTCAAAACCCGAGTTATCTGAATTTGTCACGACATTCATCAAGTCTATGCGTAAAATTGAAGTCCCCTCTCATGATGTCGCAGGTTTTATTGGTAACGGACACTTTATGCGTGATGCGCTTCACGGTATGGGCGAAGCAGTAAAACTTGCTGAACAAATACCATTTGTAGAAGCAGTATATATGATTAATAAAGTAAGTCAGGATTTCCTCATTCGCCCAATGGGTATTTTCCAACTTATAGATTATGTTGGAATTGACGTTTGTCAATTCATTATGAACGTGATGGAGCCTCATGTCAAAGATGAAAAAATTCATAGCCCGCTCCTTGACAGGTTCATGGAAATGGGAGTAAAAGGCGGACAGAATTTTGACGGCTCTCAGAAAGATGGATTTTTGAAATATGAAAAAGGTCGCCCTGTTGCAATTTGGGATCCTCAAACCAAGGCATATATTGCAATTGAAAGCTTTGCAGCAAAGTGTGATGAGAAACTGGGATCGTTACCATCCGGACATCAACCATGGAAATCAGTGGTTGGTAATCGTTCAAAAGATGAAATGTTGACTGCGTATTTCGGTGAGATGAAAAACATGCAAACAACCGGAGCACTTTTGGCCGTTGCATATCAGAAACGTTCAAAGCAAATCGGAGAAAAGCTTGTTGCAGACAAGGTCGCCTTTACTCCGGAAGATGTGAACACGGTGTTACTCACCGGTTTTTTTCATGCATATGGGCCCATTAATAATTATCTGTAAATCAACAGGAGGAAAAAACATATGAAAATAAGAAAAAGAGTTTTTATGGTTGCCGGCTACAATACAATATCAATGGGTTCCGGCAGAAAGGAGTTTCATCCCAAAAAGCCGCGTCCTGATCTTGAAGATTATATGAAAGAAGCCGGACAGGGTGTTTTAAAGCAAATTGGTGGAGCAGACAAAGTTGATGAATGCGTGGTTGGCAATTTTATTGCTGCGCGCTACAACAGACAGGGCAACCTGGCAGGCTTTTTTCCATATATAGACGAAGGCTTAAAGTTTAAACCTGCTGTCAGAGTTGAAGGAGCATGTGGCTCAGGAGCACTTGCATTGGCAAATGGAATAAAATCAGTTCTTGCCGAAACTGCAGATGTTGTTTTGACACTGGGTGTTGAAGTGCAGAATTCAGTGAAAGCCGTTTATGGTGCTGATATTCTGGCAGCTGCCGGTTGGGCAAAGGAACGTAAAACAGGACATGCCCATTTTTTCCCCGGTAAATTCAGTGACAGAGCCGGAGTGTATTACGAAAAATTCGGCTATGACTATACCCGACATGCCATGGCAACCTGGTATAAAAATGCAATTGAAAATGCTCGATTGTGTTCCACAGCACAGGAGTATCATAATACAACAAAAGACCTGTTGGCAGTGGGCTTGACAAAGCCAAACGGCAGATCATTTGTTGATCATCTGAATGTTTTCGATTGTTCAAAAGTATCAGATGGTGCCTCAGGAATTGCAATTGTTTCAGAAGAAGGACTCAAAAGATGCGGAATACCCTTAAGAGATGCTGTGGAAATTATCGGAATCGGAATTGCTGAAAACGATATAACAAAAAATCCTGCTGATCCAACAAAACTTGAAACGACAGTTACGGCAGTGAAAAGAGCCCTTGATATGGCAGAAATTACCAGGGAACAGATTGCAACAGTAGAATGTCATGACTGTTTTTCAATTGCAGGTATTATGGCTGTGGAAGCCATTGGATTTGCTGAGTATGGAAAAGGACCTCAATTTGTCAGTGATGGACATACAACCCGTGAAGGGAAAGTGCCTTTTAATACTACAGGCGGACTGATGGGTTGGGGACATCCAACCGGAGCAACAGGTGTTCATCAGGCTGTGACAATTTGGGAACAACTTACGGGGAAAGCAGGAGCAAATCAAATCAACATCCCCTCAGATCGCCCCTATGGACTCACAATTAATATGGGTGGCGACGATAAAACACTGGTTTCAATTGTCTACAAAAAGATTGGTTAATTTTTCTCAGAGTAAAACGAAAAAAAGGCAATGTTAACTTCAACATTGCCTTTTTTTGTTCTGATTTGGAAAAGTCTTTAATGTTTGATAATGCGACTGTAATGAACCATTCCGCTGAACTCAGATTTCAGCATATACGCACCTGTGTTGAGCTGTTCAGTTTGAATCTCAATCAAATTTTCTCCTGCAGATAATTTCTCAAATCCGGTTTGAACAGTTCTTCCGTTCATATCAATTAAAACCCAGACACAATCTGCAGTATTCTGAGTCATAATTTTTACTGTGAGCTGTTCTTTAACAGGGTTCGGAAAAACAGTAATCATTTCAGAAGATTCAAATGAATTCACAGAAGTGCAATCCAGGACTGTCAGCGTGACAGGGGTTCTTGTTGTAGAAACACATGGTTCAGAAGGGATTTTAACCATCCAGTTGTAGAACCAGTAATAGTAATCAGGGTTAAAGGTATTACCGGTTATTGAAATGACTCCTGGTACAATGTATGGAAATGTAGCTCCGGCATCGTTTCTCATGGATCCCGGGTTGTTTGAAAAATTCAACGTGTACCCTGTGCCCTGAGGAACATAAAAGTTTAACGGAACAGTTTGGGCAGGGCCGCCAGTCACAGTAATCAGACCTGAATATGTTTCAAGGATATTTGATGAATTGTCTGTAAGGATGATAGAAAAACTACTATCAATCGGAGCTGTGAAATATATATCCACATTGCTGATCGTAATTCCGTCAGGATGCAAAACGTCAAAAATGTTTGACTGAGCATTGAAATTTTGAGAATCGTAAGTGCCAAATAAAGGATCAACAGGTCCAACATTAAATTTTTTATTTGGCAAAGCATCATAATAAATGGTACCGCTGAAATTTCTGGGGGAAAAAGTCATTCCGGTAAAACCATTAACAACATCATATCCATACCCTTCTTTGATATGTAGATTTTCATCAGCAACCCATGTGTTTCCAACAGCCATCCCATTTATGTAATGCCAGTTTGATCCTGACAAAAAGAAAGCAATAGTTTGTCCTGCAGGTATTGTAACAGGAGAATTTAATGGCACTGAGGTCGGATTGTTTAATCCTGCTCCTGTCGTATTATGCGCCCCAACATATACCCATCCGGTTGCATTGTTAGTGTTTCCAACACAGGTGCCTGTTCTGTAATACACGTGAACAGTATAGGGTCCTGTATCACTTGTGTTAATATCAAAAGCAGTAATAGTAACATCGTTATCAGAAATGTTCTCCACATCAAAAAAGTTCCCGCTAAATTGATTATTTGATGTCAAATTTGTGTAAAGTTGATGTGGTGAAAGTCCGGTTGACTGTGCTTCAGCCCAGTAGGTTGTCGTCATTGATGGGGTTACTGGGTAATCATCACCACTTGCAGTTGTTGCAATTTCAATACCCCCCGAAGCTGTTTCGTACCAGTAAATTGAATTTCCGGTTGAAACTGCATTCAGATTTGATGATTCGCCTTCACAAATTGTTGAAGGTGTTGCAGTCACATTGTTTGGGGCATCAATGGGATTAGTTGTGAAAACACTTGAATTACTGCTCCATGCGGAAGACAATCCGGTGAAACTTGATGCTGCTTTGACTCTGAAATAGTAATCTGTTCCACATTCAAGCCCGGTTACAGCAACGTGGTTTGCTATTGTATTTCCTGAGGCATGAACGGCCTGATCTGACGATCTTCGAATTTCCCAGCTGTAATAGTTACCTGCTGGGGATCCTGGATTCCATGATATTGTAGCAGTATTATAACCGGTTGTAACAGCTGCCAAACTGAGAGGAATACCCGGAGGAACAGCAATATTGGAAATTTCTGCTCTGAACCCCTGGTAAACAACACTTAAATCTGAAGTAAACTGAATTGTAAGAGGCCCGGTTGTTGATGTTGTGACAGGAGGTAAAGTACTGCCGTTGCCTGAAAAAAGCATATTTCCTGTCAGACCTTGCCCATCATATATTCTCACATAATCACAGCAACCCTCCAGTTCAAAATGTGTAAATGTCAAGACAACCATTTCTCCCGGGTTAGCTGGATTTATTACAGTGTAGCCGTTAGCATCATTATTATATAAATTTCCCCATCCTGCATGGTCGCATATGAACCCGCTATTTACTGTGATGCTGTTGTTTCCGCTATAGGGAACATTGTAATCACAACCAATCACTCCTTCAATAGTGGTGGTATGACAGGTGCTTTCGATACCACAATTAGCATTGGTGTTGATATGCATATAATATGTTCCTGCTGCGGTTGCTGTCCATTGCAGGGGAGAAATGCCTGCAGCAATCAGAGGTCCGTTGAATGTTCCCTGACGTATTGTAATATGATTGCCTGTTCCTCCCGTTGATGTAGAAATATAAACCGCTCCTGCAGTGACAGAGTTGATTGTATTATATTCACCTGCAAAAGTACATGTGGAAATTTGTGTAAATACGCCAGGCGCAGGAGCTGTTACAGTTGAATATGCTGTACTGTTTGTACATCCGTCTTTGGTAATCATTTGAATATGGCAATCTGAGTCTGTGCCACATCCGGCATTTGTGTTTATGTGCTGATAATATGTACCCGCAACTGTAGAAGTCCAGAATAAAGGTGCAGGACCGTGTGCAATAACAGCACCACCAGGCGTTCCCTGTCTAATTGTGAGATAATTACCGGTTCCTCCTGTGGCATTTGAAATGTAGCTGGTGTTTGCCATCACGCTGTTGATTGTCGAATACTCTCCAGCATATGCACAGCTTGTGATCGTAACTGTTTGTCCGGCTGTTGTTGGTGCTGTTGCTGTTCCAAATGAACTTAAATTCAAACACTGACTCAACACATTGCTGATGCAGAAAAGAGAAAAAATAAGTAAAAGCAATATTGCCTTAAATTTTCCATTCAATGATAAAAGTGATTTCATAATTGTATTGTTTTAGGGGTTTAATTACAACAGAATAAACACATATTAATCTAAAATAGATCAACACACATATGATTTATTTTACGAAAATACTACAAATCCTCAAAAAAATTCAACCAAAAAACAAGAAAGTTTTTAACAATCAAATGTGAATTTGATTATGATCCAGATAATCAGTTGTTTAAAACTTACATTAACAATAAAATTTAGAAAGATGATTTTTATGTACAGATATTTTCATAAAGAGAATTGAGTTTGCCTGTTAAAATGAACAATATTTATTGCGAACATTCAGTAATGTTAGAGTAGAATATGAATGTTTATCAGTAACAAAAATGATATGTTAATGCATCGATTTTCTTCTTGAAATCTCCTTTCTGAAATTTTCAATTTCACGGTTTGACTGGTCTCTTACAGATGAATTTTCTTCTGCACGCCGGATCAGATATGGCATAACTTTCTGAACGGGACCATAGGGCAAATATTTTGCTGTTCTGTAATTCAAGCCTGCAAGATTAAATGTAATATGATCGCTCATACCATATAATTGTGCAAACCATACCCTCTGATCTTCAGGGCTCAAATTTCTGCTTTGCATTTTTTCCACAGCAAGTGAACAACTTCTTTCATTATGAGTGGCAATGCACAAATGGATGTGTTGGATATTTTCAATACACAATTCGACAGCATCATTAAAGGCCTTGTCTGTTTCTGCTTTTGTAGGATGTATTGGAGAAGGATATCCGTGTTTTAATGCTCTTTCCCTTTCCTTTTCCATATATGCACCTCTCACTAATTTTACACCTGAAACGTATCCATATATTTTTGCATGTTCAATTAACTTCTGAACTTTCTGAACTCCGTCTTTACGATACATCTGAACTGTTGTAAAAGCAAGAGCAGAATCTTTGTTAAATCGGAGCATCATGCTTTCAATCATTGAATCGATTGCTGGCTGAATCCAGGTTTCTTCAGCATCAACAAAAACCGGAAGGCCGGCTTCTGATCCGGCTTCGATAATTTTTAGAGCACGTTTCAGTGCATTATTCCAGCTGTTTTGTTCGTCACTGCTCATCGGACCTCCTGATGACACCTTTTCGAGGACAGAGAATTCCGCCATTCCTGTAAATTTGAATACGCCAAATGATATGTTGTTGTTTTTCTGTGACAACTCAATTGTGCCAAGAATCTCACCACATACTGCATCAAAATTTTCTTCACCCTGAAGCCCTTCAGCTGAATAATCCAAAATTGAATAACAGTTATTTGAGGCAAGCTTCTCAATGGTTGGAACACATTTATCCATGGTTTCGCCTCCGCAGAAATGTGCAAAAACATTCTTCTTTACTGCCCAACCATATGGAATATAAAGAAAACGAGCAAGGGAGACCAAGAGTTTTCCGGTTTTTACCCAGAAAGGTTTTGTAATAAATGAAAAAAGAAACAATGCTCTTTTAAGATCTTTGTCGGACAAATGCCTGAAAGCTTTTTCCGTATTTGAAAAGTCAGGGTTCATGCTGAGAATGATTTTATATTAAGAAGGAAGTAACAAATTCAGGTTGTTTAGGAAAAGCATGAAAGAAACAGAAATTGACAGAATTATTCTATTCCGGCGAAGTATTTCATAAACTGCACTCTTTCATATGCAGCAGGATGTGGGATGTTTTTATAACTCATCTTCCCTTTAAAATCGGCAATGGATGTATAGTTATGTTTTTTCATCCATTCAGTGATAAATGTGTTGATTTCAGAAATCACTCCAAGTTTCTTTTTGTAAAGTACGCTGCACACCTGAACAGCAGAAGCACCGGCAAGCAGAAGCTTAACGGCTGCTTCACCGTTGTGAACTCCTGTAGATCCTGCAAGATCACAGTGAGCTTTGTCTGAAAGCAAAGCAATCCAACGCATTGGGTGTGCAACTTCTTCGGGAGTACTGAATACATTTGTGGAAGTAACTTGCAAAGTATCAATGTTAATGTCAGGAGAATATGTTCTGTTAAACAAAACAATTCCTTTTACACCGGTCCAGGACAGGGTGATGACGGTTTTTGCAAGACTGGTAAAATATTCACCGATTTTGACAGCAACGGGAATAGAGACATGTTTGATTACATTTTCAATGATGCTGAGATATGTTTTTTCAATATCATCAGGAGATCTTGTAAAATCAGAAGGTAAAATTAAAATATTCAGTTCCAGTCCGTCAGCACCGGCTTTTTCAAACTTTTTGGCATACTCAATCCAGTCAGAGTTGGATACACAATTGATGCTTGCAATCACCGGAATCTGAATATGATTTTTTGCTTTCTCAATCAGAGTCAGATATTCATCTATGGCACTTGTTCTTGCAAAATTACTGATGTAATCAAAAGCTTCAGGATACGCTGATGCATCATGGGCTTCTGCAAGGTTTTTATTCATGTCATTGCTGATCTGTTCTTCAAATAATGACTTTAAAACCACAGCACCTGCACCATTTTTTTCAATTTCTATCAGATTTTCCACAGATTTTGTCATTCCGGAGCTTCCGGCAATGATTGGTGATTTAAGGGAAAGACCCATCCAGTTTGTATGCAATAAACTCATAATTGTTTTGTTTTAGGTGATATGATAAGGCAAAAATAATCAGAGATTTTTATATGGGCAATATTTTTCTTATTTTTACGGCGGAAAATACAACAAAATGAAAAAAATGAAATACACGCTCAGGATTTCAGGAATCATTATTCTGTTGATTATGATTGCCTGCAACTGTAAGAAAGTTCATTATGATTATTCAGAACTGAGGCTTGATCAATATTACTCAGGAAAAATTACAGATAATCGAACTTTGTATATGAAATTTCACAGAGCTGATTCAATCCTTGAAGGAGAGTATTTTATCCATCAAAACAACGCTCTTGTTGAGGTTTTTCCATTCTCAGGAAGAACCTGCAAACGGCATGTTGAAATTCAATTTACAGAAAAGCAGGATATTTTAAAAACGAAGGGTGTTCTTTCTGTTGAGGGAGATACTGTACGATATTATTACGGAAAAAGGAAAAAATCAAACAATTATGTATTGGTTAAAGAACCCTTTCTGCGTCAGACTGTGATTAAACCCAGATACAATGCCCCCACTTTTAATAAGGTTCGTAAAACAGAAATGAACTATGCTACTGCCAGAGGGTATTATACATCAAAACCTGTTGAAAAAATTGGAGTAGAGCAATATGCGGCTATCATACTGGAAGTTGGGAAAAGTCTCGCACTGAATGTGATGATGAAGGATTTGACTTTGTCTCTTGACTTGTACGAACCTGTTGGTGACCCTGTTGCCAGGCGTCCACTTCTGGTTTTAATTCACGGCGGAGCATTTATTATCGGAGACAAGGACACGAGAACAATGCGTGCAATCGTTGATGATTTTACCAAAAAAGGGTATGTTGTTGCTGTCATTAATTACCGGCTGGGATACATGTTTGTTCCCGGTGGTTATGTCTATCTTGAAAGATGTATATATCGTGCAGTTCAGGATGCACGAGCTGCAATAAGATATTTGGTCCACCATGCTGATAAATACAGGATTGATCCGAATTATATTTTTGTCGGTGGAAACAGTGCCGGAGGGTTTATTGCTCTAAAAACAGCTTTTATGCAACAACAAGAAGCTTTTGAGAGTGCTTCCGGAAATATCTTTTTATTAAGAGAAGATCTTGGATGTCTGGATTGCAGTGGAAATAATCTGAAAGAAAAATTTTCAGTACGTGGGGTTATAAACATGTGGGGGGCACTGACAGATACATCAATGATAAGCAGAAACGATAATGCTCCGGTGTTGCTGTTTCATGGTGATGCTGATGACATTGTTCCGGCCGGTCATGAGTATCCTTTTGTAAATATGGGAGCAGAGTTTTCATCTTTTTTCAGCAAAAAAACATATGGCTCTGTTTCAATACACGAACATATGACACAACTCGGGAAGGATTCCAGACTGATCCTTTTTCCTGGAGCAGGGCATGATCCACAGATAGGAAAGGACAATCAGCTGAATGAGAATATGACCGTCATTCTCGAAAATATGGGAGATTTTCTTTTTGATATCATTTCTGCTGACAGTTCGGTTCTTGCAGGTAAAAGTGAGTATGATGCCCGTGATGAAACCGCACGATTTATAATTGAGGGAAAAGGGAAAATTTCTGCAAACTGGTATGTTCAGGGAGGAAAAATAATTCAGATCCAAAACGAAGGTCAGACAGTTGATGTCGTCTGGTTTGTAAATGAAGACACTCATAAGCTGACTTGTCGTATAAGCAATGAAAATGGATTCGTGAATACAATAGAAAAAAAGATAAATGTAAAAAAATAATCTGTTTCTGAATGGGTTTGAGATCATATGGAGCTGTGTGAAAAACAGATGATTTTGAATAATACTGTGTATTTTTGCACAATTAAAATCATGTTGTGAGAAAAGCGTACGAAGGAAGATACAGGATTTTTATCGGAATGTTTGTGATCAGTGGAATGATATTGCTGATCCGCCTGTTCTATATTCAGATCGTCAATGATTCTTATAAAAAATCAGCAGAAAAAAATGTACTTCGTTATATTTACGAATATCCGGCCCGAGGGTTGTTGTATGACCGCCACGGAGAGCTGATGGTCTATAATGTTGCCACATATGATCTAATGGTTATTCCCAGATATATGCGTGAGTTTGACACCCTTGAATTTTGCAGAATTACAGGAATAGATCCGGAGGGATACATAAAAAGGATTGATAAGGCAAAAACCTACAGCATTTATTTACCAAGTATTGTTGCTTCACATCTGAGCCCCGATGTGTATGCCGCCCTTCAGGAGCAGCTGTACCGTTTTCCGGGACATTTTATTCAGACCCGATCAGTCAGGCAATATCCAAGACCTATTGCTTCACATACGCTTGGATACATTGGTGAGGCATCTCCACTGATACTTGAAGAAGATCCCTATTATAATCCAGGAGATTACATCGGGATCAGCGGTGTTGAAAAATCATATGAGCCCGAATTGCGGGGTGAAAAAGGGTTGAGGGTTGTCATGGTTGATGTTCACAACAGGGAAAAGGGAAGTTACGATAACGGAAGTCAGGATAAAAAACCAGTTCCTGGGAAAGACCTTTATCTGTCTCTCGATGCTGAATTACAGGAATACGGTGAGATGCTGATGAAGAATAAAAGGGGAGGAATTGTGGCAATAGAGCCTACAACTGGTGAAATTTTGGCCAGCATCTCTGCACCTGCGTATGACCCCAACCTGCTGGTTGGCAGGCAAAGAGGAAATAATTACATGAACCTGCTCAATGATACTGAAAATAATCCATTGTTTAACCGTGCGATTATGACAAGATATCCTCCGGGAAGTACGTTTAAAATTGTCAGCGGAATAGCTGCCCTGGAGGAGGGAATTATCGATGAAAATACAGCCTATGGTTGTGGAGGAGGATACAATATGGGTAGTCATACCATCGGTTGTCATGCTCATCCCTCGCCCCTGAAACTTCGTGAAGCAGTGGCCCACTCCTGTAATACTTATTTTTGCTATGTTTTCAAACATTTTGTAGAAAATAAAAAGTTTTCATCACCGCAGGAAGGTTACGAAAAATGGAGAAAATATGTCAACAGTCTCGGATTTGGCGTAACTGTCGGAACTGATTTTCCCAATGAATTGCCTGGATTAATTCCAACGGCTGAATATTATAATCAAAGACTGAACCGAAAAAACTGGAGGGCAAACTCGATTATGTCTGTGGCAATCGGACAGGGAGAGATCGGAGCCACACCACTTCAACTTGCAAATCTTACGGTCATCATTGCAAACAGGGGCTGGTACGTGCCTCCGCACATTGTTAGGGCAATAGGAGAGCCTGAAACACAAAATCCCGAATACAAAAAGAAAGTTAAAACATTGATCAGTCGTTCAACGTGTGATGTTTTTGCACAGGGAATGAGAATGGTTGTAACTTCCGGAACTGCAAGAAATGCTGCAATTGAAGGCATTGAGGTAAGCGGAAAAACCGGTACAGCACAGGATCCCCCCAGAAAGAATCATTCCGTTTTTATTGCATTTGCCCCATATCATGAACCCAAAATTGCAATAGCAGTTTTAATTGAAAATTCAGGATATGGAGCAACATGGGCGGCTCCAGTTGCAAGCTTAATGATAGAAAAATATCTGAATCGTGAAGTTCTACGAAAGGATTTGGAAACCAATATTATGAATGCCAAACTTCTGGACAAATGACAGACTATAGGAATAGTTCCTCTTTTGTAAGAATAGACTGGGTGCTGATCCTGATATATATTGTCATGGTTGGATGGGGATGGCTGAACATTTTTTCAACTGAGTTTGTCAGAGAAGAAGGGTTTAGATTTCTTGATTTTTCTCACAATTATGGCAGACAAATGTTCTGGATTCTCATATCTGCGGGTTTGGCATTTTTTATTTTATTGATTGATGCAAGGTTTTTTACAACATTTTCATACGTGATTTATGGTTCCCTGATTTTCATCCTGATTGTCGTGCTTGGTCTGGGAACCGAGGTGTCAGGGTCCAGGTCCTGGCTTGTCATTACGGACAGTATCAGGTTTCAACCGTCAGAATTGGCAAAAGTTGGTGTTGCTCTGGTGTTGGCGAAATATCTTAGTAAGATAGGAGTGTCATTAAGTGAAAGAAAACATCAGTTTTATGCTGTCGCATTTATTGCTTTGCCTGCACTTCTTATTCTGTTGCAGCGTGACACAGGAACAGCAATTGTTTTTGTAGCATTTTTTCTTGTGTTTTATCGTGAAGGGTGGCCGACACTTCTATATCTTGCAGTGTTGTGGATCGTAGTGTTATTTGTATTAACACTTCTTGTAAGCAATTATTTGCTTATTAGCATTATCATGGTCATCATGTTTATTCTGACTGGGATTTACAGAAAAAACAGAAAACTGGTGTATACCATGCTTTTCGTTGCTGTCTTTTCGTCAATATTCGTTACCAGCGTTGACTATATTTTCGATAATATTTTGCGTCCGCATCAGAAGGACAGAATTATGATTCTTTTGGGAAAAGAAGTGGACCCGAGAGGGATTGGCTATAATATTAATCAGTCATTGATTGCAATTGGATCCGGTGGTTTTGCAGGAAAGGGGTATATGCATGGGACACAGACAAAATTCAACTTTGTTCCCGAACAAAGCACTGACTTCATCTTCTGCACAATCGGAGAAGAATGGGGTTTTCTCGGCAGCATTGCCCTGATCGGTATGTTTTTAATAATGCTTATCAGGATCATTATTCTTTCAGAAAAACAAAGATCCGATTATTCGCGTATTTACGGCTATGCTGTTGCATCTGTGTTATTCTTTCATTTCCTGATAAATATTTCCATGACAATAAACCTCCTGCCAGTAATAGGAATTCCACTTCCCTTTTTCAGTTATGGTGGATCATCTTTGCTTTCTTTTACAATCCTCCTTTTTGTCTTCATTAAACTCAACTCAAGGAGAAACGATTTGCTCTGATATCCAGTCTGATAATAATGTTAAAAGATATTGTGACAAGGGTATTTTTTTATCTGTAACTGAAAATTTTTGTACTTTTGAAGTTTGAATCAATTTTACAAATTTAAAGTTTTAAATGTATGAAAAAATTGTATGTTCCTGTTATCATTTCTTTGTTTGTTTTGATCAATTTGCCTGTCAGTTTATTTGCACAGCTGAGTCAGGGTGGGAGTCCTGTGAGTTTTTCCACGTCAGGTCTTAGTAAAAGTATTGATATTCGACAGATTAAAACTCCTGACATGGAGCAGGTAATCATGGAAGATTATGAAAATGACGGATTTGGAAAAGCATATCGTATCGGTGTCCTTTTGCCCGTTGACCTGAATCCTGAAAACTCAGGAACCTGGGAAACTTTGCCTGACGGAAATTTGTTGTGGAGATTACAAGTTGAAATGGATGGTGCTGAAGCATCTAGTCTCTATTTTGACAAATACACTTTGCCTTCAGGTGCGAAACTATTTGTTTATACAGTTGATAAATCACATGTAATCGGTGCTTTTACTGAAGTTAACAATCATGAAAGCGGACTGATGGCAACAGAAATGATTCCCGGTGGTTCTTTTGTCATAGAACTCACCCTTCCATATGATATGAAAGACCAGCTGGAGCTGTTGATCAGTGAGGTTGGTTATAATTATAGATCTACCGGTTTTAATGTCACTGATAAGGGTGATTTGTCCTGTATGGTCAATGTGAAATGCCCGACTGCGAATACCTGGCAAAGTCAGGTGAACAGTGTTGCCCGTGTACAGATCAGAATAGGCAGCGGAAATTTTCTATGTACAGGGAGCCTTGTCACAACAACGTTAAACGATTGTCAGCCCTACTTTCTCCTGGCTGATCATTGTGCCTATTATAGTTCATATGCCACTGCTTCAAATTTAAATCAGTGGGTGTTTAATTTTAATTATCAGGCTTCAACCTGTGAAGGAACATCGGGAACTACTGCACAATCATTGACCGGATGTACAATGAAAGCTCATGACACATACGGATCCACCAGTAATGGAAGTGATTTTTACCTGGTTCTTCTGAACAATTCAATTCCAAGTACATATCAGCCATATTACAATGGTTGGAACAAAACAAACTCAGCAGCGTCAAGTGGTGCCGGAATTCATCATCCCGAAGGAGTTATTAAAAAATTCAGCATCTTTTCATCAACATTACAAAACTATACAACGCACTGGCAGGTTTATTGGGCAAACCAACCCGGTTATGGTCATAGTGTTACTGCTGAAGGGTCTTCAGGATCACCGATTTTTGATCAGAACAAACTGGTTGTCGGGACTTTGACTGGTGGTTCATCTTTCTGCACAAGTACAGGTTCCCCCGATTATTACGGAAAATTTAGCTATCACTGGCAGTCAAACGGTTCTGCAAGTGATAAACAACTTAAACCATGGCTCGACCCCATCAATGCCAATCCGAATACAAAAACAGGTGTGAATTACAATGCCTGCTCCGGCGTTTTTGTTGAGGAAGCAATGGCTCCAAATCTAAATATCAACCTCTATCCAAACCCGGCTGATGATAAATTGTTTCTGAGTTTTGAAAATTATCATTTTGACAGTGGAACCGTTAGAATCATTGATGTTCTCGGAAATACAGTTGCACAAATTGATGTTCATTCCTATTCAGATGAAATTGAAATACCTGTTCATCATTTGTCAGGTGGGTTATACTTCATCAATGCAAACAATGCCGATCATCATTTTTCCGGAACTTTTATGATTTCGAGATAATTACTGAAAAAGTATCAGTCTTCCTGTTTCGTATTTTCTGAAATATCAGATTGAATGAATTCTGAAGTAACATCAGTTTTGAATGCCTGTATAAAGGGACAAAGATTGTCTGTTGACGAAAGTGTGTTTTTGTTTCACAATGCTTCACCTGCACTTCTTGGAATGTATGCACATACAATGAAAATTCAAAGGAATGGACAGAATGTGTATTTTGTTAAAAACTTCCACATTGAACCAACCAATGTGTGTGTCTTTCAGTGTAAGTTCTGTTCCTTTTCAGTGTCAGAAAAAAATAAAGGATGGTCCAAGAGCCATGATGAAATCATTTCAGAAATACTGCAGCTTGATTCTTCAGTCAGGGAAATACACATCGTTGGGGGATCAAATCCAGAATACAACATTCTGTTCTATTCAGAACTTCTGAAACAGATCAAAACACTTCGACCTGATGTTCACATTAAAGCTTTCACAGCAGCGGAAATATCTTACATGTCTAAACTTTCCGGATATGATATTGTTAAAACATTGGCGATACTTAAAGAATCAGGTCTTGACAGTATGCCGGGAGGAGGGGCTGAAATTTTTGATGACGGAGTAAGAAAGCAAATTTGTCCAGATAAAATCAATGCTCAACAATGGCTTGATATTCACCGTGATGCTCATGAACAGGGCATCAGAACCAATGCAACGATGTTGTTTGGACACCTGGAAAACCTGAACCAACGATTTGCACATATGCAATTGTTGAGACAACTTCAGGATCAAACGCGGGGCTTCAATGCCTTTATACCCCTGAAATACAAGAACATGAATAATGCATTAAAAAATGTTTCTGAAACGTCAATCATAGAAGATCTGAAAATGTTTGCTTTGAGCCGTTTGTTTTTTGATAATATTGAGCATCTAAAAGTTTACTGGCCTGCATTTGGCAAGCAATTTTCAGCATTGGCCATCGTTTTTGGAGCCGATGATCTGGATGGGACAATCGAAAATTCAACCAGAATTTATTCAATGGCAGGAGCTGAAGATCAGTCACCGATTATGACAGAGGCTGAGGCAGAAACTATGATCAGGAATACCGGACAACTCCCTGTGGAAAGGGATGCCATGTATCAAAAAGTATAATTAGCCGATCAATATAAATATCTAAGAATCAGATAATACCCAAAGAAATCTGGTGAATAATTCTGTTTCTGCGTTCTTCCAAATGCTTTTGACACAATTGCTCAGTGATTGGAGAAAATGTGTAGCCGACATCTGTGTATATCTTCAAATATTCAGGAAGTGAATATTTGAGCTTGGTTTCGGCCTTGTGATTATCATGAAAAACAATAATTGAACCCCTTTCGTCAGAATGCCTTAAAGCTCTTTCAAGGCATTTCTCTTTTGACAGTTTCGGGTCAAAATCCCCCGGTAAAACAGACCAGAGCAGAATATAATATTCCTGCTGAACAACGTATCTTTGCAGTGGGGTCATTTTGCCGTAAGGTGGTCGGAAAAGCTTGCTCCCTGTAAGAGACTCACACATCTTAATATTATTCATATAAGTTTTTACCGGATATCTCCAACCGTTCAAATGATGAAAAGTATGGTTGCCCACAGTGTGTCCCTGCTGTACAATTTTTTCAAAGAGTTTGGGATGTTTTCTGATGTTGTCTCCAACGCAGAAAAAGGTTGCTTTTGCATTGAATCTGTCAAGTTGCTCAAGAATAAAGTCTGTTGTTCGTGGAACAGGTCCATCATCGAAAGTTAAGAACAGTTCTTTTTTTTCTGTTGGAATTTTCCAAAATATGGTTTTATGACTGATTTTTTTAAGATATCTCGAATTGACAGCATACAACATATTTGGTATATTATCTTGAATTTAGCCAGATTTCATAATACTCCTGAAAAAGTGCATCAGCCTGCTCAAACAGTTCTGTTCTCTGATGTTGCTGTGTGATCTGCATAATTCTGTTTGTGATGCCGAGCGCCTGTTCTTTTTCGCTGCTCACAAGTCTTGATTTTTGCCCTCTGAAGGAAAAGTAGAACCGCAGGTTCTCATCAAGAATTTCCAGATATCTGTATAGAATTGCATCTCCTTTTTCAAAGCTTTGAGCTCTGTAATAACTTTCTGCAACAGGAACGATGAAGAAATTATAGGGAACCTTTTCTTCGGGCATCAGTTCAACAGCTCGGTCAAGAGATTCAACAGCTCGCAACGTATCGCCATCTTCAAGAAGCTGATTGGCAAGACGGGAGAAGTTGTTTCTAAAGTTCATGCTCATACGGCGATTTGTTTCATCAAGATATACATCAGGATGTTCCATGTTTCCCCATCCGAAATCATGAATCATATTCTGATAGAGTTTTTCAGTGTGGATTCGTCCGGTATACCCCTGTCTGTTTGGTGTTTTGATAGGGACAAGCCTGTATGTCAACCCTTCAAGCTGGAAATAATCCTGAAGGCCAAAGTATGAGTCATCACCTGTTGTAATTGCAAAATAGATTGGGCGTTCCCAGTTGTTATGAGCCAAAAGATCCAGAAGCATGATTCCGTTTTTATATATTGCACTTCTGTTAATTCTCCAGTCGATGTTGTCAACAATCAGGTGTGCATCTTCTGGAGCAACAACGCCCATTTCAACAACCTGAGCTGAGTCAACAGAAAGACGGAAATTCTTTGTTGGAAAATAGTCAAGTTCACGACCTTGGTTCTTCAGTTTCAACCGTTTTGGATCTTTGTGAATCAAAGCAAATAAATCCTGAATGTTCACATATTCTGTATTTTCATCACGTTCAACAAGATAGACAACGTCGTAGCTCCCTGACTGGTATTGATTTTCCTGAAGTGAGAAGGGAACTGGCTCTCCGTCATAGGCTTTTCTTTTCATTGAATTTACATACCAGTCTGTATTCAGCAGACTGAGGTTTACAACTCTTACATCAGTACGATAACCTTCTACTTCCTGAATATACCATAACGGAAATGTATCGTTATCTCCGTTTGTAAACAGGATTGCGTTTGGTTCACAGCTGTCGAGATAATTTTTGGCAATTTCTCGGGCAGTGTATCTGTTTGAACGGTCATGATCATCCCAGTTTTCACTGGCAAGCAAGAGCGGAACGGCAACCGCTGAAAGAATTATTGCAAGCAATATGGAGGCGATGCCTTCTTTTATCCATTTCCTGAATACCTGATTCAGGGCAAGCACACCCATGCCGATCCATATGGCAAAGGCATAAAATGATGCTGCATACGCATAGTCTCGCTCTCTTGGCTGATAAGGCGTCTGATTCAGATACACCACAATAGCAAGCCCTGTCATAATAAACAGTATCATTACAACGAGTGCATCTTTGGGTTTGGCTTTAATATGAAAGGCAAGTCCGGCAATTCCAAGCAAAAAAGGCAGCATATAATATCTGTTACGACCTTTGTTGTTTTTCATGTTTTTGGGAAATAATTCCTGAGGGCCAAGGCGGTTATCTATAAAATTCAAACCTGAAATCCAGTTCCCGTCTACAAGATTTCCATGTCCCTGAATATCATTTTGTCTGCCGGCAAAATTCCACATAAAATATCGGACAAACATATGACCAATCTGATAGGAAAAGAAAAATCTCAGATTTTCACTGAATTGGGGTTTTTTAATCATTTCGTTCGTAAATCCGTTATTGTAATTTACCATCGTCCCCTTCACTTTACCCCAATTCTCATAACCTGAAATGTAATGCTGTTCGGTTGAATTCCACATTCTCGGGAAAACAGTGCAAAATTCATCTTCATATGCTGGCTTGACCCCTTCGCGTTTGTCAATGATGATGTATTTTTTCTGAACCTCATCTTTGGCATAAACAGGGCTTCTGTCACCCCATGGTTTGGTTCTGGATACGGGAGCTGTATAATACGGACCATATAAAAGTGGTGTATCGCCATATTGTTCTCTTTGCAGATATGCCAGAAGGTTGATTGCATTGGAGGGATTGTTTTCATCAATGGGTGTCTCTGCATTTGAACGAATGACCAGCAAAAAATATGTTGAATATCCAATCAGTATGAATATAAATGATTTAAGAACAAGGTTCAGTATCAGCCTGTTCTTTTTCATTGAGTAGTGCAATCCATAAGCCAGTCCACCGATCAGCAGTAACATATATAAAATTGTTCCACTGTTAAACGGAAGACGGACTGTGTTGATAAAGAACAACTCGAACTTACCGGCCAGAGTTACAACACCGGGAATAATGATATATAAAACCAACCCAAGAAGGATAACTCCGAGAATACCGGCTCCGAAAAATCCTTTCCAGGAAAACTTATATTTTCTGAAATAGACAATGTAAACAATTGCAGGAAGAGCAAGAAGGTTCAAAAGGTGAACCCCGATGGACAAGCCAACGAGATATGCAATAAACAACATCCATCTGTTTGAGTCGGGCTGATCTGCCTGCTCGTCCCATTTGAGTGCCGCCCAGAATGTGATGGCAGTGGCCAGTGATGACAAAGCATAAACCTCACCTTCTACTGCAGAAAACCAGAACGAATCTGTAAATGTGTAGGCCAGTGCGCCAATTGCTCCGGCACCGAAAACACATATTTTTTCATACAAACTGACTGATTCTGCATTTTTAATGATAAACTTTTTTCCAAGTAAAGTGATTGTCCAGAACAGGAACATAATTGTCAAAGCACTTGACAATGCTGAAAAAGTATTGATCATAAATGCAACATTTTCTGTGTTGCCAAATGCAAACATGGAGAAAAAACGCCCCAGCAACTGATACGTCGGTGCTCCCGGAGGGTGTCCGACCTGCAGCTTATATGATGTGGCAATGTATTCTCCGCAATCCCAGAAACTTGCAGTTGGTTCGGCTGTCATTATATACACTACTGCAGCTACTGCAAACAATAACCAACCGCTCAGGTTATTGATCAATTTGTATGATTTCATATTTCTAAGTTTTTCAAGCTGCGAAATTAAGCTTTTTTTCATTATTTAGTTAACTTAACGTAATATGAGAAAAATTCGTATATAAATGAATCGTTAGTAAGGTAATGAATCAGAATGCATGGAAAATTCTATGTTCTTCATGTTTTTCTTTTTAGTTGAGGTTTGATACCAGTAATGTTTTCTGTTTTGACAGTGTCAAAAGAAACGTACATCTCCGACAGTTGAAGTCAGAAGTTTTTTAAGCGTCATACACAATCTGATTCAAAGAAAATAGTTATTTTTACATGTTTTTTCTGAATAGTATGAAGCCTGTCCGAAACATTGTATTGTCTCTTTTCCTGATCTCCGGTTTGATTTCCAATTCATTCGGACAATTCTACAATGGTTTTCAAATGACTTTCGGAAAAAACAGGGTGCAGTATAGTACTGAAAAAATATGGTCACATTATCGTTTTGAGAAATTTGACACGTATTTCTACCAGAATGGGAAAGAACTGGCAATTAATACTGCCAAATATGCAGAAAAGATTTTACCCGAACTACAGACCAGGATAGAATATTATCTCACATCAAAGCTGCAGTTTATCATCTATAATTCAATGTCCGATATGAAAGAAAGTAATATTGGACTGATTAATGAAAACACTTACAATGTTGGGGGAGTAACTCAGGTTATTGGATCCACAGTTATTTTGTACTTTAACGGGAACTACAGAGATTTTGAAAAACAAATCAGAATCGGAATTGCCACTGTTCTTATCAACCAGATGGTTTACGGTGAAGAACTTGGTGCCAATATAAAAAATTCAGCATTATTGTTTTTACCTGACTGGTATGTGAAAGGACTCATCAGCTATGTCTCTGAAGACTGGAGCACAGAACTAGACAACATTGCTCGTAATGGTTTTCTTTATGGCAATTATCTGAAGTTTAACAATCTCAGCGGGCAGGATGCGATCATTGCCGGACATTCGATCTGGAAATATCTGAAAGACACATACGGAGAACAGGCTGTAACGAACATTGTCTATCTTACCAAAATTACAAGAAGCCTTGAAAGTGGGTTTCTTTATTATACCGGGATGTCCTTTAAAAATTTTTCGCGGGAATGGTATACACATTACATTTCCAAATATCAACAGGAAACAGAAAACAGGGCGTTGCCCCCGGATGACAATAAAATCGCTGTAAAAATGCCCAAAGATGGGGTACTTCAAAATGTTGTTGTGCATCCTCAGGGAATGAAGTTTGCCTATTCAGTTGACAGACAAAATAAAAAAATCTTATATCTTTCAGACTTGAACAGCGGTAAACGAAAAAAAATCTTCAGTATGGGATACCGGATTGATGACGATCAGGATTTTTCATATCCGCTGCTGGCTTGGCATCCTGGTGGTGAATTGCTGGCTTTTCTGGTTGAAAGAAAAGGATTAAAACATTTATACTATTATTTCCCTGAAACAGGAACACTAGAACGCCAGTCGGTTTTCGGTGTGGACAAAATTCACAGTATGAGTTATGCTCCGGACGGATTGTCATTACTCATATCTGCAACAGATAATGGTCAGTCTGACATTTTTCTATATCAGCTTGCTTCACGCACCTTTGAACGCATCACAAAAGATGTTTTTGACGACCTTCATCCTGTATTTGTCCACAATGGGAAATATATTGCTTTTTCATCAAACAGAGTCAATGATACCATTGTTTTCGATAAGGAGACTTATCTGAGAGATTATGCTTTTACTCCGGAAAAATCAGAGAACTTTAATATCTTCCTCTACAACACACAAACGAAGTCACCTATCCTATGGAGAGTGACAAACCTGAAGACAGGAAATGCTTTTCATCCCTTACCGCTTGTAAATGAAAAGCTTCAGTTTCTAAGTGACCGGAACGGAATTATGAACCGATATGTTGCGGAAATCGACAGTAGTATCAGTCATGTTGATACGATTGTGCATTACAGATATTTTGCAACTTTTGACCCTGTGACAGATTATCCTGCCAATATTCAGTTTCATGATTTTCATTTTTCCGGAAAAGTCATGTCAGAAATGATATACAACAAAAATGCCTGGCATGTGTATGTGCTTGATAAAGATGAATTTCTGGAAAATGAAGGCATTGAACCCGAAAACACACATTACAGAAACGAACCTGTTCTGTCTCCTGTAATTTCTGAGCCTGTTCCCATCATTGATACTACAGTTATAAGACAATCTTATCAGATCGGACCTGCTGACAGTGCACAAGTCAACATTGATAATTACATATTCCGGGGTTACAGAAAGGGAGTATCATCAGATACGACAGCATTGGATTCGGTCATTACCAAAAATGACTCACTGCCTGCATTCGTTCTTCCCTACCAGCGAAACTATGATGTTGAATATTCTGTCAATCAACTTGTCAGCCAGTTGGATTACAGCTTTCTCAATACAACATATCAGCAGTTTATGGGACCGGGACCCATCTTCCTTGGCCCCGGCCTCAATGCTTTTTTCAAACTCGGGATCAACGACCTGCTTGAAGATTACAGATTGGTTGGGGGGCTCAGGCTCTCATTTAATTTGAGGAACAACGAATATTTTATCGGTTTTGAAAACTTTAAGGGAAGACTTGATAAACAATGGATTTTTCATCACCAGAATTATGATCTGTTTACAAATGTAAGTGTCATTAAACACAAGCAAAACACACTGCATTATATGCTCCAGTATCCGTTTAACAATGTGCTTTCACTCAGGACTTCACTTATGGCAAGGCAGGACAAATCAAATTATTTGGCCATTGACTATCAGAATCTTCTTCGCCCTGACGAGAATGAATATTGGGGAGGAGCTAAAACTGAACTGGTTTTTGACAATACTCGCAATCCGCAACTGAATATTTACTACGGACAAAGATGGAAGTTCTGGGCAGAATACATGCAATTGATTTCCAAAGAGCAAAAAAATCTGGTTGTGTTTGGTTTTGACTACAGGCATTATACCAAGATTCACAAGAATTTCATTTTTGCCAACAGGATTGCAGCAAGCACTTCCATGGGAAACAGCAAACTGATCTATTATCTCGGCGGAGTTGACAATTGGCTGTTGCCCAGATTCAATTATGATATCAACATCTCATATGATCAGAACTATGCTTTTCAGGCTCTGGCCTCAAATATGAGAGGCTTTGAGCAAAATATCCGAAACGGAAATAATTTTGCAGTGATCAATTCGGAATTGAGACTGCCTGTCTTCAGTTATTTTCTGAATCGTCCTCTGAGATCTGAATTTCTCAAAAACTTTCAGATTGTTGGTTTCGGGGATATCGGAACTGCCTGGGAAGGCTGGAATCCATTTTCTGAAGATAACAGTTTATTTATCCACGTAATCAACACAAATACGCTCACCATTGTTGTCAGACGTCAGAAAAATCCAATAGTTGGCGGTTTTGGAACAGGCCTCCGCACAAAACTACTGGGTTATTTTGTAAAAACAGATCTGGCATGGGGTGTTGAGGATGGTAAAGTTAAGAAGCCAATAATTTATCTTTCATTAAGCCTGGATTTTTAAAAGCATGAAATTGAACAAAATACCAGAACATGATTTTTCTGAATTGTCAGAAAAGGCAATCACATACAGAAGTTTCCTTCATAAACATCCTGAATTGTCCGGAAGGGAGAAGAATACATCACAATACATAGAGCAGATTCTCAGGGAAATAGGTATACATGACATTAAAAATTTTTCCAATTATGGAATTGCTGCACATATCCCGGGAAAAGACACTGAAAGAGTCGTGGGTATCAGAGCAGAAATGGACGCTTTGCCCATAGAAGAAGCAAATGATGTGGATTATGCTTCAGAAAACCAGGGTGTGATGCATGCTTGCGGTCATGATGTCCATATGGGTATTGTCCTCGCTTTGGCTGAACTTTTATTTAAGCATCGTTCAGATCTGCCGGTAAGTGTAAAACTGATTTTTCAGCCATCTGAAGAAACGCTGCCCGGTGGTGCTTCCCAAATGATTGAGCAGGGAGTACTGAAAGATCCTGACGTGAACTATATGCTTGGCATACATGTTCTTCCTGAAATGAAAGCCGGATTTGTGGGTTTCAGATCAGGGATTTATATGGCTTCAAGTGATGAAATTTATCTGACCCTGATCGGAAAAGGCGGGCATGCCGCCATGCCTCACCTGCTGAATGATCCCGTTGTCTGTGCAGCTCAGATCATTACATCCATGCAGCAGGTCATCAGCCGGAGAGCTTCACCTGAGATACCTTCTGTGCTCAGTTTCGGAAAATTTATTGCAAACGGCAGAACGAATGTAATCCCTGATGTGGTTGAAATTGAGGGCACATTCAGAACATTTGATGAGCAGTGGCGACAAAAAGCACATGGCCTGATTCAGGATATTTCACTGCATTCTGCAGCAACTGCCGATGTTGTTGCCGATATGAAGATCGTCAGTGGTTATCCGGTGCTTAAAAATAATCCCGAGTTAACTCAGATTATGAAAAATGCAGTAACAGAAATCCTTGGGAAGTCAAAAATTCATGAGTTACCTCTCAGAATGACTGCAGATGATTTTGCATATTATACAGCACAGGTTCCGGCGTGTTACATCAGGCTTGGCGCTGGCAATCCGGGCAATGATACAGTCAGATACCTGCATACACCCCTGTTCGACGTGCATAATGATGTGTTTGTGACCGGCATTAAAACACTTGCTGCTTGTGTTTTTGAGGGAGTGCAAAAATAAAAAAATCCTCAATTGAGGATTTTTCTGCGATTCCGATTGGATTCGAACCAATGACCCACAGCTTAGAAGGCTGTTGCTCTATCCAGCTGAGCTACGGAACCGTTTGATTATGTGAAAAACAAAACTCTGCTGTTTTTCGAAGTGCAAAATTACAAAAAAATTTATAATAGAAAAGTTGAAATTTCAATATCACAGGATTCAGCTGGCAGTAATTGTAGGGTGAGAGCCAACTGCGCTCCTGTGCCATTGGATCAACAGAAAGCCAAATACTCACATCACTATCATAATATCGTGCATTATGAGTTTTATATTCAGTATTTAACAGGAACTGCATGGATAATTTTTAATAAATTGTGTTTTTCTGCAAATATTTCTAAATAAACCTGAATTTCTTGAAAATATCTACTGGTTAATAGGTGGTTTTCTGGATCACAAAAATCTGTTATTTCACTATTTCTTTCAAATCGGATTATCTGATATACAATAGTGCTGTCTTCGTAATATTTGAAATTTTCAAAAATTTTACCTATTAAGTTTTCATTTATCATCAATTCTTCTGAAAGATAATCATAATTTCTTATGTTGTTCCCTAATGAGTCAACAAAAATGAATCTTTGATAAGAGTAAATCCAATTATTTTTAAATAAAATGCAAGCATCTTGTTTTGGCTCTTCATAAAACAAATATTCTTTGTGATAAATTTGAATATCGTTTTCCGTCAATATGATTGAATAATTTTCAATGTCTTCTTCGATTTTTTCAATTGTAAATTGAAATAGCTCTTTTTCAAAACTTGATAAAAAACCCTCTTTTTTTAAAAAATCAATTAATTGATTCATGTTTTCTGGATAAGAAAAATTTGCATAGAAATATGTTTCCAAAATTTCATTCAGATATGGATATTTATTATTATTTACAAATTGTTTTGATTTGCAAGAAACATCCAATACAAATGTAACAACTAAGAAAACATATAATGAAATTTTAATTATTTTACTACAAAATCTTTTTTCCATTTTTCAATAAAATTTGATTTGTTACTCTGAGAATCAAAAACTAACATAACCACATTAACATCTGACCTAAATGAACCTGGTTTACTTGATCTGATAAAAACATTATATCCCCCTTTAAATGGATATAATTCTCCACGGTGTTTGTTTGATGAGTATTTGCCAGTATTATTCCAGTCTAAAATACCAATTAGAGCTTCTTTATCTTCGTAATTGAAATAGTAACCCTGTGTTCCATAATAATCAAAGCTGGTAATATTATTCGTTGACATACCAAATTTATCTTTATTAAATTTTTTCCCAATATCAAAATTTGTTTTTCTCTCTTGAGGCATTAAATCTTCATCAGGATTGTCAGATTCTCTCCATGAGCTCATTCTATTGATATAATATGCATGATTCGAAAGAGCTTCATCCAATTTCTGATACAGTTTCCCCTCTGTTGTTTTTAAATCTTTAATTTCTCCAAAAAGACTATAATACTTGTTATCCTGTTGATGTGTTTTTCCCAAGTATGTACCCTTAATTCCCGATTTATTAAAATCGACTTGATGTCTAATACTTTCATCGTAAACAATTTCTCCAGCTTCATTTCTATACCAATCATCCAGCGCCCCCGTCGGGTCAATCCGCCCCACAGGATTCAGCTGGCAGTAATTGTAGGGTGAGAGCCAACTGCGCTCCTGTGCCATTGGATCAACACTCAACCATATCGAGATATCCGAATCATAATACCTCGCTCCAAAGTACGTATAATTCGTTTCATTAACAAAATTTCTATTCAGCATAAATCCTTAGAAGTTGATTTTTTGGATTTTCAAACGAATTAATATTATATTTTTTTACCTCCTCTATAGCTTGATGATGGCCTAATTCAGCTGCTATTATTAAATATTTAATGGCCATCTTTGCGGTTTCTTCATCTATTTGATTTATATCAGAAGTAAATAGTATTGTTAAGTAAAAATAAACATCATAGTACGCTTGAGGGTATTTGTACATATTGGCCATTATCAAAGCATAAAATAGAAATTCTTCTGTATAAGGCTCGTCCATGAAAAAAGTATTTAATGAACTATATGCAATTGTATCACCATGTTTAATAATTGATTGAGTCAAATTGCTTTTGCTTTCAGTTACATGATTCATTGATATATCATTACTCCCTGAATTTTGCATGTTATCTTCATTATATTTTGCATTGTTACAGCCTATAAACAATGTTAAAAAAAATATTGATGCTAAAGTTTTCATATTTTATTGGATTTTATTAAATATTTCACTTGAGGCTGGGTTTGCCTTAGGTTTCCAATCTCCCTTTAATTTTGCTATTTCATTTCCCTCAAAAAATACTCTCCAAGAGCCTATTTGATTTGATCTTTGCTTGCTTATTATTTGTCCATTATTATTTCTTAGATAATTTCCTTCTTTATCAACAAACATTGGTTTGTATACACCTGATTCTCCATTTTCAGAAGCATAAACTCTATCATTCGGTGCAATTATTATAGCATCATTAAAAAGAGGTGATTCTGAAACTTTTTTGGCAAAAGATTTAGACCCATCGTTTTTATCTTTCCCAGTACTACAGGAGTGAAATACAATTACAACTTTTTCACCTTCATTTTTGTTTTGCCATGTTTCACTATAATTTGACAAAAAATCATCTAATTTTTCAGGCGTAGCAATCTGGTATGTTTTTCCGTTCATAACTGCTTTTATACCTTCGGTATTTCCATGAGAAAAAATATGTATCGCATTATCGTCTTTGTATTTTCTTGCAGCAGAGATTAATGTTTGATTTTCTTGCTTTTTCTCATCAAATGCAATAATTTTTTCTTTTCCATTTGGATCAATAAAAATTAATGGATTGAACCCACAATAATTATATGGGGATATTTCTGGATATTTTGCTGCCAACGGATCCACACTCAACCAAATACTTATATCCGAATCATAATACCTCGCTCCAAAGTACGTATAATTCGTTTCGTTATCCAATTCTTTTGCCGTAAACTTATATCTGCTGTCGAAACTGGTGTTTCGCTGGCTTACAAACAACTCCCCAAACGGCAAATATTGAATATGCTGCTCTGCCAGGCCCGCTGCGTCGGTGATAAAACTGCTGCTGCCCAAATGATCGGGGTGGTAGAAGTATTGCAAATATTCGGGATCATCGCCGTCATGGATTGATTCAAATCCAAGATCTAAATGAATTGTTCCGCTAAATCCTGCACAATTGAAATTAATATAAACAAATTCCTGCAACAACGACCCAAGAGATTGGGCATCGCCTTCAATAAATTCAAGATGTTCGTGACTGGGATTTCTCGGCGCAACTTTAAACCCACCCCCGATCTTACTGCACACACGTTCGCCCTCAATAAAATAGTGCTTGGTATATTCCTGCTCGTTCATCACCATCAGCG
>CAYMAZ010000008.1:79791-103295 GCA_964388575.1 uncultured Bacteroidales bacterium | reverse complement strand
TAATAAAATTGTTGTCAAAGTCAGTGAGTCCAAATCTGCTTCACAGCCTGTCAATGTGTTTTATAGGGAAAAAGCGTTAACCTCAATAGCAGAAGATTTTCATTACATGTATAAGGATCGCTATCTGAATTACACACCAGACAAATACAATGCTCCTGTCGAAAGAGGAAGAATACTTGTACTTTGCTATGATCAGTTTATTCCTGACATGATGCCTTATGTGAGATGGAAAAATACAATCGGCTTCCCGACTGAAATTGTTGGTATTTCAACAATTGGAAATACTCAGTCAGCGATACTAAATCTTGTTACTACATATTATAATGCTCCCGAGAAATTGACCTATCTTCTAATTGTTGGGGATAATCCCCAGATTACAACATACAACTATGGTAGTTCAACATATTCTGATAATTATTTCGGGTATCTTACAGGAAATGACAGCTATGCTGAAGTGATCGTAGGACGTTTTTCAGCCACAACTTCTGCACATGTTCAGACACAGGTGCAAAGGACAATTGAATACGAAAAAGCAACAGGAATGGCGAACGGATGGCAAACTACGGGAATTGGAGTCGGTGCAAATGAGGGATCTGGAATAGGTCACGACGGCGGTGAAGCGGATTATGTTCATATCAACAATATTCGAACCAGGTTGCTTAATTATAATTATACTACTGTTTATCAGGAGTATGATCAGAATGTTCCAGGAATCTCAAACACAACTGCTGCTCAGATCTCAAGCCGTATCAATGACGGTGCAACAATAATAAATTACTGTAATCATGGAAGTGAAACAGGGTGGAGTGTTGCCGGATATTCTGTCACACATGTAAATGCACTCACAAATGTGAAGAAATTGCCTTTTATCTGGGCTGTTGCATGCGTGAACGGACAATTTACGAGGACAGCTGGTGATTGTATGGCAGAAGCATGGCTTAAAGCAACAAACTCATCAGGCGAGCCGACAGGGGCTCTGGCTACCTATATGTCAACAATCAATCAGCCATGGGTTCCTCCAATGGATGCACAGGATGAGTTTAACAGGATTTTATGTGAACTGATTCCAGGAAAAATCAGAAGAACATTTGGTGCAATTTCTACAAGTGGTGCAATGCATATGCTTGATCTTGGACCGACAAGTACAGACCGGCTCAATACCGCAAGAACCTGGACAATTTTTGGAGATCCTTCTGTTATGGTTCGCACTGATACTCCTTTGTCAATGAATGTTAATCATCCTTCAGCCATAGGAAACGGATCAACCAATCTTACTGTAAATTGTAACGAAGAAGATGCATTTGCCACGCTTACAAAGAATTATGAAATTATCGGAACAGGTGTAGTTTCCGGCGGTGTTGCAAATATCAGCTTCCCCGCTGCATATGCCGGTGATACAATCCATGTTGCTGTAACTGCATATAACAGAATTCCCTATGAAGCAGATGTACTTGTTATGAACCCTGAGTTTGCTATCGATGCTGAAGCATTAAGTATAATTGAACCAGCTTCTGTGATAAATTGTTCAGGGGTATCCGTTCAGCCCAGAATCCTGATCAGAAATATGGGCTCATCAACGTTAACTTCATTTACAGTGTATTATCAGTTGAATTCAGATCCCGAACAATTCATTTCGTGGAATGGTTCACTTCCGAGTTTGGGAGTGGATACAATGACACTTCCAGCATTTACTACTGCATTGGGAAATCATGTATTTCGTTTTAGAACCAATTCTCCCAATGGAGCCAATGACGGCAATCCGTCAAATGACATCACTGAGAAACAGTTTGCTGTTCAGGATAATCCTGTAAGTGCTGACTTTTCTGCTGATATGAATGAGTTTTGCAATACTCCTGCCTCAGTCCAGTTTACTAATAACAGTCAGAATGCTGCGTCATATATATGGGATTTTGGAGACGGAACAACTTCTTCAGCTGTAAATCCTGTTCATGAATATACTTCACTCGGAACATACAATGTCACCTTGACTGCTCAGGCAGGTGTTTGTGGAAATGCAATTCAGACATATCCCAATATGATTCAGGTCGGAGCTGAAATGCCGGATGCTGATGATGTTGAAAATTGTGGCCCCGCATCTTTTACAATGAATGCAACTGCCGGTGGAATCATAGAGTGGTACAGTGATGCAGCTGCAAATAATCTGATTAATACAGGCAATTCTTTCACAACACCACTTTTAAATAGTTCAACAACGTATTATCTGAAAACTTCAATTGAAAGTACTTTATTTGGCGGCAGAGCAGATAATTCAGGAACTGGGGCCTACTTTACAAGTACAGTTGCACACGGCCTGGTTTTTAATTGTACAGCACCTACATTGCTAAAATCTGTTAAAGTGTATTCAGGAGCAACCACAAATGTCAGCAGAACCATTCGTCTGGAGACAAGCAGTGGAAGTTTAATTCAGAGTGTGTCTGTAAACGTTCCCCCAGGTGAAAGTCGTATTACCCTGAATCTAAACATTCCGGCAGGAACAAATTTGAAACTGATGGGCCCAACAGCTCCGAATCTCTTTAGAAATGGTGCTACCGGAATGAACATTGGCTATCCGCTAGCTGCAGGTAATAATATTTCAATCGTGCAGAGCACTGCCAGTGGTGCAGAACAAAATTATTACTATTATTTCTATGACTGGGAAGTTGAAGAGGTGTGTGAAAGTGCAATAAATGCTGTTACTGCTCATATTACCTCAACTCCAGCTGCTTCGTTTACAACTGATATTAACCAAAGTACTGTAACCTTTACTAATACCAGTACAGGAGGAAATCTCATTTATGAATGGGATTTTGGTGACGGAACATCATCTTTGGAGCCTCATCCGATACATTACTATACTTCTGTTGGCACATATAATGTAACATTAACTGTGACCAATTTATGCGGAACACATACTGTGAATGAACAAGTCGCTGTAACTGTAACCGGAATAGAGGAGTTTAATCAGAATTTCTCAATTTTCCCCAATCCTGCAAGCAGTTATTGTGTCATAAGCAGTAATGAAATAATCAGAAATTGTGTTTTATTGGATATACAGGGTCGTATCGTATCCATCTCGGAACCTGATTCGGATTCCGTTGAGCTGAATCTTATGAATTTTTCACCTGGAGTGTATTATATCATGCTCACCACAGAAAATGAAACATTTATTAGCCCATTGCAAATAAAGTAAGATTCATGAAATCAGAATGTTATAGAGAAGCAAAGTATTCAACAAACTGAACTGTCTCATTCTGTTTTTCATAATGCCCCATATGTCCGCAATTGTCAAGAATGAGTACATGAGATCGTTTTGGGAGGGCAGATTGTGCCAGTGAGGTTTCAAAATGAACCCGGCTATCCTGTTTTCCAATTACAAAACCTACTGGAATATTTGTCATAGCGAGAAGTTCAATGCTTCCCTGTCTCTCTTTCATGGCCTCCATACATGCCACAAGTCCATCTGTTGGTATCAGGTTTGCCTGAGTAATTAATGTTTCAATTTCTTTTTCAAACTGTTCACGATTTACTTCAGCAAAAAGTTCAGGAATGAAAGAGTTCAAAAAACCAGAATGATTATTCCTGATGATCTGAATCGTTCTTTCACGGCTTGCTTTATTTTCAGGTGTATCTGCCCTTGCTGTTGAATGAAAAAGACAGATGCTTTTACAAAATTGCGGGTATTTTTCAGCAAATTGCAACATGGCATATCCACCCATTGAGTGTCCAATAAAAACAGCTTGTTGAATGTTTTCCCTTTTAAGGATTTTGAAAAAACAATCAGCAATAAATTCCATTGTCAGAACTGAATCAGGAAACCCGCTTCCTCCGTGAGCCGGGAGTGCAGGTGTTATAATTGTAAATGATTTGTGCAATATATCCGTGAATTTATCCCAAACCCCTGGTCCCTCAGTATAACCATGAATTAGGAAAATTGCAGAACCTTTTCCTTTTACATTATAATATATGTTGCAACCCTGATGTGTTATTTCTTTTTGCATGTGTAAATTTTTTTCAAATATACATTGTTTAAGCAGAATTAAAGTCATGCAGAACTACTAAAAATGACAATGTTAAAATTATTGTGAAATTAAACTTTCTGAATGTCAATCTGTCTGATTAAATATAATGAATAATATTGTCTTTAAAAAAGATAATTGCGTATTTTTGTACCAAATTTATGAAGATGGTTAAGAGATTTATACTTTTCTTTTCAGTCGTATTATGCATAGCAAATCTTACGTTTGCTCAGGCTCCAGGGTGTCCGAATGTAACCATTGATGCTCCCGGAATCACTCAGGGGCAGGTTACAATCCCCTGTAATGACTGTGTAACATTGTCAGCCAATGTATTGGTAACTGGCTTGACAAATACATATACTGTTTCATCCATTCCCTATGCACCACCTTATCCCTATAACTCAGGAAATCCAGTTTTTGTCAATCAGGATGATATTTGGTCTCCTGTCGTTACGATTCCGTTTGATTTTTGTTATTTTGGAAATTATTATACACAACTTGTTACCGGAGCAAATGGTGTCATTACATTTGATTTATCCAATGCGAACGGATATTGCCCATGGTCTTTTTCAGCTTCATGTCCTTCTCCGGCACTTATTTTGAACGCAATATTCGGACCCTATCATGATATTGATCCATATGTTGGCGGTGCAATTTATCAGGGAGTTCTTGGTAGTTATCCGTGTAGAACATTTGTGATGAATTTTAATCAGGTACCCATGTATTCAGGTACATGCAATTATATGTTGGCAACACATCAGATTGTACTTTATGAAGCGACAAATGTGATTGAAGTGTATATTCAAAATGCTCCGCTTTGCTCGTCATGGAACAGCGGAAATAAAGTAATCGGGATACAAAATGCCACAGGAACTGTTGGTTATACTCCTCCTGGAAGAAATACAGGTCCGTGGTCGGCTACAAATGAAGCATGGAGATTTACTCCAAACGGAGGAAATAATTATACAATTCAGTGGTATCAGGGGCCCGTTCCCGTTGGAAACACGCCTTCCATAACTGTTTGTCCTACTGTTCAAACAACTTACACTGCTATTGCAACATATGATAACTGCAATTATACGCAGGTTGTCGTCACGGATAATGTCACTGTAAACATAACAGATTTGATTTTATCAATTGATCCCATTACTACTGAAATATGTGAAGGTGATTCAGCAAGCATAACAATTTCAGCTGTTGGTACTGCTCCGTATGTGTATGACTGGTCTCCGGTCAGTGGTTTGTCCGGAACGACAGATTCGGTGGTGATGGCATCTCCTTCTTCAACAACAACATATGTTGTAACTGTGACAGATGCTAATACATGTACTGGGACCATTAATACGACCATCACAGTGAACAGTTTGCCTGTTGTAACTGCAGATGCTTCGCCCAATCCCATTTGTGAAGGAGAGTCCTCAACAGTATCTGCATTAGGGGCACAAAGTTATACATGGAATAATCTTGGGAACGGATCGACTCATACAGTAACACCATATGTTACAACAGATTATACTGTAACAGGAACCGATGCAAATGGTTGCACTTCATCAGCAGAAATTTCTCTTATTGTTTTTGAAGCTGTCACAGCAGCAATTTCAAATCCCGCATCGGAAATATGTGAAGGAGAAAGTGTAACAATAACGGCTTCTGGAGGAAGTATTTACGAATGGAACACTTCTGAAACAACAGATCAGATAACTGTAACACCCACAACAACAACAGATTACCAGGTAACAGTTTCTTCAGATGATGGTTGCTCAGCAACTGCTTCAACCGGGGTTATGGTGCATTGCCAACCTGTTGCAGAATTCTCTGTCAGTAAGAAAACGGGATGTGTTCCACTGAATACAACTTTTTCTGAAGAAGTTGATTGCTATGATCCAATCACAACATATTTGTGGTCATTTGGTGCCGGTGGAAGCTATGGAACAGCAACTGATGCAAATCCTTCAAAAATATTCAGTCAGCCTGGAAATTACGACGTTTCTTTATTCATTTCAACAGATTACGGATGTTCAGACTCAATAACAAAAACAGAATATATTGAAGCCTATCCAAATCCCATTGCAGAGTTTATGGCAGATCCAATGGTCGCTGAACTCGGAACAACTGACATCACTTTTATTGATCAGTCAACCGGTGCAACAATTTGGAACTGGGATTTCGGAGACGGAAATACAAGTATTGAGTCAAATCCGCTGCATTTTTATACACTTCCCGGAAATTTCAGAGTGATTCTGACTGTGCAAAATGAGTATGGGTGTTCCTCCTCAACATACAAGTATGTTCAGATTACACAGGAAATATCATTTTATATGCCCAATGCATTCACGCCCGGTAACGATGGTTTAAATGATACCTTCGGACCTTCCGGTGTTGGGATTAAAGATATTCGGTTCTATGTTTATGACAGATGGGGAAAGCTTGTGTTTTATTCTGACCAGTTGAACAAACGCTGGGATGGAAGAATAAACGGAAAAATCCCAACAGCAACCGGTATTTATTCATGGAGAGCAGAAGTCACATACGCAAATAATATTAAGGAAAATTTTGCAGGAAATGTGATATTGTTCAGATAATACATTTTTTCATTTCTGTATTTGTCTAGTTTCAAAACATGAAGCTTTTCTTTTTTTGATGAACTTTTTTTTTAAAAATACTTTGTGATTAAAAAAAATGTTGTAATTTTGTTGAATAAAAGTACTAAAATACCTAAATAGAATTTTTATAAAACATGAAACGACAAATAATTAAAATTGATGAGGATTTGTGCAACGGTTGCGGACTGTGTGTGAGTGGATGTCATGAAGGTGCTTTGCAGATCGTTGATGAAAAAGCGAGATTAATCAGTGAATTATTTTGCGACGGACTTGGAGCCTGCATTGGAGATTGTCCGGAAGGAGCAATCACAATTGAAGAAAGGGAGGCAGAGCCTTATGATGAAATTCAGGTTATTGACAGAATGATTGACAAAGGTGAAACAACGATTAAAGCGCATCTGAAACATCTTTACGATCATAATGAACATGAATATGTACGTCAGGGAATTGAAAGGCTGAAAGAAAAAAATATTGAAATAGATTTGAGTTTTCTAAAACCTCAGCAGGAAAAACAAAATGTACCTTCAGTTGGTGGCGGCTGTCCCGGATCAATGTCTCGCTCATTTGTTCCTGAAGCAGAGGTTAGTGTGATTGACGGAGATGTTCCGTCACAGCTCAGGCAATGGCCTGTTCAGCTTCATTTGATCAACCCTGGTGCTCAAATGTTTGAAGGAAAGGATTTGTTACTTGCTGCTGATTGTGTTCCATTTGCGATGAATAATTTTCACGGGAAAATGCTTGCAGGTAAGATGTTGGCAATTGGATGCCCCAAGCTTGATTCAGGTAAAGATGTGTATGTTGAAAAGCTTACTGCACTGATTGATGACAGAAAGATCAATACCATTACAGTTGTGGTTATGGAAGTGCCGTGTTGCACGGGTTTAATGCAGATTGCTCAACTGGCAATGGCTCAGGCAAAAAGAAAAGTACCGCTGAAAAAGATTGTAATAAATTTGGAAGGCAGCGTTATTCAAGAGGGTTGGATATAATCAATAAAAAAATTGTAATTTACAATACAGAATCTGAAAATTAGTATTAACTTTAAAAAAAAATTGAACTATGAGTATGTTTTGTTATCAATGTCAGGAGACAGCAAAAGGGATTGGCTGTACAGTAAAAGGTGTCTGTGGAAAATCTGAAATTGAAGCCCGCATGATGGATTTGTTGATTTATGTTGTAAAAGGTCTGTCAGTTCTGGCAGAAAAAGGTCGTAAGAAAAATATTGTTGAGAAGGATGTGAGTCATTTTATAATGCGCGCACTTTTTACAACAATTACCAATGCCAATTTTGATCAGGGAGCAATTGTTTCGAGAATCAGAGAAGGCCTCCAGCTGAAGAGAAATCTAAAAAATAAGCTTGTCAGTGAAGGCGTTATCTCTGCAGAGAATAATTTGCATGAATCCGCTAACTGGGATGCAGACAGCATCGATGATTTTGAAAGTAAAAGTCATTCAATCGGTGTTCTCAGTACTGAAAACGAAGATGTCAGATCACTACGTGAACTGGTTGTGTATGGTGTAAAAGGAATGGCTGCTTACGCCGAGCATGCCTTGAATCTTGGTGGAGAAAATGAAGAGATTTATGCATTTATGCAGAAAGCAATGGCCGCAATATGTGATGATGGAAAAACAGTGGATGAACTGGTAGCTTTGGTACTGGAAACAGGAAAATTTGGGGTTGATGCAATGGCATTACTTGACAAATCCAACACCGGAAGATACGGAAATCCTGAAATTACCCAGGTGAACATTGGTGTGAGAAACAATCCCGGCATTCTCATCAGTGGTCATGATTTACGTGACCTGGAAGATTTGATGGAACAGACAAAAGGTACTGGTGTAGATGTTTATACGCACAGTGAAATGCTTCCCGCACATTATTATCCATTTTTTAAAAAATATGATCATTTTGCCGGAAACTATGGAAATGCATGGCACAGGCAGCGTACAGAATTTGAAACGTTTAACGGGCCCGTTCTTTTCACTACAAACTGCATTGTTCCACCTCTGAACAGTGCAACATACAAGGAAAGGATTTATACTACCGGAGCATCTGGTCTTGAAGGATGCAAGCACATTGCAGACAGACCTGAAGGTGGAAGTAAGGATTTCAGCGAAATCATTGAACATGCGCAAAAATGTCCTCCTCCTGTTCAGATAGAGGATGGCTCAATCATTGGCGGGTTTGCCCATAATCAGGTACTTACACTAGCTGACAAGGTTTTGAGTGAAGTACAGGCCGGAAATATCAAAAAATTTGTGGTCATGGCAGGTTGTGACGGACGCATGGCCAGTCGTTCATATTACACTGAATTTGCACAGAAACTTCCCGGAGATACTGTAATTATGACAGCTGGTTGTGCAAAATATCGTTACAACAAACTCCCTCTTGGAGATATCAACGGAATACCGCGCGTTCTTGATGCAGGACAGTGTAATGACTCATACTCACTAGCTGTAATTGCGCTAAAACTGAAAGAGGTTCTTGGTCTTGATGACATAAATAAACTGCCTATTATATATAACATTGCCTGGTATGAGCAAAAGGCGGTGATCGTTCTTCTGGCATTGTTGTATCTAGGTGTGAAAAATATTCACCTTGGCCCCACACTGCCAGCATTCCTTTCACCAAATGTAGTTAAAGTCCTTGTTGAGAACTTTGGTATTGGTGGAATTACAACTGTTGAGCAGGATATGGAAATGATGATGAATTAATATATTCGTTCATAGAACAGAAACAGAAAGTGGGTAAGTAGGGTTTTCTTAAACAGAATTTCCAGAACTGAAACACTTTCTGTTTTTTTGTTAAAATTAGAAACATAAATAATGATTTATTATGGATTTACTTAATAACAACGTTAAAACAGAAACAGGAAATATTATCAGTGACTTGCAAATTTCTCAGGGTGCAATAGTTAGCAAGACACTTGTCAAGGGGAGTGGAGGAAATTCAAGTATTTTTGCAATAGATGAAGGACAGCAGATCAGTGAACATGCAGCTCCTTTTGATGTAGTTGTGGTTGCTTTTGATGGAGAAATTGATTTTTCTGTATCCGGGGAGGTTTTCAGACTCACCGCTGGACAATGGCTTGTTGTCCCGGCCAATGCGCCTCACGGGCTGGTTTGCAGGAAAGCATCAAAAATAATGATCACAATGTTTAAAAAAAATTAAAATTTTGAAAAAAAGTTGGTGTTAAATTAATTTGGTTTTGTATCTTTGACAACTATGAAAATAATCAGAAAAATTTTCAGAAAGATAGTTGCGATGGTGCAATACTTTATTCCACCTCATTCGTGGAAAGTTCCAGTCATCTTGTTATTGGGATTTTTCACTGGACTGTTTTTCTTTTTGTTTTATATTTCACGTGCTCCTTCCTATTTGTCAGATGATCCTTCAACATGTGTCAACTGCCACATTATGACACCCCAGTATACAACATGGTCTCACAGTTCACATCGTGAATGGACACATTGCAATGATTGTCATGTTCCTCAGGATAATTTTTTCAGACATTATTGGTTCAAGGCAAATGATGGACTGCGTCATGCTACAATATTCTCACTTCGCAATGAACCACAGGTGATATTTATTCATCAGGCCGGGAAAAATGTTGTTCAGGAAAACTGTATCAGATGTCACAGTGATTTGTTGTTTAATGATAAAATGGACAGATATACGATGCAGGGTCATGAATATCGAAGGGAAAAAAGATGTGTGGACTGTCATCGTGAAGTACCGCACGGAACGGTTTATGGGCTCTCATCTGTTCCCAATGCTAAAGGAGTTCCCCTGCCACAGTCTCCTGTTCCGGGGTGGTTGAGTTCAATTATTAAAAAAGAAAACAAGTAAACTCATGAAAAGTATCAATCAGTTAGTGAGCAAAAAACCCTGGCTAGGCTGGGTTTTATTTTTAGGAACCATGGTTGTGGTTTTTTTAATGGGATTATTAGCTTCTACCATTGTTGAACGAAGGGCAGAGGCTGTATTTGCCTATACTCCTGTTGTGGAATTTGAAGAATGGGAGCCAAGAAACGAAATCTGGGGAAAAAACTTTCCGCGTGAATATGAGACCTGGTTGCAAACATCTGACACATCCTACAGGTCAAAATACATGGGAAATGCAACAATAGATTTTCTTGAAGATAATCCACGAATGGTCGTGTTATGGGCAGGATATGCTTTTAGTCGTGATTACAAACAGTCAAGAGGTCATTATTATGCAATAACAGATTTATACAACACATTGCGCGTTGGGGCTCCTGTGGATGGTGAAAAAAGTATTCAACCGAATACCTGCTGGACATGTAAAAGTCCTGATGTGCCCAGATTGATGAAAGAAATGGGGGTCAAAGAATTTTATAGTGGAACCTGGGAAACACTTGGACACGAGGTTGTTAATCCAATTGGTTGTGCTGACTGCCATGATGCCAAAAACATGAATCTTATTATCACCAGACCGGCTCTTATTGAAGTGTATGAAAGGATGAACAAGGATATCACTAAAGTAACACACCAGGAAATGCGTTCGCTTGCATGTGCGCAATGTCATGTGGAATATTACTTTGATAAATCGAAATATGATGGTATCAATTATCTGACTTTACCATGGGATAAAGGGATGACGGTCGACGATATGGAAGAATATTATGATCAAATCGGGTTCACTGACTGGGTTCACAGCATCAGTAAAACTCCAATGCTCAAAGCTCAACATCCAGATTATGAGATTTTTACAAAGGGGGTCCATTTTGCAAGAGGCTTGTCCTGTTCCGATTGTCATTTGCCGTTTCATAGCGAAGGTGGAGTGAAATTTACCTCTCATCATGCTGTTAGTCCATTGAAATATGCTCATCAAACTTGTCAGGTATGTCATCGTGAACAAACGGAACAGCTTATAGCAGATGTTTATGAAAGACAGGATAAGGTTAAAAAAAGTCGTGATATTCTCGAAGATTTGTTAGTGCAGGCTCATGTTGAGGCTGGTTTTGCATGGGAAAACGGAGCCGATGATGCACAAATGGAAAAAGCATTAAAACTGATCCGTGCGGCACAATGGAGATGGGATTATGTAGCAGCCAGTCATGGCGGCTCTTTTCATGCTCCACTTGAGTGTTCCAGAATCCTTGCTGACGGAATTCATAAAGCCCATGAAGCAAAACTTGAATTGAACAATGTGCTGCATGGACTCGGAGTTGCTGGAAAGGTTGTTTATCCTGATATTTCCACTAAAGCCAAAGCACAGAAATATATCGGACTGGATATGGATAAGTTGCGTGCGGACAAACAGAGATTTTTAGACGTTGTCATACCCGAATGGGGGAAACTGGCTCAGGAAAGACAAAGTAAATGGATTGTGAAGAATATTTAATTCTGATCACAACGGATAGTTATATTTTTTTCTTGTTTATCAATTATTAATGATACATAAGTTGCTTTCTCATTCACCTGAGAGATAAGTAATATTTTAACGATGTTTAGTAAAGATCTGGATGAGCGTTATTCTTAAGAAAGATTGCCTGTTAGGTTTTTCGTGTTAATAAGTTATATTTTGTAGTTAATAATTGGACAATTAAATATGTATATTTGTCAAAAAATATACTATTTATTATTATGAAAAAAATAATATGCTCGATTATTATGAGTGTATTAGTCTTATTTCTAAATGCACAGCAATTGGAAACTACTTTAAAGACTGATCCAGATTCAGAAATTGCTCCCGGAGTTAATCTCTCAGAGAATTCTGTTGGAGGTAACAATTCAACCTGGGATATTCAGAGTTCGTTTAATGCAACATTATCCGGAGGAGGAGTAGGTCAGGCAGCAGTTGCATTTATTAATAATGAATTTTGGGTTTCCAAATGGGCAAGCGATACACTCATTCGTTATTCTTCAAATGGTACTTTAATTTCAAAGTTTTTCATTGCAGGTCTTGCAGGGACTAGAGCCATAACTTCTGATGGTACTCACTTATATTTTGCCAATGGTACTAATACAATATTCAAGGTCAATCCGTTTACACAACTGATTGTTGCTCCAAATATCATTTCTTCAGCAAGTGTGACTTCAAGATTTCTAACGTATGATCCAACATTAGATTCTGGAGCAGGTGGATTCTGGACAGGAAATTCCAATACTGATATTGTAGCCATTAGTATGAGTGGTGCAGTATTGACTTCAATTCCTGCAGCAACACATGGTCTAGGTGGAATGTATGGTGCTGCAATTGATAACGTATCGGTCGGAGGTCCGTATCTTTGGGTTTTTCATCAAAGTGGTGTTTCTAGTCAGTCTCAAATCAATGCTTTGCAATTGCCGGCAGGAATACAAACAGTGTATGAAAGAGATGTAATGTCTGATTTTTCAACTCTATACTCATTAAACTCAGGATTGGCAGGAGGGTTGTTTTTAACCACCGACTATATTTCTGGAGAAACATCATTAATGGGGCTAATTCAAGGATCACCAGATAATGTGGTTTTCTCTTATGAGTTATTGCTGGGCGCAAGTATCGAGGATGTTGAAGTGTTAGAAGTTAGACCTGTAAAGGGATATACCATGATTCCGAAATCTCAGATTTTTGAACAGGAATTTACAATTCAGGCAAGAAATAGCAGTACTGTTCAGGTAGATACGTTGTATGCTGATATTGAATATTCCAATAATGGAGGGTTAATAAATACTGAAACTTTATTTGTGAATGGTGTGGGTTCTGGTGTAACTGTTACAATGACTTCATCTGGATTTCTTCCTGATGCCGGGACAGGTCAGTATGAGGTATTTGTTTCTGTGAGACCGAATGCTGCTATTGTTGATTCAAATCCTGCAAACGATACATTATCATTTTCATTTGAAGTAACAGATACAATTTTTGCCAGAGATAACACCATTTCAACAGGTTCTGGATATTCTGTAAGTTCAACAGAATGGGCTTATGCTGTCACTTTATTTGAACTTGCCTCAGACGATACAATTGCCGGTATTTGGATACGGATTGAGACTCCTGTTCAGGGCGACACAACATTTGCTGTATTATATAATTATGATGCTACTATGCCTTCAACTCAAATTGCACTTGGGGAGGTTGTTATCATAGATGGAACAATCAACGAGTATTTTCTTCCGTTTGCTGGAAATGTATCTTTAGATGCCGGTATTTATGCGTTTGGCTGCTATGAAGGGACGAATACCACTATTGGTCTTTCTCAGAGCAATGATATTTATACACCTGGAACCAACTATTTTTATATTGGGTCTTCCTCTACATGGCAGGGATCAGGAATACAAACAGCAAGATTTATCAGACCGGTATTTAAATATCATAGCGATGTTTCAATGGTAGAACACTCACTGATTGACGTTGCCATTTATCCAGTGCCTGCAAATGATTATGTTACATTTGACTTTGGGAGAATTCTTATGGAAGATGTTACAATAACGATATATGATATAAATGGAAGAATGGTGAAGCATGATGTTTTTAAACTATCACAATCGTGCAATATGACAGTAAATGACCTGAATAAGGGTGTTTACATAGTTAGTATTATTTTTGGAAGTCAAAAACTTACTAAAAAAGTGATTGTCTGGTAGTATGAATTGATATTTACTGCATTAACCCCGATGATATTCACTAAGGAAAAATTGCCGGAAAAACTGTAAAAATGGGTATTATCTAAAGTTTATATTATTGAAAAAATTTTAAAAGCTTATCAATTGGATTGGCAAGGATTGATTTTAATTTTAAACCATGTTTGTTCATTTGTTCAGTTAATATATCATTAAAATAATGTGCAGGTGAACCGCAGAATCCAATATCGTATTTTTTATTTTCAGGTATTGTAAGAATGAAAGTTTCAACATACTGATTCAAAGATTCTCTGACAATTGAATGAATTAGCGGATGTTCAACTTTGGTACTCATCAAAGGGACAAAAGATGCCAGAAATCGTTTTGTATCATTGTTTTGATATATATTGCTAAGGATTTCAAAATCTGTGAGCCTGATATTGTCAGCGAAATATTCTGTTGTATCCTTATCGAATTCTTTTCGCAGATACGATTTAAGAAAACGGATTCCCATATGTGTTCCACTACCTTCATCACCCAGAATGTACCCAAGCGAAGGAGTGTGTTGGTGCAACTTTTGTCCATTCCACAGTGCAGAAGATGAGCCGGTTCCTAGAATACAAGTAATACCTGCATTGTTTCCGAACAAAGCCAGTGCTGCGCCATGAAGATCATTTGAAACATTAAGTTCTGCCACAGGAAAAATTACAGAAAGGGCATTTTGTATGATCAGATTTTTATCTCCACCTGTACAGCCCGCTCCGAAAAAGAAAACTTTTAAAATATTTCTGTTCTGAAACCAACTGCCTGATGAGGTTTTGAAATCTTCTATTATTTCTTCTGTGCCGATATGATAGGGATTGTATCCTTTTGTATAAAAGATGACGGGGTCAACTGATTCTCCGGTGATTGCCCAGATTGTTTTACTTGAACCACTGTCAGCAATCAGAATCATCGTTAAACTTTCATTATACGTTTCACATAAACTTGTTTGTCTGTCAAAATTCGAAGAAAGTAAACTCCGTTTGTTTTTCCTTTAAGACGGTCAATTGAAATATTGTTGTATCCGCTGAAAAGTTGTATGTTTTCTTTTGATGATATTTTCCGTCCTTTTGCGTCTATAATTTCTACATTTACAGTTATGGGTTCACTGGCCTGAAAAATCAGGAAGATTTCGTCATCGAAGGGGTTGGGATAAATAAGTATGAACGGATCTTCTTCAGGTGTAACATCCTTAGAAACAAGAATATGCGCAGCTGCAAAATTCGGAATGCCATAACCAAATAATGTATCCCATGAAGGATAAAGTGAAGCGCTCTGTTCTATGAATGATTTCAATTCTGTGTTGGTGAGTGTGGGGTTTGCCTGCCAGAGACATGCAGCTGCTCCGGCAACAACGGGTCCGCTGAAACTTGTTCCGTTTCCCGGTCCTACATTTCCTGACGAATACACAACGGCAGTTCCTTCGCCCATGGCAGTGACATTAGGTTTTACTCTTCCGTCATGAGAGGGGCCGATTGATGAGAAGGATGCCTGAACACCGTTTGCATCAACTGCACCGACTGCAAGGATATCAAATCCGTCGGCCGGAGCTCCGATGTATTTCCATGGTGAATTGCCACTGTTTCCGGCGCTGTTTACGCAAAGCATCCCTTTTGAAGAGGCCATATTTGCCCCGATAGTGATGCGTGCAGTGTTCCCGTTCATATCCGCATAGGTATAATTCTGTGCAGGATCCCAAAATTCAGTATATCCGAGTGAAGTATTCAGAACATCGGCACCTACACTGTCGGCAAACTCAGCACCTGCAATCCAGTTGTCTTCTTCAATCCTGAATTCACTGTTTGCATCTTCTGTGCGCAATAACCAGTAGGAGGCATGCGGTGCTGTTCCTACCAGCTGACCGGGAAGGTTTCCGCCCATGATTGATAAGACTGACATACCATGTGTACTTTGGCTATAAACATCATTTCCAGGATTCACAAAATCATGGGTTCCCAGAATTTGCCCATTTGATCGGATACTGTCAAAAATACTCAATGTGTTTACACTGAAAAAACCGGCATCCAGTACTGCGATGATCATGTCTTCACCGGTATATCCGAGTGCATGAAGATAGTCCACGCCAATCATATTTGCCTGATTATATCCAAAACCATAGTTAATCGATTTGATTGAGAAACTTTCCTCAGTCTGTCCTGCTGCCAGTATTGAGTGTCTCATAAGGTTGATTTCTTCATAAGACTGAGTGTTGATCATACGTTCTTTTTTAACAGGTTGACTCTTAATTCCTCCGGGGGGGTAAGTTCTGACGACATCTGTGACAAAGGGGAATGCCTGAATAGAGGGAATAATTGATGTGTCACTCACTGCTATAGTGATGCAGTTTAACCATTTTGATTTTGTCAGAAGTGTTCCGCCTAAGGATAGCACACTGTCAATGTAGTTTTGGTTAACAGGCAGGTCAGTGCTGTCAATTGCTATTCCCTGGTTTGCTCGTCTCAGAATTGACCTTAGGGACAGATAATCCTCCGGATTAGACAAAGAAAATAGCGTATTGTTTTTGTCCGAAAATTCAATTCGGAACTTTGGAAGTTGTGAAATCTGTCCATGGGAAAACCCGGTAATAAACGCAAATAATAATGAAAGAAAAATAAAATGATAAGTTTTCATAAATTCAATTGTTTTTTCCGTAATGTCTTAAATTATATTCAACAAGATTACCACTGACAATAACATCAGGTTGTGCAATATTCTTTTTGACTGTTTTTGAATATTTTTTAACAAGTCCGATATGTTTGGCATAGACTTCATATCTGTTGTCTTCTTCAATCAGATTGTAACTGTTTTTATGTTCAACAGTAATTGTTGAATCATAATGATTAGATCCGGCTGTTATTGACTCGTGTAAACCTTTATAAGCGTAATTTTCTTCATTCAGATAATTGAACGCATTTCCGTCCCATTTGAAATTCTCGTGAACCGGAAACGTAAGCTTAACAAATCTGACATTTTCTTCAACTTTCTCTGCTGATGCTGGTTTTAGATTTGCAAACCAAATATCTTTAATAACCCAATCGGCTGAATCGGAGGCTCTGTAATAACGTTCAATTCTGAATGCAGGATTCCCTTCATTGTCAATAAACTGACTTTCAATAACTTCAAGGATTTGAGAATGATATTCATAGGTTTGAGAAGTAAAATCGTCCCAAATTGTTGAATCAACATCATAATGAAACCAGGTTCCTACTGAACAGGGAAAATAGTCATAACCCACATCAATATGTATACTTTGTTCATCATTATTACAACCTGAAATAACAAAAGCTAAAAAATAATATAAGAAAATGATCTTAAATTGAAATTTGCAGAAAGGAATTACTTGAAAATTCATTGAATCCGGAATAATGTGTAAAGTTACAAAAATTTCATAAATTATGATGACATAATTTGCTGTGATTCAAATGGTAATTATCTTGTAAACGGGTTGTCGGGCTCATTATCATGCACACCTGTTTGGATCTTCTTCATGATTTGTTCAGTTTCAAGCAAATTGATAAAATCAGAATCCTTTTCTTTTTGAAAAACCTTTTTTGTGATTTCCTTTCCGTTTTGATATGTAACTATTTTGATGAGCCTGCCGTCTTCATCATAGAATTTCCAGTCTCCATCTTTTGTTGAATTCACATAAGTCCCCGCAGCATTTTTCTTATTGTTCAGGTTGTAAAATTCAAAATCTCCATTCCACTTGTCATTCTGGATAGTCCCTTCAAAGTGCAGGCTTCCGTTTTTGTAGTATCTCTTCCAGTTTCCGTTTACCTGTCCGTTTTCATAAGTTATTTCTTCAATCTTTTCTCCGGTAGGGAGATACGTGATGCTTGGGCCATGTTTTTTCCCATCTGAATAATGTTCAACAGCAATTATGTTGTTGTATCCGTCATAAAACAACCATTCTCCCTCTTTTTTACGATTGATGTATAAGCCTTCCGCATGTTTGTTGCCATTCCCGAAAAATGATACGGTTGAACACCTTATTCCATTATTTTCATATACTGCAATGGTTTTCAGATTTCCTGTTTCATAGTAATATTTAAATTCTCCTACAGGAACACCATGCTCAAACTGACCTTCATATCTGATAATTTCAGATTTTTCGTGATATTTGATCCATTGTCCGTGTTGTTTTCCGTTTTTGTCAAATTGGTTGATTTCCTGTGCATTCACGCTTAACTGTGTAAGGAAATAAAAACATAAAAAAATTTGAAACAGGCGGTTCATGTGTGCTAGTTTGTTTTTGTATGAAAACGTCATTTTATAAAAATTGTTTTGCCATTTCAAATAGTGAGCCAAATTGATTATTGGCAAGTCGTAATGTTAAGACATCTGTGTGAATTTCATTGCCGATAAGTATAGTTTTTAGTCCCGAATTTTTTCCGAAAATTAAATCGTTGAGTGTGTCCCCGGCCATGATTGATTTGTCAGGCTGAATGTCAGGAAAATCTTTCAAGGCATTTAGATACATTCCGTTTTTTGGTTTTCTGCATGAACATTTATCAGAAAAGAGATGCGGACAATAATATATTTTATCTATCCTGCCTCCTGCCAATGATATTTGCTCAATCATATGTTGATGAACTTCGTGAAGTTGTTCACTGCTCATCAGTCCTTTTCCAATTCCCTGCTGATTGGTAACAATAAAAATATATTGAAAATGTTGTGACAGAATCCGAATAGCTTCAACTGCGTTGGGCAGAAATTCAAATTTTTCAGGCTTTGTCACATAATCATTAGGTAATCTCTTATTGATGACTCCATCACGATCAAGAAACGCTGCACTGAATAGGTCGGATTTAATCACATTCACAACTAAAAATCATTTATAACAAAACAAGAAAACATTATATCTGACAGTATCTGTACAGATCAAAAATGAGCAGAGAGGAGTCATATTTTATGATTGGTATAAAACAGGCAATTATTTTCCAAAATTACTTTTTTTTTAGGAACTTTGCTTTTTTATAACGCAGATTTACGTTAACTTTTTCTATGGAACATCAAATAACAGAAGTTGGGCAGGGATGTCAGTTAATTTATAAGCAAATAGACAGTCCTGTAGCACATATAGCCATTTTTTCAGAATGCGGGACCCGACATGAAAAAAATTATCCGGAAGGTATTGCACATTTTTTGGAACACATGATTTTTAAAGGCACAAATAAGAGAAAAATATTTCATTTGCTTGCTGGGCTTGAAAATTCAGGGTGTGATGTAAATGCGTATACATCAAAGGAGGAACTGGTGCTGCATGCTTCATTTCTTGAAGAAACCGGATCGAGGATCATTACTTTGCTTGGTGAGATTATGTTTGAATCAGTTTTTCCTGAAAGTGAAATTGATAAGGAAAGAAACGTCATTCTTGATGAAATTGCCTCCCTGATGGATAATCCTTCAGAGTTAATTCTTGAGAAGTTTGAAAAGTATTTTTTTGCAGGGCACCCTTTAACCAGAGAAATTCTTGGTAATAGGATTAGTCTGAAAAAAATTGACAGGAAGATGCTTTTGGATTTTTATAATTCAGTCTTTTTGAAATCACGAAAGGTTATCGTCTATTATGGTAGAAAATCAAACGCAAAAGTGATTCGATTGATACATCATGTTTTTGGAAAATATCTTGAAAAATACGGGACTAATGAAATGGCACCTGTTTACGTTCCGGCTGTTTCCGAATTTTTTGAACGATCTGAAAAGATGAACACACACCAGACCCATGTAATGATTGGTGCTCCTGCTTATGATGTTCAGAACACAAAAAAAAATGCTTTGGGCTTGCTTATAAACATATTGGGAGGACAGGCTTTCAATTCGAGATTAAACTTACTTGTAAGGGAAAAACTGGGTCTTTCATATTCAATAGATGCATTTTATAATATTTTTGTTGACAATGGGTATTATTCTGTCTATTTTTCAACAGAAAACGGGAACGCAGTGAAAATTATAAATCTTGTGAAACGTGAGATTAAAAAACTGAGAGAGAAAAAAATTGGTACCCTTCAGCTTCATATTGCAAAAAAACAGCTGATCGGACAAACGGCAATTTATCTGGATTCTGTTGGAAGTGATATGCTTTCAGCAGGAAAGATGTATTTTTATACCGGAAAAATCCCATCATATGAAGAAATCAGAACGACAATAGAATTGCTCACAGCTGAGGAACTGCTGGATGTGGCAAATGAAGTAATGGATCCGGATCTTGTCAGTTTATTGATGTATGAACCCAGAAAATAACGAATGCTTATGAGCAGGCAAAAATAATAAGGTTTTTATGAAATTCAGTACAACTCATAATTCATTTCAAAAAGAATAGTATGGATATTACAAACAGGAAAATAATGGAATATATTGCATCAATGAGTACGAAAGAATCTGAATTGCTCAAACAGATCAAAAGAGAAACGTTTGTACAACAAATTTATCCAAGGATGATTTCCGGTCAGCTTCAGGGAAAGTTGCTTGAAATTTTCAGCTGCATAATAATGCCCAGAAGAATACTTGAAATCGGTACTTTTACAGCTTACTCAACAATTTGTCTGGCTCAGGGACTGGCAGATGAGGGCAAAATTGTAACAATTGAAAAAAATCCCGAACTTGAAGATACAATCAAAAAAAATCTTGGAAGAGCTGGAATATTACACAGAACAGAATTGATCATTGGAGATGCTGTTACAGAGATTGTTGGACTTGACGATTGCTTCGATCTTGTTTTTATTGATGGAGATAAGGAAGAATATGTTGAGTATTTCAGGCTACTATTACCTAAAGTCAGAGCTAATGGATTGATCATTGCCGACAATGTGCTATGGGATGGCAAAGTTGTTGAACAGAATCAGAAGAAGGATAAGGAAGCTGAAGGGATCATCAGATTTAATGATTATGTTGTACGATGTGAAGAAGTTGATAATGTGATCATTCCATTGAGAGACGGGTTGTCTCTGATCATAAAAAAAACAGAATCATTTCACTGACCAGATAAAAAATTGTAATTTTACAGAAAAAACAAGAATACTATGGGAACAATAAAAATTGGAATTAACGGATTTGGTCGTATTGGCCGACTTGTCTTTCGTGCAGCCTTTGAAAGGGATGATGTGGAAATTGTAGGGATCAACGATTTGATTGAACCTGATTATCTGGCATATTTGCTTAAATACGACACCATACACAGTCAGTTTAAAGGGGACATTCATGTTGAGGGAAGTGCACTGGTCGTAAACGGAAAAAAAATTCGCGTGACAGCAGAAAAAGATCCTGCAAATCTCAAATGGAATGAAATTGGAGCTGAATATATCGTTGAATCAACGGGTTTATTTACGACGAAGGAAAAATGCAATGCACATATCGCTTCAGGAGCCAAAAGGGTTGTCATTTCAGCACCTGCTAAGGATGATACTCCAATGTTTGTAATGGGTGTAAATCACAGTACCTATAAAGGAGAAGAGGTTGTTTCCAATGCTTCATGTACAACAAATTGCCTGGCTCCTCTGGCAAAAGTGATTCATGATAATTTTGGAATTGCAGAAGGATTAATGACCACAGTTCATTCCACAACTGCAACACAGAAAACTGTTGACGGTCCTTCAGGTAAAGACTGGCGAGGCGGCCGTGCAGCTGCTGGTAACATTATCCCTTCCACAACAGGAGCCGCAAAAGCAGTAACTGTCGTTATTCCTGAGCTCAAGGGCAAACTGACAGGAATGGCATTTCGTGTCCCAACGTTGAATGTGTCTGTTGTAGATTTGACAGTCAGACTTGAGAAAAGTACCACATATGAAGAAATTAAGGCAGCTGTTAAAAAAGCTTCTGAAAATGAACTGAAAGGCATACTCGGATATTGTAATGAAGCAGTCGTTTCTTCTGATTTCATCGGAGATGCAAGGACATCTGTATTTGATGCGGAAGCAGGAATAATGCTGAACCCAAATTTTGTTAAGCTTGTGTCCTGGTATGATAATGAATGGGGGTATTCTTCAAAAGTTCTCGACCTTATTGTGCATATGTCACATTTTTAAAATAATGATTTAGAGAATAATTCACAAGTGAAAGAAAGCAGATGAATTTTGAAGAAATCATCAGTTTATCAAATATTCAGCGGCATTACAGAATGGGTGCTGAAATTATCAGAGCTGTTCAGGATGTGAATATCCGAATAAGACGGAATGAATATGTTGCATTGATGGGGCCTTCCGGTTCAGGAAAATCCACACTGATGAATGTCATAGGCTGTCTTGATACGCCCACATCAGGTGAGTATGTATTGAATCAAAAAAAAGTCAGTGAGATGACAGACAGCGAATTGGCTGAAGTTAGAAACAAAGAAATTGGTTTTGTTTTTCAGACATTTAATCTTCTTCCGCGATACACTGCTTTAGAAAATGTGATCCTGCCACTTATTTATTCTGGTGAATCAAAAAATGAACGCATCAGAAGGGGAGAAGAGATTTTAGATAAAGTGGGTCTTGGTGACAGGAAAACCCATAAACCCAATGAATTAAGCGGTGGACAGTGTCAACGTGTTGCTATTGGACGTGCACTGATTAATAATCCTTCAATCATTCTTGCAGACGAGCCAACCGGAAATCTTGATTCCAAAATGTCAATTGAAATCATGGGGTTATTTCAGAAAATTCATGACGAGGGAAACACAGTTATTTTGGTCACTCACGAGGAGGAAATTGCAAAATTTGCACACCGCATCATCAGGTTAAAGGATGGAATGGTCGAAAGTGATCAGTCGAATGATAAAATAATCAAAGTATAATTCTGAAGTGTGCATGATCTGATATATTGTTTTTTTACAGAAATATCTGCTTTTACTTATTTTTGCATTTACAAAAATATTAAACCATGTCCAACAACTGGAAGATATACACCAAAAAAGGCGATAAGGGTGAGACATCACTTATCGGCGGTCGTCGTGTGCTCAAATCAGATATTCGAATTGAAGCTTACGGAACTGTTGATGAACTTAATAGTTTTGTGGGCTGGCTCAGAGATCGGATCAATAATGACGATGACAGGGAAACACTGATTAGAATTCAAAATTCATTGTTTCTAATTGAATCATATCTTGCCTGGGAACCTGGGACAAAAGCTGATCACATTCCTGCTTTTGATGAACTTGAGATACAACATCTGGAAAGGAGAATTGATGAGATGGAAATGAACCTCCCTCCTCTGACCAATTTTATTATTCCTGGTGGTCATCCTGAAAACTCGCTTTGTCATGTTTGCAGAACAGTTTCCAGGCGTGCAGAAAGAATT
>CAYMAZ010000008.1:0-79781 GCA_964388575.1 uncultured Bacteroidales bacterium | reverse complement strand
ACAACCCTGCATAACAGCACTGCCGGAAGTAAAGCAGAAAGAATTATTATTGCTTTGGATCAGGATCAAAAGGTCCAGGATTTTATTCTTCAGTATATCAACCGACTATCGGATTATTTTTTTGTTCTTGCCAGAAAAATTACAAGAGAGACCAATGCACAGGAGATTGTTTGGAATGCAAAACGATAACAGAAAAATCATGAATTACTCAAGTGATCTTCATTTGTTGAGTAAAAAATTGATTCGACTTTCTGTTTCTTCAGAGTTAAATTGAGATGGATTATCTGAGAAACACAAAAATTGAATTTCTGAAGGGAGTGGGACCTGCAAGGGCTGAGCTTCTAAATGAAGAACTGAATATTTATTCACTATACGACCTGATGTTTTATTATCCCTATCGGTATGTTGACAGGAGTAAAATGACTCCTATGAATCATATTGATACTGACGGAAGCTTTGTTCAATGTTTGGGAAAAATCACAAGTATTGAGGAGATCAAAACCGGAAAGAGAGGGAAGGCAAGACTCATTGCAGAGCTCAGTGATGGTCACATTTCAATAGAACTGGTATGGTTCCAGAGTATGAAATGGTTTAAATCAAAGCTTAAAATTGGGGAAAACTATGTTGTGTTTGGAAGACCTTCTCGTTTTGGTTCAGGAATAAGTATTTCACATCCTGAAATAGAAACCTATGACGAATTTCTCAAACAACCATTTAGTGAAGGTCTTCAGCCGATGTACAATTCCGGTGAAAAGCTAAAAACAAAGGGACTTGATAGCAGAGGCTTTGCCAAACTCACAAAGACACTGCTTGCTTCTCATCTGGAAAAACTACCTGAAACCCTGCCCAAGTGGATCATGGAGACAGCCAGAATATGTTCTTTGCAACAGGCCATTCGCAATATTCATTTTCCGGAAAGTTTCAAAGCGCAACAGGAAGCTGAGCGACGACTGAAATTTGAAGAAATTTTCTATTTTCAGTTGAATATGCATTTGAGCAAATTGCACCGTGAACAAACCGTAAAAGGAATACAGTTTAAAAAAGTAGGTCAGATGTTCCTTGATTTCTATGAGGGGAAATTGCCTTTTCAACTCACAAACGCTCAGAAAAGAGTGATACGTGAAATTTGGAATGACTGTAAGAGTGGGCGTCAAATGAATCGATTACTTCAGGGTGATGTGGGTAGCGGGAAAACAGTAGTCGCACTTATGTGTATGTTGTTGGCAGGTGGAAATGATTATCAGTCATGCCTTATGGCTCCAACGGAAATACTCGCTCAGCAGCATTTTAAAACAATTTCTGCATTACTTGAAGGGATGAATGTCAATGTCAAGCTACTGACCGGATCAACAAAAACGTCAGAAAGAAGAGAAATTCACAGTGCTTTAACTGATGGAACCTTGCAGTTTCTTGTAGGAACGCATGCTTTGATTGAAGACAACGTTGAGTTTCAAAATCTTGGATTGGCCATCATTGATGAACAGCACAGATTTGGTGTAGCACAAAGGGCTAAACTTTGGAAAAAAAACAGTCAGCCTCCCCATATGTTGGTTATGACTGCGACTCCAATTCCCAGAACATTGGCTTTAACAACACATGGAGATCTTGATATTTCTGTTATAGATGAATTCCCTCATGGACGGAAAAAAATCAAAACAATACATTTTACAGATAATCAAAGACTTAAAATGTACAAGCTTGTCAGAGATCAGATTGCACTCGGCAGACAGGTGTATTTTGTATTCCCTCTCATCAATGAGTCAGATAAACTTGACCTGAAAGCACTTATGGAGCAATATGATGAAATTGCACATCATTTTCCAAAGCCACAGTTTTCAATGGGTATTGTTCACGGGTCAATGACATCTCAGGAAAAGGAATATGAAATGGAGAAATTTAAAAATGGTGTATCACAGATATTGGTGTCAACAACTGTGATTGAAGTTGGTGTTGATGTTGCCAATGCGACAGTAATGGTTATTGAAAATGCTGAACATTTCGGACTTTCTCAACTTCATCAGCTCAGAGGGAGAATCGGGAGAGGAAAGCATGACTCTTTTTGCATTTTGATGACAAAAAATGAAATTGGTGAAACAGCAAAAAAACGCATAGAAACATTGCTTTATACGCTTGACGGTTTTAAAATATCTGAAACTGATCTTGAGCTTCGTGGGCCTGGAGATCCCGAGGGAACACAACAGAGTGGACAGTTGCCATTTAAATTGCTTAATCTGGCAATGGATGCAAGAGTAATCTCATTTTCAAATCAGCTTGTTCGTCAAATTCTCCAGGAAGACCCCAACATCGGATCGGATAAAAATTTATTGCTGAAAAGTACTCTGACAAGATGGAGACAGGATAAAACATTCTGGGCCAGAGTTGGATGACCCTATATAAAGTATTTATTGCTGTTGTGATTTTAACCATTCATCAAATGTCTGATTTTTATATCCATTTGTATAAAAATAGGTCAGTACAGAAATTAATTGTGCAGGTTGCTGAAAGCCAGGAAGTATGCCGATTACATTGTTACTTTCATCAAGGAAAGCAAATGATGGATATCCGACTTTTTGTCCAAGCAGTACAAAAGTAAAACTATTAGTGGATCTTGACCGACCGGGATTTGGATTTGTGTAAGTGTTGCCTCCATGTTTGATTATTTCTGAACCTTCAGCATTAAATTTTACAGGAATAAAATGTGTGTTCAGGATTTCTACTACCTGTTCATCCTGGAAAGTACTCTGATCCATACGTTTACACCATCCACACCAGTCTGTATACACATCAACAAACATAATTTTTTTATGTTTTTTATTTATATCAAGTGCTTCCTGCATTGATTTCCACTGAATTGTACTTTTCTCCTGTGACCAAAGATGTGTTGTGAAAAAAATAAGAACGATGGGAAAAAGAAGTTTTTTCATTTTAAAATAAGTTAACAAATAAAATAATTTCATATGTGTTTTCATTCGGTTGACAAATATGGTGCCAACCTGCGAAACAATTCTGAGTCAATAAGCTCAGATTCCATAACCTCTTCAATTGCAGAATACTGGCCGTGTCTGTTTCTGTAATTGATTAAAGAGATAGCAACATTATTGCTGATGTATGGATGGGAACTCAAACTATTGAAGTCTGTGGTGTTGATATTTATTTTTCTGATAAGCCAGGGGTTGATGTCAACATATTTTTCGATGCCTGCATATCTAGCAGAGTCCATGCCTTTGACCTCCAGCAATTGTTGCTTTGAGTGAAACCCACCCAGTTTGGATTTATAATTAAAAATTCTTCTTGCAAAGGCAGAGCCTATCCCTGGCAATGTTTTGAGAAGTGTTGTGTCAGCAGAGTTTAGCTCTACAATCTGAATTGCTTTTGTTTCATTTTCTCTTTCATAGTTTCTTCTATCTGACAGACTGTCAGGGAGCTGGATGTAAGGTTCGATGATACTGTATTCTTCAGCACTGATTACCCAAAGTTTTTTCACATCCTGTTTTGTGTAAAATCGTCCACCTTTTTGTTCAAATTTTTTGATAGACTGCACCTGTTTTTTTGAAAAACCCATTTCAAGCCATTTATCAGCTGGTAAGTTGTTTGGGTTAAATTTGAAGGGTGTCAACTTGGAGGATGCAGCTGAAAATTCAGGATGATCCAGATTGACGTATTTTGGTTTTTGTCTGTATGGGTTCTGTTGTGTTTCAGTTTTATATCTGATAGAACTTAAGAAAGCTTCAATTTCTTTTCTGTCCTTTTCAAGGTTAATCACCTGTGGCTGATATATGAAAGTTTTGTATAATGCAGGGGCAATGATGATTAAAATCAAAATAATCCCAAAAAGAAAATAACCTCTTCTCTGGGAGAATGGCACAGTGAAGAAATCTTTAATTTTTTCTGCTTTCATGAGGACATTAGGAGCTCAATAATTTTTTGCATGCCTGTTGTTGCTTTTTCCGGAATGACAGTCAGATTTGGGATATGCATACCTGATCCTTTAGGATCAACAAGAAAAACCGGAGTTCCGGGTTTAATATAATGAACAAGTCCGGCAGCAGGAAATACAACCAACGATGTGCCGGCAATAATCATTATATCACAATCACTCATAATCGGAATTGCCTCTTCAAGTGCGGGAATCATTTCTCCAAACCACACAATGTGAGGGCGAAGTTGTGAACCCTTTTCACATTTGTCTCCAATGTTCAGTTCCCATCCATTTATATTATAAATCAGAGAATCATCAACAGAACTTCTTGCTTTTGTCAGCTCCCCATGCAGATGAATAACTTTTGAGGATCCTGCTCTTTCGTGCAGATTGTCAACATTTTGAGTTACAATCGTTACATCAAATTTTTCTTCGAGTTTTTTTAAAACCATATGAGCTGCATTGGGTTCAACTTCTATGAGTTGTTTGCGACGTTGGTTGTAAAAATCCATTACAAGCTGAGGGTTTCGTTGCCAGGCTTCAAAAGTGGCCACATCTTCGATACGGTGATTATTCCATAATCCATCAGAATCTCTGAATGTTGAGATACCACTTTCAGCACTGATTCCCGCACCTGTGAGAACTGCAATTTTCTGTTTCATAACAATCCTTCGGTGTGTTTGTTAATAATTTCAAAATATTCTTTTGGAAATGTCAGATAATATTTCGTTTTCTGACCTGAGATTAACCCAAGGTTGATCGTTGATGACACATCGGTCACATCCTGAATGGATCCATCGCGATAAAAAATCTTTATGGGATTGTGTTCTGGGTCGTATGCTTGTGCACTGATGGTGCCATGCTCAAAAAAACAGGAAGTTTCCTGAACAGAAAAATTCATAAGTTTTGAGACATCTAAAATGATCCTTTCAAACCTTTCTGACTGAATTTTTTTTTCAGTCAGAATCGTCCTGAACAATCTGCGATGAATCACTCTTTGGCTGAGGTTGCTGAGAACTCTGTCCTTACTGTTCATCCATAGCTTTATTGATGAAATGATATCAAAGTCGTCCAATGAACAAAATTGCTGTAAATAAAAGTGATCAGAAATAAACTCTTCTTTTGTGATTTTTTTTCTGAGAAATGGTTCAAGTTGTGGAGAACACGAAACAGGCTCGCCTGAACTGCATAGATATTGGGCTCTCTGTAATGTTTTTGTAAGGAGCACTTCAGCAGAAATGACTGTTTTATGAAGATAAACCTGCCAATACATCAATTGACGTGAAATCAAAAATTTCTCGATGGAATAGATACCCTTTTCCTCAATAACAAGTTCATTTTCAAAAACATTGATCATTTTAATGATGCGTTCTGTTCCTATTATGCCTTCCGAAACGCCGGTAAAGAAGCTGTCACGCGTAAGATAATCCAGTCTGTCAACATCAAGTTGGCCTGATACCAGTTGATGAAAGAAAGCTCTTGGATAAGTGCCGCTGAAAATTTGAAGTGCATTTTCAAGGGAGTTATTAAAATGGCTGTTAAGAAACATCATAATTGCATGAGAAATGTCCTCATGGCTGAGATTGCTCACAATTGAGTGTTCCAGTGCGTGAGAAAAGGGACCATGTCCGATATCATGAAGAAGAATTGCGATTGTTGCATTCAGAAACTCATTATCTGTGACATCAGTTCCTTTTGATCTGATCATTTCCAGGGCATTATTCATAAGATGCATTGCTCCAAGAGCATGGTGAAATCTTGTGTGCAGGGCCCCTGGGTATACATAGTGAGTTAATCCCAGTTGTTGAATTCTACGTAGTCTTTGAAAGTATGGGTGTTCAATAATGTCAAAAATCATTTCATCAGGAATGGTAATGAATCCATAAACTGGATCATTGAATATTTTACGTTTGTTTTTTGACATTTCAGAGATTTTGACATCCAAAATTAATTGTTTTTTTTATTATGTAAAGCAAGATTGATAGAAATACCTGAAATCATTATTGCCTGTTGTGAGATGAAAAATATCTTCCCAGAATATACGTTAAGTTCATTAAAATTTTGTATCTTTGAATACTTTTGAAAATTTCTTCATAAAACTTTAAATAACAGTTGTTTATGGTAAAAAGACGAATCTTGTGGGTTGATGATGAGATAGAAATTCTAAAACCTCATATCATCTTTTTGGGGCAGAAAGGATATGATGTAATGACTGCCACAAACGCTATTGATGCACTTGATCTGATCAAAGATCAGAGACTGGATATTGTTTTTCTTGATGAGAATATGCCCGGAATGTCAGGAATTGAAGTTTTACCAAAAATTAAAGCACTGAGACCTGCACTACCGGTGGTAATGATAACAAAGAGTGAGGAAGAATCAATCATGGATGATGCCATCGGTTCAAAAATTGATGATTATCTGATTAAGCCTGTTAATCCCAACCAGATTCTTCTTTGTTTAAAGAAAAATCTGGAAGAAAAAAAATTGCTAGATCAGAAAACGACAATGGATTATCAGCGTGAATTCAGGCAAATTGGGATGGAAATATCAGGCCGCCTTGATCACAAAGAATGGGTGGAACTATACAAAAAAATGGTTTACTGGGAAGTAAATCTTCAGAATTCAAGTGATTCAGGAATTCGCGACATCCTGACAATGCAAAAAGAAGAGGCAAACTCAGTTTTTTCAAAGTATTTTATTGATCATTATAAGAACTGGATTCATCCTGACACAAAGGATAAGCCTGTTTTTTCACATACATTACTTCGAAGTAAATTGTTTCCAGTTGTTGAAGAGAATAACACAACATTTCTGATCGTTATTGACAATCTCAGGTATGATCAATGGAAGATTTTACAACCTGAAATAGAACAATTATTTTACGTTGAAAGTGATGATATTTTTTATTCCATTATTCCATCAGTTACACAATATTCCAGAAATGCAATGTTCTCGGGAATGATGCCTACAGAAATTCAAAAGCGATATCCCGGGTTCTGGGTTGAAGATGAAGATGATGAGCATTCAAAAAACTTTTATGAAAAGGAATTGCTGGCAGAGCAACTTCAGAGACTTGGAAAGAATTATAAATTTTCTTTCAATAAAATTCTCAATCTTCAGGCAGGCAAAAAACTGTCAGAACAATTATCCAATCTTATGGCTAACAAACTCAACGTTATTGTTTACAATTTTGTTGACATGATATCCCATGCCCGGACTGAGATGGATATTATCAAGGAGCTGGCTGATGACGAAGCTGCTTACCGGTCACTTACCCTATCCTGGTTTCAGCATTCACCCTTATTTGACATTATGCAATTTTTATCAGAGAAGAAAGTGACAGTTGTTCTTACAACGGATCATGGTTCTGTTCAGATTAAGAACCCCATTAAAATAATTGGAGACAGGGAAACAAATACAAACATCAGATTTAAGTACGGCAAAAATCTGAATTATGATTCAAAAAATGTGTATGAAGTTACAAATCCTGCTGAAATTTATCTTCCTAAACCAAATGTGAGTACTTCTTACGTTTTTTGCAAAGGGTATGATTATCTGGTTTATCCGAACAATTATAATCACTTTGTAAGATATTTCAGTAATACTTTTCAGCATGGTGGAATTTCTCTGGAAGAGATACTTTCACCAGTGATCGTTTTAAAGGCCAGGTAAAGTATGAAAAATTATTATATCATCAGTTCGTTGTCTGAAATTGAAACTGTTGCAAAAGAGTTTATTGAGCAGTTTTCTGAAGTAAGAATATTTGCTTTTTATGGAGAGATGGGGGTTGGTAAAACAACATTTATCAAGGCGTTATGTCGTGTGTTGGGTGTGAAATCAGACACTAAAAGCCCGACATTTTCTGTTATCAATGTATACAGGAATCAGGATGGTGATGAACTGTATCATTTTGATTGTTATAGAATTGAAAAATTTATTGACTTTATGAATATTGGCTATGAGGAGTATTTTAATAGCGGCAATTATTGTTTCATAGAATGGGCAGAAAATATTGAAAGTGCCCTCACACACGATGTTTTAAGGGTAAAAATGACGCTGAATGTGTTTGACAAATCACGTATAATACAGGTTTTGTAATTTTTTCAAATTATGGAAAAGAGTTCTATGTTGTTTCAAAGCAGCGGATTGCTCCCTCAGGAGGAAAAGCTGGAGGTGAAGACTTCAAAATCATCGCTTGTGATTGGTGTTCCGCGTGAACATTCATTTCAGGAAAACAGAGTGGCCCTATGTCCTGAAAGTATTCAGGTTATTGTTGAAAACGGACACAGAGTGATTGTGGAAAGAGCTGCAGGGCAACTTGCCGGGTTCAGGGATGAAGAGTATTCAGAAGCGGGAGCTGAGATTGCTGATGATGCAAAATCTGTTTTTGAAGCTTCTGTTGTTTTGAAAATCGCACCTCTGACTCTTCCCGAAATCGGAATGATGGGAAACGGAAAAACTGTAATTTCTGCACTGCATTCCACAGTTCAGACCCCGGAGTATTTCAAAGCACTCATGCAGAAAAAAATGACGGCTTTTGGTTTTGAAATGATTAAGGATAATACTGGGATGTTTCCTGTATTGTATTCTATGAGTGAAATTGCCGGTTATACTGCAATACAGATAGCTGCAGAATATTTAAGCCGTTCTGATTTTGGAAGAGGTGTTATCTTTGGAAGTGTGACCGGAATTACACCAACAGAAGTTGTCGTTATCGGAGCTGGAGCAGTTGGTGAGTTTGCTGCTCGTGCAGCATTGGGATTGGGGGCTAACGTCAAGGTTTTTGACAATAAGCTTTACAAGCTGAAATCACTTCAGTCATGTCTTGGTACTCGATTATATACTTCAATCATCCATCCCAAAGTGTTACAGAAGGCTTTGAAAACAACTGATGTGCTTATCGGAGCACTTCACAGCAAAAATGGACGCTCACCCGTTGTTGTTTCTGAAGAAATGGTGCTTGGAATGAAAAAAGGGAGTATCATTATTGATGCCTCAATTGATCAGGGTGGATGTATTGCCACATCAATACCAACAACACATAACAATCCGGTGTTTCAGTTTAATGGTGTAACACACTATTGTGTGCCGAATATGCCTTCCCGTGTTCCGAGAACTGCTTCATTTGCCCTGAGTAACTTTTTTACACCTGTCATTCTTGAAATTGGGGCTATCGGGAGTATTGACAAATATATGATTCATGAACCTGGTTTTAGAAAAGGTGCGTATTTGTTCAACGGGATACTGACAAATAAAAACATTGGCGACACATTTAATTTGCCTTATCAGGATATTGACCTTATAATTGCTGCATTTATGAGATAGTTTTGCACCAACATCCTTTGTTCAGATGACGGTGCAATAAATCTAAAGCCGTGACATTTTAATGATGTATAAAGGTTTATGATTGCAGTGCTTTTATAGCAGCATCGTAATCAGGTTCGTTTCCAACTTCCTTAACATATTCTACGTGTATCACTTTGCCTTCTTCATTGATGACAATGATACCACGTGCAAGTAGCCCAAGTTCCTGTATGTAAAAACCATATTTATGTCCAAAGTCTCTGTCTCTGTAATCAGAAAGTGTGAGCGCGTTTTGAATGCCTTCATTTCCGCAAAAACGGGCAAGTGCAAATGGAAGATCCACTGACAGGGTGACAACCACCACATTGTCAAGCCTGGCGGCTTCTTCGTTAAATCTTCTTGTTTGTGCTGCGCATACTGGGGTATCAACTGATGGCATTATTGAAAGTATAATTTTTTTTCCAGAAAATTCACTGAGTTTAACCGGTTTCAATTCGTTTGTCATTACAGTAAAATCGAGAGCAGCATCACCTTTTTTAACCATTTCTCCAACAAGTGTCAGCGGGTTGCCGTTTAATTCAATAACTCCTACGGTAGTTTTCATAGTCAATTGTTTTTTTATCATTAATTTTGTTCATTATCAAAAATCATACATTATTAATCATATGTCATATACTTCATTGCACGATTATATCCTTTATTTGGAACGGAAAGGTGAATTGGTCAGAGTTAAAGAGAGAATTTCACCGGAGTATGAAATGACAGAAATTACTGACAGATTGTCAAAAATCGGAGGGAAAGCCATTCTGTTTACGAACAATGGCACTCAATTTCCTGTGTTGATGAATACATTCGGCAGTACATCAAGGACTTTATCAGCCCTGGGACTAGAAAGTTATGAGGAGTATGAAAGAAGGTTGAATGGCTTATTTGCTCTTATTACCTCGTTACCGGAAGGAATTTCTGGTAAGCTAAAAATGATGGGGCAGGTTCGGGAGTTGTTCTATGCAATGCCTAAACATAGTAAAGGAATTGGAAAATGTTTTGAAGTACAAATGCATGAGCCTGATTTGAACAAAATACCTATATTGAAGTGCTGGCCTTATGACGGAGGTAAATTTATTACACTTCCTATGGTTCATACAGTTGATCCTGAAACACATCAGACAAATATTGGTATGTACAGAATGCAGGTGTTTAATTCGGGTTCAACGGGAATGCACTGGCACAGACATAAGGGCGGTGCAGCTCATTTCCGGAAATATAAAAAGCTTGGTAAAAGAATGCCAGTTGTTGTTACACTAGGTGGAGACCCTGTATATACTTACTGCGCAACGGCACCTCTGCCTGAAATGATTACAGAATATGCTTTTGCTGGATTTCTAAGAAAGAAAAAGGTTAAACTTGTCAAATGTATGACAAGTGATATAGAAGTGCCTGAAGATGTTGATTTTGTCATAGAAGGCTATATCAATCCAGATGAGGATCTGGTTACAGAAGGTCCCTTCGGTGATCATACAGGATTTTACAGTTTGCCCGATGCTTATCCTGTGTTTCATATAACTCATATTTCTCATAGAAAGGATGCAGTGTATCCGGCAACAGTTGTTGGAATTCCACCAATGGAAGATGCATATCTCGGTGAAGCTACGGAACAATTATTTCTTCCATTGATCAGAAAATTAATTATTCCGGAAATTGTTGATATGTATATGCCCGTGGAAGGAGGATTTCATAATCTGGCAATTGTAAGTATCCGTAAGGAATATCCCGGTCAGGCAGTCAAAGTCATGAATGCAATGTGGGGAGCCGGACAGATGATGTTTGTGAGAAATATTATTGTTGTTGGGGAAGATATTGATGTCAGAAATCCGGATGAAGTCATCAGGTCAGTCCTGCAAAACACAATATTTCCGCGTGATTTTCATTTTATGTATGGACCTCTTGATGTCCTTGATCATGCAAATTCTGTAGCAATTTACGGAAAAAAAATGGGCATTGATGCAACTCATATTAAAACGATGTCAGTTTCTGATCTTACTGTAAAAGTCGATCATGTTGAATCATGTACAACTGAAATTCATTTTCAGGAATATGGGAATCCATTAATGTTTGTATTTATTGACAAAAACATTGTTCCGTCAGTCAGGGATCTGCATCTACAACTTGTTGATAATGCATCACTGAAAATTCAGTATGTAATTTATCTGGATAATCAATGTCAGATTTTGAACATGAAGGACCGTTTGTGGATGTTTCTTGCCAATTTTGACCCTGAAAAGGATTTGTACATTGCGCAATCAGATGGATTGTATGTTGCCGGATTTGATGGGACCATGAAGACTGTTGCTTCTGACGGCATTATTAAGCCACGGCCAAATGTGATTGTGATGGACGAAAAAACAATGAATCGGATTGATCAGCTTTGGTGTAAAATATTCCCTGATCAGTTTGTCGAGTCGCCGTCACGATTGTACAAAAAAATAACCCTCAATGAGGGTTATCTTTATGAAAAATAAAATATATATTATTTTATTAACCCTTTTTGTATGGCCTTTTTAATTTCAGCAGAAATACCGTTTTTATTAATGCTGCGCATGGCTGAAGTGCTCAGTTTCAATGTGACCCATCTGTTTTCTTCAGGAATAAAATATCGTTTGATCTGCAAGTTAGGATAAAATTTACGTTTGGTTTTCACATTTGAGTGAGAAACATGATGTCCTGAAATAAGCTTCTTTCCTGTAAGTTGACATATTCTTGCCATGACTGTATGTTGTTTTAATTTGGGTTTGCAAATATCTGAAGATTTTTTGAATTGACAAAATTATTTATTGATTTTTTTCAGGTTTTGTTTTTAAAGACTCATCAATTTTCAGAACTAAAACCAATGGTTAGTCTGCTTGATAAAACACAGTTTCTCAAAAAACTCAGTAGATTTATTTGAAAACAGTAGTGTTTACTGTAAACTGAACATATGCAAACTGAGCCAGTTTATTGTCTGAAACATTTTGAATTGCTTTCAATGTTTCGGACGGTTTGAAAATGCAATATCCCAGTTCCAGCCCCCCCCAGTCATACACTTTATATATGACAATAAAATCGTTTTCAATTCCGAGATTGGGATCGTTTCCGGTCAGATTGTTTGTTTGAGCAAGCTGGAACAGATGTGTGATGTTTCGGACAGAAAGCTTTTTGCTGAATTTGTAATTCAGTGTAATTGCATAATCAATCAATCCTCCCTGTCTGGTATTGGTTGAAAATATTCTGAAATAGTCCATAAAGCCGAAATATCTGTGGCGTGCACCATGTATGTTGTCAAACAGATTGTCCACTGTCATTTCACCTCCTGTGTGTTTGTTTCCACTCAGATAAGCAAGGCTGGCTCCTGCATGAAAATTATCAGTAATATATTTAATATCAGCGGCTCCGAGAAATGCACTCACTTCTCTTCCTGTCTGACTGACTCCGTTTTGGTAGTAGGCATTGAATTCTGAAGCAAAATGCTCTGAGGAATAATTTCCGTACAAACCAGTTGTATGTCTGAAATATAATACATTGGATGTGTCATTTTTTGTGACACCTGTTGCCAGATAGAGTAATGACATATTGAACTTTTTCCCAAAATCACGATTGAACCAGAGAAAATTCATTGATTTTATTTTATTTGAAGGGAAGTAATTATTTGAAATCCTTTCAGAATATGTATTCCAGGCAAGCCCAAGGTGCAGTTTAAATTTCTCCGGTTCAGCCTTAAACACGACAGCATCTACAGAGTTTCCATTCTGGTTCCAGTTTCGTGCAGACAGTAACCATTCATTGTCATAGGAAACTTGCTGACGTCCCACATACAACCATGATGAATTTTTAATTTTCGCGCCAACGTATGCTTCATACAGATCCAGTGATGCTTCATCTCCGAACACTGCAGTCATGTTTGCATTTTGTTCGTCACCCCAAACCCTGACATCCTGGGGCGTGAATTTGATTTTCAGATTCTCTGTATGATATCCGAGAGACAGTCTTGTTCTTTGTGATGTCAGAATTGTGGGTATTTCCCCTTCTGGCAACACTTGTTGATATCCATCTCTGAACTCAAGTCTTGGCCTGTATTGTACATCAATCCGTAGCTGTGAAAACAGCGTCGTCTGAATCAGCATAAATGTAAATAGAAATAATGGTATTTTCATAGGTTTAATTTTTTAACGAAGATAAAAAAAATCGACAAATATTGCTTTGATATTTTGAATTCTTTTAAATATCATCTTGCTGCTCTTATGAGTAGCATCTTTGATGTGAAAAACAAGAAGAGATTTACCTTTCGTAACTGCCTTTTTTAAGGAGAATGCTGTCTTTCATCATAAATTGACCCATTGCCATGTAATGGATGATTTCATAATTTTTGTCGATAATGACGATATCTGCATCATTACCGGGTAGGATACGTCCTTTCTTTTTAAGTTTCAGGATGTCTGCAATATTTGATGTTGATACCTGAAGTGCTTTGTCAAGAGTTAACCCTTTTTCCTTAACAGCATCCATAATTTCGTCAAAGACTGAGCGGGGATAGCCCATTTCCAGTTTAACCAGATTTCCTTTTTCATCAAAATCGGGCAGGGAACCACAGGCATCCGAAGTGAGTGTTATGTGTTCGAGAGGAACACCTGCCTGAACAAGTTCTGCAATTGCCTTTGATGGTTTTATTTCGTATTCCGGGAAATAGGGATATGAGCTTGCAGTAAGATCAATATATCCTTTTTTACCGTATTCTTTTGCATCTTCAAATATATAATCGTTTCGGTTGCAATGTGTCGGCCAGAACTGTGTGTATTTCAGTTCACTCATTTCAACTGCTTCATGAATGGGTCTGAATGGATCCTTTGCATCACCCATGTGTATGTTGACAATTCCTGCTTTCCCTCCGAGCATACCTCCAACACGGGCATGTTCAGTAAGGCGGATAAGTTCGTAAGCTGAAGGAAATGAAGAGCGATGATCAGAAAGAGCAATTTCTCCGACACCAATCACTTCTTCAATCATGGCAACATCTTTACCAACATCACCTAGTATTGTAGGTGTGGGGATCTGGTAAGCACCTGTCATAATCCAGGCAGAAACACCTTCCTGCTTCAGGGCCTTTGCTTTCATGAGAACGGATTCAACACTTCGTGTCATACCGTCAGTGCCGAGGCATCCGATGACTGAAGTTACACCAGCATGAATCATATGACTTAGCTGTAGTTCAGGTGTACGTGTGGCAGGTCCACCTTCTCCGCCAGCGCCTGCAATGTGAACATGTGCATCAATTAGACCTGGGATCATTGTTAACCCCTTACAGTCAATAACTTCCGTATCAACGCCGTCATGAACTGAGATTTGATCCGATATGGCAATAACACTGTTTCCTCCAATCAGGATATCTTTCTTCCCAAGATATTCCGGAGAAAATATTTCGCAATCTTTAATAAGTATCATATGTTTTTGATATTAAATTTGAAGTTGCAAATTTAGTGAAAATTGAGTTATTAAATACAACATTATTAAAATGTTATAAATTTTATTTTGAATGAGTCTTATCTGTATCGACATATGTTTCCTGTAGATTAATTTATAATTTTTATAACTTTGCCGCCCCACAATAGCCTATGAAACAAATTACCTTTATACTTCTGGGTTTAATATTCTTGTTTGCAGCAACCTCAAAACTGCCTGAGAGTGATGTGCAGGATGAATTTACAAAATCAGCAAAGGAAGACACAGTTGAGCTGAGCTTTTTGTTTCTGGGTGATATTATGCAGCATGAGCCCCAAATCAGTTCTGCATGGGACAGTAAGACAAGATCATATTTTTATGATCATAGTTTTCAATATGTGAAGCATGTTTATGACATTGCAGACATTACAGTTGCAAATCTTGAATTCACTTTCGGAGGGAAGCCCTATCGGGGATATCCCCAGTTTAGTGCTCCTGATGAAATTGGTAATGCGATAAAGAATGCAGGCATTGATGTGTTGCTGCTTGCCAATAATCATACATGTGACAGAGGAAAAAAGGGTATTATCAGAACCATTCAGGTTGTTGACAGTCTCGAGATTTTTCGTACAGGATCCTTTCTGGATTCTGCAGATCGTGAAAAGAATAATCCTCTGATTATTGAGCAGAATGGATTCAGAATTGCCCTGCTGAATTATTCCTATGGATTTAACGGATTGCCTGTTCCTGCTCCAACAATAGTGAATCAAATAGATACAGCGCTGATTAAAAAGGACATACTACATGCTAAGACCCTCAATCCGGACGAAATCATCGTTTGCTATCATTGGGGGAATGAATATGAACGAATTCAGAATAAATATCAGGAAATGCTGGCAGAATTGTGTTTTAATAACGGAGCACGTGTTGTAATCGGGTCTCACCCACATGTGCTTCAACCGATGCAAAGGTATACACATCCTGATAATCCCGATGTGGAGCTGATGGTAGCCTATTCTTTGGGTAACTATGTTTCAAATCAGCGCCAACAGTATTGTGATGGAGGGGCAATGTTATTTATAAAATTCAGAAAGTATGGAGATATTGTTGAGATTGTAGAAACCGGGTATATTCTCACATGGGTCTGGACGCCGTTGATTAACGGAAAAAAGCAGTTTTATATTCTTCCAGTTTCTCAATTTGAACACAATCCAGACTTTTTTGATGCTCAGTCATATTCTCTGATGACAAGATTTATTGACGATAGCCGTAAACACCTTCAGACAAACAATCTCAACATCAGAGAAATGCATTGGAATTCAGATTCACAAAACTGGATTGTCCCGGAATAGATAAAAAACAACAATATTTTATTTGAATTAAATGTTCACAACGTTTTTTTTTCTAATTTTATCCGCTGAACTTAAAAATGTTGACAGATATGCATGGAATTGAAAACGTTAATTTCAGAGGCAAAAAAGTTTTAATCAGGGTTGATTTCAATGTTCCTCTGAATCAGAATCAGGAAATTGTTGATGATACAAGAATCAGAGAGTCTTTGCCAACAATATTAAAAGTCATTGAAGATGGAGGAGCCGCAATCCTGATGTCACATTTGGGGAGGCCCAAAGGTCACGAACCCAGTTTTTCACTGATGCCCATCGCAATTCATCTCACAAAGCTTCTAAATAAAAATGTAGTTTTTGATCGTGAGTTATTCGGACCACGTTCAAAAGAAATATTATCCGGTTTGGAACCAGGATCAATAGCACTTCTTGAGAATTTAAGGTTTTATGATGAAGAAGAAAAGGCAGATGAACAATTTGCAAAAAATCTTTCAGAACTTGCAGATATTTATGTCAATGATGCATTTGGTGCTGCGCATCGTGAACATGCATCAACGGCAACTGTTGCCAAGTATTTTAAAAAGGATAAATACGCAGGACTATTGCTTGAAGATGAGATCAAAAATCTTGATAAAGCCCTGAATGCTGATAAAAGGCCGTTTACAGCTATTATTGGTGGTGCTAAAGTATCTTCCAAAATAGATGTAATTAAAAATCTGATCAACAAGGTTGATAATCTGATTATTGCAGGAGGAATGTCATTTACTTTTATCAAAGCCCTTGGAGGAAATGTTGGGGCATCAATTTATGAAGAAGATAAGATTGGTATTGCCAAGGAAGCGATTTCAGAAATGATGCGTAAGGGAGTGAATGTATATCTGCCTGTAGATGCCGTCATTGCAGACAGGTTTTCCAACGAATCAGAGATTAAATATTCTGAAGCTGACAGCATACCTGATAAATGGATGGGCCTTGATATCGGACAGAGAAGCATCAGACGTTTTGCGGAAATTGTCAACAGCAGTGAAACAATTTTGTGGAATGGTCCACTTGGTGTTTTTGAATTTGAGAAGTTTAAACAGGGAACAAAATCAATGGCAATATCGGTTGCCAGTGCCACCATTCGTGGAGCCTATTCGCTTATTGGAGGTGGAGACAGTGTGGCGGCAATCAACAGATACAATCTGGCCGATCAGGTTTCATATGTTTCAACCGGAGGCGGCGCCATGCTTGAATATCTTGAGGGGAAAGTACTTCCTGCCATCAAAGCTTTAAATAAATAAACCCTTAAACATCATTGTTCTGAAATATCCGGAGGTTATTGTTTTTGATCTGGGGGGAGTGATACTCAACATTGATTTTGCCTTAACCCAGAATAAGCTGGAACAACTGGGGTTGAAAGATTCCCGTGCCTGCTTTGGTAAATATTCACAATCAGGTTTGTTTGATAAGCTTGACAGGGGCGAAATTGATCAAACGAGGCTTTTTGATGAAATCAGAAAGTTATTACCAGATCATGTTTCTGATAAGCAACTTCTCAATGCTTGGAATTCGATGATCCTTGATTTTCCTGAATATCGGATTGAGTTTTTAAAAAAAATAAGAAAAAAATTCAGAATTGCTCTGTTGAGCAACACCAATGTAATTCATTACAGATATTACTCTCAAAAAATCAAAATCATGGGTGAAGAATCCTTAGAATCAATATTTGACCATGCTTTTTATTCTTTCAGAATGGGCATGAGAAAACCAGAAAAACGGATTTTCATGACTGTTGCACAGGAACTGGAGACGGATGTTCAGAAAATTCTTTTCGTGGATGATACACTGGTGCATATTTCTGCAGCAGTAAGGTTTGGCTTTCAAACCTTACATATTGATGATGACACTGACGTCTGTGACAAACTTCTATTTCTTTTCGAATAGAAAGAAGCCAAATTGCAATTAATCAAGTGGTTGATGAAGAGTATCAGTTGTTTTTCATAAAGTAGTATGCAGTCAGATACATAAGTTTCGTAATTTCAGACATATTTTTGTAATTTAATTTCTCTGCTGTATCCGTCGATTTGTGATAATCTTCGTGTAACCCAGTAAAAAAAACAACAGAAGAAATCCCCTGATTAACAAATCTGTCGTGATCTGATCCATGGCGCCATAAAAAGCTGTTTAGAAATCCTGAATTTTTAAATGCTTTTGCACTTCCAATCTGACGACCACTTTTTTTGACAATTTTTTTTATGTCCTTTTTTTTGTTTCCATAAGATGCATAAAATACAACACCTTTCTTGTCATTAGGGTAAGGAGGTCGGCCGATCATATCCATGTTTAGCATAAAAATAGTTGAGTCAACGGAGAAAGTGGGAAACTGCATATAAACATCCGAACCAAGCAAACCTTTCTCTTCGCCTGTAAAAGCAATAAAGAGGATACTTCTACCATCAAGTTCATCATTTTGTTTGGCCATTGAAAAATGCCTGGCCAGCTCAATTAGAGCTGCTGTCCCTGATGCATTGTCATCAGCGCCGTTAAAAATTCCGGCTTTTCCGGTTCCAATATGGTCGTAATGTGCTCCGATCACGATGACCTGACTTTTATTTTTGCCTCCTTCAATAAATCCGATCACATTTTCAGTATTGATTGTTTCATGCATGCGACCTTTAAAAATGCTGAAATTTACTGAATCCAGTCCTGAAGGTTCGTGAGGAACATATCCCCGTTCAATAAGAAAGTCAGGGCTGACCAGGATCAGTTCAACACCTTTCATCTCTGTTACAAAATCCCGGACAAGACAATATTGGCTGTTATCAATATATTTTCCCGGGTTGCCATAAGTGAGAGACTTTATTTCCCCATCAGTAGAATAAAACAAGCTGTTTCTTTCAGGTTGTCCTTTTGCTACTTCACGTATTTCCAGCGCCGGCAAAAGGCAGATGAATTTATTATTATGACAGTTCCGGTGATAAATTCTTATGGAATCGAATACTTCATTCAGGTTATTTGCTCTGAAAAACCTGAACATTTGAACATGTTCACAGCAATTCACCGGGTTTGTACAAATAGTTTCATCCTGCCATTTTCCAGAATTTTCATCTGTTCCGAAATATATGAAGTTATGTCGGGCTGATTTCTGAAATGGCATCATCTTGCTTTGATACATTGGGAATCTGAACAAAACAGTATGCTCTGATATGAAAAATTCCTGGAAATAAGGATTATTATCTGAGTTTCCGGCAGGAATAAGACCAAAATCATTGAAATAATCAGCAATGTATTTTGCTGCTATTTTCTGACCTTCAGAACCGGTATTTCGACCCTGAAGTTCATCAGATGCAAGGTAATATACATGTTTTTCCAGACTGTCTGCTGATATCTGAGGTGTTGTTTGAGAATCAACAACAAGAACAGATACAAAACAAAAAACGAACGAAAGAATTATTTTTGTTTGCATGATAAAATCAATTGTGTTTATTTTTACAAAAGTAAAAGTTGAAATTTGATTCTTAAAGCTAATAAAAGATCACACCTGCTTCCTTGATAACATTTAAGAGGGAGGCGTACATGAGAGGAATTACTTTTTTTATAGAGTGTTCATTCATCCAAACAGCTTCTGAAATTCTTTCTTCAGCTTGAGGTCGCAATCTCCCTTTTGAGCCAAGCATAAGAAACCAGTATGTCTTTTTAAATACCCATTCATGATCAAGTGGGTAAATATGATAGGTGGGACTCAGCTCCTTAACAATACTCACAGATTCAATCCCTGTTTCTTCTTTGACTTCACGAATTGCAGCCTGTTTGATAGTTTCGCCTGCATCTACTTTTCCTTTTGGAAGATCCCATACACCACTTCTTTTGATGAGCAACCATTCCTTCTGTTCGTTGATTATAATTCCTCCGGCAGCTTCAATCAGAAAAAGGTTTTTGATGAAATTTTGAAAGGCTGTTTCAGGATCACTGGAAATAACGTGTAATTTTGAAATCCCTGTATTCTCAATGAAACACGCATTAAGTGCAGTCATCAGCTGCTTGTTCTCAGGGTTGATCATGGAGTGTACCTGATTATTGCAGATGTCCTGAGGTGGAGAATTTTCAAAAACAATTTCATTGGATTTGTAAAAAACTTTATATTTTTGCACCATGAGACTGTATAATTTAGAAAGTGCCAAAAAAACTGCTGAATATTTATTGCAAATTAAAGCAATAAAAATGAATCCGGCAAATCCATTTACCTGGGCTTCAGGATGGAAATCTCCCATATACTGTGATAACAGGAAAACATTGTCTTATCCTGTAATCCGAACTTACCTGAGACAGGAAATGGTGAAATGTATTAATGAAAGTTATGCAACACCCAATGTTGTTGCAGGTGTTGCAACTGGAGGGATTGCTCTTGGGGCACTTGTTGCCCAGGACATGGGATTACCCTTTGTTTATGTGAGAGGAGAATCCAAAGGACATGGATTGCAGAACCGCATTGAAGGTCATGTTGAATCAGGAAGCAACGTTGTTGTTGTTGAAGATTTGATATCCACCGGTGGAAGCAGTATTTCTGTTGTCCAGGCCTTGCGTGAGGCAGGATGTAATGTTGTGGGCATGGTTGCCATTTTTACTTATGGATTTGATGTCGCCAAAAAGAAATTTAAAGATGCAAAATGTCCACTATTTACACTCTCTGATTATGAAACCATTATTCAAATAGCATCTGAAAACGGAATCATCGGTACTCAGCAGCTTGATACATTGAAGGATTGGAGACAAAAACCAGAAGAATGGGGGAAGTAATTTATGCGTAAATATGAAGGTGTTGTTGAAGAGGTTCGCCAACCTGCAGGTGTGATCTTTAACTTTTTATCTGATTTCAGACATTTTGAGAAGTTTTTACCGGAACAGATTCATGACTGGGAAGCCACAGCCGATTATTGTGTGTTTTCTGTGCAGGGAATGGGGAAATTAAAGCTGACATACGTTTCACGTGACCCGGATACAAAAATTGTAATTCAACCTTCACCTGACAGCGGGTTCCCGGTGCCTTTTTTTCTGACAACACTGATTACTCAAAATATTCAAAATCCATCAACTGCTGAGTTTCAATTTGTCGTTGATGCCGATGTCAATCCGATGCTTTCAGTTGTGGTTGATAAACCTCTCAAACAATTTGTGGAAATAATTACCATGCGTTTGAAGACGTATCTTAATGAGGAATATTCATAGGGTCTCACTGTAAACCTGTAGGTTCGTTATGCAATTTGTTTATCCTTTTGTGCTTTGGGGGCTTTTGGCAGTAACACTGCCTTTGCTTATTCATTTGTTCAGACTGAGAAAGTTCAGAATTGTTCTTTTTTCAAGTACCAGGCTATTGCGTAATGTCCAGCTCGAAACCAGAAAAAAATCAAGAATTAAGCATCTCATTATTCTACTATTGAGAATTTTTGCAATTGTATCTCTTGTGATTGCTTTTGCCAGACCTTTTATTCCCAGGTCTGGAGCATCGACAGATAGTGTAAAAGAAAAAATTATTTTTGTATACGTTGATAATTCCTTCAGTATGGAGGCAGGTGAGTCATATCATTCAAGATTGAGTGAAGCACAAAGTATTGCTCTCAGTATTGCCGGAGGATTTTCAGTATCAGACAGATTTCTGCTTTTTTCAAATTTGCGGGATGCATCAATGTTCAGGCCTTTGTCTTCCAGGCAATTTTCTGATAAAGTATCTGAACTTCAGATTTCATCTTTTTCAATGACCTTCAATGATTTGCTCATAAAATTTGCGGAGGCATCCCATCAAATTTCTTCTGATAATACGATTGGTTTTGTCATATCTGACTTTCAGCATAGCTTTATTGATCCTGATCAGTTGCCCGATACAATGTTGTTCCCTTTGTATATGATCCCTGTTGAAGGAACACCAGTGCCAAATGCAGCAATCGATTCGGTGTGGTTTGATTCTCCAGTCTTACAACCAGGCAGGCAGGTTTTACTCAGTATCAAAATTAGAAATCATTCAGATGAGCCATATGAAAATGTTCCAATTGAGCTGTTTGTAAACGAATCCCGCCGTTCAGTCTCATCTTTTGATCTTGCGCCCAATGGAGAAACTGTCGCTGAGATGTCCTTTGTGCCTGCAGAGAGTGGTATTTATCAATGTTATGTTGAAATACAGGATAGTCCGGTGACATTTGATGATCAAATGTATTTTTCTTTTACAATTTTACCTGAAATCAATGTGCTTGCAGTTTACGGCAAGGAACAACTAAGCAATTCTGTTGCAGCAATATTCAGAAATGAACCGTTGTTTAATTTCAATTCAACAGGTATCAGACAACTACAGTTTGGAAGGGTCAGAGAATCACATCTGGTGATTTTGGATGCAGTGGAAGAACCAGGGAGTGCATTTATCCAGGAAATCAATGAGTTTGTAAGTGCCGGAGGGTCACTGTTAATTATTCCTCCTGCTAAAGAAAAGGGAGGCAATTTAAACCAGCTCATGACCAGCCTGGGTCTTGATACATATGGAAACATCAGTCCTGCTGGGTTGAGAATTTCTGATCTGAATCTCGGGCATGATCTATTCAAGGGCGTTTTTGAAGGAGTTCCAAAAGACATTGATCTGCCATCTGTAAAAAAATATCTGACATTGGTAGAAACAGGAATGAGCTGGAGACTACCTCTGATGAAAATGCAGAACGGATTACCTTTTCTTGTTATGGCTTCTGTCGGGAAGGGCACTGTTTACTATTTTACAAGCCCTTTTAATAGTGAATTTACAGATTTTTATAAACATGCAATTGTTGTCCCTGTTTTTTATCAAATTGCTTTTTTAAGCAGACCACATTCCGATATTTATTATACTATCGGAAGCAATGATCCGGTCAGAGTTTCAGGTGAAACAGACAATATGTCGGAAGGAAATAACTACAGAATTGTGAATCATGACAAAACAGTTGATTTTATTCCTCAGCTGAAAAGTGAAGGAAATCATTCTACACTTTTTGTTCACAACATGATTCAGCATGCAGGGAATTACCTTGTAACTGAAGGAGATAAAATATTACAGGGGGTATCGTTTAATTACTCTGATGAAGAATCCATGATGAAGTTTTACAGCAGAAATCAGTTGGATTCAATATTCCGGCAGAATCAGACTGCTGGTATTGAAATACTGGAATCCGATGCAGGATTGGAATATGACATGCAGTTGTTGATACAAGGGAAACATTTGTGGAAAACATTTTTAATTTTGGCTTTGTTATTTTTGGCAATTGAGATAATTTTACTGCGATTTTGGAAATAGAATAAATTGATTAGGAAAAATCATGATGATGGATTCAGATGCGATTGGATCATTTCATTTACAAACTGATGGAAGTAAACATGACCGTCAACGCTTTATGCAGCTTTCGGGCATGTATGAGAATTGGTTTCTGGATTATGCATCTTACGTTATTCTTGAGCGTGCAGTTCCTGAACTTCTGGATGGGTTAAAGCCTGTTCAGAGGCGACTTTTGCATGCCATGAAAGAGATGGATGACGGGCGTTACAATAAAGTTGCAAACATTATCGGGCAAACAATGAAGTATCATCCACACGGAGATGCTTCAATAGGCGATGCATTGGTCCAACTCGGACAAAAAGATTTGCTTATTGATTGTCAGGGAAACTGGGGAAATATTCTGACAGGGGACTCAGCAGCAGCTCCAAGATACATTGAGGCAAGACTGAGTAAATTTGCTCTTGATGTTGTCTTTAATCCTAAGATTACAGAATGGCGTTCTTCTTATGATGGACGAAATAGGGAACCAGTGTGTTTTCCTGTAAAATTTCCTCTTTTACTGGCTCAGGGTGTTGAAGGAATTGCCGTTGGACTGGCTTCAAAAATAATGCCTCACAACTTTAATGAGCTCATAGATGCTTCCATTCGAATATTAAAAAAACAAGATTTTGAAATTTTCCCCGATTTCCCTACAGGTGGATCAATAGATATAACAAGATATAATGAAGGATTGAGGGGCGGTAAGATCAGGGTAAGAGCAAAAATTACAAAAGCTGATCCAAGGACTCTGATTATTAATGAAATACCTTTCACAACAACGACCAATTCGCTAATTGATTCTATTATTAATGCAAGTGAAAAGGGGAAGGTGAAGATTAAAAAAATTGATGATAACACTGCTGCCAATGTTGAAATACTTATTCATTTACCCCCGGGTGTAAATTCTGACCAGACAATTGATGCTCTTTATGCTTTCACTGATTGTGAAGTTAGTATTAGTCCAAATTCATGTGTTATCCATGAATCCAGACCTGCATTTTTGGATGTGAAAACGATGCTCAGAATCTCAACTCAGAACTCCCTTGAACTGATGCGAAAGGAATTGGAAATTCAACGGAGTGAGCTTAGGGAGCAGCATTTATTTTCATCTCTTGAAAAAATTTTCATTGAAGAACGAATTTATCGGGATATTGAGGAATGTGAAACCTGGGAATCTGTCATTGAAACCATTGATAGAGGACTGGAGCCATTTAAACATATGTTCTATAGGGAAATTACACGTGATGATATTATTCGACTTACTGAAATCAAAATTAAAAGAATTTCCCGTTATGACAGTTTCAAAGCTGATGAAATCATTTTATCAATTGAAGATGACATAGCTGAAGTACAGGGTTATTTGGATAATCTTGTGGATTATGCTGTTTCGTTCTTTCAAAGAATTAAACAGAAGTATGGCAAAGGACGTGAACGAAAAACCGAAATCAGAAGTTTTGATCAGATCGAAGCTACTGCAGTGGCAGCATCAAATGTAAAGCTTTATGTTAACAGAAAGGAAGGATTTGCAGGTTTTGGTCTCAAAAGGGATGAGTTTGTAACAGATTGTTCTGACATTGATGAAATTATCGCATTCAAGGAAGACGGTAGTTACCTTGTTACCAAAATCTCAGAAAAAGTTTTTATAGGGAAAAATGTACTTCATATTGATGTGTTCAAAAGAAATGATGAAAACACAACATATAATGTGATTTATCAGGATCAGAAATCCAAATTATATTATGTGAAGCGTTTTGCAGTGACGGGAATTATCCGGGACAAAGACTATAACTTATGCGGAAATGATCAGGGATCAGTTGTGTATTTCTCAGCAAATCCACTTGGTGAAACTGAAACGATCACAGTTTTCCTCAAGCCCAAACCAAGATTGAAAAAACTTCAGTTTGATTTCGATTTTGCTGACATTATTATTAAGGGCAGAAATTCAAAGGGAAATATTATTTCAAGAAATATAATACGAAAAATCGCAGTAAAAATTGAAGGTAAGCCTGTACAAAAAGCTGCTGCAGTTTGGTATGATTATGAAACCAGAAGGCTTAATACTGATTCCAGAGGAGAATTTCTAGGTGATTTTTTGGGAAGTGATAGTATCGTTGCTTTTTACGAAAATGGCACTTATTGTATTTATCCCTTCCATATGCATATTCATTTTGATGATGGAATGATCCTGGTCAAAAAGTTTAAATCTTCTGATATTTTTTCTGTTGTTTATTTTGAATCAGCGAGTGGAAGCTACTACCTGAAGCGATTCAATGTAGAAGGGACAGTTAATAAAACATATGATTTTATTGATGCAGCAGCCGGAAATAAACTGATCAAATTCATCGAGTACAGGGACGCTGAATTAAAGATAATTTTTAAAAAAGAAAAAGACAAAAAAGAAAAACCAGATCAGTTGCTCATTATTTCGGAATACATTGGAGTTAAAAGTTTCAAAGCCAAAGGCAAAAAACTGACGAATCAAAATATTAAAGAAATTGAAATTCATAAAATTGAAACGTTCGATCTTGATGACATGCAGGTGCAGACATCTGATTCTGAAGATGAATTGACTGAAAAGGAAATGAACGGAAACAATACTTCAGTTGAACAGCATCCAGCATCTTCCGGAAACCATCCGGAAAAAAATAGTGAATCAGAACTCCCTGATCCCACAAAGCCTGATGAAGATTCAAACTCAAAAAACAATGAGCAGATGACATTGTTTGATTTTGATATTTGATATAAAAAAAACAACTGAACTTTTCTGCCAATAATTGATTTTAGAAATTAAAAATCAATGAGTTTGTTAGACTGTGTGTTTCCTGTGGGATTGTTGGAGTCGGATATTTGTCTAGATAATAGTGATAGGAAAGCATATATGAAGTGAATTTCGAAATTTTAAAGATCAGGTTCAATTGCGAAGAAATTCTGAAATCGTTGAATTGAATGATTTTGGGCTGAAAATACGTTGTGTTGGTGAGCATGAGTGTTTCTCCCAGTTTGAGGAAAAATGACATATAAGAACTGATGCGGTGATCTCTGTTGTATTTGTCAAATTCTTTAAGTTCTTCGTATTCATACATGTACAAAGAAGCAAAATACAAACGAAAGGGCTTGGTTTTGATCACCCGGAAACGAGGTCCTGCGCCGGTCAGGGATCTTTGGTCAATTTTCAGCATTTTATTAAACTGTGACTGGATAAACGCCTCTCCGGTCAACCAGTCAAGAAACTTGTAATTATAGCGCAGATGAATTATTCCTGCATTTTCATATTCAGTGTCAGTGCCTTTGGTTAATTTGTAATCACCAAGTAAAAGGTACAGGCTTTTATCAGTTTTATACTGAACATGCATGTTTATTCCACTCTTCAATAATTCAACAGTGTTTTTTGAAAAGTCAAAAGATAGTTTGGTACTCCCGGCCCACCCAGTCGTATCAGTAACGATCCGCTCATCTTCAATATTTAACACTTGTCCGGTAGTGAAGTTTGAAAAACATATATATGCTCCAAATACCAATAGTTGAAAAATTCTTTTCATAGTGGTTGTTTTTTGAGAATGAATTTACCTGCTAATTTGAGTCTGCAAAAATAGAAAAAATGCATAATTATAATTTGTATTCGATTTGCTGCAGCTGTATTTGATCTGAAACTGTCAAGGGGCAATTAACAATACTGTTTCTTTCTGAAACCCTTAAGAATGGAAGTCAAGTGATGAATTTTGTTTATCATAATCTGACAAAAAAAGAGTAAATTTGCAAACTTAAAATATGTAACCATGCCCGATAATGCTTCACAAAGAAAAATTGCCGATGATAAAGTGTTGACAGTTTCTCCATCAGTAAAATGGGTTGGAGTTCTCGATTACGACATTGTTACCTTTGATGTTGTTATGACAACAGAATACGGAACAACATATAATTCTTATTTCATTGATGCAGAAAAAAAAGCAGTTGTCGAAACTACCAAAGAAAAATTCTGGGAAGTCTATTTGAAGAAACTTCAACAGATATGCGATCCTTCAGAAATTGAATATATCATTCTTAATCATACAGAACCTGATCATAGTGGGAATGTTGGTAATCTGCTTAAGGTTTCTCCCAATGCAAAAGTCGTTGGAAGTGGAAATGCAATCAGGTATATGAAAGATCTTTTAGGTTACGAATTTCCCCATCTGGTTGTGAAAGAAGGAGATACTCTTTCACTGGGGAATATGGATCTTGCTTTTATTTCTGCACCCAATCTGCATTGGCCCGATTCAATGTATACATGGCTAGAGAAGGAGAAGGTGCTGTTTACCTGTGATTCGTTCGGTGCTCATTACTGCGATGAAAGAATGTTTGACAATCAGGTTGAAAATTATGATGACGCTTTCAAATATTACTTTGACGTGATTTTAAAGCCTTACAGTAAGTTCATGCTAAAGGCAATTGATAAAATCAGGCATCTCGATATTCAAGCGGTTTGTACAGGTCATGGGCCGCTTCTAACCAATGACTGGAAGCGCTATGTTGACATGTCTGAAGAATTTGCAAAAGAAACAATGAGATATCCTTTGGAGAAATACATCTTTATTCCGTATGTATCTGCTTATCAGAAAACCGGAGATATCGCCAGAGCCATTGGAGAAGGTGTCAAATTTAAAATTCCAGATGCAATAGTTGATATTCAGGACATTGAAACCACACCTGTTGGTGAACTGGATGAAAAGATTGCGCGTTCGCAGGCAATTATTGTTGGATGTCCAACGATTAATCAGAATATACTTCTGCCTGTTTACAAACTTTTTGCGTTGATTAATCCAATTCGTGACAGGGGAAAAATCGGTGGAGCATTTGGTTCGTACGGATGGAGTGGAGAGGGTGAAAAACTGATTTATGCCAATCTTAAAAATCTCAAACTTGAAATGCCCGATGATACAGTGTTTGTGAAATTCACTGCACATGAGCCCCAGTTGATAAAAGCACGGGAATATGGTAACCAAATTGCAGAAATGTTGATTGCAAAACAATCCCGGGGTGAATAAAAAACTTCTCAACCTTTGTATTTGTTTTAGTGTATTATTATTTGCATGTGCAGGCTATCAGCGTGTTGCAAAAGAATTTGTTGAAAAAAAAGATTTGCCGGCGATTCTGTATATCTCAGATCCAAATGTTCTGGTTGAATTTTTTCGCTCTGACGAACTTAGAGATTCTTTGAATTATTTTAAACCTGAAAAAATTTCCTATATTTTGGATGACACTTTGATTGCAGATATTCAATCTGGTTACGACAGAATTATGATAGAAACTCTTAAAGACAAAGGGTTTCGGGTTTATGAAACAGACAGCATTGCTCAGTTTTTTATTAATAAAGAATTGATGTGGCAGCTTTCACCAGTACAAATGTCATTTGAAGAACATCGGGTTTGGATGAGTGATGAGCTCCCTTTTACAGATTATTCCCTGTATTTTGACACCATTGTTTCTGAATATCAGTTCAACGTTTGGATGGAACTGAATCCGGTCAATGCTGACTCAACTGTTCCATCCCATTTGTTTTTTGCTTCATCAAGTGTGTCAGACAGAATCAACGGAAGGTTTGTTTATGAATGGCTGAAAAGACAATATTCATATTCTTATAACTTTACAGAGATTGATGCATACGACTTCTATGTGTTAACTTCAGGGGCAGCACATTCCCATGCAGGGTATCTGTTTGATTATTTTTTAAACAGATATATTCATTTCAATTATTCACAACCTCATAAATTGAAAAATTACTATACTTATGATTGGAACAGAAAGAAAATTATTCCAGCAAAGGAAAAGAGATTTGTCTTTCTGAAGACGAGTCAATAAAAATTGAATGAATGAGAAGAATAAAAAATTTTGTTGTTTACAAAAAAAAAAATTATGTTTGTCAAAATAATTGAAACCCTATGATACGGTTCTTTGTTCAGAGAAAAATTTATTATGCTGTTTTTTTCAGATCTACCCCCACAGAAGACGATTTAGATAAGTTAGAGTGGTTGCTTTCTGATGCAATTTTACAGAAAGATGAGATTATGGAAGGAATATTTGTTGGCCCCAGACGTGAAATGATTACACCTTGGAGTACAAATGCTGTTGAAATTTGTAGAAACATGGGTGTTCAGAATATAGAGCGGATGGAAGAGTTTAGAATCTGTAATGATGAACAAATTCATTATGACAGAATGTTGCAGTCAATATATCACGATCTTGATCAGAACATATTTAATATTGAAGCTCAGCCTGAGGATGTGATGTTTATTGACAATCTTGAAGAATACAACGAATCACATGGCCTGGCCTTAAGTAAAAGTGAAATCAAATATCTTGAATTTGTTTGTAAAAAGTTGGGCAGAAAGCTTACAGATACCGAGGTATATGGTTTTTCACAGGTCAACTCTGAGCATTGCAGACATAAAATTTTTAACGGGACATTTGTTCTTGACGGAGAAACACAAAAAGAAACGCTTTTCGAACTTATCAAGAAAACCACAGCAAAAAATCCAACACATATTGTCTCAGCATATTCAGATAATGTTGCTTTTTTTAAGGGTCCTGCAGCAGAAATCTTTACTGTTGCAAAGCAGGATGAATCAAGTTATTTTGTGATAAAAAATGATGAGACAGTCATTTCACTGAAGGCGGAGACACATAATTTTCCAACAACTGTAGAGCCCTTCTACGGTGCTTCAACAGGGAGCGGGGGAGAAATCAGAGACAGAATGGCTGGGGGAAGGGGTAGTATCCCACTGGCCGGAACAGCAGTATATTGTACAGCATATTCGAGACATAAAAATAGTAAGCCCTGGGAGAAAAACATAGATCCCCGTCCCTGGCTGTATCAGTCGCCTGATCAGATTCTAAGTAAAGCATCAACAGGAGCAAGTGATTTCGGAAACAAATTTGGACAACCTCTGATATGTGGTAGTGTTTTGACTTTTGAACATGCTGAGAATCAGGAGTGTTTTGGGTTTGACAAAGTGATTATGCTTGCCGGAGGAGTTGGGTATACGATTCGACAATATGCTCAGAAGGGATTTGGGAAAAGTGGTGATGCCATCATCATGATTGGTGGTGACAATTACCGGATCGGAATGGGCGGAGGTGCTGTGTCATCGGTGAGTACTGGTGAGCTGTCAAACTCCATTGAACTCAATGCTGTTCAGAGGGCTAATCCGGAAATGCAAAAGCGTGTATTTAATGTTATAAGGGCTTTGGTTGAAGACCACAGTAACCCAATTATTTCTGTTCATGATCACGGAGCAGGAGGCCATTTGAATTGTTTTTCTGAACTTGTTGAGGAAACCGGCGGTATTATAAATATTGATGAACTCCCAATCGGAGATCCCAGTCTTTCGGATAAAGAAGTTGTTTGTAACGAATCTCAGGAAAGAATGGGTTTGCTTGTGAAACCAAAACATATTGAATATTTAAAAAGAATTGCCAGTCGTGAAAGAGCTCCGATTTATATTGCAGGAGAGGTTTCATCACATAAAAAGCTGGTATTTAAAGGTCGCGGTAAAGTCAATCCCATTGAGTTGAAGCTGAATCTACTTTTTGGACATCCACCAAAATCAACGATTAATGATATATCAATAAAGAGGGTATTTCATGAACCTGAATATCAGCTTCATAAGTTTAATTCATATCTTCGAAACGTATTAAGGCTTGAGTCTGTAGGGAGTAAAGATTGGTTGACAAATAAAGTTGACAGGTCCGTAACCGGAAAGATTGCACTACAACAGTGCTGTGGGGAAGTGCAATTACCGATTAATAATCTTGGGGTTTGTTCTATTGATTATACTGGAACGGCAGGTGTTGCAACGTCCATTGGTCATGCTCCTGTAGCTGGAATGATCGATCCGGTTGCCGGGAGCCGACTTGCAGTTGCTGAAGCATTGACAAACCTCATCTGGGCTCCATTGAAGAGCGGACTTTGCGGAGTATCCCTTAGTGCAAACTGGATGTGGCCTTCCGATCAACCGGGTGAGGCTGACAGATTATATAAAGCAGTGAAAGGATTAAGTGATTTTGCAATTGAGCTGGGTATTCCTGTGCCGACAGGTAAGGATTCAATGTTTATGACCCAGAAATATCCGGACGGTTCTAAAGTTGTGGCTCCGGGAACTGTGATCGTTTCTACTGCTGCCGAAGTATTGGATGTGAAAAAGGTTGTAAAGCCTGTACTGAAAACTGACTATTACTCAACTCTGATTTATGTTAAATTTTCCAGTGATAACAGAGAACTTGGGGGGAGTGCTTTTTATCAGACATTAAGTGCTGTCGGAAATAAAGTTCCACAAATCACCGATACAAAACAGTTTGTTAAAACTTTCAACCTGATTCAGCATTTCATTAAAGAAAAATACATCCTTGCCGGACATGATATTGGTAGCGGGGGACTGATCACGTCTCTTCTTGAAATGTGTTTTGCAAATCCCAAAGTTGGGTTGGATATCAACTTATCTTCTGTGACAGAATTGGATATTATAAAAATCCTCTTCAGTGAGAACCCTGGAGTTGTTATCCAGGTGAGTGATTCCAAAAGGGTTATTGATGAACTGATATTGAGAAATGTGGATTTTCACATTATTGGTCGTGTCATCCCAGAAAGAATTCTAAAGATTATAAAGAACATACAGTATGAATTTTTCGAAATTGATTACTGGCGTGAGGTTTGGTTTGCTCCCTCTTATCACATGGATAAACTGCAGAGTGGACAGGCAATGGCTAAACAAAGGATGCAAAATTTTAAATTCCACACATTGGAATATGCGTTTCCTGAGAATTTTAAAGGGACATTTGATCAGATGTTAAGGAAAAATCGTAAATCGATTGAAAAAAGTGCAAAAGTGGCTATTATCAGGGAAAAAGGAGTTAACGGAGACCGTGAAATGGCATATTCACTGCATCATGCCGGATTCAGTGTGAAGGATGTGCACATGACAGATTTGGTTTCCGGACTGGAAACTCTTGAGGATGTCAATATGATTGTTTTTGTGGGTGGATTCAGTAATTCAGATGTGCTTGGATCAGCAAAAGGATGGGCAGGAGCCTTTATGTTTAATGAAAAAGCAAGAACAGCTCTTGAGAATTTTTACAACAGATCAGATACTTTAAGCTTGGGTGTGTGTAACGGATGTCAGCTGATGATGGAGTTGGGTCTCATTACACCCCGTGATCGTTTAAAACCCAAAATGCTGCATAATGATACCGGTAAGTTTGAATCAGGTTTCATAAGTGTACAGGTCAGGGAGACTGAATCAGTGATGATGAAACCGTTGGTTGGGACAAAGCTTGGGGTTTGGATTGCACACGGAGAAGGGAAATTTAGATTCCCTCACCTTGAAGAACACTACAACATCTGCATGAAATATTCATATGATGAGTTGCCGGGTAATCCTAACGGCTCTGAGTATTCCGCTGCAGGAATTTGTTCTGATGATGGCAGACATCTTGCCATTATGCCCCACATTGAACGTTCACTATTTCCATGGCAATGGGCACACTATCCTGAAAACAGGCATGAAGATGTTGTGAGTCCGTGGATGATGTCTTTTGTCGCTGCACGTCAATGGATTGAAGAAAAACTGAACCTCAAATAACTGATTTGGATATTCTTGTTGCAATCGTTTATCTTTTTCTGTTTTTGCTGATTGTTTTTAAAGTACCGTTTTTTTCGAAAACACAAATCAGCAAAAAACTTTTGTTGATTTCAATTTCGTACAGACTTTTTCTGGCTTCGTTATTTATAGTTATTTATACTCATTATTATCAGGACAGGAAAACTGCGGATATGTACAGGTATTATGATGATGCCAGAATTATGTATTCTGCATTGTCGGATAATCCTCAGGATTTTTTCAGAATGTTAGCAGGCATTGGTGATCATACCAAAGAAATTAATGGGACCTATTATATGAAAATGAATACCTGGTATAAGTCCCATGACCATTTGCTTCCAAATGACAACAGAACAATGGTGCGATGGAATGCGTTCCTGATTCTGTTTACATTGGGTTCATTTTATGCTAATGTCCTGCTATTTGTTATACTTGGATATTTGGGAATTTTTTTGTTTTACAGATCAATTCAATTGAACAATCCGGTCAGTGAGAAAATTTTGTTTGTGGCACTGATGTTTTTTCCTTCATTGATTTTCTGGACATCGGGAATTTCTAAAGAAGCACTTATTGTGTTTGCTTTGGGAGGATTTATGTATACATTTATGAAAATGATGAGAGGTGAATTTAAAGCCCGTGATCTTTTTTTGTGTATTCTTTTTATACTCATTATGGGTTCTGTCAAAGTGTATGTTTTATTCTGTTTGATTCCCGGTATTATCTCCTTTCTCTGGACATTGAAGCAAAAGCCTAAATATGTATTTATGAAGTATTTTCTCACTGTCACAGGTTTTGTGATACTGATCTGGAATTTTCATCAGTTATTCCCCGGTCTGAATTTTGTTGAGATGTTTGTGCGTCAGCAAAATGATTTTATCAACTTTGCAAATTCAATTGATGCCGGAAGTTTAGTAAACAGTTCTGCTTTGGAACCTTCAATCCGGAGTTTTATAGCAGCTCTTCCTTCTGCATTTTTGAATGTGTTGTTTCGCCCGTTTTTTATTGACAGCCATAATCTGTTTATGATATTTGTTTCTGTTGAAAACCTGATTTTTTTGATTTCATTGGTTTTATTTTTCTTTGTGATTCGTGAAAGTTTCAAAACAGATCCATTGTTTTGGTTTAGTGCCACTTTTGCGATTCTTTTTTTTGCACTTGTTGGTCTTTCGACGCCAGTTATGGGTGCTGTTGTAAGATATAAGGTTATTGGATATATGTTTTTATTTGTGATTTTGATACAAATGATTGATAGTGAAAAATTAAATAAGAAATTTGCCGGAATTGTAAAAATAAAATAGCATTCATATGAACAAAACAGTTTTTATTACTGGTGCCAGTAGTGGCATTGGAGAAGCATGTGCCAGGATATTTGCAGTAAATGGTTATAAAGTCATTCTTGTTGCAAGACGAAAAGACAGAATTGAAACTATTTCGGATGCAATTATGAAAGAATACAATATATTGTGTTACCCTGTTCAGCTTGATGTGAGAAACAGAAAAAAGGTACAAGATGTAATACATTCGTTACCTGATGAATGGAAAAATATTTCCGTTTTAATTAACAATGCAGGACTTGCTCTTGGTCTCAATACACTTGATCAGGGCGATGAAGAAGACTGGGAGGTCATGATTGATACCAATGTCAAAGGGATGTTGTGGGTAACAAAATCAGTACTTCCATTGATGATTCCAGGTCAGGGACATATTGTCAATATTGGCAGCATCGCCGGTCGAGAAGTTTATCCCAAAGGGAATATTTATTGTGCAACCAAACATGCTGTTGATGCACTCACTAAAGCAATGCGTATAGATTTGCTGACCTCTGGTATTAAAGTAACTCAGGTTTCTCCGGGTGCTGTGAATACAGAATTCAGTAAAGTGAGATATAATGGTGATGAGGCAAAAGCATCTGCAGTTTATGATGGGTATACCCCTTTAACACCTGCTGATGTGGCTGAAGTTGTCTATTTTTGTGCAACAAGACCACTACATGTAAACATAAATGATATTCTTGTTATGCCCTCTCAACAAGCGAGCGCACAAATTTTTAACAAAAATTTATAACATTGAGATATTATAAAACTGATCATTCATTAATAAGAATCGTATTTTTGTTACAAATCGAACAATATGGAAGTTACACGTTTATTTGATTTACTGGAAAGAATAAAAGCAAGAGGCTATCAGGAGGTTGTATTTGGAGGGAAAGAAAACGGCCAATGGAAAACGTATGATAGCACAACGTATTATGAAAGTGCATATAATCTTGCGTATGCATTCATAAATCTGGGGATCAACCCAGGTGACAAAATAATCACGATCACCAATAACCGCCCTGAATGGAATTTCCTAGACATGGGAATTATGTTGTGTGGAGCAATCCATGTCCCTGTTTATCCTACAATAAGTGAAAATGATTACCGATATATTCTCAGGCATTCTGAGGCGAAACTCGTTTTTGTTTCAGGGAAGGAGTTATATGAAAAAGTAAAACCGATCGCAGATGAAATCTCTGAAATTAATGATGTATATACATTTAAAGATTTGAATGGAATAAAATACATTGCAGATCTCATTGAGATGGGCAAAAACAACCGGAATGAAGATGAAGTGAAAAGGATTACAGCTTTAATTCAGCCCGATGAGGTTGCAACAATTATTTATACATCAGGAACAACCGGAAATCCGAAGGGTGTCATGCTGAGCCACACAAATATTTTAAGTAATGTTTTTGAAACATATCGGGTTCCTCCTCCTGAAACGCATCGTGTGCTGAGCTTTCTGCCCATGTGTCATGTCTATGAGAGAATGATGAATTATATGTACCAATACAATGGGTATTCTATATACTATGTTGAGAATGTTGCACATATCTCTGATCTGTTGGCTGAAATCAGACCTCATATTATCACGACTGTTCCCCGATTGCTCGAAAATATTTTTGACAAAATTATGCTCAAGGGAAGAAAGCTGAAATTTCCTGTAAAACAGATTTTTTTCTGGGCAGTCAATCTGGGTTTGAAATATAAGATAGAGGGAAATAACTGGTTCTATAATTTGCAACTGTTTTTTGCCAGAATGCTTGTTTTTAAGAAATGGCGTAAAGCATTGGGAGGAGATCTTGACCTTATTGTTTCCGGAGGAGCTGCCTTGCAGATAAGACTTTCAAGGGTGTTCTGGGCAGCGGGTTTTCGTGTGCTTGAAGGATACGGACTCACTGAAACTTCCCCTGTGATTGCTGTTAGTCGATTTGAAAAAAACGGGATTAAATTTGGTACGGTTGGCCTTCCATTACCAAACGTAGAAGTGAAAATCGCTGATGATGGGGAAATTCTGACAAGAGGTCCGCATGTGATGAAAGGATATTATAAGGAACCTCAGATGACAGCTGAAGTGATAACAGAAGACGGATGGTTTAAAACAGGAGATATTGGAAAACTTGAACCTGAGGGTCAGCTCAGAATTACTGACCGCAAAAAGGAAATTTTCAAGACATCTGCTGGAAAATATATTTCTCCCCAGGTAATTGAAAATAAATTTAAGGAATCACCCTTTATTGAACAGATTATTGTCTTCGGTGAAAATCAAAAATTTGCCGGTGCACTTATTGTCCCCTCATTTACACATCTCAAATCATATTGTGAAGTTAAAAGTATTGATTATGGTTCGGATGAACTTGTTGTTCAAAACCCTGTTATAAAGAAAAGATTTGAAAAGGAGGTGAATAAATTCAATAAAAACTTTGGAGAATCTGAGCAGATTATCCGTTTTGAACTACTCAAAGAGCCCTGGTCCATTGCCGGAGGTGAACTTACTCCAACTCTGAAGCTCAAACGTAGTTACATTGCAAAAAAGTATGCCTCAGAAATTGAAAAGTTATTTGAAGTCAGAAAAAAATAAATCACAACAACAAAACCCGGCAAATCATGCGCTTTCAAAAATGCTTCCAACCGTATCCTAAGCTGATTTTAATTTTGGGTTTGTCTTTGTTCTTTTCTGCTTCTCATGCACAAAATACTGAGCCAAATGAACGTGAGGTTCTTGTAGAGATTCTGGTTACAGACAATCAGTTGAATCCTTTACACAATGAAACTGTTGAGTTCTTTGGCAGAAGAACTCAGAAGACCTATATAGTACTGACCGGAGTTGATGGCAAAGCTGTGATTCTACTCCCCAAAAGAGATGTTTATGAAGTGTCGTATAAGGATCTGTTTACAACTAAAGACTATGCATTGCTTGAAGTTCCCGAAGAAAAGGGCTTGTTTACATTTTCAGTTGAAATCACCTATGAACCTTCCAGAATATTTACACTTGAAAATGTGTATTTTGAATTTGGTAAAAGTGTTCTAATGCCGGAATCGTTTACTTCACTTAATGAACTGGTTGAACTTCTAAAGGCTCAACCAGCAATGGAAATTGAAATTTCAGGACATACAGATAATGTCGGAAGCAGTGCATCAAATATCAAGCTATCACAGGATAGAGCAGAAGCTGTCAGAAATTATCTGATCCGAAGCGGAATATCCGGGAAAAGAATTGTTGCAGTTGGATATGGAGATACCAAACCGGTGGCTTCAAACAATACGGATGAAGGTCGAAGTCTGAACCGCAGGACAGAAGTGAAGATTTTGAAGAAATGATCAATTCCATTCAATAATTTAAATTTTATTTACATGAAAAATCTACAAAATTTTTATTCAGTCAAACTGAAGATTCTGATGCTGTTTGCAACTGCATTGATTTATGGATCATCAATATATGCCCAGCCCCCAGGTCACAGTGATGCAGTTTATAATTCAACAACCGGAACGTGGTTTAAAATGATATCTCAGGGTGGTAACTGGTTTAATGCAGATGCATCGGCACAGGCAATGCTCAACACTGGTGGCTGGACGAGCAGACTTGCTGTTTTGGATAATCCTACACTTCATAGTTTTGGTCGGACTTTACCAGGTATGGGTGCATGGCACATTGTGTGGATCTATGAATGTGATGTTGATAACGGATGGAAATTGGGCGGAACTGGCTACAATTCAATTGTTTGTCAAAGTAAAAATGATATTCAGGGTGAATTTATTGTAGAGTTTTTACCACCACTGCCATGTACAGATTTTGAAGAGGTGCTTGACACAGCAATCTGTGAACATAATGTGTTGATTTGGAGAGGAATGACCTGTGATCAGGCTGGAACTTATTATGATAGTCTGGAAACAACAAATCCTCCTGGTTGCGATAGTGTGTATGTGCTCAATCTGACAGTTTTCCCTTTGCCTGATGTGTCAATTCAGGGGTTAGATACATTTTATTGTATCTACAGTCCGGTTATCATAATGAGCGGGATTCCAACAGGAGGGGTTTTTAACGGGAATGGTGTTTCTGGACTGATGTTTGATCCTTCTGCTGCTGGAACAGGAGACTGGGTGATTACTTACACTTTTACTGATTCATTGGCATGTACAAATCACGATTCTGTCAATGTTCATGTTGATGAATGCCTGAATGTGACTTTCTCTGAAGAATCATACATGTGGATTTATCCCGTTCCGTTTCATGATCAGATTCTTTTGGATATTTTTTCATTCCAGTCTTCAGAGCTGATCTGGAATCTTTTTTCTCTGGATGGAAAAATCGTTGGCAAAGGGCACATTTCTATTGACAACGGAATGAATCAATTGAATATTGATACTTCAGATCTGGCTACTGGAACATATATGTTTCAATCCAGCCTGAACGGCAAGACACAAACTGTTGTTTTAATGAAACACTAGCGATGTATATGACGATTATTTTTTTAGGAAGTGTGTGTGTTATCCGGTTTATTCCCTGATTTTTTTCTGAGCAGCACAATGTTTTCAACATGATGAGTTTGCGGAAACATATCAAATGGTTGTGCTCTGACCAAATCGTAGTCTTTCGTCATGGCTGCAAGATCTCTGGCTTGTGTGGCAGGATTACAGCTAATGTAAACAATTTTTTCAGGTTGAAGTTCAAGAATGGTGTGAACAACATCAGGATGCATCCCGGCTCTTGGCGGATCTGTAACCACAACATCCGGAAATCCTTTCCGTTTGGCCCAGTTAAAGTTGAAAAGTTTTGCCATATCCCCATGATACAGTTCAACATTGTCGATCTGGTTGAGTTCCATGTTTTTTCTGCCATCAAGAATGGCAGATTCAATATACTCGATTCCAATGACTTTTTTTGCTTTTCTGGCAAACATCGATGCAATTGTTCCGGTGCCAGTGTAAAGATCATACACAACTTCATGGCCGTTCAGTTGTGCAAGTTCAAGAGCAGAGCGATATAATTTTACAGCCTGGACAGTGTTTGTCTGAAAAAATGAAGAAGGTGCAATATGGAATTGAAGCCCGTCAATTTCCTCAGTAAGATATTCATCTCCGAACAAATGGATAAATGGTACGCCCTCAAGTGAATCATTCAGTTTATCATTGATGGCAGCAAAGACTGAGATAATCTGTGGAAATTTCGATGATATGTGTTCTGAAAATTTTGAAAGCAATTCCTCGTTGTTTTCTGTTACAACAAAAATGAGCATGACCTCACCAAGTGAATTGTTACGTATGATCAAATTTCTTGCATATCCGGTTTTATCCTTGAGATTAAAAAAATGAATATCATTTGATTTGACAAATTTAAATACTTCATTTCGAATGCTGTCTGAAGGATCGGGTTGAAGAAAACATTCCTGAACATGAATAATTTTATCAAAACGCCCTGGAATATGAAAACCGAGGGAACGCTGGTCAAACTCTGTTTCGCTTGAAATTTCATCATAAGTAAGCCAACGTCTATCCCCAAATGTATATTCGAGTTTGTTTCGGTAATACTTTTCTTTTTCGGATCCAACTATAGGAAGCACATTGGGATTCTGAATTCCTGCAATCCGTTCCAGATTGTCTCTGACATGCTTTTGTTTAATGCTGAGTTGCTGCCTGTAAGTGATGTGTTGCCATCGGCATCCACCGCATAATCCGAAATGACCACAAAAAGGCTCCTGTCGAAAAGGTGAAGGAGAGTTGATTTGAATGATTTTTCCTTCAGAATAACTTTTTCTCCTGAGGGTAATCTCAATATCAACATTGTCTCCCGGTGCTCCGAATGGAATAAAAATTACCATGCCGTTGTGTTTTGCAATGGCTTTGCCTTCAGAGCCTGCATCAGTGATCAACACATTTCTGAGGATAACCGGTTGAGGCCTTTTGATTCTTGGATATGATTTCATTTGAGGTGTTTAGTGTAAAATCTTAAATATTAATTCTTTAATCAGTTCTCCTCCTGATGTTGAAGCGTTGTCAACACCTTTGGCCCTTAAATCATATTCTCTGAGATAACCGATTATTCTGATTAATTTTTCTCGGGAATAATTTTTGGATGCTGTTTTATATTGATCAAGGAAATATGGACTCACCCCAATAATTGATGCCAGTTCTTTTGAACCTGCACGGGGTGAATTTTCCTGATAAAGTAAGACTTTGGTGAAAAATTCAAAAAGCATTGGAACACCAGAAAATATGGGATCTTCCTTTTTGTTAGAAGCAAAATGGAAAACAATTCGGTTTGCCTTATAAACATCTTTCACTCCTAGTGCATTTGTCAACTCAAAAATGTTGTAATCTTTACTGATGCCAATATTTTGCTCAATGTGAGAGTCGTTTATTTCCGTGCCTGCAGTTAGATTAATAGTCAGTTTGCTGATTTCGTTAGTGATCTTACTTATATCATTTCCAACAAACTCGGTAATCAGCATGGTTGCTTTGTTCGTTATAGTGTAACCCATGCTCATCATGTATTCTTTGATCCAGTCAGGCGTTTTGGAAATGTGTAACCGTTTGGATTCAAAATAAATGCCGTTTTTTTGTGTGGATTTATAGAGTGAACGTCTTTTATCAGGAGTTTTGTTTTTGTAACAAAGCACAAGTATGGTTGAAGGCACAGGTTTTTCAATATAAGCTGCAAGTTGCTCAATAGCCTGGATATCCTGAGCTTCCTTAATTATTACAACCTGATAATTCGACATCATCGGATATCGTTTTACATGATCTATGACTGTCGGGACATCAATATCACGTCCGTAAAGAACGGCCTGATTAAATTCTTTTTCATCAGGGGTAAGTACCTTTTCTTCAATTTCATCCGAGATTTTATCAATGAAATAAGACTCCTCTCCTGCAAGAAGATAAACCGGATGATAAATCTTTTTCTGAAGATCTGAAATGATTTCCCTGTAAGTGGCTTCCATGAATGCTTGTTTGCTGTTAAAGTCTGCTGTCAAATTTCAGATGTTTCACTGAACGCCCCTGGTTTTTAATGATAGAAAGGGCTTTAATTCCAATTTTGAGATGGTCTTCAAGATACATGGCACTGATCTTTTTATCACTTTCTTCAGTTTTAACACCTTCTGGCACCATGGGCTGGTCACTCACAAGAAGCAATGCACCTGTTGGGATATGGTTGTAAAAGCCGACAGTAAACAGTGTTGCAGTTTCCATATCTATTCCCATACATCTGATACGTCGCAGATAGTCTTTAAATTCTTCATCATGTTCCCAAACTCTTCGGTTTGTTGTAAAAACTGTGCCAGTCCAGTAATCCCGGTCAAAATCGCGAATGGTCGTTGAAACTGCACGTTGAAGGCTAAATGCTGGCAGAGCAGGAACTTCGGGAGGGAAATAGTCATTGGACGTTCCCTCTCCTCTGATTGCAGCAATTGGAAGAATTAAGTCGCCAAGATTGTTGATTTTCTTAAGTCCTCCACATTTTCCGAGAAATAATACAGCCTTTGGTTCAATAGCAGAAAGCAAATCCATTATGGTTGCTGCATTGGCACTTCCCATTCCAAAATTGATAATAGTGATTCCGTCGGCAGTGACATTGGGCATTGTCTTGTCAATTCCTTTAATTTCGGCATGATTGTGAAGTGAAGAAAACAATTCAAGATACTGATGGAAATTAACAAGAAGAATGTGTTTTGAAATTTCTTCAAGTGAAACTCCGGTATACCGTTGTAACCAGTTATGAACGATTTCTTCTTTTGTTTTCATCAGCCTGAGAATTATTTCATGAAATAAATTATTTTTGCAAAGAATGCAATATTTTGCAAAAATAGTTAAAAAATAGGAACTTCAACTTTGAAAATGAGCCTTCAATTGACCGTACTAAACCTGCCACCGTTTCAGCCAAGAGTCAGACTGAAAAATGAGAGCTATGAAATTTTCGATCAAATCAGAAAACAATGGGTGAAACTTACTCCGGAAGAATGGGTCAGACAGTCATTTCTCAATAACCTGACGCAGAATCTGGGCTATCCTTCCGGAAGAATAGCTGTTGAAATTCAGGTGAAGTACAACCGACTTTCCCGTCGCGCTGATGCTGTTGTGTTTGATCAATCTGCTCAACCTCTGGTTATTATCGAATGTAAAGCTCCGGAAGTTACAGTTAATGAAAATGTTTTTTATCAGGCGTGTATGTATAATCGCCAGCTAAAGGCGAAATGGCTTTTCCTGACAAACGGGTTGCATCATATTATGGCAGACATATCAGGAGAAAATGTAATCTTTTTTAGAGATATCCCTTTGTATAATGAACTATTTCGTAAATCATAAAAGTATTCGGGGATATTCAAAATGATTCAACAAATTTCACATTCCGTAATTCCGAATTTCTGTACAGTGAACCATTTGTATTTGTGTTCAGAGTGTTAATAATTTTGTTGAATTTTTTAATTAAAACCGTTGACAAATCAATGATTCTGACTAATTTTGCAAAATATGGATATTATTGAAAACAGTAACGGGAACGGCAACGGCAATTACAGTGAATCCAGTATTCAAACACTGGATTGGAAAGAACATATCAGGTTGCGTCCCGGAATGTACATCGGGAAACTAGGCGATGGCTCATCAAGAGATGACGGTATTTATGTTTTGATGAAGGAAGTGATCGATAACAGTATTGATGAATACATCATGGGTTATGGAAAAAAGATTGAAATTGAAATTACCGATAACAAATCAGTTTTAGTTCGTGATTATGGTCGTGGCATTCCGCTTGGCAGTGTGGTCGATGTTGTATCAAAAATGAATACCGGGGCAAAGTATGATTCTGAAGCCTTTAAAAGAACAGTGGGACTCAACGGTGTTGGTGTAAAAGCTGTGAATGCACTTTCCAGAAGTTTTTTGGTTCAGTCTTTTCGTGATGGAGAAACATCGTATGCTGAATTCACAGACGGTGGAGTTCTTATACAAACGATAAATGAAAAAACAAATAAACCAAACGGTACAGAAGTCAGGTTCACCCCAGATCCTGATATATTTGGAGATTATGAATATTTAGATGAATATGTTGAGAAACAATTGTGGAATTATGCTTTTTTGAACAGAAATCTAAAAATCATCTTCAACAAGCAGGTCTTTCAGTCTCAGAAGGGCTTGCTTGACCTTCTCGAACACAATATTTCAGGTGAAACACTTTATCCGATCATTCATATTGAAGATAAGGATTTTGAATTTGCTTTTACACATATTTCAAATCAGTACGGTGAAGATTACTATTCTTTTGTGAATGGACAATACACTTCTCAGGGGGGGACACATGTTGCTGCATTCAAGGAAGCACTGGTGAAAACAATTCGTGAGTTTTTCAGAAAGGATTTCGATTCATCAGATATCAGATCGTCGATTTCGGCAGCGCTCAGTATCAAAATTCATGAGCCAGTGTTTGAATCACAGACCAAAACCAAGTTGGGATCGCAGCACATGGAACCAAATGGCAGAACGATCAGGTATTATATCAACGAAATTGTCAAAAAACATCTTGACAATTATCTGCATATGAATCCTGAAGTGAGCGAAGCTTTGCAAACCAAAATTCTTCAAAGCGAGAAAGAGCGAAAGGAGATGGCAAATATCAAAAAACTTTCAAAAGAAAGTATTAAAAAAGTCAGTTTGCATAATAAAAAACTTCGTGATTGTCGCATTCATCTCACAGACCAAAATAATAACCGTAAGCTTGAAACCACACTGTTTATAACAGAAGGAGATTCTGCCAGCGGCTCCATCACCAAATCCAGGGATGTTAACACACAGGCCGTATTCAGCCTGAAAGGGAAACCCCTTAATTCATATGGTCAGACAAAAAAACTGGTTTATGAAAATGAAGAATTTAATCTTTTACAGTCAGCCCTGAACATTGAAGATGGTATTGAAAACCTTCGCTATAATAATGTTGTGATTGCCACAGATGCTGATGTAGATGGGATGCACATCAGATTACTCCTGTTAACTTTTTTTCTTCAGTTTTTTCCTGATCTGGTTCGTGCAGGACATTTGTATATCCTTCAAACTCCATTGTTCAGGGTCAGAAACAGACAAAAAACAATGTATTGTTACAACGGGGATGAGAAGAGAAAAGCTGTTGAAACCCTTGGTAAAAATTCAGAAATTACCCGATTTAAGGGTCTTGGCGAAATCTCACCTGATGAGTTTAAACACTTCATCGGCAGCTCAATGCGACTTGAACCAATTATTCTGAAAAAAGAATATTCAATTAAAGATATGCTCTCGTTTTATATGGGAAAGAATACTCCTGAGAGACAGGATTTTATCATTGATAACCTCAGATATGAGTCTGATATTAATGATGAAAATGCAGAAGCTGTCGTTGCATCAGAAATTTTACCAACCGAAATGGTTTAAACTTCACTTCTCGGTCAAGTCCCAATTGAGTTTTTTTGCATTGTAAGTTTTTCATTGTGAGCGAGATGCGTGGTTTATCAATTGTGTTTTGCAAAAAAAAATTGCAATAAGATTATTATTATTGTATATTTACAAAGTTTTTCACGACGAACACATGTTTTATGCTTGTATTGCATTTGAATTGTGTGACAATTTGCAAATTATCATAAAAATTTAAATTATGAAAAAATTTTATATTTTAATGTTTTGTTTGATGTTCGTATTGGTCTCAGCTGCTCAAACCGAAGATATATCATCAATGGTGCAAACAATTAATGAATTGTCAAATGGAGTGAAGCAAAATGACCGGCATATTAAAAATATTCAAAACAGTCAGATTGAAATGGATAAAAAACTTAATGAAGAAATGTCCGGTTTTGTTTCTTCACACGAGAAAAGCACACAACTCATGAGCAAGCAATTTTTAAAATTTCAGGATGACATTCGCAAAGATATCGTTCTTATCAATGATGCCGTTGAAAATCAAAAAAAATTAAGAGAAAAAATTCATAAACGTCAGAAAATACATTTCCTCATTGTATATATTTTTTTATTTACCTGCATTCTTGGAGTAGTATTTATCTTTTTTTATTATTCGAAACTTTTAAAAGATTTTGATCTATTTCAGCATAAATGTATGAAAGATCTTAAGAACGAAACAATATCGATGGTTGATAACAGCACACTTCTTGCAACAGCTCAGGTTCAGGAGTTAAGCCGCGATCTTCAACAAAAAATTCTGGAGGTTAATGAATCTGTGAATGCAATGAATCTGAGTTCAAAGGAAAAAATTGACAAATTGAATACCTTGACTGAGCAGCAGCTTTCGGAATTAAGACAGAAAATTAAAGAAATGCAGAAAGAACAGAATGATCAACTAAAAACGCTTGAATCATTGAATGGAATGGCAGAAAATCTGAGCCTTTTAAGTGAAAAAATCAGCGAAATTAAAGAAGAAACAACAAAGACAATCTTACTGAATCAAGCAAAAAATCAGGATCAATTCAGAGATATCAGTGTCCGGATTCAGCGACTATCACAAACAGTATCTGCAACAGAATCAAGAATTCCCAAGGATGATGCGTGAAAAATCAAAATAATTTAAAAGAATCCCAGGGCTTTTGTGATGCTTTGATTATCACCTGTGAACAAAAGAATATCATTGGCCTGCAGTGGAGTTTCCAGGTTAGGAGTTGTTATCAGTTCATCACCCCTTCGGATTGCCAGTATAGAAACTCCAGTCACCTGGCGTACATTCAGCTCTCGGATTGTTTTACCTATGTGACTGGAGTATTTGGAAATTTTTACAGATCTGATATCAACTTCCGGAATGCATTGAAGTTTACCAAGTAGCACCATTTTGTCTTCACTTGAGTTCCGAAGCAGGGAGTAGTTGTTTTGCCTGATGGTTTCGAGTGTACTTTCTATTGTTTCGGATGAGACATTGTAATAGAGAAATACTCTGTGAAAAAATTCCAGAGATGTCTCAAATTCTTCAGGAATAACATCATTGGCGCCTGTGTTTTTTAGTTCTGTAACTGATCTGACATGTTTTGTGCGAACAAGAATGTATAGGCATTTACTAAGAGTTCTGGCATTGCTGATAATAATTCGTTGAACAATCGGATTGGAAATTGTGACTACCAGCATTTTTGCCTTTTTAATTCCAAGATGATCCAGAACATCCTGAGAGGATGCATCACCGTAAAATATGGGTTCCCCTTTTCGCTTGTATTGTTTTACAAGGTTCATGTCAATATCAAGAATCGTATAGGGAATTTCTGCTTGTTTTAGAATGTTAGCCAGGTTTCGTCCGTTAAATCCAAAGCCCGCAATGATGACATGGTCGCTTTTTGAGTCTCTGCTCAGAAACTCCTGAGAATATTTTGATATCTGATGATTTTTAAAATAACTCTTTTGAATCTTTTTTAAAATCCAGGTGGCAATTGCCGGAGAACTTTTCAGGATGAATGGAGTCGCAAACATGGATAAAACACTTGTTGCAATAAAAATCTGATATAACTCGACGCTCATCAAACCGTTTAATCTTCCCTCCATTGCCAGAACGAAAGAAAATTCACCTATCTGAGCGATGCCAAGTCCTGATATAATTGAGATTCTTGTTGTAAAGCCTGCTAACTTTACAGCAATGAAGCCAACAATTGCTTTGATGATTATAATTGCAAAAAAGAAAAGTAAAATCAGAAACAGATGATTGGCAGCAAATGTAACGTTTAGAAGCATACCAACTGATACAAAAAATAAGCCGATAAAACTTTCTTTAAACGGTACAATGTCAGCCATTGCCTGATAAGCATAATCAGATTCGGAAAGCATCATGCCTGCCAGAAAGGCCCCGAGGGATAATGACAGTCCCATGACATTCGTAAACATTGCTGTTCCCACACAAAACAAAATAATGGATATAATAAACAACTCACGGCTTTTTGTTTTGACAATCTGATCAAAAATGAATGGGACAAGCCATCTTGAACCGGCAATAACAAACACTATAACCGCAATTGCTTTTAAAATGATGATTGCTGTCTCTGTAATTGAAAATTCAATATTTCCTCCCATTAATGGAATTAGAACAATGAAGAGTACAACACTGAGGTCCTGGAACAGGACTATTCCGATCATTGCTCTGCCCTGTGGTGATGTGCTTTCATTATTGTCAGCTATGGATTTCACTACAATAGCAGTACTGCTCAGTGCAATGAGAAAACCCCAGAAAACAGCCTTTGCAAAAGGTAAATCATAAAAAACATATGCAATAAGAAAGGTGGAAATGATTGTTGTGATGACCTGAAATAAGCCCGATCCAAAAACTACACGTCGCATTCTTAACAGTTTTTTCAGGGAAAATTCCATTCCAATTGTAAACAATAACAAAATAACACCAACCTCTGCAAAAAGTTCGATTTCCTCAATGACTGAAATCCATCCGAGTGCATGGGGTCCGATCAGTATACCCGCCAGCAGAAATCCGGCAACTGAAGGAATCTTGAATCTGTTTAATATGAATACAGTAAATGCAGAAACTCCGAAAATGATAACAAGAGACTGCAACAACTCAGAATGCATAGGCGAGTTTGTTTGTGCAAATTTAAAAAAAAATATGGAAGAATAATGATTTTTCTGATGTTTTGAACAAAATCAATTTCAAAACAATTATCTTCAGTTGATTTTTACAGGGCTAAAAAAGGTGTTTTGTGAATTTCTGTTTAATTATTTCTTTCTCAACAAATGGATAAATGTATCGGGAAGAGGTAGTTTATTCTTTATTATTCTCAGATAAGGGACATTGGTGGCTCCAAAACTTTTGTAAAATCTTGCGAGATTTGGATCGTTGCTCCCTTCAAAATCAAGAGTTATTGTTTTTTGCTGGTTATGAGCAATAAAGCCGTCGATGAGCCATGGCATGGCTGACTTTTCACGCCCAACATCACTGACCGCACTGAAAATCAAAATGGCTTTATCTTTCATTATTAAAAAAATAGCTCCACAAAGCAAAGTGTTTGTTTTATCTGAAACACCGATAATTTTTGCAACACCATTGCTTCTGCAATGATAGATCAATGCTGTAAATCTTTTATAAGCCGATTCATCGAGTTTATGAATGCTTCTCCCTCTATACTTTCGAAACATACTGATGATTGGTTCATGAGAGATGTTTTCAATTAAAATCAGATCCCGAGCTTTTCTAAGTTTTCGCTTCAGATTGTCAGAATATGCTGCATGTATCTGTTCATAACTTTGAAAAAGTTGAAGTTGAAAATTGTTATTTTCAATTAATTTGAAACTATAATTCTGAGGAAGTGTCTGCAAATTGTTCAGATTCATGTCAAAATATAAAACATTCCTGAATGCTTCGTTAAGAAACTGAATACTTTTTTCCGGAGTGATAATATTTTTGGAAAACAAGCCAAGTTGCTGTGTCCAAAAAGGTTGAAGTGCGTATTTGATACCAAATTTTTTTTTCCTTGGTAACGGAAAAACAGACTGATAGTCATCTTCAACAATGGCATCCCATTGACCTGCCACATGATTAAGATACCACGAAAAAGCATACACAGTGCCTCCCGGAGATGTGAGGATGCACTCATCCCATTTGTTCATATTAATCTCGTGATGTCTTAACAGACGTATCATGTTTGATTCTTTATTATTTGTTCGATCATGGGTTCAAAGACACAACTGCGCCATTGCTTCCATTTGCCTGTTTCGCTGATGGTTTCATTGTGCCACAAAGGAATGAATATGCCGGAATGCTGTTCTGTGATTTTTTTAATTTCAAATATCTGTTGGATTGCTTTTTCAGGAGTCAAATCGAGATATTCTCTTAGGGTCCCATCCATAAATGAAATAGGATGTGTTGTTACTGTCGTTATTGCATTTTGCTGAATATCAAAAATTCTGAATGGTTTCGTGGTTCCGGCTCTCCAGCCGGGTGTTTCGGCAAACCCCATTGTATAATCATTTTTAATGCCTGCCCTGGCCAATGCTCTAACAGTTTTTGGAATGTGAAGCTTGAGAAAATGCTGACGGCTATGTTGTATTTCTCTACCGGTTATGTTTTCAAGTATCTGTTTTTCAGCAATGATGGTTTCTGCATTCTGGCCTCCTATGTATGAGGGATGAAGTCCAATTTCAGCAAATTCAGAAACTCTTTGGACAAGATTTCTGAACATTTTGTGTTTAGTGTTGATGGCTTTGTCAAATCTACCATGTGAACACATATTGAAAAAGAAAATCATTGGTAATCCGGTTTCAGCAGCAAGTTTTTCAAGGTAACGATATACATCAAACGGATCGGATTTTTTGTGCTGAAGGATTTGAATCCTGTCTTTTAATTTTGAGAAATGACCCGAAATAAGTTCAAGAAAAGTACCACCAGCCTGTCTTATGAATGGCTTCCCAAGAATGGCATATGCCATGTCAATGTCAAAAGTAAGAATGGTTCGATTTGGTTTTGGATTTGATGTGAGATCAGGATAAAAGGATTGGAGCCACTTTACCAGATGTTCAGAAATCATATCCACAAGTGGTGTCTGAAGTAACTGAGCTTTTGCAGCTTCAGATTCGGATGATCGGTATCTACCGTGCTTATCATGATTTTGTGAAACATACTCTTCAGCTCTTGACAGCAGAAAAAAACCAATTGATAACACATCAGTATCATTGTGTAATCCTTTAAGTTCAGTAAATGAAGTTTTTGGCAATGTGAGATGATATATTGAATCATTCCAGATTGTATTGCTGTTGAGGATATTGGGAATGTGATCAAGCCCTCTTGGAAGATATGAGAATTTTGGGTTATCAGCCTGAAGAAACACATCCGGAGAATGTGTGATTTCAACACCAATACCCTGAAAATTGGTCAGAAGTGTATCTGCAATATATTGTGTTCTTACACAGGGATTTTCTGTATACACAAGAATGTTTTTCAAGGATGTTCCTCCCAATTTTTTTGTGACTGGGATAATACAAAAACAATTGTTACAATAAAAAACAATGCAGTAGGAAGGAGAAAATTCAATGACTTAACCGGTGAAGGCAGTGCCTTGAAACCGTGGAAAATGACAATCCAGATAAAAAGGTCAACATATAATAACAACAGAAGAATAAATCCGGTTATGATCCGGAAAAGGTTCAATGATTTTGTATAATGGAGTACAATGGGGATAACAAGTGCAAAAATACTGAGGCAGCTTATGGCAATATCCAGTTCAAAACCCTGTCTGAAAACCAAACTGTATTTGTTAATGACGATACCGATAAGTGCAGCAAATGAAATAAAAACACCGATATAGATTATTGAAATAAAATCATTGAGTTTTTCAAACATTATAAAAAGCATTTTTTAAGCATAATCTATGAGCGAATTGCATATGTTTACTGCAGAATGTCCGTCACCAAAAATCTCAGGAAACTGGTCAGGAGGGTTGGTAATAAAACGAAAGACAGCATTTTTTATTTTTGAAATATCTGCATCTGCCAATATTCCTGTTTGATGTTCTAAGATTTCAACCCACTCGGTTTCATTTCTGAGAATGACGCAAGGCTTTTTCATGAAGAAGGCTTCTTTCTGCACACCTCCGGAATCAGTCAGTATGAGTGTTGAATTGGCCTCAAGTGCAGTCATTTCGAGAAATGAAACAGGTTCTGTAATTTGAACTGCTGTGCTTTTTATCAGTGAAGGATATAGTTTTTTCTCTGGCAATTTTTGAATCATTTTTAAAGTTCGTGGGTGGAGTGGAATGATGTACCTCAGGTTGGTTTCCTCAGACAATTCAAGAATTGACTGAAAAATGTCAGTCAGTCGTTTTGGATCATCTGTATTGTGTTGTCTGTGAATGGTGCATAAAGCAAAAGGAGAATGTGTAAGACTCAATTTTTCCAGAATAGTTGTTTTATTGACAGCAACTTCAGAAAAGTATAAAGTGTTGTCGTACATGATATCACCACTGTGAATAATTGCAGGATGATTCATACTGTAGGGGGGCGATACAGTTGATCTGAAGCCCTCATTTTCAAGATTATGGATGGCAGTTTTTGTAGGTGTAAACAGAAGAGTGGAAAAATGGTCACAGACAATTCTGTTGAGTTCTTCAGGCATTGTTTTGTCAAAAGAACGAAGACCGGCCTCAATGTGAGCAATAGGAATTTGTAATTTGGCAGCAGCAATTGCTCCTGCAAGAGTTGAGTTTGTGTCGCCGAATAAAATGCACCAACGGGGTTGTTCTTTAAGAAGAATTTCTTCAAGAGCACCAATCATTGAAGCAGTTTGCTTTCCATGAGGTCCGGAGCCTATTCCAAGTTGATAATGTGGTTGTTGCAGCCCAAGTTCTTCAATGAAAACATCTGACATATTATGGTCATAATGCTGTCCCGTATGGACAAAAATTTCAATAATCTGATCAGCAAAACGTTCTCTTATTGCCCGACTTAGGGCAGCAGCTTTGATGATTTGTGGTCGCGCCCCGATAATAGTTAAAATCTTTATCACAAGTATTCTGTTTTAATGATCTAATACACCCTGGTCTGCAAAACTATAATAATTTTCGTTGCCGAGGATCACATGATCAATCAGAGACATATCCAGAATTTTTGCCCCTTCACGAAGTTTCCTTGTGAGATTTATATCTGATTGGCTAGGCTGAATTCCACCGGAGGGATGATTGTGACAAACCAGAATATTTACAGCGTTATGTTCTATAGCAAGCCTGAAAACCTTTTTCGGATCAACAACGGTTTGGGTTGTTCCACCTTCTCCAATTAACACCCTGGAAAGAATGTGATTTTTGACATTCAGAAATAAAGCCCAGAATTCTTCATGTTGAAGGTCAGTAAGCACACTTTGCATATATTCAAATACATCCCTGCTGCTTGTAATCGCATTGACTTTTTTAATTTTTGATTCCCTGCGTCTTCGTCCCAGTTCAAGTGCTGCCACAATTGAAACTGCTTTTGCTTCACCTACACCGGGATATTGCATAAAACGTTCAGCAGAATGTTTACCTAATTCATTCAGATCATTATCAGAGTCACGCAGGATGTGTTTTGCAAGATCCAGAGCAGATTCGCGGGAATTACCACTTCGAAGTAGTATGGCGAGTAATTCGGCATCAGAAAGAGAGCTTCTGCCTTTGAGTATCATTTTTTCACGGGGTCTGTCTTCTGGAGCCCATGATTTTATTGAGTTCGCACTGGATTTCTTCATGAATGAAAAATTTGTAAACTACAAATTTAATATTAATGCAATAAAATCAATAATATGGATTGGTTCAATGGGTAATTTGTGTTTTTTTGCCATTGTTTTCAGATGCATCAGGCAGGATGCTTCGTTAGAAATCAGATATTGTGCTCCGGTATCAATGGCATTTTGTAACTTATCTTTACCCATAGCTGCAGAAATATGATGATTCCTGATGGCAAACGACCCACCGAATCCGCAACAAACATCAGCATCTTTCATGTTGAGTATAACCAGCCCATCAACAGTAGATAAGAGTTTGTTCATGAGATTGCTGTTGCCATAATCCCTTAGACCAGAGCAACTTGTGTGTATTGCAATTCTTGAGCTGTATCTCGAATTGAGGGTTTGAATACCGGCAACATTGTACAGAAAATCCGTGAATTCAAAAGTTTTGGGAATGAGTTGCTTCAGATCATTATGCAGAGAGGAATTATAAAAAATTTCAGGATAATATTTTCGGACCATCACAGCACATGATATGCTTGGCATGACAACATTAAGTCCATTGTTGAACTCTTTGATAAATTTTTCACCGAGTTCCTGAGCCTGATCAAAATAACCGTTTTTATATGCGATCTGCCCGCAGCATGTCTGTTCTTCAATGTATTGTGTTTCAATACCAAAATGTGAAAGGATCTTTTCCATATTAACCGCAGTTTGCGGGTAAATCTGATCAATAATGCACGGGACAAATATATTGACAATCATCAAATAAGATACTTTCGAATTTTTGCAAATATACAAGTTTTGAAGTGATAAACCTGTTTCTTTATGATGTTTTTACAATTTAATTTTTTTTTTGTAATTTTGTAAAACGCAGGATTTTTTTCACACAAATTGGTTAGTTGAATTTAATTAGCTGAGTCCTGATGAATGAAAATCAAAAATTTATTTGTGTAATTTAAATTAAAGGAAGAATTATGTTTTTATTGAAAGAGTTTGATAAATTAAATATGCCAGATCTGAATGAAAAGAATCAGATTATTGATTTTCTGTTTGAGCATCTCGAGCAGTATGGTGATCCGAAAGAAGATATTGAACGATGTTTGAATTATGCCCTGAAAGTTGGTGATTCTTTCGGAGGTTTTGCCCTGCTGGCCAGAGATAATGATGTCCCTGTTGGGGCCGTGATTGTTAATAAAACAGGAATGGATGGATATATTCCGGCCAATATTCTTGTCTATATTGCAACACATAAAGATTACAGAGGTCAGGGACTGGGAAAAAAATTAATGAGTAAAACACTTGAAAAAGCAGAAGGTTCTGTAAAATTACATGTTGAACCTGATAATCCGGCTCGTTTTCTGTATGAAAAATTCGGTTTTTCAAGCAAATATCTTGAAATGAGATGTCCAAATAAATAAAATCATATGGCATTTATTACATTAAACAGACAAAAACTCAGAGAGAATTACAAATATCTTGACGACTTGTTTAAAAGAAATGGTATTCAATGGGCTGTGGTTTCCAAGTTGCTTTGCGGAGAGAAATCCTATTTGAAGGAGCTGATCTCTCTGGGAGTGAAACAGATTTGTGATTCCAGAGTTTCAAACCTGAAAACCATCAAATCAATAGATTCTACAATAGAGACGATTTATATAAAACCACCCGCCAAACGTGCTTTGAAAGGTGTTGTGGAATTTGCGGACATCAGTTTCAACACAGAGCTTGCTACCATCAAGCTGTTGTCAAAAGAAGCTCAGAATCAGGGGAAAGTTCATAAAATTCTGATTATGATAGAAATGGGAGAGTTGAGAGAAGGAGTTATGCGTGAAGATTTTATTGACTTTTATGCTGAGGTTTTTAATTTACCAAATATCGAAGTTGTTGGAATAGGCACAAATCTCACCTGTTTGTACGGGGTGTTGCCCAACGAAGACAAACTCATTCAGCTTAGTTTGTACAAGGAACTTGTTGAGGCAAAATTTAACACAAAAATTCCGTTCGTTTCTGGTGGAGCATCAGTAACAATCCCTCTGATATTTCAAAACAGGATGCCTCGCGGAATTAATCATTTTCGTGTTGGTGAGACTCTGTTTATTGGTACGGATGTGTATCATAATCAGCCATTTAAAGAGATGCATAGTGATGTGATTAGATTTTATGCCGAGATCATTGAGCTTATTGAAAAACCTATGACGCCTTCAGGTGAAATGGGACTCAATGTTGAAGGTGAGGCATTTGACTTTGATGAAACGCCTGAACATGAACATTCCCACAGAGCCATTATTGATATCGGGTCTTTGGATGTTGATACAACGCACATTAAACCGGTTGAAAGCTATCAGGATATTATTGGAGCCAGCTCAGATATGATCGTTGTTGATCTGAAAAATAATCCGCAAAAACTGAAAGTCGGTAATCTGCTGGAATTTGAAATGGATTACATGGGTGCTCTTCGCCTTCTCAATTCAAAATACATTGATAAGAAAGTTGTTGATTAACACAATCAATCAACATTTTTGTCAAAATTCCTGTCGAACATCAACTTCATAAATTTTACCGGTTTCAGGACCCCAAGAAGCAAAGCTGAAAGTAATGTAACGGTTCCACTTATCAAAAATGCCAGACCGGTATTTACAGTAAACTGTCTGACAAAAGCAACTGAAGCAATCAGTATAATCAAATGTAACCCCAGTTTGAGCATATATCCTGAGCCGGGTTTAATTTTAAAAAGAACAACAACATAGAGAAGTTGCAATATAGCAGTGATTGACTGTGTAATAAGTGATACAGCGGCAGCTCCAATGGCTTCATATCTGGGGATTACAAGCAGGTTGAGTCCGATGTTGAGCAACATACCACAAAATGCAATGATGTTTAATACTTTTAAACTTCCGTTGGCCGTCAGAAGTGTTCCGAAAACATATGTCATGGAAACAGGAATGAGACAAAACATCAGAATCCTGAAAACATCCGCTGATTCAGATGTATTGCTGTAATACATAATACTCATCAGATCTCCGCTGTGAAAACTGGTAAACAATGCAACGTAAGTAGAGAAAATAAATAACAGGCTGAAAGATGTTCTTATGATTGGCAAAATATTTTCTTTCAGTTTAATCATACGTGCAAATAATGGCAGCAGAATGACTGAAAAAAGATAAGCGATCATATTAAAGGCATCCAGCAAGCGGTAAGCAGCTGCATATATCCCTGCCTGATGATTCCCATCGGGAAGCATACGTTCGAGCATAACAGAGTCAATTCTGTTATAAAATGTCATTAACAAAATTAAGAGTGCAAAAGGAGAGCTTTGTCTGAGAATGAGCAAAAAGAAAGCAAGATTCCATCCCGGCTTTCTGTATTTTGCCTTGATCACAACAATCGTCAGACAAATAATAAAAGTACATGCATAGGCAATGGTTTGTGCATAAATAAACCATTCAATCCTGAATGATCCTTTGATCAGATTTCCCCAAATCAGGACAGAACAGAAGATTATCATCAACAACCTGTCAAGTACAGACAAAAGACTGTCAGTTTTGAAAAGCTGCAATCCGGAAATATTTGAACGGAGGTAAAGTATGAAAGATAACAAAAACTGATTGATGCTTAAAAAAATCAGAAAATGGAACTGTCTGCTGTCATATCCAATGATGTACCCAGTTATGAATGTTGCTGCAAGATACAGTCCAGCAAGCATAAACTTCAACATTGAAATACCAGAAAAGTGTTTCTGAAGTAAATGCTCATTTTGGGCAATATTTCTGTTATTGAAATTAGTAATGCCAAAGTCCAGTAAAATGTTGAACAGAAATGAAAAATTCAGAATGGCAAAGTAAAAACCATATTCGGCAGGGCCTGTAATATTTTGCACTGTCCTGTCAATACCGAGTATCCAGACAGGTTTGATGATGAGGTTTACACCGAGCAGAATGATCAGACTTGAAAGAAATTTTCGTTGCATAACATTGACTGTTGCCAAGGCAAAAGTAAGGCAAAAATATCATAAATCGCAATGCTGTTTTGTTTTTGCCGGGCAATTTTTAAATTAATGTTAACTTTGTAAAATCCAAGTACAAAATTATGAAGATTGCAGTGAATACCCGTTTGCTCAGGCAAGAAAGAATGACAGGTATTGAGGTGTTTACTTTTGAGACGATGAGCAGAATCGCTGCAAATAATCCTGAGCACACTTTCTACTATATTTTTGACAGACCATATGATAAGAAATTCATTACTTCAGATAACATTATCCCGGTTGTGACTTTTTTTAAGTCCAGATACAGAGCTATTTTACTCAGGTTTTGGTTTGAATACGTTTTGCCTGTTGTGATCAGGAAAATTAACCCGGATGTTATCATCTATCCTGACAGCATGATGTCGCTGAAAATTAATATTCCGTCATTGATCGTTATTCATGACATCGGCTTTGAACATTATCCTGAACATCTCCCTGCTGGAATTTCAAATTATTTACGGAAATATACACCAAAGTTTGTTCACAAACCAAACCGGATTGCGACTGTTTCACAATTTACAAAAAAGGATCTTGTCAGTCAATATGGTGCAGATCCCTCAGAAATTGATGTTGTCTACAACGGAGCGAATACGAAATTCAGAAAATTTACTGATTGGGAGAAAAATCAAGTCAGAGAGCAGTTTGCAAATGGTCACCCATATTTTTTATTTGTCGGGACAATACATCCGAGGAAAAATCTTTCAAATCAATTACTGGCATTCGAGTATTACAAACAACAAAACCCCGAAGCTAAGGAAAAGTTTATGATTGTGGGTGATCGTTGGATCTGGAACAAAGAACTTGAGGATGTTTGGAACATCATGCGTTTTAAGAATGATGTGATTTTTGCAGGAAGGTTGTCTTCAGATCGGCTGGGAGCTGTGATTTCATCGGCAACTGCACTGATGTACGTATCTCTGTTTGAAGGATTCGGGATTCCCATCCTGGAAGCATTTTATGCAGAGACACCGGTTATAACTTCCAATGTGACTTCAATGCCCGAAGTTGCCGGCGATGCTGCCCTGTGTGTAAATCCCTCTGATACCGAAGCGATCACCGGAGCAATGATGCGCATTGTTAATGAGCCTGAACTTGCTGAAAAACTTGTGGCTGCTGGTCGTAGAAGAAAAACAGAATTTTCCTGGGACAAAACTGCTGGATTATTATGGCAATCTGTCGGGAAAATGATCAGTATGCTTTGATGAAGCTATCCAACCTCGCTGATTTTCTTTAACAGTTTGTCGTCAAGTATTGTAATTTGTCTCCCTTGAACTTCAATAATTCCTTCTCTTTTAAGTTCTGTAAGAAGTCTGACTGTATTTTCTTCCGAAATTGCCGACAATTCTCCAAGTTCCCGCCTCGTAAGTAACATTTCAAACCTCAGGTTGTTTTGTAATTTCGATAAATAGAGCAGGCTGTCTGCAAACCGGCCTCTTATGTTTTTCTGATTCAGCGTGATAATTTTATGCATGATGGATGCAACCGATTTGCCAAATGCCTCATTGAGTTTGATGAGAAAATCGTGGTTCTCCACATAAAGTTTTTTTATGTAATTCAGATCAATCATACATATCTCACTATCTTCCAGTGCAGTAACTGAATAAGAATACGTTGGGGTCTCAAAAAATGAAAGTAACCCAATGTAGCTGTGGGGCTTCATGATATACAGGATGATGTTCCGGTTGTTTAGTCCTTCAATATAGAGCTTGGCAGTTCCCTTGACCAGATAAATGGCATGTGTGACCTCATTTCCCTGCTTGCAGATGATTTCATGTCTGCGATAGGAGACATGCAGAGGATTGACATTGGAAAAATCATTGCCATTTTTCCGTAATGTCAGATATATATCACATTTTAGCAAACATTCATTGCACTGAATATCTTTTCTAAATTTCATTTTTTATTGTAAAAGTAAATCATTTTCTGAAATAAAGTTGTTTTTAAACAATGTTATATCACAAAATTTAAATTCAATATTCATTGAACGAATTTTTTACTTTTGTTGCTTAATCAACCAAAACCTATGGACACAAATCAAAACGACTATCATGTTAGTTTTTTCAAACCGGTTAGTCCCCGAGCATTGAAAAACAGGAATATGATTATATGGCTGATCCTCATATGGGCAATAGCCGTATTTGGCTTTCAGATATTACTTAGGGTGATACAGAAACCTGTGCCTGAACCTGCCTACAACACATTTATCTCAGTATGGGAAAATGTAAAGTCAGAAACTGCCGATGAAGCTCAATTGAAGAATTTTGCCAGCTCTTTGTTGTATGTTCTTGGGAAAGTATACATTAAACCTGAGTATGAGGCTGCAATGTCAAACGGATTTACATGGGCATTGTTTCAACTGGCAGGTGATGAAAAGGAAAAACTTTATTTGGATGTTGTAAACTTTGAAAAGCAAAAATTGGAAGGGAGTGGATTATTGGACCCTGCTTATATTGAATCCAAGAAAGTTTTGGAAGAAAAGGTGTGCGGAATGTTGGACATTGATGCAACAGATGCACGTAAACTTATAATTCCGTTTTCTTTAAGTTCCGAAAATTATGAAGTGTTTAGTGAGGAAAATAAAAAAATTACAGAAAAAGGGATGCCATTTTATCTGATTCACAATCGCTCAGTGTTGACAGATACAAAATTTCTGGGATTTCCTTTTCATTATTTTTATTCAGCTGTGTTTCTGCTAATCCTTTTTATAGGATTATGTTGGATATACTGTATTATTACTGACAAAATTGAAAGAAAAGAAACTGCAGCCAGGCAATTTTAAGTTTAATTCATTAAAACAATAATTCAATATGAAAAAGATATTACTTTCACTAATAATGATTATTTCAACATTTTCGTTATTTGCATCTGCCAAAGCAACTGAGCTTGAAGGTGGATTTAAAGTCGGTCCTGCAATTATTTTAATTAGTATTCTGGTTGTTTTTGTACTTGTCGGCATTGTATTCCGTGCGAAGGATACTTCTGATTACTATGCTGCAGGAAGAAGTATTTCAAGGGTTGGTTCGGGGATGGCAATTGCTTCCAACTGGATGAGTGCTGCCAGTTTTCTCGGCATGGCAGCATTGATGTTTGGGGCAGGATATCATGGACTGGCTTATGTTGTCGGTTGGACAGGAGGGTATGTCCTTCTGCTGATTCTAATGGCCGGTCAGATTAGAAAATATGGAAAATATACTGCTTCAGATTTTATTGGAGACAGATTTTATTCTAAAACATTAAGAATTGCTGCTGCCGTTGTTACAATTATTATTTCAATTTCATATTGTGTGGGTCAGTTTGGAGGCATTGGTATAATGTTCAAATGGATTATGGGAATAGATTATGTTTGGGCTGTATTTATAGGAGGAGGTGTTGTTTTACTTTATACACTCATTTCAGGAATGCTCGGAGTGACCAAAAATATGCAGATTCAGTATATTGTTATTATTGTTTCCTTTTTAGTGCCGCTTTTTATTCTGCTTTTTAAATTTGATTATTTCTGGTTATTACCTCCAATTGGATATGGTTCAGTTGTTTCTGATATTGTTACTGGAGTTCCTATAAGTGAAACGAAAGAACTATTCAATCATTACGGAAATCAATTTTCAATTGTTGCCTCACCGGAATATGCCATGCCGTGGGCTCTTTCTTCCGGAGGAACTTTTTTTCAATGGATGGCTATTGTGTTTTCTCTGATGATTGGGACAGCTGGGTTGCCTCACGTTATTCAGAGGTTTTATGTTGTTCCTAATTCAAGAGATGCAAGATGGTCAGTGGTTTGGGGATTGTTCTTTATTTGTATATTATATTGGACTGCTCCTGTTTATGCTGCTTTTGGAAAGATGCTTGCTGCTCATCCTGAAGTTGGGACACTGGCTAAGGATGCTATTGTCGTTTATACAGCACAGTTGGGCAATGTGAATCCTCTTATTGTAGGCTTGCTAGCTGCTGGAGCTGTCTCTGCTGCTTTTTCCACTGTTTCAGGTTTGCTGGTGGCTGGTGCTTCAGCATTTTCACATGATCTTTATGTTAAGGTAATCAATCCTGAGGCGAGTGCAAGAAGACAACTTCTTGTTGCAAGATTAGGGACCATTCTTATGGCCGTTATTGTTGCTGTAATTGCATTGGCTAAATTGGCACTTATCGCAGAACTGGTAGCTCTTGCATTTTCAATGGCCGGTTGTACAATATTTCCATTATTTCTTCTCGGAATATGGTGGAGCGGTTCGAATAAACAGGGTGCTCTTGCGGGCCTTATTGCCGGTAGTGTTGTTACAATTATTTCCCTAACCTATTTTATTGCTGGTAAGGTTGGTGCCACATTACCCCTTCAGGATTTTGTCAATTATTGGTTGGGAGCATGGTACTTTGCATGGATTGGAGCTCCACTGGCGATAATTACAAATATTTTTGTTTCAAAAATCACAAAACCGACTCCTGTTGAAATAAGGAAATTCCTTGTTGAACAGGTTCATGAATAAGAATGAAATTTCAGAAAATTAAACAAACAAGAGTACTTATTTTAATAATGACGATTCTTGTTATTTGTGCAGTACTTGTTGCAAGTTGGTACTATAATGCTGAAAATAAATCAGTTGATCCCCGTGTTGTCCGGGCACATGAAATGTATGAAAAATACAATTCACTGGCAGAGCATTCGGATTATGAAAATATATTTCTTCTGATGGATTCAATTGAAGAAATATATGCTGACATTGATCATTACAAGGAATCTTACGAAGTAGGGGTTTTATACAATAACAGAGCTGCTGCTTATTTGTCAATGGCTTTGGATTCGAATAATTCAGATCAAATCATAAAAGACTCATTATTTCAGCTGGCAGAGATGAATGTGTTAAAAAGTATTGATTTGTATTCCAAATGGCTTGAAGAATGGGAAGACAAACCGAAAAATGAAGTTCAAGCATTAGTGTCCTCAGACTTTCAAAAAGATGATCAGATGTTTAAGAACAAGTCAAATTTAAACAACTATATTCGCAAGAGAACAAAGCAAATTGCTGATGCTCAGTTTGAAACAAAAAGAAGATTATCTGTAAGCTATACAAATCTGGGTATTATATTCAGACATCGTAATGACTTTGAGAATGCAGCCAAACAATATTTTCATGCTTTGCAACTTTGGCCTGATAATTTAGCTGCAGAAAATAATCTTAATATATTGTTCGGGAAAAAGCAGAAAAAACAAAGTGTAATGAGATATTTTTTTCCAAAAAGCAGAAAGGAAGACAAATAGAGTTTACTTTTATTAGGGATTTTTTTGATTATAAATTTAGTTTAAAGTCAAAATTGAGCTTGCTTAACATGTCATTTATTATTGATAATGATTTTTTAATCATTGTCTGCTCAAAGCCAGTAAGTGTCTTGACATGAATAATGTTGTCAGCTTCTTTATTCTCAAGAATTAGCGATGCCTGATGTTGAATTCGGATTGAAGTAAGATATTCAAATACTCTAACGGTTTCTGTTAATTCCGAATCGTTTAAAACTCCCTTAATGTTGAGCTCTCTTAACCTGAGTATTGTGTTTTTATTTGTTATTCCCTGTTGTAAGGCATAAATTCTTGTAAAATTTACAATGGCTGCAATATTGTCTTTAATTCGAAGTGTATCTGCAGGTGCGCCTGCAGATTCAACTATTACATTTCCAAAAAGATTTACTGATGGTTTAAAATGCATCGCATTTTTTGCAAGATGATGCAGAAATGCAGTATTGGATTTGCTTTCAGAAAGAATATGTGATTCAAGCTCTTCAACAATTGCAGGAGTTCCATAACAAAATCGAAGATCAAAGAAAATATTGATATCAAGTAAATCTTTAGGTTGTCCACTATTAATCCATTTGTAAAAATAGTTCTTCCAATCGCTTAAAGGTTTGTTCCATTGAGGATTCATTGACATATTTTCACCTTTGCAAAGTGCGTAGCCGATGTAATGAAGAGCGTTATTAATCCAGGTTCCAAGATTTAAAAAGTATTTGGAATGGCTTTCCATATCTGTTTCAGTATCCCGATATATCATTGCATTATCCTGATCTGTTTTCAGTGTTTGTTCAAGTCTGCCTTCACTCCCCATTACAACAAAAGCAAATTCAACAGGAGGGGTGCCCAGTTCAACATAAGCCAAATCAAACAATCTTGAAGTTATGGAATCAAACACTTCGGAAAGAAGTTGCAGTATTACATTTGAAGGTAATTTGTTTTCTGTTAGTTTGGCAATGATGGTTACAAATTCAAAACGTAATTGAGTAAGATTTTCTATACTTAATGCCTTTCCGATTTCTTCAAAAATCTCACTCATACGGATTTCATCAATAGCATTAAGGTCGTTTGTGTGTATGTACCCAACAATGTTTTCATCATAACCTGAAACTGTTAAAGCAGGATATGATCTTTTTCTTAGTATTGATTTTGCAGTAATTACAGAAGTGTTTTCTTTTACCGAAATAAGCGGAGATCTCATGATGTTAAAAACGGGTGAATTTTTTTTCAATCCCGATGTGGTCAGACCAGTTGCAATCTCAGTATCAGTTACAAAACCAAGAATCCGACTTTGATTATCAGAAACAAAAAGAACTCTGTTTTGTAAATCATCCATTAAAAGTGTAGCCTCTCCAATCGGTTGGTCCAGCCTGATTGTTTGAAGTGGTTTGATAAATGTATGGACTCCGATTGAATGAATTAGAGTTCTCAGTTCATTTGTGTTGATTATCTTTTGAGTAAACTGTTTGGCTGTTATTTTGGATGAAAATGGTTCAATGATTCCATCACAATATGTTGCCTGCCCGTCTTCACCTGTAATTACAGCCAAAGAAACCATCATATGGGCAATTTCCCCGTCAGTTTTTTTTAATTTGATGACCTTGTTTCTGATGAATCCCTTATTTAACAAATCATTTCTGAATTGTTTTTTATCTTCTTTTTCAGCAAACAGATCAAGGATATATTTTTCTTTAAAATGCTCATTATCGTTATATCCTAGAAGCTGCAGAGCTGTATGATTGGCTTCAACAAAACGACCACGGGCATCCATTGTTGTTCTGAAAATACCAACATTCAATTTATCCATCAATGTCTTGAACCGCTCACGACTTTCAAACAACTCGCGTTTCATAATAATATCGGTGCTGATATCTTTTATTGAAAAGATGACTGCCTTCTTACCGTAAAATAATATGGGTGTTAAATGAATGAGTGCATGAATTTTACGATTGACAGGAAGAGAGATGTCAGTCTCAAACGGTTCGGTCTCAATATCATGATTGCCATGGGTAAGTTTCTCATTCAACTGTACTGGTAAAATGAAAATATCTTGCCAGTTCATCGATTCAAGTTCATCCCATGCCAATCCTGATAATTTCAGAAACACCGGATTTGCAAAAATGATCCTGTTGTCACTGATCATCACAAGTCCTTCAGTTGAGGCTTCAACTAATGATCGATATTTTTCTCGTGATTCTTTCAGATTACTTTCAGCCGATTGTCTTTTTCGTTCAATGCGCAATGACTGAAATGAAATGAATGTAAGTAACAATGCAGTAATAGCTGCAATGATAATGCTTATGTACATTAACTTTGATGAGAGTGCAGAAATTTCTTTTCTGACATCTTCAATATAAATGCCAGTTCCGATAATCCATCCCCAGGGTTCAAATTTTTTGACATATGAAAGTTTTGGAACAACATGTGTTGAGTCATCTTTCCATTGCCACATATAGTCAACAAATCCCTGTCCCTGTTCTTTAACAATACTGACAAATTCAACAAACAATTTTTTCCCGTGTGAATCTTCATAATCACTCAGATCAGTGCCGTTTAGTTCAGGAACATATGGATGCATAATCATATTGGGATGCATATCGGTGATCCAGAAATAATCTTTGTTTTCATCACCGTAACGAAGATATTGAATGCGTGAGATGGCAGTTTGCTGTGCATCTTCTTTGGAAATCATTCCTTCAACCTCGTCTTTATAATATTTTTCCAGAATACTTGATGCTGAGTTTGTAAGCTCCTGAATCATTTCCCGTTTCCGGTCCATCATTGCATTTTCAAATACCGGAATTACAATAAAAAATAATGTTAGAATAAAAAGTAATACTGCCAGAAATGAAGGGAGTATAATTTTATTAAAAAACTTCAACATTGATCCTGTTTTTTTATTCATAATTATCCGGATATTAAATTAAACACAGGTCTAATTGATCTGACTTCTATCGAACATTTTTCTGTGTCAAGAATTGCAAAACCTGAGAATCCGTTTGAAGATGCAATTGCAGGAATACCAATGCTGCATAGAGATGCACTGATTTTTGTTTTTTTTGAGATGATTGGATTTCCATTTCCGCAGTCAAAGATATACATACCGTTTTGATGAGTATGTCCAAAAAGTGATAAACTGGCTTCGTGCCCGATCATTAATTCATGATGTGATGAGAATCCGCCTGATGTGTAAATGAAGTTTTTTGTGATACCAGTAATATCAGGGCTTAAAAAATGTGTCAGTAGAATTTTGAGATTTTCGGCTTGAATTGTTGTCATTTCAGGAAGATTGTTGATATATTCTTTGGATTGATCATCAAGTAAAGCGGAAAGTTCGTTGTCTTCAAATAGCCATAACTGATTTGCAGCGAGCTCTTTGCGTTTATAGAAAGGCAATTCGTACCAGTCTGCAGGTAAGTTGAATCCGGGAACAATTGTTGGCAGCTTCCTGATGGCATAATGATCATGGTTTCCCGCAACGACATATTTTACATTTTCTGAAATCAAACTGATACATCGGTTGGCATTGCGTGTTTCAATATACTTATAATACGGAACACTAAATCCGACAATATCTCCCAGACAAATAATTTCATCACAATTTGCTTTTTCAATCATTCGTAATGCTTTTGTTAAATTAACAACATCTTCGTGAATGTCTGATATGATAGCCAGCCTCATCGATACACAGATTTAGTTTATGAATTATAAAAGTACAAAGTTTTTGCGTACGATAATGTATCGTTCTAAATAAGTATTACAGAATATTTGACAGATTTTAAGATTTACTAATCTTTTCAAAGCCTATTTTAAGATAATGAGGTATTATATAGTTGAGTTATCATGTAATATAATTTCAGTTCAATCTGATAATTTTTCCGCTTCCTGAAATATTGGTGTTAATTGATGGATTGCCGAAGTAATACACATTTCCACTGCCGCTGATAGTGACACTGAGAGTTTGCTGTGCATTGACTGTAATGTCACCACTGCCGCTGATATTACACACGGCGTGCTGAGATACGAGTCCTCCGAAATTGATATTTCCAGATCCGGAAATTTTTGCATAAACATTATCGTTTACACCGTTCATACTGATATCTCCTGATCCGGAAATCTCACTTGAAATATATGAAGTGTATGCATTGTATTTTGATTCAAATGATCCGCTTCCACTGATTTGAACATTTTGTAAGGTAGACATGGTATCTGTAACTGACACATCACTGCTCCCGCTGATTTTAATTGCTGTCAGAACATCCGGAGTAGTGATGGTTACTGTTGCCAGTGAATTTTTCAGAATGACATTGTAAGGCTTTGTTTTGATAATCAACTCATTATTAATTGTTTCAACCGATAAATAACCGATTAGATTTTCATAATCTGACACTTCAACTTTTTGAAATTCTCCTTTCTTAATACGCACTGTTGCAGAATTCTCAACTTTAATTTTTGAAAAATTGTCAACAGTTCTGATTACATTCACAACAGGGCCTTTCCCGAACTCCTTTTGGCAGGATGTGACAAGCATTGTTGTGATAATGATGAGTGCAAAAATTGCAATTGATTTCATGAGATTTGTTTTCATTTTGTAAGGATTTTAATGAATGGTTTGTTTAAAATATGCGAATACCGGCACTGAATCCAGGATAGAATTTATGCAGAAAATTTCCCGTGTCTGTTCTGTAAAATGACCATGAAACAAGTCCGCTGTCGGTCAGGATGCCTTCATCCGTTTTTCTGTTTGTAATGAAAGCATTGGCACTGACTCCACCAAACAGATGTACATGATTTATCAGTCTATACGACCCAAGCAGTTGCAACCTGCAAATCATATTGAAACTTTTGTGATACCATTTGTCAGGAGAAATGTAAGTTGAAGTTAACTCAAGATTTGTGTTCAATCTGTCTGTCATCCTGAATTTTGATCCGACACCATAGCCGTATGACCAGAAGAAATTTTCAGATTTGATTCTGAGACCTGCTGTGAATATGTTATAAAACTGGTCTGCTCCTGTATGAATACCGATATTAAAAAAATGCGATTCATCATAATGCAGATCAATGGCTTTGTACCCTTTGGTTACGATACTGATAAAACCGAAGGGAATTCCGTTTTCAACGGTATCACAGACATTGATAAAGCCGATCTGAGCACCTTTCAGTTTCCCTGCAACATTAATGAATCCGCTCAGTTGCAATCCTTCAAGGTTGCCTGTGGAAACATTTGAAAACCCTGCAATCTGGCACCCTCTGTGGGTTCCTCTCGAAACATTGCTGAATCCGCAAATCTGTGCACCTTCATAATCATCAGAAGTTACATTGGAAAAGCCTGAAATTTGAATCCCGTTATTTGATCCGTTGATCACATTTGAAAAACCCGAAAACTGGGAGACTTTTGATGAATCTCCTGTCACATTTGAAAAACCGGCAATCTGGCATCCTTTTACGTTTTGTTTTACGAAATTGCTGAATCCGCTGATCTGGCAGCCCGAAACCTCTCCAAGTACAACATTGCTGAATCCCGCAATCTGAAAACCAGTCATTGTATGTTTGATGGTATTTGAAAAACCTCCGATTTCAGCGCCATTCAGACCTCCATTGTGCCCTGCAAATATATTAAAAGAAAAGTTGTTGGTGATTTTCCCTGATTCAACGCCGTTGGTACCAAGTGGATAAACAAATGTCAACTGAACAGGCCTGACGCATGTCTTTGAGCTGTCGCCGTTTTGTGAATGTGCATTCAGGCTGTTCAACAAAATCAGGTAAACAATCGCAGAAAATAGTTTTTGTTTCATTGTAATTGTTATTAATGAATAATTGAGTAATCTTATCAATAACAACTCAGAAAAAAAATACCCCTATTGGATTCTTATCTGAATAGGAATTTTTTTAAAAAATAACTTATGATTATTTTAGAATGCCAGTTTTAAACCAGCCTGCAGTCCAAACCACCCTGTAGACATGTAATGACCGTATTCTTTTCTCATATTTACATTAAAAATAAGATTGTCCGGTATCGTTGCAGGATCAGTACTTTTGTCTTCTGAAATATGGACTGAATATGTTGGCCCGGCAAAAATGGCCAGATGGTGTGAAATTTTGACATTCAGATCTGCTGATATTTTTGAAATAAGAAAATCATCAAAATTCTGCATTTTATTTGTGGGAAAGTAGGTCGCTCCGGCATCAATGCTGAGATTCAGCTTAGATTTATGAAAAAGGTACGTCCCGAATCCGTATTCATAACCAGGTACGAGTGACCCTTGAACGGGCATCAGATGAATTCCGTATACTGAATAAAAATGATGTGTTCCAAGGCTCAGCCTCAGGCTACTACAGCCTGTTTCGCTGAAATGTATTGAAAACTGGTGTAATCCATTTAAGATGAGATTGAAAACGCCGAAGGATAGCCCGGATACGCTATCAGCAATATTAATCAATCCGATCTGAGAACCTTCAACCTTTTTTGCATAATTGAGAAATCCTGCAATTTGTATACCCTGTAATGTTTTTCCTGTGACATTTGTAAAACCGCTTATTTGTAAACCTTTTATGTCATGTGATACAATATTTGCAAATCCTGCGATCTGTATTCCTGAAAATGTCTTTACTCCAACGTTTGCAAATCCTGCAAACTGAGCTCCGGCCGAAGTATCGCCTGCAACGTTTGCAAATCCAGAAGCCTGCATTCCTTTTAAAGTATCTGTGGTCATGTTGTAAAATCCGGCAAACTGAACTCCACTGACGCTTCCCATATTCTGGTTAAAGAATCCTGCTGCCTGAACAGCCTTTGTCTTTCCCCCGGTAATGTTCCCGAATCCGCCAGCCTGAAACCCTCTTACAAAACCCCTGTTGATATTGAGCACACCACCGATTTCACAACCGTTCACACCATAAGAGTAGCCCGAAATAATATTCAGGGAAAATATGTTTGATACCGAACCGCTCAGCCTGTAATTTGTTCCGGCAAACGGAAGAAATGATATCTGGACCGGCCGCTGTGTAAAGTAATCAATATTCCTGGCATGTGTCATCATGTCTTTCCTGACAAAAAGGGATGAAATTCCCAATTTTTTGAAGGGTTTTCCAATATCCAGCTGTTTCAGGTTTTGTCTGATTGAATCAAGAAGGGTTTTTGGCCTCAGTCTGATGACCAGAGAATCAGAATGTGCCGAAGGTATAAGTAAAAGTGTATCCTCAAAATGTTCATTGTTCACAGCAATAAACAAGTCTTCATCACCGGGTCTGACTGTCAGCGTGAATCCACCGGACGAATCGGTGAGTATTTCCTCTTTCCCTGAAATACTGTACACTGATGTATTTGCCAATGCATCTCCGGTTTCTGAATCCATGATTCTCCCTTTAACCTGTAATTCAGTTTGCTTATTCTCTTTTGAAATGACTTTTTTGTTTTGTATAATGATGTATTTGCCTGAAGTTTTGTAAGTATAACGATTTGGAAACAGGTTGTTCAGTATCTTCTGGATTTCTGTGTTTTCGTACCTGATTGTTACAAATGAATCAAGCGGGATGATATCCGAATTGTACGAAAAAACAACATCTGCCGACCGGCTGATTGAAGCCAGAACGTTCTCTACTGACTGATTCTGAATATGAATTGTGATCTTTTTTGCAAGCGGATACGCCTGTGCATAACAGCATGTCTGAAACAACAGAATAATTGAACTGTATAGAATATGTTTATGCAATTTACCTGTCATTGTTGTCCAGGATATAGTGTGTTCCATTCTTATTCAGTTTCATATCAAAAGTGCCTGCGATAATTTGTAGAATTGAGTCAACCGGCTGGTTGGTGAACGAGGATGATAACCGAAGGTTTTTGAAATGTTCCTGTTTGAGTTCAATGGTCACTTTATAGTTTTTCTCAATAACTGAAATGACCTCAGGCAGAGGTGTTCTGATGAAATTCAGGGTATTGTTGAGCCAGAACAGATCGTTTGCCACAGTGAGTGTGGTTTTTTCAAGTATCTGTGTTGTTTTGTGATAAATTCCCTTATCTCCGGCATCCAGTGTTACGGATGACGTTTGACCTGAATCTCTGTTTCCAACTTTCATTATGACCCTACCGCTTTCCACATATACTACAATTTCAGGCTCATCTGCATATGACCTCACATTAAATGTTGTTCCGGTAACAATAATTTCAGCGTTATCAGCAAATACCTTAAATGGCTTTTCCTTATCAGGACTGATTTCAAAGAAAATTTCCCCGTGCATTGTTACTTCCCTCAATTTTCCTGAAAATTTCTCCGGATAGGACAGACCCGAATGTGCATTCAGTGTGACAACAGATCCGTCCGGGAGGTCTTTTTTCACTGTCGCTGAGGTGGCAAACAGTTCATTTGTTTTGCCCTTGTTCAAAGTATTTCTGACAATCAGATATCCGAAAACAGATAGCAGAGGGATCATTATTATTGCAGCAATGCGTAAAATTAAACCTCGTGTAAAGATAAACTGGTTTGCAGAAATGGCAGATGGGGTTTCTGTTTTTTCAAATGATTCAATTCTTTCTGATAGCGAGTTCCAGGCCTGATCAACGTTAACAAATAAGGGTGGGGGATTCAGTTTCCCGGTTTCAATCCAGATTTTTCTGAATTCTTCAAAATATTGCCTGTTCCCCGGAGATGAATCAATCCAGCTCTCAACAGCCATGGCTTTTTCACTGCTGATCTCACCGGCAAGGTATGAAGCAAGAAGTTCGGCAGCTAAAGGTTGAACCGGATCATTCATGATGTGCAGTTGTTTGAATTATAAAATCACGCATAGAAATCACAACTAGATTTCTTTCATATTGTATTACAACCAGATTTCGTTTTTCCCCTATCATAAATTGAAATACTTTAATAATGTCATCATTCCGTATAAAAACAACAAGACAGACAGTTCGTCTTTAAGCTGGTCACGCAAAAACTGCAGGGCTTTTCCCATCTGATTTTCTACGGTTTTTACTGAAATATTCAGCTTTTCAGCAATTTCCCTGTATTTGAAGCCGTCGAACTTGCTCATGATTAAAATTTTTCTTCTTTCCGGGGGTAGAAGTTCGATGGTCTTTCTTATTTTTTCATGTAATTCATCCGGTTCAGGAAATTCGACGTCATACCTGTTTGGTGATTGCTCTGAAAGGACACTTTCAGAATGTTTTCTCAAGATTTTTCTGTGTTTCAGAACATTCAGACACCTGTTTTTCACTGAAGTGAAAAGATATGCTTTCAGGGAAATCTCCTTTGGAAATTTTTCCCTATTCACCCAGATATGAAAAAACAGATCCTGAACAATATCCTGAGCTTCATTAATATCAAAGACATAGCTGTTCGCAAAGGAACAAAGTTTTTCATAAAAATCTCTGAATATTTTTTCGAAAGCAGCTTTATCACCTTTTCTGATAAATTCCAGATTGTCTGTTTCAATCTGATACATTTGATTTTTTAACTTTTCGATTTCTCCTGGAGTTCCTGAATTCAGCAAAATTAAAATTTTATTTCATAAATTTGATTTAAATAATTTGTTTCACTAATATTTTGAAATAAACCCTGTAATGATCAAAAATCATGCAACATTCATAAAAAGAATCATGTCTGTTATTTTAATGTAAACTTAAAATAATGTGATGAAAATTTATAAATGTATACATTGAAAACGGATATGTAGCTCATTAAAAAAAGGCTGTCATGATGCTGACAGCCTCTTAAGCTTTAAGACAAAAGCACTAAAGTAAACCCTGTGCAATCATTGCATCGGCAACTTTTACAAATCCGCCGATATTGGCTCCCTTAACGTAATTAATGTACCCATTGCTATCGGTTCCGTATTTCACACAGGTGGAGTGAATATCTTTCATAATCATCTGGAGTCGGCTGTCAACTTCCTCTCGGGTCCAGTTGAGACGCATGCTGTTTTGAGTCATCTCAAGTCCGGATGTGGCAACACCACCGGCATTGGCCGCTTTGCCCGGTCCATAGAGGATTCCTTTTTCGATAAAATACTCAACTGCTTCAGGTGTTGAGGGCATATTGGCACCTTCGGAAACACAGAAACATCCGTTGTCAATCAATGTTTTGGCATCATCTCCGTTCAGTTCATTTTGTGTTGCAGATGGAAGAGCAATATCACATTTAACACCCCAGGGAGTTTTTCCGTCAACATATTCGCAATTATATTTTTCTGCGTATTCTTTGATACGACCGCGTTTTACGTTTTTCAGCCACATGGCATAAGCAAGCTTTTCAGCATCAATACCTGCAGGATCATAAATATATCCGTTACTATCAGAAAGCGTAACCACTTTGCCGCCGAATTCAGTTGCTTTCTGGGTTGCATACTGTGCAACATTTCCCGAACCTGAAACAACAACAATTTTATCTTTAAAACTGTCTCCGCGGGTTGCGAGCATTTCCTTTGCAAAATATACCTGACCATATCCGGTTGCTTCAGGACGAATTAAACTTCCGCCCCAACCAATACCTTTACCGGTAAAAACCCCGGTAAACTCATTTTTAATTCTTTTGTATTGCCCGAACATATAGCCAATTTCGCGCCCTCCAACTCCAATGTCACCAGCGGGGACATCAGTGTTGGGCCCAATGTGACGAGTCAGTTCTGTCATAAAAGATTGGCAGAATTTCATCACTTCGTTATCACTTTTCCCCTTGGGGTCAAAATCTGAACCTCCTTTTCCGCCGCCCATTGGCAATGTTGTCAGGCTATTTTTGAATACCTGTTCAAAAGCAAGAAATTTCAAAATTCCAAGATTCACAGTCGGGTGAAACCTGATTCCTCCCTTGTAAGGACCAATTGCGGAATTCATCTCAATCCGGATACCTCTGTTTATTTGTGGTTCTCCTTTGTCGTCAAGCCATGCAACTCTAAACAGAATAACACGTTCCGGTTCAACAATACGATCAAGAATCCCATTATACTTTGGGTTTTCATCAATGAATGGCATTAATGACTCAGCCACTTCGTGTACTGCCTGATGAAATTCTGTTTCACCAGGATTTCTGGCAATAACTTTTGCCATGAATTCGTTTACTTTTTCTTGTATTGACATTTTTTTTTCTGATTTGAATTTATAGCAATATTATATCAAATTTTTTGTGATGCTTGTTTTCAGAGTCCGAAAAATGAAGCAATTTTTCGAAATTATGTGAATTCATGACCTGCTGTCTGAGTGATTTACTGACCACATTAAGTGTTTTACGGAATGCAGATATTTTGATTACTTAAAAATGTAAAAATTTAAAATATTTGGAAACAGCTACGAAATGAAATGTTTATTTTTACAATGCAAAATTCATAATATATGGAATCAAAACAGGATCTGGAAAAGCTGATACACGAGAGCCGTGAAAGACTTAAAGAATTAAATGCCATCAACAAAACAACTGCTATCATACGAGAAAATAAGTCTGTTGATGAAACAATGCATAATATCTGCCTGATTCTGCCAAATGCAATGCAGTATCCTGAACACGCCGTTGCAAGAATCAGATTTATGGAGAATGAGTACAAAACACATTTGTTTCATGAGACCAAATGGAAGCTTTGCAAGAATTTTAAAACCATAGACAATTATCAGGGCATCATAGAAGTCTTTTATACAAAAGATTTTCCGGATGCTGATAATGGCCCCTTTTTGAAAGAAGAAGAAGATTTGCTCGGAAACCTCTCGTCTATTGTCATTGGGTTTCTCAACAGTCAGAAAGCAAAACAGGTTTTTGCAAAAGTTCAGGAAGATGAGGAAAAAGCAAGAGACATTAACAGAGGTGACGGAAAGGATAATATGTTTCTTCTGGAAAAATATTGGGCAAAACTGAATTATAACAGAGATGTTTTTCATGATCTGATGCCTTTCAAAGTTCGTGAAATATTATTGATTTCAACATTATACGATGCTTATAGTCTTGAAAAAGAGGGGCACATTGCAGAACACGTTCTTGGTGAATATCAGCAGATGAATCTGACATCTCTTCCGCGTATCACTGCAGTTTCTGCTCCTGAGGAAGTGTTCGAAAAACTGCGTTCCAAACATTATGACCTCATTATTTATATGATAGGGAATGATACCAGAACTCCCAAAATATTGAGTAAAGATATTAAAAGTGAATATCCCTACATTCCCATTTTTTTCCTATTGAATGCAAATGTGGATGATGAATTTGAAATTGAAGAAAATGAACTTCCTTATTTTGATAAAATGTTTGTGTGGAATGGCATGCCAAATTTGTTTTTTGCAATGATCAAGCAGCTTGAAGATATGGTCAATGTGGAAAATGACACACGTCTTGGATTGGTCAGAGTTATTCTTGTGGTTGAGGATGAACCGAGCTATTTCAGCCGTTATCTACCCTTGCTCTATAAAATCGTTCTTGAACAGACCAGAGACATCATCAATGATGTAAGTACAGATGAACTTTACAAAGTATTAAAATTAAGGGGAAGACCAAAAATTCTTCATGTATCATGTTATGAAGAAGCAATGGACTTGTATACCAAGTTTAAGGAATTTATGCTCTGTCTGATCTCTGATGTCAAATTCTTTAAAAACGGAGTTTTGGATGAAACAGCGGGCTTCGAACTTGTGGAGCAGGTTCGGAATGATAATGCGGAACTTCCCGTCATCATCCAATCATCTGATATTCAGAATGCCAATCGTGCCTATGAACTGAAAACAACATTTATTGACAAGAACAGTGAAACGCTTTCTGCTGATATCATGAGTTTTATCAGGCATTATCTTGGTTTTGGCCATTTTGTCTACCGCAGTCCTGATGGTAGAGAGCTTGCTGTCGCACGTTCCCTGAAAGAATTTGAATTTCAGCTTCGAAATATTCCTGATGACTCATTGCTCTATCATGCCAAAAGAAATCATTTTTCACTATGGTTGATGGCTCGTGGTGAAATTCATGTTGCAAAAATATTGGGGCCAAAACGGGTGTCCGACTTCACTTCTGCACAGGAAATCAGGGAGTTTTTGCTGAAGATCATTAAAACGCATAGAAATGAACAGGATAAGGGAAAAATTATGCCTTTCGATGATTTTGAACAGCTTGAAGAAGGAAATATTCTGAGTCTTGCTTCTGGTTCTATTGGGGGAAAGGGTAGAGGACTTGCATTTATTAACACATTATTGTATTCCTTTGACCTCAGCAAAATAATTCCAAACATCAATCTCCGAACACCCAAGACTTGTTTTATAGGAACAGATGAGTTCGATTTCTTCATGGAAAAAAATCAACTTCTTGATTTGGTTATGCATGAAAATGACTACGAAATCATAAAAAGGACTTTTTTAAATGCAAATCTGAGTGAGGGTTTGTTGAAAAAACTGAAGCGGTTATTAAAACTTGTTACAAAACCAATTGCTGTAAGATCAAGCGGTTTGTTTGAAGATTCTATCAGACAACCCTTTGCTGGAATCTTTGAAACCTACCTGATTTCAAATTCCAGTCCTTCGTTTGATGCACGTCTTAAGCAGCTGACAGATGCCATTAAGCTCGTTTTTGCATCTGTCTTTTCTTCAATGGCCAGAGGGTATATTCAGGCTGTGAATTATAAGATTGAGCAGGAAAAAATGGCAGTCGTGATTCAGGAGGTTGTGGGCAATAAATTTGATTCATATTTTTATCCTCATATCAGTGGGGTGGCACAATCATACAATTATTATCCGTTTGCACATATGCAGCCCGAAGAAGGGTTTGCTGTGCTCGCACTCGGACTTGGAAAATATGTCGTTGAGGGAGATAAGGCTTACAGATTTTCACCAAAATATCCGACAACTGAAATTCTGAGCCCCAAAGATCAATACAAAAATAGTCAGGTTGATTTTCTGGCTCTTGATCTCAATAAACATGAGATTGATTTACTTGAAGGGGAATTGGCTTCTCTTGCAAAACTTGATATTTACGATGCTGAAAAACACGGAAATTTAAGACATCTGGCATCTGTCTATGACATGGAATCTGGGACCATGATTCCCGGTATCACAAAAGACGGCCCACGAGTAATAAATTTTAGTAATATTCTCAAATATAATTACATTCCCCTTGCAAAAACAATTGAAGTGATTTTGCAGATTGTAGAGGAAGCCATGGGTGCGCCAGTTGAAATTGAATTTGCAGTTGACATCAACAGAGACAAGGATTTAAAAGCTTCGTTTTATCTTTTGCAGATCAAGCCACTTCTTGGATCTAATGAAGATTATGAAATCAATCTTTCAGATTTGAAAAAAGAAGAAATTTTGTTATATGCAGAAAAAAGTATGGGGAACGGCAAAATTGAAAACATTCAGGATGTAATTTATATTAAAAGAGACATTTTTGACAAAACACAAACGATGGTGATGGCAGACGAAATCGAAGCGTTGAACAGGAAGATGATAGATGAGAATGTGAAATACATTCTGATCGGTCCGGGAAGATGGGGAACACGAGACAGGTTTATTGGAATCCCGGTCAACTGGCCTCAGATAAGTAATGCAAAACTTATTGTAGAAACAAGTCTTGAAGATTTTCCCCTAGATGCATCTATGGGGTCGCATTTCTTTCATAATGTCACTTCTATGAACGTGGGATACTGCTCCATTCAACATAAAGCTTTTCGAAGTTTTATTGCATGGGAAATTCTTGAAAAACAGGAGGTAATAAATGAAACAACCTGGTTTAAACATGTTCGGTTTCCTGAACCTGTTCCGGTGAGGATGGATGGGAAAAAACGGATTACTGTTGTTATGGTCAAATAATGACAGCTCATCTGATAAGTTGCTCATCACAATAAAAAAAGTTTTAAATTTGATAAAATTTCTCACCGGATATGGAAAATAAACTTGATCTGACCAATTTTTTCTTTTCAGACACATCATTTGATGTACTCATGCAGAAACGAATTCGTCATGTGCTACTGATTTGCAGTAATTATGATGCATTTATTCTGGAAGAGGACGGAAGAATCAATGAGCAGGTATTTAATGAATATGTTGCACTGAATTTGCGCTATCCACCAATATTTTTTCAGGCATCAACTTCTGAAGATGCTTTCAAACTGCTTCGGGAAGAAAAAATTGACCTTGTCATTACAATGCTCAATCTTGCAGAAGTCAATCCAATTGAACTGGCTGAGGAAATTAAAAACAAATATCCATCAATACCTTTGGTTGTGCTCACTCCGTTTTCCAGAGAAGTAACAACAAAAATTAAAATTGAAGAATATAATTTTATTGACTATGTGTTTTGCTGGCTCGGAAACTCGAGTATTCTGGTGGCCATCATTAAACTGATCGAAGATAAAATGAATGCTGATTATGATATTCATCAGGTTGGTGTTCAGGCAATTCTGCTTGTTGAAGACTCGGTCCGCTATTATTCCAGTTATTTACCAAGTATTTACAAGATTGTTTTTGTTCAGTCAAAGGAGTTTATGACAGAAGGGATCAATGAACACCAGCAAATGCTTCGTATGAGAGGAAGACCAAAAATTCTCCTTGCCACAACATTGGATGAAGCAATGGCAGTGTATAATAAGTACAAGGAAAACCTGCTCGGTGTTATTTCAGATATGAGTTTTTCAAGTGGTGGCATGAAAGATCCGATAGCTGGATTTAAATTCTGTCAATATGTTAGAAAGGATGATCCTGAGTTGCCTTTTCTGCTCCAGTCATCGGATCTTAAAAATGCTGAATATGCAGAAAAATGCAATGTCAGTTTTATTCATAAATACTCCAAAACCCTTTTGGTTGAACTTAAAAACTTTATCAACCAATATCTAGCTTTTGGTGATTTTGTTTTTGTTGATCCTGAGGACAAATCTGAATTGATCCGTGCAAGAGATCTGCAGGAATTACAACAAAGAATATTTGAAGTTCCTGATCAATCACTTCAATATCATATCAGCCACAATCATTTTTCAAAATGGCTCAGAGCGAGAGCTTTGTTTCCAATCGCTTCACTCTTCAGACAGATTCATGCAGATGATTTTACCGATGTTGATGAAGTTAGACGGTTTTTGTTTGATAGTATTGCAAAATATCGTTACCATAAGGCAAGAGGAGTCATTGCAGATTTTGAAAGAGACCGGTTTAGTAAATATCTGATTTTTTCAAGAATAGGACAGGGATCTTTAGGTGGGAAGGCCAGAGGCCTTGCCTTTCTCAACTCAATGATCAAAAGTAACGATTTGATATTCAGGTTTCCCGGAGTTGTTATTAACATCCCCCGTACTGTTGTCATTGCTACTGATGTATTCGATGAATTTATTGAAACCAATGAGCTATATAGGTTTGCCAACTCCGAAGTTTCAGATGAAGACATTCTGAAAACCTTTGTCAGTTCAAGATTACCCTACAGGATCCATGAAGATATGTTTTCCTTTCTTGGTGTGGTGCAGAATCCATTGGCAATTCGTTCTTCCAGTTTGCTTGAAGATTCATATTATCAGCCCTTTGCTGGAATTTATTCTACATATATGATTCCACGCATTGTGAATGACGACAGGCTGATGATTGATCTGCTCAGCAATGCAATAAAAAGTGTTTATGCATCAGTCTATTTTAAGGAAAGTAAATCTTATATGAGCAGTACGTCAAATGTCATTGACGAAGAAAAAATGGCTGTCGTTCTTCAGGAAGTAGTTGGAAATCAATATGGAAACAAGTTTTATCCCACATTATCTGGAGTGGCTCGTTCCATTAATTTTTATCCCGTTGGAAGCGAAAAAGCAGAAGATGGTATTTGCAACATTGCTTTCGGATTAGGAAAATATATTGTTGACGGCGGAATGTCCTTGAGATTTTCACCAAAACATCCCAAAAAAATAATTCAGCTCTCTTCACCGGAAATGGCATTGCGCGATACACAAAAAATATTTTTTTCACTGGATCTTGAACCCAGACATTTTATACCAAGCACAGATGACAGCGTGAACCTGCACAAACTAAATATTAAAGAAGCTTCAGCAGACGGCGTTCTGCAATATGCCAGCTCATGGTATGACATGCGTGATCATGTGATTAAAGACGGAAAAGTTGAAGGTGGGTTGCCTGTCATTACTTTTTCGAGGTTACTACAGCATGATTTGATTCCCCTGGCCGAAATTGTGGATGCCATTCTTCAGGCGGGCGAACGTGAAATGGGAAATCCAGTCGAAATTGAATTTGCTGTCAATCTTGATGTTCCCAAATATTCTCCTGTTTTATTCTATTTGCTTCAGATTAGACCAATAGTGAGTAATAAGGAACTGATTACAGTAGATATCGGGAATTATTCAAAGGATAATGTGCTTGCATACAGTGATTCTGCTCTAGGTAACGGGGAAATTACAAACCTGTTTGATGTGGTATATGTAAAGCCCGAAGTCTTTAATCCAGCAAAGTCAAATGAAATCGCATACAGCATTGAAAAAGTCAATGGAATGTTGTCCGATGAAAACAGAAACTATATCCTCATTGGGTATGGCCGGTGGGGTTCTGCCGACCCATGGCTGGGAATCCCTGTGAAATGGGGTCAGATTTCGGCAGCCAGAGTTATCATTGAATCAGCTCTTGACAAATATCAGATAGATCCAAGTCAGGGAACACACTTTTTTCAGAATCTCACTTCGCTTTCGGTTGGCTATTTTACAATCAATTCTTTTGCTGAAAAAGGGTACTGGGATCTGGATTTTCTCAACCAACAGCCTGCTTTTTTCGAAGATCAGTATATCAAACATGTCAGATTCGTTGATCCGTTCAGGGTCTTGCTTGACGGCAGAAAAAATGAAGGTGTTATTCTGAAACCTTTGACGATGTAACTTGAATTCAGCGTCTATCACTTCACCACCCCAATCCTTCCTGATTCAAGCCTTTGATTTCCTTTCAGAAGTTCATACATATTGCAAAATTTTGGAATTTGAAATTATGGTTCATTGGAGTAGTTTTATTATTATTGTGCTAAATATTGATGTTTATTATGCCACACGATACAATCGTGCGGCAGTGGGGGGATGCATTATAGTGTAATCACATTGATTCTTAAAAGTATAGTGTGCACAAGTGTG
>CAYMAZ010000007.1:0-106517 GCA_964388575.1 uncultured Bacteroidales bacterium | reverse complement strand
TTTGAGGCTGCTAATTTACGCAACAATTTGTCAAAAACCAAATAAATTGTTAAAAACCTGCTTCATATGTAAATATATATATATTTAACATTGAACATAAAATACTGATCATGGCGATTTTCCATGACAAACAACCATGGCCAATTATCAGAAATGAATAACATATAACACTAAACATAAAATGAATAAGTGAAATCCACAGACCCCCGACCAATGACCTAACCAACCTCTATAACCATCAACCATAACCAATTATTCATTTGTAAAATTTTTCATTTTTAAATGAAAGTTGATTAACTTTGTTTTCACTTCCTGAACTATGAAAAGATTTTATTTTTCATTTCATTCACTGTTATATGCCATGATGATGGCCAATATAATGGTTTTGTCAGGGCAGAATATCAATCTTCAGCTATCATCAACCGTCAACCGAATCTGTAATGGCTTTGACTGTGACTATAACGGGCCTTCAATTCTGATCAACGAAGTGATGTTATCTCCAACATCAGGAGACGGATCAATTTACGGAACAGTATCAGGTCTGACAACCCAGGGAGAATGGATTGAGCTTTATAATCCTGATCAGTGTAATTCGGTTGACATTTCATGCTATTTTCTCGGCAACAATGCCCCGGAAGGTGGCGTCAATTATGGCACCGGTTTTCTCATTCCTCCGAACACCATCGTTCCTCCCCAGGGATTCTGTGTCATCAGGGGGATTCTTGCTCCGGCGGTTCCGTCTCAACTTCTTGTAGCAAACGGAGGCAATACAGTTGAAATTGTTTTGAACTGGTCCCTTGTTTCAAATATTTGTCTGGGTGGCGGAAACAGGCTCTGGTTTCCCAATGCGGGCGGCTGGTTTGCTTTTTATGACAGGAACGGTGTTCCACAGGATGCCATCTCCTGGAACTCAGTAACCAACTCATGCATGACCTGCCAGCCCTGCAATCCGGGTCCACTGGGCGTGTGCAATTATGCAGGAACTCTGGCTTCATATTCAAATATTCCGGCATCGAGAAAAACCTACATTCTGTCAGGAAGTCCTGCACTGGGCTACACATACAGGCGAATTCCCGACGGAGGCAACTGGGCTGTTGATCAATCGAATGTTGCCACCATGGGCAACTGTAACAGCATCTGCAATCCTCCTCCGGTGATCACATGCAACGGAACGGCAACAGTCTCTGCATCCGGCGGAGTCCCTCCATACACTTACAAATGGAATGATGCGATGAATCAGACAACACCTACAGCAACAGGACTGTGTGAAGGCACATACTGTGTCACCGTCACTGACAACCAGAGTCAAACGGCTGTGTCATGTGTCCAGGTGCAAAATCTTGCATTGCAGGTTTCAGTGACAACGGCCTTGTCTGCGTGTGAGGGAGAGCAAATTTTCATCAATGTTGTTTCAAATCCTTCAAATTCAAACGACAACTATACCTGGGCAGGCCCCGCCGGTTTTACAAGCAGCAGCCAGAACAATGTAATTCCGAATGCACTGACAACGCACTCCGGTCAATATATCGTGATTGTGGAAGACTCAAACCAATGTTTCGGCAAAGACACATTGAATCTGAGCGTATATCCCAAACCTGTTGTGACTGCAACATCTGCAGAAGCACTCATCTGCAGGGGAGAAACAACAACGCTCACAGCCACAGGAGCTTCATCCTATATGTGGTCAGGAGGACTTGCGTCAGGAGCCACACATATCGTTTCTCCATCAATAACAACAACTTATACAGTCACCGGAACAGATCAGAATGGGTGTAAAGACACTGCAGAAGTGCTGGTTGAAGTCATTGATTTAAATTTGGTCATAACACCTTTAAATCCGTCAATTTGCGACGGGGATGTCATTCAGCTCCACGGAACATCCAACGCAGGTCAGCCGGTTTATTCATGGGATTTTGGAGCCAATACCCCAACCATCACAATCAGTCCGACAATGACAACAAATTACACTTTGGTTGTTGTTGATGAAAACGGGTGCAGTGACACAGTACAGACAACTGTGACAGTCAATCCGATTCCGTCAGTTGAGTTCAGCGCTTCACCGCTGAACGGCTGTATTCCGCTGAACGTTTTTTTTACAAACCTGAGTGATGCAGGAAATGCTTCATGGAATTTTGGCGACGGATCAACATCGGCTGAATTTAATCCCGTTCACAATTATATGCACAGCGGTTATTTTACAGTAACACTGAAAATCGACGCACTGGGATGTGAAAACACACTATCCAAATCAGACTATGTTTATGTGTTTCCTAAGCCTTATGCAGGATTTCGTCCCTCGGCACTGAATGTATTTGAAGACAACCCGTATGTGTCATTCACAGATTTATCACATGGCGCAATTTCCTGGCACTGGGATTTCGGCACAGGTACTGCCGACGGGACTTCAACACTGCAGAATCCGGATTACACTTTTCCGGAAATTGGTGAATACCATGTCTGGCAATTTGTTGAAAATGAATGGAATTGCAAGGATTCAGCATACAAATATATCATTGTGAAGCCTCTCGAAACCATATATTTTCCCAATGCTTTTTCACCAAACAATGACGGAGTGAATGACTGGTTCATGCCTCTCGGAAATGGCTCTGACCCAAATGATTATCAGATGCTGATCTTTGACAGATGGGGGAATCTTGTGTTCAGCACCGATAACATCAACATTCCGTGGAAAGGAGACAGTATGGATCAGCCCGGAAAAATTCTTCAGCAGGGTGTGTATGTTTATTCTGTAAAGATTAATTTTAGCGGAATTGTTAAAATTTACCGGGGAATTGTCACTCTTATTTTCTAAATTCAGTTTTATCGTTTTGTTTGCTCAGGCAATAATTCAGTTGAAAGTGTTATTTTTGTTTTTTAAAATTTCTTAAATATGAAACTTGCAGTTAAAGACAATAAGCGGTGTGTCGGATGTCAGAGTTGTATGTTTGCCTGTTCCAGGCGAGACGGGAATGCAGGTCTTTCAAATTCGTGTATCGGCATTAAATCTTCGGGCGGAATTGAAGGAGATTTTACCATTGTCGTTTGCCGTGCCTGCAAAGAACCACCCTGCGCAAAAGTATGTCCCACACATGCACTGATTCCCAATGAAAACGGTGGTGTGAAACTGATAAAGTCAAAATGCATCGGGTGCAAACTTTGTCAGCAAACATGCATCATAGATGCTGTGTTCTGGAACAGGGAAGAAAACAAGCCGGTCATTTGCATTCAGTGCGGATTTTGTGTGAAATTCTGTCCCCATGATGTTATTGAACTTAAAAAGTAAAAAGCTATGCTAGAAAAAGACACATTGTCAAAAGTTTTATACATAGACGTGACAAACAAAAAACACTGGGTAGAAGACAGACGTGAATTGTTTTCGAAATTTTTTGGCGGAACCGGTGTCGGCATTAAGCTTTTACAGGAAGAATGTCCGCCCGGAATTGACCCGTTTGCCCCTGAGAGTCCGATCATATTGCTCACCGGTCCAATGGTTGGTGCCTATCCGCTGGCTTCGAAAACTGTTGCAATGTTTAAATCCCCGCATACCGGAGATCTTGGAGAAAGTCATGCAGGCGGGCGCAGTTCAGTTGCCATTCGCCTTGCCGGTTACGGAGCCATCGTCATCAAAGGCGCCAGCGATATTCCGATTTATGTCTCCATTCAGGGAAATGAAGTATTTTTCCGTGATGCGACCACATTGTGGGGAATGTCCAGCAGTCTGACACCTGCAAAAGTGATCAGGGAAAGGGAGTCCGGACAGGGTTACCGTTCAATTTTAAGGATCGGGCCTGCAGGCGAAAATCTTGTATCTTATGCTTCAGTCACAGCAGAAACGTATCGCCATTTCGGTCGTCTCGGACTTGGGGCAGTTTTTGGAAGCAAAAAACTTAAGGCACTGGTCATTTCAGGAAAACAAACCATTGATGTCACTGACAAAAAGCTTTACCGGCAGGTCTATAATACAATTTACAACGGGGCCACAAGTTCAGAAATCATGAAAAAATACCATGATATCGGAACCCCGGTCAATGTGAATGCTTTGAACCTGCTGAAAGCCCTTCCCACAAAAAATCTACAGCAATCGAGCTTTGAGAATGCAGAAACGCTGACAGGTGAATACATTGCAGAAAACTATCTGGGTCGTCGTGTCGCATGTGCCCATTGCCCTGTGGCGTGCATTCACCTTGCAAACCTCAGAGAGTCATACAAGGATTCACCATATTTTTACAAAACCACATATGTGGGCTATGATTTTGAAATCATATATGCCCTGGGAACCATGCTGGGAATTCATAAACCCAACGACCTCTTTGTTCTGACAGAAGATGTGGAAAAATATTGCATGGATGCCATGTCAAGCGGAGTTGTTTTAGCCTGGGTTACTGAAATGATGGAAAAGAAACTGATCAACACCAAAGATACTGGCGGCGTTGCAGTTAGCTGGGGAGACCTGCAGGGTTACAGGGAATTACTAAAGAACATTGTCAAACAGTCCAATCCGTTCTATAAGGCACTTGCCAGAGGCGTTGCTTATGCTTCAGAGCAATACGGCGGAAAAGATTTTGCTCTTGCCTACAACAAAAACGAAATGCCCGGGTATCATACAGGGCCTGCAGCACACCTTGGCTTTCTCATCGGTGCAAGACACAGCCACCTGTGCAATGCTGGTTATTCTGTTGATCAGACCAAACTCATGGACAACATGCTTGAACCGGAAAAAGTTATTGACATGCTCATTGAAGAAGAGGGGTATCGCCAAATATTATCCAGTATGGTCGTTTGTTTTTTTGCTCGGGGAATTTATAATTATGATACGCTGACAAAGGGACTTGCGGTCCTAGGTTTTGATGCAGATGAAACAAAACTGAAAGAAATTGGCAGAAAAATTCATGTTGAAAAATTTAAGTTTAAATTCCGGGAAGGATTCTCATTTGATCAACTCACCCTCCCTAAACGAATCTTTGAAACTCCCGACCCCACCGGCAAGTTGACAAAGGAATATATGCGTAAAGCCGTAGCATATGCATCAAAGATTCTGCATCCCTATTAACCACATGCATGAATGTATTGAAGAAACTGCAAAACACTTATTTTCATGCTCCCTGTGCATAAACAGGATGAACCAGACCTTCTACATACACTGATTACAAATATTCCACGCATTAGAATGATGACCTGCTAAAAACGAAAAGTCTCAGTAGAGGAAGATTCCGATAAGCATTTTAGCAAATTATTTTCACTTCTTGGTCTTCTCATTAAAAGCATATCCACAACTGAAATTATGATTCACATTTATGAAGAGCTGATCCGGCTTAACAACAGAAAAGTCAGATAATCATATTACGAGGAAATTGGAATGACATTGTGGGAGTTATCAAATTACTTGGGAGTTGCAATCAGTGGGTGATTTCGGATATGTAATTTTCAAACAATGCCTTTTAAAGAGAAATATATAGTGACTTCAATTCCATATATCGTGGCGTAATGCATGTCAGTTTTGGCTTTTCTGTTCGTTGTGTAAAAAATAATTGGTAAATTCGTTTTTTTGATTTATTCGATTTTTTTGTTACTTTTGTCATAATTTAACAATTGTTGACATAATTTATCAATTAATACCCAACATTATGAATTTTGAATTTACTGAAGAACAAATTATGATTCGCCAGGCAGCAAAAGATTTTGCCGAAAGAATCCTTTTCCCTGATGTTATTGAGCGTGATGAACACTCAATTTTTCCCACAGAACATGTAAGACAACTTGCTGAGCTGGGGTTTTTGGGAATGATGGCCGACCCCAAATATGGTGGTGGTGGCATGGATACAGTATCCTACGTATTGGCCATGGAAGAGATTTCAAAGATCGACTCATCTGTTGCCGTCATCATGTCTGTTTGTAACTCCTTGGTAAACTGGGGCTTAGAAACATACGCCAACGAAGAACAGAAAGAGAAATATCTGATCCCCCTGGCCAGCGGTCAAAAAATTGGAGCTTTTCTTCTGTCAGAACCTGAAGCCGGTTCTGATGCAACTTCACAAAGAACAACTGCCGAAGAACATGGCGATTTCTATTTGCTTAACGGAACAAAAAACTGGATTACAAATGCAGCATCAGCTTCAACATATCTTGTCATTGCACAAACACATCCCGAACTGAAGCATAAAGGAATCAATGCGTTTATCGTTGAAAAAGAGTGGCCAGGAATCACCCTCGGACCACATGAAAATAAAATGGGAATGAGAAGTTCTGATACACATTCTGTTATGTTTACTGATGTGAAGGTTCCCAAAGCAAACCGCATTGGTGACGACGGTTTCGGGTTCACATTTGCAATGAAAACTCTTGACGGAGGGCGCATTGGAATTGCTTCACAGGCCCTGGGAATAGCCTCCGGTGCTCTTGAATTATCCATTAAGTATTCAAAGGAAAGAAAATCTTTCGGAACAGAAATTTCAAATCATCAGGCAATTGCATTTAAACTTGCGGATATGGCTGTAAAAATTGAAAATGCACGTAATCTTTGTCTTAAAGCAGCATGGTTGAAAGATAGCCATCAGCCCTACGGACTCATGAGTGCAATGGCAAAACAATATGCCGCAGATATTGCCATGGAAGTGACAACAGAAGCAGTACAGATACACGGAGGTTACGGGTACGTCAAAGAATATCATGTTGAACGGCTCATGCGTGAAGCAAAACTGACACAAATTTATGAAGGCACTTCAGAAATTCAAAAAATTGTAATTTCGCGGTCTCTTATCAAATAAACATTTTTTTGAGGACTTGTTTCAACAAAAAGTGATATGTTTGTCTGATAAATAAGTAATTAATTAAAACTTAAAACATTTGACATGAAAATTCTTGTGTGCATTGGAAACGTGCCGGATACAACAACCAAGGTCAGATTCAACAGTGATATGACAAAATTTGATGTGACCGGTGTTCAGTGGGTTATCAATCCATGGGACGAACTGGCTTTGACGAGAGCCATTGAATTGAAAGAACAATCAGGCGGTAAAATTGAGAAAGTAACTGTGATCAATGTTGGAAAAGCTGATGCAGAACCAACGATCCGTAAAGCACTGGCAATTGGTGCTGATGATGCCATCAGGGTGGAAACCGATCCTACTGATTCTTATGCGGTTGCAGCAAATATTGCAGCTGCAGTCAAAGACCTGAACTTTGATATCATTTTTGCCGGAATTGAATCCAGCGATTACAATGCTTCTTCTGTTGGTGGAATGCTTGCTGAATTTCTTGAAATTCCATCCGTTTCTGCAGTTTCTTCTGTTGAAATCGCAACTGACGAAATCATTCTGAAACGTGAAATTGAAGGAGGAAAGGAAACCCTTGCCATTGCTGCTCCTTTTGTTGCAATCGTTCAGAAGGGAATCTGTATCAATCCAAGAATACCAGCAATGCGTGGCATTATGATGGCCCGCACCAAACCTCTGAATGTCGTTCAGGCAACTGATGTTCAGCCTCTTGTTGAAATGACTGTATTTGAACTACCACCGGCAAAAGCAGCTTGTAAAATGGTGGATGCCGATGATACAGACAAACTTGTTGATTTGCTCCATAATGAAGCCAAAGCCTTATAGTTCCTATTTTTTAAACTCAAAAACTTGTAAACATGTCCATATTAGTTTTTACAGAAAACAGAAACGGTAAAATTAAAAAGCAGGCAATTGAAGCTGTTGCCTATGCTGTTGCCGTTGCAAAACAAACATCTGACCAGGTTATCGCCTTATCTGTTGGAAATGTTGGGAATGATGAATTTGCCCAACTCGCAAAATACGGCGCAAACAAAGTGGTTTCAGTAAACAACCCTGAATTTGAACTGCTTGATAATCAGCTTTTCACTGCCTTAATCAACGAAGTAGCTGAAAAAGAAAATGCCACTATCGTGATTTTCTGCAACTCAAATACGGGAAAAGCAATCGCTCCGAGACTTTCAGTAAAAATGAAAGCCGGACTTGCAGCCGGTGTTACCGCACTGCCTGTCTCTTTAGATCCTTTTACAGTCAAAAGAAGAACATATAATGGAGGCGCATTTTCTCAGGTCATTATCAAATCTTCAAAAAAAATAATCAGTATCAACCAGAACAGTTGTGATATCATTGAACAACCTGTCGAACTTAATGTTGAAAATTACACTCCTGCAACTGACACTTCTGTTGTAAAAACACAATTGAAAGATGTCAGTGTTGTCACCGGAAAAATTCTGCTTACCGAAGCAAGTATCGTCGTTTCAGGTGGCCGGGGAATGAAATCGGCAGACCAGTGGAAACCTCTTGAAGAACTTGCGGAAATACTTGGTGCCGGACTTGCATGTTCACGACCCGTTTCTGATGAAGGCTGGAGACCTCATGAAGAACATGTGGGTCAAACAGGAAAAATTATTGCCCCGGATCTTTACTTTGCAGTAGGGATTTCAGGTGCAATCCAGCATATCGGAGGTGTCAGCGGCTCAAAAATCATTGTTGCGATCAATAAGGATAAAGATGCTCCGATTTTTTCATATGCTGACTATGGTATCGTTGGTGATGCCTTCTCTGTGCTTCCGCGTCTTATTGAGTCAGTGAAAAAACTCAAATCTTAAGCTTTTTCAGCAAAATTAATACTTTGGGAGCTGTTTGTCAAAAACAGCTCCTTTTTTTGTTTGACTAACAATTTCAATCTTCGCGAAGTTTGTTATTTTTGCAGCCAAATTGAAAGCCGTTTTAAACATATTCACATGAAACAAATTCTGTTTTTACTTACACTAATCGCTACACTAGGTGTTTTTTTCTGGTCTGTGTCCCATATCATTGCAAAATTCAAACTCACCCGAAAAGCTTATCCTGTTGATCAAATCGGAAAAAGAATTAAACGTACTCTGGTCAATGGTTTTTTACAGGAAAGAATCTTCCGCAATCCTGTGGCCGGTATCATGCATGCTCTGGTTTTCTGGGGCTTCTGTGTCATTCTGCTCGGAAGCATAGAAATGGTCATCGATGGTCTTGCCGGAACCGAACGTATTTTGTCGGCCGGAGGAATCATTTATGACATCTTTATTGGTATTGGTGATGTTTTTGCTTATCTCATTGCTTTGTTTATTGTAATTTTTATTGTTCGGCGCTGTTGTCTGAATATCAAAAGATTACACGGAAAAGAACTGAGCCACAAAAATCATCAGGATGCATATCTGGCACTTTCATTTATTCTGATTCTGATGATTACTCTTGCAGGAATGAACATATTCTATATCGCTGAACATTCTTCAAATTTTGCCGGAAGATATCCAATAAGTGAGTTGATTGCTCCTTTATTCTTTTCAATGTCAGGTCACACAATACATTTACTGCATGAAATCAACTGGTGGGCTCATATTCTTCTGATTTTTGTTTTTGCCAATGTTTTGCCCTATTCAAAACATTTTCATATTTTTATGTCATTGCCAAATGTTTTCTTCAGTCGTCTCTCTCCTCTTGGCAAACTTGCAAATATGGAAAATATCACCCGTGAAGTGAAAATCATGCTTTGTCCCGAAGTGGCATCTCAAATTCCCGACTCTGATCCCAATGCAGGTACTGAACGCTTCGGAATCCTTGATGTGGAAGATGTTACGTGGAAAAATTATATCGATTCTCTTGCTTGTACTCAGTGTGGCAGATGCTCATCAGTATGTCCGGCAAATATTACCGGAAAAGAACTTTCTCCCAGAAAGCTTTTTATGGACATCCGAAAACGAATGAATGAAAAAGCAAAAGGTCTCATTAAAGAAGGGAAATCATATTCAGACGGGAAAAGTCTTATCAGAGATTATATTAAAGAGGAGGAAATCTGGGCATGCACAACATGTAATGCCTGCGCCAAAGAATGCCCGCTCAATATTGATCATCCAACATTTATTATTGACATGCGCCGTTACCTCGTCATGGAAGAAGGTGCTGCACCAGCAGCTCTGAACGCAATCTTTGCCAACATTGAAAACAACGGGGCTCCCTGGCAATATTCAAGGGAAGACAGATTGCAATGGGCTGAATAATTTTTCGAATTTTTAAAACCAATATGAAATGAAAACTGAAGTTCCTGTAATGTCAGAAGTGTTTGCAAAAGGTCACAAACCTGAATTTTTGTTCTGGGTTGGCTGTGCCGGAGCTTTTGATGCACGATATATGAAAGTTGCAAAATCATTTGCAAAAATACTGAATCACGTTCAAGCCGATTATGCTGTGCTTGGGACAGAAGAATCCTGTACAGGAGATCCTGCCAGAAGAGCAGGGAACGAAATGCTGTTTCAGATGCAGGCCTTATGCAATATTAATACGTTTGCTCAGTATGAAGTAAAAAAAATTGTTTGCATTTGTCCGCACTGTTACAATATATTCAAAAACGAGTATCCCGATCTGGGGGGTCATTATGAGGTCATTCACTATACAACTTTTTTAAAATATCTGATCCAAAAAGGCACGCTGAACCCAGACAAAACAAAAGTAGAAGGAAAATCAGTCACATTTCATGATCCCTGCTATCTCGGACGGGCAAACAGCGAGTATGAAGCACCCCGCTTTTTAATTGAACATCTGGGGTTAAAACATATTGAAATGAAACGAAATAAAAGTTTTGCCCTGTGTTGCGGAGCTGGCGGTGCCCAGATGTTCAAGGATGCCGAGAAGGGTGACAAGGAAGTGTTCATTGAACGCACTGAAGATGCACTGGAAACCGGCGCTGATGTGATTGTTACTTCCTGTCCGTTTTGTATGACAATGATGACCGATGGTCTTAAATATAAAAACAAAGAAGAAGAAATCCTGAACCTCGATATCGCTGAAATTATTGCCGAAGCACTGAATTAAAAAATCTGCTTCAACATTTTAAACTGACTTTTTTGTAACGATGAGTTTCCCCTGCGAAATGAGCCGTTTTTGAATTGCCTTGAGAATTTTACTGCGATTCAGGAGCCCCTGTTGTTTGAATTCAATCTGATCTTCTCCTGTATTCAATGCAAGCCCTTCCCAGATATTGATTCTGTCAGCAATTTTCAGATACCACGCAAGTTCAGCTGCAGGATTGCTTTTGTCAGGAGAAGAAATGTCCTCTTCCAGCAAATGATAAGCCTGATTCAGTGTAACAACCCCCTCACAGACCATTTCAATGCCGTCAATTTTATAAGATGGGGGAGTAATGCTATTTCCTGACTGCGAGATGTGTATCTGACGACCTGAGATCTTTGAAGCCATTTTTGATGTGGACCCTCCGCTGATGATCTTAATCCCTTCACTTTGCATAAATGTTTTTACAAACGTTTCATCATCTTTCTTGTTCTCCGGAGGACCACACATAAGATTCACAACAACACCCCTGCGATTCAGGGCCAATATTACAGAACAATCGTCACCCTTATCTTTTGGCCAGAAACCGCTGGCAAGGGCATGAATATCTGTGACAATTTCATCGCCCTTCAACCGCTCACCCGTGAGTACTGACTGTAAATATCTTACCACACCTTCTGTTTCCCAGCCCATTACAAACTTGCTGCCAATACCTGCCTGTGTGATTCCGTCAGACATAAGCAAAATGCCTTCGTCTTTTGTCAGATTGCATGTCGACTCATGGATAATGGCCTTGTTGCGGGCATACACCCTGTCACTGAGCACATGTGCATACAAGGGGTTGACAATTACAGGTGGGGGCATTTCATAGGAAAGAACGACTGTATTCCCGTTATTCATGATTTTTAAAACCGTAAAAACCGCAAAAGGATCTCCTGTTCCCCACACCTGATCCATGGTTTGAGCCACAGCCATGAATGCTTCCCTTATACTTACCCCTCCTTTGATTAATCCAAGAATTCTTGAAACACACATTGTTGCAGCAATATGTGCCTTTATCCCTGATCCCAGTCCATCAGCAAGCACAACATACGTTGCTTCCCTGTCCCTGTGCACATCCATAGAATCTCCGCAGGGGTTTCCTGCCTTCTTAGGGGTTTGTAATGAAAATACATCTGTGTGGATGTACATGTTTCTATTTTTTTGTTGATTGAATAAGTTGATTCAAAAGCACTTCTCCCCTTGAAGTGTGTTCTCCCAGAAATTTTGCAAGCTCCTGAGCCATTTCTATCTGATGAGCGATCAGTTCATCGGCTTTCTGAAGTGTTTCTGATTTTATTTCCTTGAGCTTATCATGATTCATCTGATAACCTGTAATATCCACAAATATTCCCACATATTGATCCTGGTCAGGCAATGTGTAGCACATCTGATGACAAACAAGATTATAGCCCTGATACACGACTGTCTGTTTTATCAGATTTGACGCACCTGTACTTAACTTTTCAAAAGGTTCGGGATCTGCAAGGTATGAAATGTGTTTACCAATCACTGCATCCGAACAGGAAAACATTTTTCTGAAAGCATCATTAATATGTGTAATTTCCAGATTTTTATTCAGCGTTACAATTCCATTGGGATCATGTTGAATAAGTGTGTCAAACTTTTGTTCAGCAAGCTGTCGCATGAAAGGCATACACATTTCCGGAACAGCCATTCCCTGAAGTACAGCAATTGCTTTTTCCCTGCAGGAGTTGTATCCGCATGCTGTACAGTTTAACTCATCTTCCTTTTTAAATTTTCCAATGGAATTTAAAACTTTTGCAATTTCAGCTTCAGAAAATTCTTTTTTTTCAGGAATTCCTCTTTCAAAATGAACACTGATGTCAAGATTCTCCGGGAGCTCATGGTTTTCATCAGTTTTGTTTTCAACAGCATTGTCAATCAGCTGTTGTTTCTTAATGAAAACATCTTCTTCTTCGGAACAGACGGGTCCGTTTATACACCCATGCTTACAAAACAATGGCTCTACAATAATTTGCTTATTTCTCTTTTGAGACAGTATTTTCAACGCTTTTTTCATGTCAGAAAATCCGCTTACAGCAACGATTTCGGCATTAAGATAATCCGTTTGCATTCCGGCTGTTTTCAACAATCCACCCTCCAGTGGAAACAGGTTTGAATCGTTGCTGCAGATCATGTCAAACTTGCTTTCTTCACATTTATCAAGCGCCACACCTCTCAGCTTCATAAGTTCATCAAGTTCTTCAAACGTAAGCACAGCATCAACCATATCCTTATTTTCAGAAATAGTCGCTTCATCTTTTTTGGCCACACATGGACCCGCAAAAACAAAAGGTTGTTCGGGAAACATCTTTTTCAAAATTACAGCATGTGCTGTCATAGGTGCAGCCACAGGAACAAGGTATTGTTCATATTCCGGAGCATGATTCATTACATAATTTACAACAGCAGGGCAGGCAGAACAAAGATGGTTTTTATCGGGATGCTGTGCAATGTATGTTGCCGTCGTTGTTGCTGTCAGTTTAGCAGCTACTGATGTTTCTGCAATATAATCAAATCCAGAAGCTCGGAGTGCTGATGCCAAACGCATACGCTCCCAATGGGGATAATACGTTACATATGAAGGTGCAATACTGATCACAGGCTTTTTTCCGGCTTCAAGCATTTGCAGAACTTTTCCGTATTCTGTCGTATATGACTTTGCTTGTTGAGGACATTCCCGGATACATGTGCCACAGGAAATACATTTTTCCCTGATAACCTGTGCTTGTCCGTTTTCCATTTTGATAGCATGTACGGGACATACTCTTACACATCTGTAGCAGTCCCTGCACTTTGCCCTGGTTGTGTATACGATTGTTTTTTTTTCACTGCCGGCTTTCATAATTCTTTTATTTATATTTTAAAAACCCTGATCCCGGAGCACTTGCTCCGGGATCAGGGACAGCAGAACAATTCCTATAAGTTGGGTGCAGTTTTCATTAGATCAAGAGTTTTGTGTATTTCCTCGCCTAGAATTGTTCTGCATTTTTCAAAATCAGCATGTTCGATCACAGTATTGTTGATCCTGACTACAGGTCCTCTGTCACATCGTTCAAAACAAAACGTTGCTTTCACATCTACCATCTCCTCCTGCCCGTCAATTTCAACAAAGTCTTCCAGTTTATTATCAGTTACATAGCGGATTAAGCTTTTGAGCAAGTCCTGTGACCCCCTGACAAAGCAGTTAGTGCCCACACAAACACACACTTCAATTTTCGGATGTTGTGTGTCCCTGATGGTTAACAGCTGATCATTGATTCTTTTTCTACTGTGATAGTGAGTGTGCAAAAGCTGATGTGCCTTTTCTCCGCCCATTTCTCCCAAAGTCATTTTATAAAGTTCCTTTACATAAGGATTATCCTGTGGCTTATGGAGTTGAAGCTGCTTGTCAACATTGTAAATGGCATTTGTACGTTTTTCACGGAAATCAGACTCAAAGTTCACAGGCTGACCACCACCGGAGATACATCCGCCTGGACATGCCATAACTTCTATCAGATCATAATCTGATTCTCCTTTACTCACTTTCTCACACAATTCCCTTGCATTTGAGAGACTGTGAACAATTCCCAACTTTAGGGTTACTTCTCCCAGCTCAAGTTCTACTGTTTTGATCCCGTCAGAACCTCTGACCATTTCAAAATCTGTTTTCAGAAGTCTTTCGCCTGTTAGCTTTTCATACGCAAACCGGAGAACAGCTTCGCTTACACCCCCTGTATTGCCAAAAATCACTCCGGCACCTGTTTTAAACCCAAGAGGAAGATCAAAGGATTCAGGCGTAAGTTTTTTAAACTGCAGCCCTGCTTCATGTATCATCCTCCCCAAACCTTCAGTGCTGAGCACATGGTCAACTTCTGCAACTCCGTCATGAATAAATTCTTCACGTTTGGCTTCGTATTTTTTTGCTGTACAAGGCATAACCGAAACGATGACAAGTTGATCAGGACGAATGTTTAGTAACCCTGGAAGTATTTCCCTTGCAATACTCCCAAACATCTGTTGCGGAGATTTGCATGTTGAAAGATTCGGGAGTAGCTCCGGATAATATTGTTCTGCAAATTTCACCCAGGAAGGACAACAAGAAGTGAATTGTGGCAATTTTTCTCCTTTCAGTTTTCTTTGTATGAACTCAGTTGCTTCTTCAAAAACAGTCAGATCTGCTGCAAAAGATGTGTCATAAACCTGATTAAATCCGAGTTTCTTCAGCGCTGCTACAGTTTGCCCCGTGCTGATACTGCCGGTATCCATTCCGAAACCTTCTCCAAGCGCAACCCTCACAGCAGGAGCAAGTTGTGCAACAACATATTTGTCAGGATCATTCAACGCTTTCCACACTTCTTCAGTCTCGGGTTTTGGAATCAGGGCACCAACGGGACACACTGAGACACATTGTCCGCAATACACACATTCAACATCTTTTAAGCTTTTGAGAAATGCAGGTGCAACGGTTGTTTTTGAACCACGATTGACAAAATCAATCGCTCCGACAGATTGAATTTCCTTACAAACCCGGACACAATCACCGCATAAAACACATTTATTCGGATCATGTATGATACTATGTGAATTGTTGTCCACTGGTTCTGTTTTGTCTGTTTTTTTAAATCTTACTTTTTCAACACCCAAACGTCTTGTTAAATCCTGAAGTTTACAATTGTTTGACCGTGAACAGGTCGGGCATGTAATCTCATGATTGGCAAGCAATAGCTCAAGGTTGATCTTTCTGATCTTTCTTACTTCATCCGTATTGGTTTTTACAACCATCCCATCTTTTGGGGTTATTGTACATGTTGCCTGAATTCCCATACCTTCAACGTCACACACACACAACCGGCATGCACCGTATGTACTCAGATGTGAATGATAACAGAACGTTGGAAGTTCAATATCTGCCTTTCTGATGACTTCCAGAATATTTTTCTCATTTTCAATGGGGATTGTCATCCCGTCAATGATCATAGTTCCTTTTGTTTCCATAGTTGTTGTTGTTTTTAATTAAAGCCAATGATTGCGTCAAATTTGCACACCTGATGACAAACTCCGCATTTTGTGCATACGTCAGGATTGATTGAATGTACCATTTTCTTTTCTCCCGTAATAGCACCGACAGGGCACTTTCTTGCACAGGCCGTGCATCCTATACACTTCTCAGCATCTATGCTTATCAGTGTCAGCGATTTGCAATTGTTTGTGCGGCATTTTTTGTTGACAATATGATCGAGATATTCTTCCTTAAATTTTTCAATGGTTGAAATCACCGGACTCGGAGCTGTTTTTCCAAGGCCGCATAATGATGCTTTCTTAACGACATGCGCAACTTCTTCCAGCATGTTAAAGGTTTCCATATCCGCTTCACCACTGATGATTTCATCAAGAAGCGACAGCATTTGCTTGGTTCCTTCACGGCACGGCACACATTTACCACAACTTTCATGTTGGGTGAAATTCATAAAAAACCTGGCAATCTGTACCATACAGGATTGTTTATTCATGACAACAAGCCCTCCGGATCCAACCATTGCACCTTTGGCAATCAGGTTATCATAATCCAGAGGCAGATCTAGATCTTCTTCCGTAAGACATCCTCCTGATGGCCCTCCGATTTGAACAGCCTTAAAGCCGTCTCCGGTAATTTTGCCGTTATTATCAGTCACTCCTCCGCCAATATTGTATACGATTTCCCTGAGTGTTGTCCCGAACGGGACTTCAATAAGTCCTGTATTGGCAACATGTCCTGTCAGGGCAAATGTTTTTGTGCCTTTAGAGCCTGTAGTCCCATGGATATTAAACCATTCTGAACCATTTCTGACAATCAGCGGAACTGCGGCAAGTGTTTCCACATTATTAATGACTGTTGGCTTGTTGAACAAACCCTTTTGTGCAGGAAAAGGAGGCTTGGGCATCGGCATTCCCCTTTTACCTTCAACTGAAGCAATCAGAGCCGTTTCCTCTCCACATACAAATGCACCTGCTCCTTCCATGATATGAATAAACATATCATGACCGCTTCCGAAAACATTATGGCCAAGCACTCCTGACTCCATCGCATCAGCAATGGCTTTTTTCATTCGTTTCACAGCCAGAGGATATTCAAGACGAACATAAACATACCCTTCGTCAGCACCTATTGCACGAGCTGCAATCATCATCCCCTCAAGTACACGATGAGGATTGCCTTCCATCAGACTTCTGTCCATAAAAGCACCCGGATCGCCTTCATCACCGTTACAAATAACGTATTTCTTTTCATTTTTTTCTGCAAGTGTCAGTTCCCACTTTCTGCCAGTGGGGAAACCACCACCACCACGTCCGCGAAGACCAGATTCTGTTATTTCTTTGCAAATATCTTCAGAACGCATATCGCAAAATGCTTTTCTGGCAGCAAAGTAGCCATCATGTGATATATATTCCCTGATATTTTCGGGATCAACATGTCCACATTCGCCCAAAACAAGTCTGTTCTGCCTTTTATAAAATGGTATTTCTGTTTGTCCCCGGCTTTTCTTCCCATCAGCCGGATTTGTGTACAATAATCTTTCAATAATATCATCCTTCAGAATACTTTCAGAGATAATTTCTTCAACATCTGAAGGCTTGACCTTGGCATACATGACCTCATCTGGAAGGATATTTACCAGTGGTCCCTGTGCGCAAAAGCCCTGACAACCGCTGCCTGTTAACTGATATGTATGTGTGTGTTCCTCATTTTTTAATTCAAGATCACAAAAGATTTCCAGACCTTTGCTTTTCAGTTCCTTCTCAAAAGCAGCATACACTTCAAGTGCACCATTGGCAATACAGCCTGTCCCTGCACATATCACAATTCTTTTCTGTATGGTTTTGGCTGATCTTGTGTATTCATCTTTGACCCTTTTCAGGTCAGTTCCTGTTAGTGTTTTCATAGTAATCGGGATTAAGTCCATATTATTTTTTTTTAGCCTTCGCTTTTTTTAATTTCCTCAATGATTTCATGACATTTTTTTGCATTTACCTCCCCATAAACTTTGTCATTCACAACCATTACCGGAGCAAGTCCGCAGGCTCCGAGACAACTGACTGCTTCCAGTGTGAAAAGCATGTCGTCTGTTGTATGTTTTTCCCCATTCAATTGCAATGTGTCACGTAGCGTGTCGAGTAATCTTCCTGAACCTTTCACATGACATGCCGTGCCGTCACAAACCTTAATCACATATTTTCCTTTTGCTTCAAGTGAAAAATGCGCATAAAACGTTGCAACACCATATACCTCAGCAACAGGCATATTTAGTGCTGTTGCAATGTATGTGATAACTTCCTGAGGTAAATAGCGATATTCATCCTGGACTTCCTGCAGAATGGTGATTAATCTTCTTTTATCATTATCATATTTAGAAATGATTTCAAGAATACTGCTGAATTTTCTTGCATTTTCGTTAACTGTAGCCGCCAGTGTTTCCATAATAGTATTTTTTTATTTATTTGTTTCGTGTTCTTTCAGTTTATTAATGATCACTGCCAGATTTGCATACATATGGGTATTCTGAACAATGATATGTGATGGGACCTTCAGACTGACGGGAGCAAAATTCCATATGGCTTTTATTCCCCAGCAAACCATAAGATCAGCCACATTCTGAGCAACAGATCCGGGTGTTGTGATGATTCCGATTGTGATATGAAGCCGCCCTGCCAGATCTCGGAACTTTTCAATATCAAATACAGGAACTCCTGATATTTCTTTTCCAATTTTACTCTTTTCTGTATCAAAAGCGGCCACAATCTTCATCCCGGCATCGGAAAAGCCCTGATATTGCATTAAAGCACTTCCAAGAAATCCGGCTCCCACCAAAAATGCTTCATGGTTTCGGTTGTATCCTAGAAAATCCTCAAGCTGATCAATCAGTTCCCCAACATTATATCCAATCTTTGGCTTCCCTCTTGCTCCAGTATATGCCAAATCCTTAACAACCTGGGTTGAGTCATAGTTCAGCTTTTCACCGATTTGTGGTCCCGATATATGAAGAAATCCCTCTTGCTTTAAATGTCGTAATAAATTTAGATACGCAGGCATGCGTCTTACACTCGGCTCCGGGACTCCTGTTAAAACTCTTTTGTCTGTTTGATTTTTCATATATTCTCTTTTTTGGCAAAGATATTTGAATTTTTTTATTAAAGATATTTTTCTTTAATAAAAATGTGAATTTATTTTTAGTATAAATAAATTTTAGTATTGCAATTACATTGAATTCGTCTATATAATACTTATTATATGGGTTTTATGTAGGCTAACGATTAAATAAATTGGTGGTGAATTATGTTTTATTCCGAAAATACTTCTTTGTTTTTAAACAACGGATTGTTTATTTATGTGCAAATAATTCTTTTTATATTGATTATTGCTCTTCATCTTCCGGATTCGGTCGCCCTTTGGCATTTCCGGTTCTCCAGATTTCATCAAGTTCTTTCTTCTCCTTTTTCATCTGTTTGACAATATCCTTGTCAAGTAATCTGTCTAGATCGGGCTGACCGGCATTGACCCAGGCTGTATACCAGAAACTTGCAACATTCACAACCGCAATTTTCATGTTTCTCTCAATCATCCTGTTTGATTCTTCCTCAAATGCACGTGCAAATTCCCGGGAATAGTTACGTTTGGTCACAGTTCCCCTGGTATCATATACATAGACCCTGTCAGCCTGAAATGTTTGCATGAGGTGGTCATATACCTCATAAACGGTGTCAACCTGGGCATGTGTTGCTTTAACAAGATCCCAGGCCCGGATTTGTCCGTTTTCAACATACGAAGCTTTGCCAACAAAAAAGTTAAATTCCGAAGCAATCAACTCAGGTATTCTGGTTTCCCAGAAGGCATGTATCCCTCTCTGCTCTGGTGTTCGTCCGTTGTAATATTTCGTCGTATGCAGCGGCATCGTTGAATCTGCAACATAATGCCCCAGTCTTGCACTCAGCAACAATATCCTGAATGCATCCTGCTCCTTAAAAGCTTCAGTCAGTCTGTATAACATTGTTGAAATATGCCATGGTAATACCCCATAACTTTTCAGAGAGTCTTCGGTATATTTTTGTACTGCATCTTTCCAGTACAAAGGAATTTCATCAGGATCACCGAAATGTTCCATATCAATATAATGCCTTGGGGCTTCATCAGGATCCACACGGCTGATTTTATCAGGATCAATGGAATGTTCCGTGAGATATTCAATGTGCTTCTTATAAAACCCAACCATGCCTGAAGGCAAACAAAAAACAGCATGCCGGTTTATCACTCTGTGTGAATAAAAGCCCCAGGAAAAGCCATTTTTCAGTGACAACGAAAACATTATTGCCACAAAAAGCATAATCCTAATGGTTTTCCTCAATAATTTGTTGTTCATTTCAATGTATTGTTATTGAACATCTACGATTTTTTTACCGTCATATTCAGGCATTACAGATGATATATTTATCGAAAAACAAAATTCCAAAACGTCGTCCAGTCCCAACTTTCTCAAACGCTCACGATGCATGGCCTTCTGAATATATTCAACAGGATCAGCTTTAGCCAACTGCCATAAATCAAAAACTGCATGTGCTGCATCACATTCTATTTTATAATCCGGAAGTTGTGATAACTGTTCAACAAGTGCTCCTGCTAGAAGAGAATCCTCAAGATTGAATTTGTTTTTCCATCCGGAACAAAGCAATACAGCATTCATCTGATGTCGCTGAAACCACTGAACAACAGCCGAAAGATTCAGAAACGAAGCAATCAGAACCCGGTCTGATGCATCCAGCATTTTAATAGTCTGCGTTCCATTTGTTGTTTTATATGCGATGGATTTACCATTTATTTCTGAACTTCTGAAATAAAACGGCGAATTTCCAAAATCTGCATAATCAAGAGTAATTCCATCACTTTCTGCTGCAACCAAACAACCATGCTTTTTAAAATGCTTTGCTTCCTCATCCGTAGCCACGGGAAATATCTCGTGAACTCCTGAATCAAAAGCAGTTGTAATAGATGTCGTTGCTCGCAAAACATCTATGACTGCAACTCCAAAATGTTGTGTTGTAAGTATATGTTTATAAAGTACAGGTGATAAACAAACTTCAATGGTTTTCATACAATAGATTTAGAATGTCTTTCTGAGTATGCCTGTATCACCACTTTGCAGCGATCAATGCAAGTTACAAATTTACAAATAATTCTCGAACTCCATTATTGAAATCTCTTCCTGAAAAATAAAGTAGTGTGTCAAAATCTGCATACACACCAGTTGTGTCATGAAACATAAACTTAGCAAAATCTCCATAGTTTCTGTTAAACCGAAATACAAACACTCCGGTTGAATCTGAATATCTTTCCAATGTATCCCTTATTCCTTCAGGCTTCATCAAAATCTTAATGTTTTCAACACCTTGCATTGTATCAGAATCCATCACGATGCCATTTATCAGAAAGCTGTTTGACTCAGGGGCACCACCCCCCGGATATAAAGAAATTGAATCAGTATCGCATGATATACAACACATGAGTATCACAAGGAACCCTATGGAAATTTTTGTTTTCATAATTTTGTATATTATAATATTTGTCAACGCCGCAAAAAACAAGCCGTAATTGCTTTTTATATTTATCAAAAAAAATTACTTTTGCATGTGATTCATTTCAAACGAATACTTTCTTGCACCCTTATTGTTTACATGATATTTTTATCCTGGACACCCTATATTGTCTTCAGGCACCAGCAACATCTTGTTCGAAAGGAAATGAAATGGCATATTAAGAATGGAGTCCCGGAAAATGAACGAATTACTTTTTTTGCTTCTGAGCTAGAGAAAGATGCAGCAAATCTCAAATGGATCCATAACAAAGAATTCAGATACAGGGGAGAGATGTACGATATTCTTGAAGAACAAAGTGTGAACGGTGAATTGGTTTATATTTGTATTCATGATGTCAAAGAATCAGGGCTATTTGCCAAACTTGATAAAATGGTGGACAAAGGCCTTCAGACAAATGAACCTCTTCAAACACACAGAAAAATTCTCCAGCATGTCATGTCTTCCTTTTTCTTTCAAAATAATTCACAACTGCACATTACAATCAGCAATAATTGTCTATTATACAATTATTTAAATACACGATATACTTTCTGCTTAACTCCTCCTGACACTCCACCACCTGAAGCGTAATGTGTTTTTTATCAATTGTATAAAACTCACTGATTTGTTTAATCATTTAATCATTAATTTAACATGAGAAGAATATACTTCACATGCTTTGGCATGTTGTTATGTTTGTATTCATCTGCTCAACTGATAACTGTCAAAGACAATATTACAGGCCGCCCGCTTGAGTTTGCCAGTGTCCACAATGTGCAACTGAAAACGTCTTTAATTACAAATCCTGCCGGTCAGGTTACTGTTTCTCTGAGCGGCGAAAACGATTCTCTTTACATCAGTTTGCTGGGCTACGATCCGGTTTTTGTTACTCATAAACAGTTGAAGGACTCGAAATATAAAGTATTTCTTGTCCCCGGACCAGTCATGCTGAAACCTTTTGAAGTCTCTGCCATACGTTGGCAACAGGGCAACTCTGCTTCACCCGAACAGATGTATGTGATTCAACCAGCTGATATTGCATTTCAGAATCCACAAACATCGGCTGATATGCTTGCATCTGGCGGTAATGTTTTTGTGCAGAAGAGTCAGTTGGGTGGAGGCAGTCCGATGATCAGAGGATTTGCAGCAAACCGAATCCTGATTGTTGTTGATGGAGTAAGAATGAACAATGCCATTTTCAGAAGCGGAAATCTGCAAAATGTCATTTCTGTTGATCCGTTTAATATTGAACGGGCTGAAGTAATTTTCGGCCCCGGCTCCGTTGCTTTTGGCAGTGATGCAATTGGTGGAGTGATGAGCTTTTCAACATTTGAACCCGGCTTTAGTGCAACCGATCATGCACAGATATACGGCAAGGCCATGACACGCTGGTCTTCTTCAAACAATGAGAAAACAGGGCAGCTCAGCCTCAACATCGGGTTGAAAAAATGGGCATTTATGACTGTTGTCGGAGCATCCGACTTTGACGATCTGAAAATGGGAAGCAGGGGCCCTGAAGAATATCTCAGGCCACATTATGCTGAAACCGTTTTTGGTAAAGACAGTATGTTTGTCAATCCTGACCCTGAAATACAAAAGTTTTCAGGGTATTCAGCATATAATTTCATGCAAAAAATTCGGTACAAACCAAATGACAACCTTGATCTGACCTATTCACTTATTTACAACTCAACTAGCAATGTTCCAAGATATGATCGACTACTTGAGTACAGCGGACCAACACTTCGCAGTGCTGAATGGTACTACGGCCCTCAGAAATGGATGATGCACTCTCTGAATGTTACACATCATGGGTTTAATAAACTCTACGACAAAGCAGTTCTTACTTTTGCTTTTCAGGATTTTGAAGAAAGCCGAAATGATAGAAAATTCAATAATGACTGGCTCAGAACACAACGTGAAAATGTCCGTGTTCTATCTGCCAATCTCGATTTTTCAAGAAAAATGACAAAACAGGGCGTATTAATGTATGGACTTGAAAGCATGTTGAATACGATCAATTCCGAAGCAAAACGAGTCAACAGGGTAACCGGAGAAACAGAATCTGTCGGGACACGTTATCCTGATGGTTCAACCTGGAATAGTTTTGCTTTATATGCACTTCATAAACAAAAAATCGGCAGCAAACTGAATATGCCTGTTGGATTAAGATACAGCCACATTATTGCGCATTCAGTCTTTGACACAATGTTTTATCCATTTCCTTTCACGGAGTCAGATCTCAGTACCGGCACATTGAACGGAAGTGCAGGACTTGTCTTCAGACCCAATGAACACTGGCAGTTTAGCTCGAATTTAACAAGTGGGTTCAGGGCTCCAAACATAGATGACATGGGCAAAGTGTTTGAATCAGAACCCGGTAGTGTTGTAGTGCCAAATCCGGATTTACATCCTGAATATGCATACAGTGCAGAACTTGGTATAACCAAAATTTTTGGACAATTTGCAAGAGTTGATGTTTCAGGATATTTTACGTATCTTCAAAATGCACTTGTAAGACGGGATTACATTCTGAATGGCGCAGATAGTATCATTTACGATGGAGAAATGAGTAAGGTTCAGGCAATTCAGAATGCAGCCTTTGCACACGTTTACGGACTCTCAGCAAATCTTGAAGTCAAACTTCCTGCAGGATTTGGATTTTACGGCGCCCTAAACTGGCAGAAAGGCAAAGAAGAACTCGACAACGGAAAAACAGCACCACTCAGACATGCAGCTCCTTTATACGGAATTGCAAAACTGACATATGGAAAGAACAAAATCAGATCTGAAATTTCTTTTGTATTTAACGGACAAATTATAAACGACAATTTAGCCCCTTCTGAACAGGACAAGCCATATATGTATGCTGCTGATAACAATGGAAATCCCTGGTCTCCTGCCTGGCAAACCCTGAATTTCAGGATTGCCTGGCAAGCCACATCTTTCTTGAATATTACCGCCGGTATTGAAAACATCATGAATGAGCGATACAGGCCATATTCCTCAGGAATAACCGCACCCGGAAGAAATTTTGTTATTTCTTTCCTTGCGAATTTTTAAACAACCGAGCTTTCGGAGCGTGAAATCAAACTTTTTTTAAATGGAAGCTGACATATAATACAGCTTCCTTTTTTTAATATCCTGTTGAAAAATGTCGCTCTCTTATATTCAGTAATTTCATAAGTGGTCAATTTTTCTTTCAATAAATCACATCTTTCATATATTTGCAGTTTTCAAAATATTAAAACATTATCAAAATGAGGCATTTTAAAAAATTTGGAACAATTTGTCTGATAATAATGACTTCCATTGCCGGCAAACAACTGCAGGCATGCACTAACTTTTTAATAACCAAAGGGGCATCCGTTGATGGCTCCACCATGATATCATATGCTGCAGACTCTCACATCAGATATGGTGAATTATATTTCCGCAAAGGAGGTATCTGGGGTCCTGATGTAACCGTTGAGGTACGTGACAGAAGTACAAACAGGCTGATCACAAAAATTCCGCAGGCTCCTATAACATATAACGTTATCGGATTTATTAATGAGCATCAGGTTTCGATGGGCGAAACAACCTTCGGTGGAAGATCCGAATTACAGGACACAACAGGATTGATGGATTATGCAGCACTAATGTTTATCGCGCTTGACCGTGCAAAAACAGCACGTGAAGCCATTCAGATCATCGCTGAACTGGTTGAAAAATATGGATATCACAGCTCTGGTGAATCATTTTCCATTGCTGACAAAAACGAAGTGTGGATCATGGAAATCATCGGAAAAGGAACAGAAATGGTCCCTGATAAAAAATCAGGACAATTGGTAAATAAAAATAAAGGCGCTGTCTGGGTTGCAATACGCATACCAGATGGTTATATATCTGCACATGCCAACCATGCCCGAATCATGAATTTCCCTCTTCATGACGGCAAAAAATCAATCAGTTCAAAAAACATGAAACTGATCAATAACCCGGAAGTTGAAGTTGTGTATGCACATGATGTGATTGACTTTGCAAGAAGTAAAAAATATTTTGACGGAAAGAACAATGAATTCAGCTTTTCTGATGTATATGCGCCAGTGGATTTCGGGGCAGCCCGTTTTTGTGAAATACGTGTTTGGGCATTTTTCAGAAGATTCAATGATGATATGGAGCAATATAAAGACTATGCAGCAGGATTTGATCTGAAAAACCGCATACCTCTGTACATCAAACCAAACCGCAAACTCAGTGTCTCAGACCTTATTGACAGCAAACGTGATTATCTTCAAAATACTGAATTCGATATGACAAAGGATATCGGTGCCGGACCCCACGGATGCCCATATCGATGGCGTCCGCTTACCTGGAAATATGAAGATGGTACTTATTTTCATGAACGAGCGACAATGACACAGCAAACCGGATTTTCGTACATTGCTCAGGCACGCTCATGGTTGCCCGATCCCCTTGGCGGAATTATATGGTTCAGCGTTGATGATGCGGGATCTACTGTGTATGTTCCCATGTATTGTGGAATCACGATGATTCCTGAAAGTTATGCTGAAGGCAACGGAGATATCCTAACCTACTCTCCAACTTCTGCCTTCTGGGCATTCAATAAGGTGTCTAATTTTGTATATCTCAGATATGACCTGATGATTCAGGACCTAAAAAAAGTTCAAAACGAACTGGAAACCGGATTTTTCAAAGCAGTTACAGAAAATGATCAGCGTGCTCTGACATTCCTGAAAGAAAATCCGGACAATGTTGAGGCGCTCAGGGAAATACTGACCAGCTTTTCTGTGAATGCAGGTAATACAACCGTTGAGAGATGGCATCGTCTTTTTGAGTTTTTACTCGTCAAATATATGGACGGAAATGTCAAGCAGGAAAAAGACGGTGAGTTTCTTCGTAATCCATGGGGAAATCCACTTTCTCCCAGGCACATTGACTATCCTGATGAATGGAAACAATTGATCATTCAGCAAACCGGTGAACGGTTTCGTTACAGATAAATTCTTCTTTCAGTATTTTGCTCCAGATGAACAACAATTGAATGCGTTTTTTCAGAAGCAGAAAATTTACACTAAAGATCATTTGTCGTACCCTTCTTATATTTTGTGTTTTGCATATTGGATTAATGGATTTTTTAAATTTTTTTTTGTGTGTGTCATAAGTTGACTCAAACCAAATGTAATTTTGTCAAAAAACAAGATGAAAGATCACAAACCAAACGAACCTATCGCAAGATTTATGGGAAGTCATTGTATGGGAACAGAAGATTTCGGATTCGATATATACGTGTATTTGGAAGGCCCCGGCACATTTCGGGTTAACGCAGATGAAAACTGTTCTATGGTTAAAATGAATCCATATTATTCAACTTTCAGTGACTTTCTTGAAGATCTGAGTATAAAAAATCCCCTATGGTTTACCTATTACAGAATGGAAATACCTGAAGCATACAAATCGCTGGTTGAAAAGAAGTTAAGTCAGGCTTATGAACAGTTGTTTAAATGGTTATTTTCAAGCATGATGAACACTCCTGAATGGGAGCTCATAACTTTTAACTCATACGGAGATAAAAAGTCAGCACAGCTCATTCGTAAAGAAAGTATTATTGAGAAAATTCTTGAAGGGTTTCAACATAGTGGATTATCTGACATTTACAATTTATTACTGAAAAATGTGATGCGGAATAAAGAAGAAGGGTCACAGACAGTGCGCCAGAGAAAGGCACTCGAATCATGGAATGGATTCTGTCCTGAAAGCTGGATAAAAGGTAAAAAGGTAAAAATGAGACTTAATGATATGGATCTTTATGAAAGTGAAGAAACAGGTCTGCAGGTAGCTGTATATGGCCCTCTGGCTGTTATTTTGAAATCAAGAGGATACGGCGAATTTCGACAAACACCATGCTACGGTGATGACATCAGCTCAGAACAAATGTTTGTACCACAGATGATGCCCTACCCTCCTTTTGTCTCACGTCCGTTCCAGACATTTGCAAATACAGATGAAATTGAACTATACATAAATAGCATCGATTGATTTCAGGAATATCCATCTGTATAATTTCATACTGAATGATAAATTTTTTCAATTTACATCATTTTTATATAAATATGTTTTATATTTGTAGGAAATATTTTCACAATTGTCTTATTTAATATTATTATATAATCATTCTTAATTAAAATTCCATGAAAAAAAAATTCCATCTTGTAATTATTTTATTCTTAACATCAAGTATTTTTCTGCTGCAGAATGCCGGATGTAAAAAAGAAGACCCCGATGACACCAAGGGACAAGTTCCGGTGTTATCAACAAAGTCAGTCTCTGCCATCACACCGACAACCGCATACTGCGGCGGAGAAATCACAAATGATGGTGGCGCAACTGTGACTTCACGTGGAGTGTGCTGGAGTACAGGAATGACACCAACCATAGCAGATAGCAAAACAGCAGATGGCACTGGGGCAGGCAACTTTACCAGCTACATCAAGGGATTAAATAGTCTGACAACCTATTATATCAGAGCCTATGCAACAAACAGCAACGGAACAGGTTACGGAAGTACAATGTCATTTACTACAGGTGATGAGTCATTGCTTGCCATCGGACAAATATATCAGGGAGGAGTCATTGGATATATTCTCCAATTCGGGGATCCGGGATTTGTTTCGGGCGAAGTACATGGATTAATTGTTTCAAATTCAAATCTGACAGCGTCAACGCTACCCTGGGGTTGCCAGGGAGATTCAATCTTAGGGGCAATCAATGCATATGGCGGCTCTTCCAATACCAATGCAATTGTGAACAACTGTTCTGAGAGACCGATAGCTGCCAGTGCCTGCGACCTGCTTGAACATGAAACTTATGACGACTGGTTTTTGCCGGCAAAAATTCAATTGAATCACCTCTACTTAAACCGCTCACTCATTGGGGGATTTACAGGAACATATTACTGGAGCAGCACACAGTATGATTCCGGTCATGCATGGACCCAATTTTTTCCAACCGGTGACCAGGAGTTTGATAACAAGGATAACAGCCGCTATGTTCGTTGTGTCAGATATTTTTAAACATTAAATCATAATCCAAATATTCCCCTATTAAAACTAAAACATTATGAAAAAACTCTTTCTTTTAGGCATACTTCTGTCATTTTTCATTTGTGCCAATGGCCAAATATTTGAGTGGGCTAGACATATGGGTGGTTCCTCTTTCGACTACGGTAATGCTGTAGCCGTTGATGCAAACGGAAATGTTTACACTACAGGTCAATTTTCATTAACTGCAGATCTTGACCCCGGAGTAGGGGTTTATAATCTGACAGCTACGGGAAACTGGAGTACTTTTGTCAGTAAACTTGACGATTCCGGTAATTTTATCTGGGCAAAAGGTATTTTGGGAACCTGGAGCGTCACTGCTTTTGATATCACTCTTGACAATCAGGGAAATATTTATTTGACCGGTTTCTTTACAAGTACCGCAGATTTTGACCCAGGCTCCGGGACATATAATCTGACTTCAGCAGGACAGGGCGATATTTTTATCTGCAAATTCGATCCTGCCGGAAATTTTGTTTGGGCGAAAAAAATGGGCGGATCATCTTATGATTATGGGTGGTCTGTTGCTGTGGATGGCTCTGGTAATGTTTACATCACAGGGGAGTTTCAGGGCACAGTAGATTTTGATCCGGGGACCGGGACTAACAATTTGACTTCAGCGGGACAAAGTGATATCTTTGTCAGTAAACTGGATGCATCCGGTAATTTTATTTGGGCAAAACAATTTGGAGGAACATCTCAGGATAAAGGCAAATCTATTGCTGTGGATGGATCGGGAAATGTATATACTACCGGTACCTTTCAGGGTACTGCCGACTTTAATCCGGGAACAGGAACTTTCAATTTTACTTCAGCAGGAGATGCTGACATTTTTGTGAGTAAATTGGATGCATCCGGTAACTTTATCTGGGCAAAACAAATGGGGGGAACTGTTTCAGATGAAGCTACTGCAATTGCATTAGATAACTCAGGAAATGTATATACAACTGGATATTTTCAGGGAGCGGCCGATTTTGACCCGGGAAGTGGTGTTTTTACTCTGAACTCAGCCGGAAATGATGATATTTTCATAAGCAAACTGGATGCATCCGGTAATTTTGTCTGGGCAAAACAAATGAGTGGAACTTCCTATGCAAATGCAAATTCCATGGCTCTCGATGCAACCGGAAATATTTATTTAACAGGATTTTTCGAGGGAACGGTAGATTTTAATCCCGACAATGGCACTATGAATATCACATCTGAAGGACAGGGAGATATTTTCATAAGCAAACTTGATGATTCCGGAAATTTTGTTTGGGCAACCAAAATGGGTGGCGCACATCTGGATATGGGGAATTCCATATCAGTGGATGCTTTAGGGAAAGTTTATACCACTGGGTATTTTCAGGGGGCTGTAGATTTTGACCCTGGATCTGGTGTATATAATTTAACACCTGCCGGTGGTTATGATTGTTTTGTTCATAAAATATCTCAGTGTACAAACACGTATGTTTCGATTTCACCGACAGAATGCTTTTCATTCACTTCTCCCAGTGGAAATCACATATGGATTCAAAGCGGAACCTACGAAGATACAATTCCTAACATGGAGGGTTGCGATAGCATTATCACCATCAATCTTACGATTTTTTCTGTTGACACATCTTTGTCCATTAATGGAGCAACTCTGAGTGCAAATGCCTATCCTGCTGACTATCAATGGTTGGATTGCAATAATGGAAATATTCCGTTAACCGGTGAAATTAACCAGTCATTTACAGCTTCCGTTAGCGGAAGTTATGCTGTGATGATCACACAAAATGGATGTACAGACACATCTTCGTGTATTACGATTACAAATGTGGGTATTGTCGAAAGTAGAACTTCAGGCTCTTATAATTTATATCCCAACCCAGCTTCCGGCATTTTTACAATTGAATCCATGTCTGAAAAAACTTTTTTAGAAGTTTTTAATATTTTGGGTGAAAAAGTATTTGTTATTCTGATTGAAAATCCTCAGTCCGTTATTGATCTTCAACATTATCCAAAAGGCATCTATACAATTAAAATATATGATGAATATGGAAATATTGATTGCAGAAAAGTAATCTTTGAATAATTTTAGGCAAAAATTAGGTCTTAAGTTGAATTAAATCATTATTTTTTACATTCTCCCGTTGTAACAGTATCACTTTAAGGGAAATCACTTCTTTTTGTTGAAAAAGCACTAATTTTCAATGAGTTTCAAGAAGTATTATGTTCAATAATACTCTTGTTCCACACCCATACTCTAAACAGCCTGGTGACTCCGAAGGGACTCGAACCCCCATCTTCAGAACCGGAATCTGAAATTCTATCCATTGAACTACGGAGCCAATTGTTTTGCAAAATTAGCAATTATTCACTTAAAATATTCAGGAAAGACGTAGAGTAAATTTAAAACTTAAGAACCATCTGTCTGGCCTTTTCTTCTTCACATAAAAACTGAGAGCCGGGAGTGATCTTTTTCCATTGATTCAGATCATGATTCACTTGACGCAGATACATACTGATGGCCTGTTTAATCACTTTTGGAGGAGTACTCTGAGTATAGGCACAATGAAGTTTCAAGAGTTGATACTGGTTTCTTGAAATTGTAACAGAATATTTCTTTGGCTTTGATGCCTTTTTTTTTCTTTTTCTTTTATTTGCAGCCATAAGTATGTAAGTTAATCCTGTAAATTCATTTACAGCAACAAAAATAAGAAATAAATAAATAACCTTGTCTTTTAACTATGTCACATAATTTATCTCGGGTTTCTCCAATAGTCGTCCACCCGACTTCCCCATCCCCAGTCACTTTTCTGAAGATCAGGATCATTTGTTGCAAAGTTTCTTTGATTCAGTTTAATTTGCCACTGATAATCCTGAATTTCTCCAAGAGCATCTGAATGAATCAGCTCATAGTCATTGGTTACAAGATCTCTGTTGTAAAAAACAAACTTTCTGTTTCTCTGATTATTCAACTGATAGTAGTGCCATATTTCATAGGGATAAGTGCTCGGCTCACGGTCTTCTGAAACGATGGTATTTGGAGCTCCGTACTGCAAATAAACTCTCCCACGGTCTGTTTCATATCCCTTTTTAATTTTTGTCCCGAATGAATTTTGAACCTTGTGCACCTCATTTCTGTAATCACTCCACGCCTGAAGAGGATTATTACTCCTTTCTGCCCAGAAAATATAGAAAAATTGCTTCAGACGATCTGTTTCCGCAACTTTTGAGCTTTTATCAATAAAATACTTTTCGTTCTCGGTTGCAATGGGCCTAACAGAACGAATATATTCCCTTAATGTATCTGCTGATTGTATGTTATTGACAAATGAAGCTGTGTATGTCAAATTCATTTCCATAAAATCGGTATCGGCAGGTGGATTGCTTCTTTGAAAAAACAACTGATTACTGCTGATCATGTCATTATTTTTATCACGCACTTCTACAACTAGAACATAATTTCCAGAAGGTAGTCCGGATATATCAAATTCGTGCATAAAACTATGCACATTTCCTGCTTTTTCTCTTTTGAATGTTTGCAAATTATGAGCAATCTTTTTTGTTTCAAATTGCTCTATGTGTGTTTTTATTAAAAAGGGTTCATCCTGACCAAGTTTCTTGTCTGTGTTATATATTTCACAATAAAATGTAAGGCTGTTTATAATTTTTGGGAAGAAATTCAGAGGAAGCGGTACCAGTTCATAACCTGCCTTGGTGAAAATATTTGTTTCTGTAGATTTTTGATATCTCTCAATCAGTTGAATTCCTGAGACCATGAGAACATCAGGATCATAATCAAGAGTCACTGCATCAAGAATATACAATGGTTCAATGGGCGAATTGATATCAGTCAGTTTGACTTCAATATCGTATGTGCCGTCAGGCAAAGCAAACCTTTGAACATCTACTAGTGAAAAATTTACACTGAGTGTGTCTTGTATTTCAGGACTTTTGAGATTGATTTTTTTAAAATCAACAATTCTTTGATCCTGTTTGATCAGAATGGTTACTTCCACTTTTGACTCGAATGATCCTTCATTCGTTTTACTAAAATAAAGTGAGTGTCCAAGAATCGTCAGGTAGGTTTCAACATAGGAACCATGTTCAGGAGAATAAAAGGTGGAATACGAAAAAAAAGGAATAATATCCTTTGAGGAATCCTGTGAAAATACCGGAAGTATATATAACACAACCAGTATACAAAAAATGAATTTTTTCATAATGTATGTAATTATTTTCCTTTACAAAGATACGAAATTTTTCATCTTTTTAAAAACAAAACACTTAACGGTATTCTGAAATCATTTTAAGGTCTAATAAAGATTTGTGTAAAAAGATTTGTTTGGATTTAAAGTCTCAGTTTCGGGTTTTTCTATCTTTGCAAAAAAACAACTCATTTATGAACTACGAAGTATTATGCCTGCAGACAACCGAAATTGCAGCCAAAGCAGGAAAATATATTGCCGGAGAAAGGAATAATTTTAAAAAAGGAGACATTGAAACGAAAGGAATACATGATTTTGTTTCCTATGTTGACCGACACTCTGAACAGTTGATTATTAAAAAACTATACGATCTTTTACCTGAAGCGACTTTTCTTGCAGAAGAGAAATTTTCAGAATCAGAACATTCAGATCTGATGTGGATCATTGACCCACTTGACGGAACTACCAATTTTATTCACGGATTGCCACTTTTTACTGTAAGTATCGCACTCCTTCACAAAAAACAGCTTGTTCTGGGAGTCATATACGAACCCAATTTAAATGAATGTTATTATGCCTGGAAAAATGGTGGAGCCTGGATGAACGGCAATAGAATAGAAGTTTCAAAAACATTGTCAATGTCAAACTCTCTGCTTGCAACAGGGTTTCCATATTATGATTATAACCATCTTGATGCATTTTTTGAGTTTTTGAAATTTACCGTTGAAGAAACCCGGGGATTAAGGCGTCTTGGTAGTGCTGCTCTTGATCTTGCCTGGGTTGCCTGTGGTCGTTTTGAAGGATTTTACGAATATGGACTTCGCCCATGGGATGTTGCCGCCGGAGCATGTATTGTCAATGAAGCAGGAGGGAAAATCACTGATTTTCTAAATACAGAAAACTATCTTTTCGGAGGAGAAATCATTGCAACAAACAGTTTTATCCATGATCAGTTATGTAACGAAATTCAGGCATTTTTCTTTAAAGGGAAAAAAGCATAACATGTAAATGACTTCGGATTGCTCTTTTGAATTTTTCAACACCGACAAAAGCGGTGCAGAAATACTATTTTCATGATGCAAAACCGCAACGAACAACTTGCATGACAAAAGCTGTGATTTGGCATGATCACATTAAATCCGGTCTTTTTGCAAACAACAGATCATAGAGTCTCCGGTAACATTTGTTACTGTTCTCATCATGTCAAGAGGTCTGTCTATTCCAAGGATTAATGCAAGCCCCTGCAATGGAATTCCCACAGATGACAATATAAATATAAGCATCACAATGCTTCCTCCGGGGATTCCCGGAGCTCCGATTGATGATAGTACAGCAAGAAGTATAATAAACATCTGCTGAGCAAAAGACAGTTCAATGCCGAAAACCTGAGATATAAAAACAACAGCTATGACCTGGTAAAGACTCGTTCCGTCCATATTAATTGTCATCCCCAGAGGAAGAACGAATCCGCTGACCTTTGGAGAAACTCCAAGTTCCTTTTCAACCTGACGTTTTGTCACAGGAAGGGTGATGGCACTTGAACTGGTTGTAAAAGCCACAATCTGAGCCGGAAAAATTCCTTTAATAAATCGTTTAAATCCAATTTTTGTGAAAAAGTGAATAATAATTGGATAAAACAAATAGGTTACGCCAATTAATCCAATAACAACTGTTAATGCATACATCCCAAGAGCTTTCAGCAATCCACCACTCCCGCCAAATTCAGCCATCATCCCTGCCATAAGTGCAAATACACCAAATGGTGCAGCCTTCATTATAAACTCAACAGAGTATATGAAGATGTCATTCATCTGCAGAAAAAATTGACGGACAATAGTCGTTTTTTCGTCCGGAATCAGCAAAATTACCATTCCCAGCATTAAAGCAATAAAAATTATCTGCAGCATCTTGGAATTATCTGTAGTTGCTTTAAACATATTATCCGGGACAATGTCAACTAAAAACTGAAGCGGACCTTTGCTCTTCATCTCTTCTGCGGAAATCTGGCGTTCAATTACAACACTACCAAATTTATTCTGAATCTCCTGTTGCTCTTCGTGGTTGAACATTTTTCCGGGGCGAATTGAGTTGACCAGTATCAAACCTATGGAAATCGCCATTAAGGTCGTCAGTATATATAATACAAATGTCCTTCCAGCCAGTTTTGAAAAATCTTTCAGATTTCCAATACCAAATATCCCACATACAATTGAAAGAAAAACAATTGGGACAGCAATCAGTTTGAGAAGGTTCAGGAATATTTCACCCCATGGCTGTATCCAATAATGAACAAATTTTTCATACCCTGCCTGCATGAACAGAAAACCTGTCACCAGTCCCAGCCCGAGGCCAATAAGAATGTTGACCGACAAAGGCATTTTGTTTATATATTTAAGCATTTCAATTTTATTGAATTCCTACAAAAATAGCGTATTTATATCAAAATGTAAAAATATTTGGTTTTGGTACGAAATATGATGTAATTTTGTGTTTGAATTTAACAATGATTTTTATGAAAAAAATAATACTTACGCTCATATTTCCTGTTTTTGCATTATCATTATTTTCGCAAAACCTGAGTTTATCAAATCCTCACGGACTTTTAAATTCTGAGGATACTGTAATTGTTTATATACCCAATGATGTAGCTCATGAAGAACATATTTATGTCACAAACAACAGTTCTTCGCCTATTGACGTAAAAGTTCGCAAAAAAACCATCGAACTTTTACCCGGAGCCTTTAATTCATTTTGCTGGGGACAATGTTTTTCTCCAACCGTTGAAGAATCACCCTATCCTCTTACCATAGACGCTGGCGAAACCAATACAACTGGATTTTATGGAGACTATAATGCTTTTGGCTCTGATGGTCTGACAGTTGTCAGATACACATTCTTCGATAGTGAGCAGCCATCTGATTCAGTCGCTGTCATTCTTAAATATTACACAACTCCCGTATCGGTCCCATTTAACATTGCTGTAAAAGCTGAGATCTCAAATCCATATCCAAATCCTTCAAGCAGCAAATGTCAGTTCACATATTCTGTACCGATGAGTGTTACAGATGCAAAGATTGTTATTATGGATCTTGCCGGAAATATTATACACTCTGTTCGTCTGACACCTGGAGACGGAAAAACAAGTATCGATGTTTCAGCTTTTGCTTCAGGCATCTATTTTTATTCCCTGTGGATGTTCGAAAAACCTGTGACTACAAGAAAAATGATCGTTCAAAAGTAGGAATCCGTCCAGGTTTTCTCATGATATGTTGAATTGTAAACAAATTTTTACATTTTTCTTTGTTTCATAATCAGGCAATTTCAATGAACAACAAAACATGAATAGGTGTATTTATTGGATACTCTGTTCGCCAAACAAAACATGATCACATGTGATCCCTTGTGATCACTTAAATTTAAACGGGGTCTGTAATTTGAAAGCACTTTTCTTTAGAAAAACAAGAACATTTTCAATTAAAATCTTAATGTCAATCCAAGACTTGGCATGATTGGCAGCTGATTAATACGTGCTTTAGTAATTCTGTCAAAATAAAAAATATTTGCTCTGTTATAAACATTTGTAACACCCACATTCAGATCCATTTTAATATTTTCAGTGAAGTACTGTGTGTATTTATAACTTATGTCTAAACGATGATAGTAAGGGAGACGACCATCATTGATTTCTGAAAACAATGTTCCGAGCTGATCAGTTGCTGTTGTAATATCAGTATCAAGTCCGTCCTCAAAGGTAATCAGCGGATAATGGCCTCTGTTTTTGGTAAACGGAAACCCTGACCCGAAATTCCATCTGAAACTCAGTTCTGAATTTTGTCTGGACCCGAGCAGAAATGTTGCAACAAGATTGGCATTATGTCTTCTGTCATAGTGCGGAACGTAATTTGAAATTCCATCATAACGGTTGATGTATCCCAAAGAATAAACCCCCCAGAAATAATATCTTTTTCTGTCATATTTGATTGAAAAATCAACGCCATATGCATTTCCACGCTCAACAATAAAATCTTTTTTCAGGTAATCAGGTTTATCCCAATACTCATCTGAATCATCAAACACCTTGTTTTTATTCAGGTTTGTCAGCTGAGAAAAATATTTGTAATACCCTTCTACATTGAACGTCAGATGTTTTGCCGGATCAAACTCGACGCCGAAAATGGCATGCTGAGCTTTCTGAAGTTTGTGTGTGATTTCCTCTCCGTCAAAAGTTGACTGAAGGTTCTCAGGACCGGACAAAAAGCCGTAAAACAAATTTACAACCTCACGGTCTGAATTTGCAGCAATCAGGTTCTGTGAGTAAAACCCACCTGCACCCTTAATTCTGACCTTATCAGATAAAAGATATTTAAAAGCCAGTCTTGGTTCTGGAGACACATTTGATAGAGATGCATACATATGAATCCGGAAACTGGGTTCAATGATTAAATCTTTCAATGTTATCTTATCTTTTACGTAAAAGCTTATTTCTGTTGTATATTGCTCTTGTGAGATTGTTCGTCCCACTGAATTATTAAAATCAAATGTTGTTTTAAATCCAAGTGCTTCAATACCATATTTTATTTCCTGTGCTTGAGAAAAATATACAAACCGGAGTCCCAGATTAAATCCTTCAATTTCACTTGATTTTGGATTTCCCTGCTGATCATCAAGTGTAATCAGGTAGTCAGTATAGCCGACATTCCCTTCAATGAGTGTTGTCGTTGCTCCGGGCACCAGCAAAAAGCTTGCACCAACTCCTCTGTTAAACCATTCAAATTCTGCGATTTCCTGATACAATACATTGTCAGTAAAATTAAATCCGAATATATTGATTTTACTTCCTGTTTCTGTATTGAGACTTAACTTTCCGTATACATCGGTATAGTTAAACGGCAATCCTGCTGTATCCACATAATTATAGAAAAGTTTTGATGTTTCCTTCAGATATGAATTTTTCCCGGCCAAAATAAATGATGCACTTGTGCCAGTTTCAGGATTTAACTTTAACAAAGGGCCTTCCAGTATGATTTTTGATCCGAAGGTTGTGGCTCCAATTGCTCCTGATAATTTAGTTTTATTACCATCTCTTGTTGTAATATCCATTACCGAAGAAATCCGGCCTCCGTATTCAGCACCGAAACCTCCAGTATATATATCAACATTTCGCATAATATCAGTTTCAAAAACAGAAAACAATCCTATTGAATGAAAGGGATTATAAATGACAAGTCCGTCTAGTAAAATTTTATTCTGAATCGGCGGACCACCACGAACATAGAGTTGTCCACCCTGGTCTCCGGTAAAAATTATTCCTGGTAAAACCTGAAGATATTGCGCAAGATCAGGTGTTCCAATTGATGGAATACTGCTGATTTGTTTTGGTGTGATTTTAACCACGGATGTTTTAGTCTCCGTAAGGGCTTCCTGTTTTTCTGCTGAAACTTCAAATGTTTTGAGCTGAACGGCAGACTTACTCATATACAAACGTTTGTTGAGTATTTGACCTGACTTCAGGGTAACCGGTTCTCTAATCGTGTCAAATCCCAGATACGTCACAACCAGAGTATAATCTCCGGCAGGAATATGTGAAATTGTAAAATAACCATTCACATCTGTTGATGCTCCGTGAGTTGTCCCCTGCAAATAGACATTCGTAAATATGACAGGCTCTCCGGTTTCTTTCTCGTATACAAAACCACGGATTGAAGCATTTTGTGAAACAGAATAGAGTGGCAAAAGCACAAGTATTAAAAGATATTGTTTCAGTTTATTCATAAATCTTGCAGATTTTCCAATGTTCAAAAAGTCCGTAAAATTAGCAATAATTCTTTGATTATTATTATTATGTTTTTGAAAAGTCAAATCGTTCATTAAACGTTTATTCACTATTACGTATTGTTTTGTGTTTTAAATTCTGCATAATGATTGAGTGTTTGTTGTATTTTGTACTTTTGCAGGACAAGTTAAAGGCAGAATGAAAAAAGTTAGCGGGCTTATTTTAAAACTTTTGGGATGGAAAATCAAGGTTGACAAACAGTTTATAATTGATAAAGCTGTTGTTGTCATGGCACCCCATACCAGTATGATTGATTTCTGGATTGGAAGGCTCGCATTCTGGAGCTTGGGGTTACCGGCCAGATTTCTGATAAAAAAAGAACTGTTCTGGTTTCCGATGGGCATCATGTTAAAATCAATGGGAGCTATGCCAGTTGACAGAAAACGAATCGGGAATCTTACTGAATCAATCGTTCAAATGTTCAGAGAAAAGAAAAGATTCATGTTTACAATCACTCCCGAAGGAACAAGAAAACTGAACAATCACTGGAAAAGAGGCTTTTATCAGATTGCTCAGGATGCCGGCGTTCCGATTTTGCTTGGATATGTTGATTATAAAAAAAAGGAAGGCGGCATTGGTAAAATGATCATACCCTCCGGAAATTTTGAAGATGATTTGAAGGCAATCCATACATTTTATTACAATATCACCGCCCGCCATCCGGAAAAATTCAATTTGAGTGAGATGTACAGAAAAGCAAACAAGGATTCTGTTCCGAAGAATCAGACCTGACAAAAACAATTTCAAGACACAGAATTTTCTTCCTATTAAAAAAAATTCTTTGTAGGTTTGCTTCGGATTTCAAATTAAATCATCAATCTTATGAAAAATGCAGGAAAATTATTTGGGTACCTGTTGTTTACATGTTTTATGATAACAATGTTCGTTTCATGCAAACAACTCAGTGAAATGAAAAACATGACAAAATGTGAATTTCGTCTAAAAAATATTGAACTACTATCTATTGATCAGGTTGATGTTTCCGGAATAAAAACAGTAAATGATCTCAATGCAATTACAATTGCTAAGCTTGGCAGCACATTGCTCACCGGGAAAATGCCGCTTTCATACAGAACAAATATTGAGTCAAAAAATCCGAATTCACAGAATGCTGCGATAGATAAGTTTGAACTTCATATTCTGTTCAACAATGTTGACCTCGTTCAAACGGTCATAAATCAGCGTGTTGAAGTACTACCATCCCAGACAACAGTCATTCCGGTTATGATGACTTCTGATATTGGTCAGATTGTGAAAGGGGAAAATATCAGAAATATACTCGGGTGGTTGTTTCCGGGAAATGATTCTCCGGCAGTGTTTACTGTCAAAATCAGACCCAGTGTTCTGGTTGGACCTGTTTCACTGAATTATCCAGGCTATATTACTTTATCAAAAGACTTTAAATCAAACTAAACATGACGGAGCGCAGAATTCAGGCTCTGAATTTGCTGAACATGCATATTCAGAATCCGCGTATGATAGCGCATTGTCTCGCTTCAGAAGCAGTGATGAAGCAACTTGCTCAGTTTTTTGGAGAAGATCCGGAAGAATGGGGGCTATGTGGTTTGCTGCATGATATTGATGTGGAGATCACACATGCAGATGCCAATATCCACGGGACAATGGCGCGTACGTTATTATCAGAACTTCATCTGTCTGAAGAAACTTTGGAGGCGATTGAAAGGCACAACGAAATGTCAGCACCTGCTCCGAGAAATAAGAAAATTCATCATGCACTTGCTGCAGCAGAAACCATCACAGGGTTAATTTTTGCAACAGCAATGGTCTATCCCGATAAAAAAATCAGCAGCATCAAACCAAAATCTGTTGTAAAACGGATGAAAGAAAAACTGTTTGCGGCATCGGTGAAGCGTGAAAATATTCTGGAATGTGAACAAATTGGTCTTTTGCTTCCTGAATTTGCAGAAATGGCAATAGAAGCTCTTATTCCAATCGAACAGGAACTTGGTTTTTAAAAATACATACATAAAATATTCAACTGATATGGAACAACAGATCACACACGCCGGTAATTATGGCGAAAAAGTCCGCTCGGACTGCCGGATAACTCTTGAACTGAAACAATCCGGAGGGCTTCATATAGAAATTCAAAGTAAAGTGAAAACTCTTTACGGAAAATCTTTGCAACTGCAACTGGAAGAACTTTGCCATTTTTTTGGAATTGAACACGGTCACATTCTCCTGGAGGATTCCGGAGCCATCCCTGCAGTAATTGCCGCACGTTTTGAGGCAGCCTATAAACTTGCCGGGGAAACAGACAAAGAGTTTCTTCCTGAAATGAATGAATCAAATGTGTATACAACGCAAAAAGACACATTGCGGATTTCAAGACTTTATCTTCCAGGCAACACTCCGTCTCTCATGCTCAATGCGGGAATTCATAAACCCAACGGAATTATTCTTGATTTGGAAGACGCAGTAGCCCCTGACAAGAAACATGAAGCTCGCTTTATGGTCAGAAATGCGTTGCGTGCTGTCAATTTTTACGGGACTGAACGCATGGTACGTATCAACCAGATTCCCCAAGGTATTGAAGATCTTGATTATATTGCTCCGCACAATGTCAACCTGATTCTTGTACCCAAATGTGAATCGGCAGATCAGATCCATCAGGTTAATAAACGAATTGAAGAACTCAGACAGCAACACGGATTTACATACACAATATGGTTGATGCCAATTATTGAAAGTGCCCTTGGGGTAATAAAAGCTTATGAAATAGCGACAGCAGCTGACAACATCTGTTCAATGGCCATCGGGCTTGAAGATTTCACTGCAGATATGGGTGTCAGTCGAACCAATGAAGGAACTGAATCATTTTTTGCCCGCACTCAACTTGTTCTGGCTTGTAAAGCGGCAAAAATTCAGCCAATAGATTCTGTTTTCAGCGACATTGACGACATGAATGCACTGAGAGACAATGTGATTACTTCAAAATCGCTTGGTTTTGAAGGAATGGGTTGTATTCACCCGAGACAAATCCCTGTGATCCATGAAAATTTTGCTCCAGAACAGAAAGAAATTGACAGAGCATGCAAAATTGTTCTTGCTTTTGAAAAAGCCGAAGCACTGGGACTGGGGGTAGTTGCTCTTGGATCAAAAATGATTGATCCGCCTGTTGTGAAACGTGCATTTCGCACCATTCATCTCGCAATAATTATAAACAAGTTAGATTCAAACTGGAGGGAAACAAACAATGAATAACAAATACGGAAATATTGTAAAAAATGCTGCAGGTCGAATGGTCCCAACAATTGTTAACGGAACCGATCATGTTCCCTATATGGGGGTCGGGAAATTCAGGCCAACGGGACGCAAACATGCTCCATACATTTCAACCTGTGCCGACTATCCTGAAGACGGTAATAAAACTCAACCTTCGCTCAAAGAAGCTTTGATTAAATCCGGACTGAGAGACGGGATGACCATCGGAACACATCATCATTTCAGGAATGGTGATCTTATTGGTAATCAGATCTTTGATATTGCAAAGGAACTGGGCATTAAAGATCTTGTTTGGGCTCCTTCAGCTTCTTTTCCTTGTCATGAACATTTGATTCCATATCTTGAAGATGGCACAATTCATCACATAGAAGGCAGTATGAACGGACCTCTGGGAAAGTTTACCAGTCATGGCAAGATGAAGGGAATGGGAATTCTTCGTTCACATGGTGGAAGATATCAGGCAATTCAGGACGGAGAATTGAAAATTGATATTGCGGTTATCGCAGCTCCCACAGCAGATGCATTCGGAAATGCCAACGGAGTAAACGGACCAGCTGCATGCGGACTTCTGGGTTTTGCACTTGCAGATTCGCAATATGCTGATAAAGTGATCGTTGTTACTGATAATCTTGTCCCCTTTCCATGTATCCCCTGGCAAATACAGGGAAACTACGTTGATTATGTGGTTGTGGTCGATCAGGTTGGCATTCCTGAAAAAATCATTTCCGGAACAACACAGGTCACACGAAGCCCGGATCGCCTGTATATTGCAGAGTTGACTGCAAAATTCTGTGATGCTGCAGAAATGGTGAAAGACGGATTTTCATACCAGGCTGGTGCCGGAGGAACAGCACTTTCGATCGGTAATTATTTTGGAGACCTTTGCCGTGAACGAAACATCACAGCCCGGTTCATCCGTGCAGGCAGCAACAAATATCCTGTTCAGATGCTTGAAGAAGGCTTTGTTGATTATATTCTTGACGGTCAAACATTTGATCTTGAAGGCGTCAGATCAATGCGGGAAAATCCCGGACATGTGAACACCAGTCCATTCACAAGTTACAATTATCACGGAAAAGGAAATTTTTCAACACTTGTTGATATTGCAATTCTGGGAGCTACAGAGGTTGATGTGAATTTTAATGCTAATGTTGTTACTCATTCTGACGGGTTGCTGTTGCACGGTATCGGAGGCTGGCAAAATTGCCTGTTTTCCAAATGCACCATACTTCCCATTCCTTTGTTCAGAGACCGTATTCCCGTGATACGAGATGAAGTGACCACACTCTGCGGACCTGGGGAACTGATTGATGTCATTGTAACTGAAAGAGGAATTGCCATTAATCCATTACGTCAGGACTTAATTGAAAAAGTAAAAGAATCCGGCTTACCGTTGAAAAGTATTGAACAACTCAAGGAAGAAGCAGAAGCCATTTGCGGCAAACCAGAATTACCACAATTTGAGGATGAGTATGTGGCAGTGGTGAAATGGGTTGACGGGACAATTATTGACGGAATCAGAAAGATAAAGTAGGTTAGAACGAAAAAAGCCGTATTAATACGGCTTTTTTTATGATTATTCAATTTCTGATGAGGAATCTCAATATTCGTCCTCGTGGAAAAAGAAGTCTTCTTTTGTGGGATAATCAGGCCAAATGTCTTCTATAGAATCATATGTTTCCCCCTCATCTTCAATTTCCTTTAAGTTTTCTATGACTTCAGCAGGGACACCTGACCTTATTGCCCATTCAATAAGTTCATCGCGGGTTGCCGGCCAGGGTGCATCTTCAAGCTTCGAAGCCAACTCTAAAGTCCAATACATTTCCTACCCCCTTTTTTTTTGCAAATATATTCAAACCAACAAATAAAAACAATACTTTTTAAAAAATTATATTAGCATCGTATATTTTCTAATATAATAACATATTTAACACTCAGGGAATATGGTTTTCGGGATATAGTTATAGCAAAGAATGCAGTATTTATTGTTTGTTCGGTTTATATTTCGACAATTGGAGAATTTTTCCTGAATTAATTTCATCAAAAAGCTGTTGCAAACTCAACTCCGGATTATTTTTCATACAGTGTCTGACAATTTGCCAGCCAATATAATGTCCAATCCGAGGTGGTGAATTTTTAGAAAAGGTGCTTGTAAATGGTCCGTCATTCATAAATTTCTGAGCAATCCTCATTTCATTCGAGTACAAAATATCCTGTTCAATAAAAAATGCCCAGACGTTTCCCTGATATGATTCTGCCCAGCCCATTTGATCTGTTGTATAAAATATTTTAATACTGTCTGGCAGATCCGGAAGAGTAAGGTCAGAAAAATATAATAGTTTTCCCTGATAAATCATCCGATCAAGAAGCGTTTTGTTTTTTATATCATATTTATCAACAGAAGCCTGAGCAATCGCTTTAACACAATCCACTGCAATCTGTTCCCGACGCATTCTGTATGTAATAAATTTTGGTATCCCCCACATGGAGTATACCGGATAATCGGAACCAAGATACATGTCAAGAGCAATGATCAGATTGTTCTCAGTATACTTGACGGGGAACTCAAAATCACCTCCTGAAATATATGTGTAGACCTCGGGGGCCTGGAAATCGGGAAGAACAACTTTTGTCCGTCTAAAAGCATCAGTAAGCTGAACTTCAAGAAATGTCATGTCGGGAAAAAGTTCCATTGTTGCATCATAAAGCGTTTTTACGGATGCATCGTTCAAATATGCCTCCATTTCCATAATACTTCTCTGATTATCAAGATCGGCATCCAAAAACGGTGTAAAATCCTTTTGAATTTTTTTCAAGTCTCTCTGAAGATGATCTACATCACATTTAAACAACTCAACATCAAATCGTTTTATCTCCACATTAATATATTCATGTTGTTTCAATTCTCTGTCGCGGATTACCCTGTATGCTTTGTTTTCATTTTGTCTGCAAGAACTAAAAATAATTACAATACTGAAAAAAATAAATTTGAATACTGATTTTTTGCTTTTCATTAAAATGAATATTGATCGTATTAAAAAAGAATTCATAAATTTGTGCAACAATAAAACGTCAAAATTATGAAAAAGATTACAATCATTGTCTCTTTACTTTTTGTATTCGTGATTTCAGCCAATGCTCAAAATGAGAAATTTTTCCGTTTTGGATTACATGGATCCCCCAGTATTTCATGGCTGAAGTCAGAGACCAAAGCATATGAATCAAATGGATCCAGAATTGGCTTCGGATACGGACTGATCACTGAATTTGCTCTTGCAGACAATTATTCATTCAGTACAGGTTTGGAATCAGTATACAGCGGAGGAAAACTTAGGAATATTGACAGTTTGGGAACCACAATCAATACAACATATCGGTCACAATATCTGGAAATACCTGTTTCTCTCAAAATGAAAACCAATGAAATTAATTACATTACTTATTTTGCAAAATTTGGAGGTGGAATCAATATGCGACTTAATTCCTTTGCCGACATTGAATCCAAAGACAATAAGGGTGATGTTGTTACTTTAAATGATATTGATATTAAAAAAGATATAAATTTTTTCAGAATTGCATTTCACATCGGTGTTGGAATTGAATATTCTCTTGGAGGAACAACAGCCATTCTTGCCGGATTGAATTTTAACAATGGATTAACTGACATCTTTAAGGATAAGGATATAAAAGGAAATAACAATTTCATCACCCTCAATCTCGGAGTCCTGTTCTAAAAAGCAGTTTCTCTGAATTGCTTTGTTTGGTATGTTTATCATAACACAAATTCAATGTTACCTGACCTGAAAATTACACTTGCTCAGAAAAATGTTACTATCGGAAATTTTGAACAAACGCTGCATACGATTATAGATGCTGTGGATAAGGCCAGAATTCAGGAATCTGATCTGATCATTTTTCCAGAATTGTTCATTATCGGATATCCACCTCTTGACAGACTTGAACAGAGTGATTTTTTGAAAAAATGTGATCAAACTGCAGATCAGATTAGGCAACTTTCTGACAATATTGGAATTATCATTGGATCTCCATCCAGAAATGAAAGCGGAAAAGGAAAATCACTCTATAATTCAGCTTATTTTTTTTATAATCAAAATACCATTCACATATCAAATAAAGGATTAATTCCGAATTATGATGTTTTCGATGAATACCGATATTTTGAACCTGCTGATGAATTTGAGGTTGTTGATTTTTTGGGACACCGGATTGCACTTACAATTTGTGAAGACCTGTGGGATAAAAGTGATGTGCTTGAATATAAGGTCAATCCGCTTGAGAAGTTACTTAAGCAAAATCCTGATATTCTGATCAATATTGCTGCTTCACCATTTGATTACATGAAACTTGAAGCACGTCAAAACATTTTGATTCAGAAAGCAAAAGAGACGCAATTACCCTTGTTTTATGTAAACAACATCGGTGCACAGGCCGAACTGATTTTTGACGGAGGATCTATGGCTGTTTCACCTGATGGTGAAATCTGCGGACAACTGAAATTCTTTGAAGAAGATCTGAAAACGTTTTCACTGAATGATATCAGAAATTCAATTTATCCGCTTAAACGGCAGGATGTTCCTGCTGTTGAAAAAATTCACAGTGCCCTTATTCTCGGTATCAAGGACTATTTTCAAAAATCCGGTTTTAAATCTGCGCTGATTGGTCTCTCCGGAGGCCTTGATTCAGCACTTGTTGCTGCCCTGGCCGTTGAAGCACTTGGCAAAGACAATGTTCATGCTATTTTTATGCCAACAGCCTATTCATCTGAAGAATCTTTAAATGATGCAATGAAACTCGCAGATAGTCTTATGATCACACTTGACATCATTGACATTGAACCCAGTTACAGAAATATTCTACAACTTCTTGAACCTGCTTTTTCAGGTCTTGAAGAAAATATTACTGAAGAAAATATTCAGTCAAGATTACGCGGATTATTATTGATGGCATATTCCAACAAATTCGGTTATATCCTGCTCAATACTTCAAATAAAAGTGAAATGGCTACAGGCTATGGAACGCTTTACGGCGATATGTGCGGATCTTTGTCTGTGATCGGTGATGTCTATAAAACCCAGGCTTATGAGTTGTGCCATCACCTTAACAAAAACCATCAGACTATTCCGGATAACATACTCACAAAAGCACCAACTGCAGAATTGAAACCAAACCAGAAAGATACCGATAGTCTTCCACCTTATCCTGTGCTGGACACAATATTATTTCATTATCTTGAACTCGGTTCTCCCTTCTCAGTGATATCAACTTTGAACAACGTGGATGAAAAACTTGCAGAGAAAGTGATCTCAATGGTTGACAGAAATGAATTCAAACGTTTTCAGGCGCCACCAGTATTGAAGGTTTCACCCAAAGCGTTTGGCACGGGTAGGAGATTTCCTTTGGTCGGAAATTAAACTATGCACCAAGGTACTTCAGCGCTTCGTATACAAGAAAAGCAGGCCAAACCATCGCTTTTAAAAAACCCAACACCCCAATCCAGAATCCTGTTGCCTGAGAAATAAAATAAATTGCAGCTCCGATCAATCCAAGACCATATACTGCTCCGGAAGCAGGTGCACTTTTACATACTTTTTGTGACATTGTGTTGCCCTCCAATTAAAATTTTTCAAATTTATAAACAGTTTTGCATTTTACACGTCTTATTTTCAATTTGTTTTGATAAAAATTACTTCTGTTTCAGATTTTTATATTAATTTTGTCTAAATTAAATTTAATTAAACGAAACTACAATATGAATAATGCAATTTTTAATTACAAAGCTCCAGGTAATGAACCTGTCGAGCTTTACAAGGCTGGTACGCCGCAACGTAAGGCTTTGCTTTCAGAGATCAACAGGCTTACAGGCACAGTCACAGAAATTCCTCTGATAATCGGAGGAAAAGAGATTTTCACCAATGACACTGCTGAAATCACCGTTCCTCACAACCATCGCCATGTGATTGCACGCTATCACAAGGCAGGGGAAAAGGAAGTACAGATGGCTATTGATGCAGCTCTGGAAGCACACAAAACCTGGGAATCTTTTTCATGGGTTGAACGTGTTTCAGTGACACTTAAAATCGCAGAGCTGATCTCCGGCAAATACAAACATTTAATCAATGCTGCCACAATGCTTGGTCAAAGTAAAACAGCTCACCAGGCAGAAATTGATGCCGTTGATGAAACTGTCGACTTTATCCGTTTCAATGCTGAATTTGCTTCGAAAATTTACAATGAACAACCGCTTTCGCCCCCGGGAATTGTGAACCGTCTGGAGTACAGGCCATTGGAAGGGTTTGTGTTTGCAGTTACACCCTTCAACTTCACATCTATTGGTTCAAATCTGACACTTGCTCCAGTACTCATGGGAAATACTGTTGTCTGGAAACCTTCAGCAAATGCTGTATTATCAAACTATTTTCTTATGAAAGTATTTATTGAAGCCGGGTTACCTTCAGGTGTTATCAACTTTATTCCAGGGCAGAGTTCCATCATTGCCCCATTGGTCCTAGGTCATAAAATGCTTGCCGGAATTCATTTTACAGGATCAACCAAAACGTTTAACAGTATTTATAAAACCGTTGCAAACAACATTGATCATTACAAATCTTATCCACGTGTTGTGGGTGAAACAGGAGGCAAGGATTTTATTGTTGCTCATCATTCTGCCGCAATTGATGAAGTTGCGACAGCCATTGTGCGTGGAGCATTTGAATATCAGGGACAAAAATGTTCAGCAGCATCAAGGGCCTATCTTCCGAAATCAAAATGGCCTCAACTGAAAGAGCGAATTGCACAAATGTGGAAAGAAATTAAAATGGGTGATACATCCAACTTTGAAAATTTTATGGGTGCAGTCATCAATGAAGATGCATTTAAAAGCATTACAGGATATATAGAAAAAGCCAGAAACACGGATAAAGCCGATATTTTATTGGGAGGAAAATATGATCAAACTGAAGGTTATTTCATTGAACCGACAATAATACAGGCTCATGTTCCACATTTCATCACCATGGAAGAAGAAATCTTCGGGCCGGTGATGACAATATATGTTTATGAAGATGACAAATTTGATGAAACTCTCGAACTTGTAGACAACACTTCCCCATACGGACTTACGGGCTCTATATTTTCAAAAGACAGGCATGAATTGCAGAAAGCATGCAGAGTCTTGAAATATGCTGCAGGAAATTTCTACTACAACGACAAACCAACAGGTGCTGTTGTAGGGCAGCAACCATTTGGAGGATCACGTGCCTCAGGAACAAATGACAAAGCAGGAAGTCTTCTCAATCTTCTCAGATGGGTTAATCCCCGCACGATAAAGGAAACTCTCATACCGCCAACCGACTTTAAATATCCTTTTATGAAAGAAGGGTATTGTGAGAAGAAGAAGGATTAATAGATTATTGTTTCACTGTGATGCGGTCTTTCTTGGAATACCGTAAGGCAATCTGGTAAGGAGTTCGTAGTTGAGCTGATTTGCCTGTTCGCTGAATGAGTTGACAGTGATCTCCTTCCCTTTTTGCCTGCCGATCAAAACAACCTCATCTCCAATTCCTATTTCTCCGGCGTAGGTTATATCAACAGTGATACTGTTCATATTGACGAGTCCAACGATGGGACAATGTTTTCCATTGATGAGTACAGAACCTACGTTGCTGAGGTTTCTTCCATAACCATGAGAATACCCAACCGGTAGAATTGCGAGTTTCATGTTCTTATGCGCAAGATACGATGTACCATAGCCGACAAAACTTCCTTTCCTGACTTCCTTTAATGCCATCACTCTTGTAGTCCATCTCATGACTCTTTTCAGCGGATCCGAATTTTTTTCCTTTTCACCACAATAACGAATATGTGTTTCCTTATTTGGCCAAAACCCATACTGAACAATCCCAACCCTGACCATATTTCCGATGGCTTCAGGATAATTCAGTACAACCGCTGAACACGCAGCATGTGTGTATATCGGATTCAAATGAAAGGATTTGAAAAATTCGACTGACTGATCAAAATTGGATTTTTGCTTATTGATTCTGAAGTTGTTTGCCAGACTTTCTGCACCGGCAAAATGTGTAAACAAACCCTGAAAAATAATATTATCACTGTGTTTTTTCAAAAAATCAACCAATTGAGGTAATTCGGTATTTTCAAATCCTGTTCTGCGCATTCCTGTTTCAATTTCAAAATGAATTTTTGCTTTGGATTTCAATTTTTTTGCATGATATACTGCATGTTCCAATCTTGCAAAATCAAAAACAGAAAACTCAAGACCATTTTCAATTGCCCATGAAATGGCTTCATTTTCAACATCACCCATTATGAAAATTTCGGGTTTCTGATCAATTCTTTTTAAAAGGCGATAGGCTTCCTCAGCTGCGTGTACGGCAAAATACCCAATGCCGAGACGCATTGCCATTTCTGTATACTCGGAAAATCCATGCCCGTATGCATTGCCTTTAATAACACTACAAATTTTCACTCCTCTTGGAATTTTTCTTTGTATGAATCCAAGATTATTTTTCAGTGCTTCAGGGCTCAATTCAATTTTGGAAGTATCAAACATAATAATTGTTTAAATGATCAATCAGCTGTAAAAAAATATTTGCTCCTGTTTCAATTAAAACATCAGGAAAATCATAATCAGGATTGTGAAGGGCAGGACATTGTTCACCGGCACCCAGGCCAAACATACATCCTTTATACTGCTTTGTAAACATTCCGAAATCCTCACCCCATTTAAACGGAAATTCTTTTTCGATTTTTTCTAAACCAAGATTTGCTATTGCTTTTCTCACATAATCAACAGCATCTTTATTGTTTTCTGTTGCATAAAACGTTTCAGCATAATCAAAATCTGCTTTGACATGATGTTTTGCTACGATATGTTGAGACATTTCTCTGATTGAATTTTCAAGTTGATGAAGCTGATTATTTTTCCAGCATCTGAGAGTAAAATGAGCTGTTGCATGACCGGCAGATGTCCCATACGCCTTTTCTCCAAGCAAAGCATATACAGGAGTCACGATTTTCATGTTTTCAGACAAAGCATTGTTGTTTTCAAGAGACCGTGCCTGAATAAAAATCTCAGACATTGCTAATGCAGGATTAATACCGTTTTCCGGTTCAGAGGCATGGGATGTTTTTCCATTCAGATCGATGAGTATACTGTTGACAGCTGCTGAAAAGCTGCCGTCTCTGACAATCACTGAATGAAGCGGGTAGCCTGGAATGTTGTGAAGAGCAAACACATAATCCGGATGAATATCCTTCAATTTTTCATCACGTAGCATTTGCTGAGCTCCTTTTCCATTTTCCTCTGATGGTTGAAACAAAATCCGAACCTTTCCGGCACCTGGTTTATTCAGAGAAATCATTTGAGCAACAGCACACAAAATAACGCTGTGTCCGTCGTGTCCGCATGCATGTGAAGCATACGGATTTTCAGATTTATAACTAACTTCATTCATTTCCTTTATGGGGAGTGCATCCATATCGGCACGCAACAAAATATCCGGTCCCGTTAAACCAGAATCCCAGGTAGCAATAATTCCCGTACCACCAACTTCGGTTAGCAATGTATCAGGATGTAAGCTTTTAAGAAAATCTTCCAAAATTTTTGAAGTGACGAATTCTTTTCCTGATAGTTCGGCAACGGTATGAAGTTTTTGTCTTAACTCAATGAGCTTTTGTACATTTTCCAACCCTAACTCCTCGACTGTCATAAACTTTCAAATTACAAATAGCGATTGCACAACCGCATTTATGTTTAAAACTTCAAAAATACAAAAAACCCAATAAATCGAACGCCGGATACATGTGTAGCAAAATTCATATTTTTTTTCAGCCTGACATGGTCAAAAATCGCTTAACATTTCATAATTTCGCAGCACATTCAAGTCCAGATGAACACTATAAAAAAATATCAATTGTTACTGATTTCTCTTGCCGGAGGGATAATCATGAGCCTTGCATGGCCACAAAAAGGGTTGGCAGGTCTACTTTTTTTCGGATTTATCCCCTTTTTAATTGTTGAGGAACAAATTTTCAGAAATCAACATAAGTACGCACGATTTGCTGTATTTTATTACACTTATGCAGGACTTTTTCTTTGGAATCTGCTGACAACATGGTGGATATATTATGCATCATTTGCAGGAGCTGCTATGGCAATCCTTTTTAACTCTCTGTTTATGGCTTTGGTATTTCAGCTATTTCATTACTGCAGAAAAGTCCTGAATCGCAATCTTGTAAATTCCCTGGACACAGGATATTTTATACTGATTATTTTCTGGATTACATTTGAATATTTCCACCTCAACTGGGAGTTATCGTGGCCATGGCTTCAGCTGGGAAATGGTTTTGCATCCTCAATCAGATCTGTTCAATGGTATGAATATACAGGTGTTCTGGGAGGCACGCTCTGGATATTACTTGTGAACATCCTGCTATTCAGGCTACTACAGATGTTTTATCTGAAAGCCGGGAGCAAACAACTTCAGAAATTCAGCATCCTGCCACTATTTGTGTTAATTGTTCCTTTATGTATCTCATTCATTAAATTTGAGACATATAAAGAAAAAATAAATCCAGTAGATGTTGTCGTGATTCAACCAAATGTTGACCCGTATGGTGAGAAATTTAATTCTGCTTTCAGAGACGTTATTTGGGACAAATTGCTGGGACAGTCTGTTCAGAAGTCTGATTCACTGACTGATTTCATCGTTTGGCCTGAAACTTCAATTCCGGGCTCTGTTGCCATCAATCATTCTGAAGAACAACCGGCCATCACAAGAATCAAAGATACAATTGCCAGATATTTTCCCAATATCGTCCTGATATCTGGAGCTGATGCTTATGAAGTTTATGATTCAAAACTCACACCAACTGCCAGGTATTTTCAGGATGGAGACTGTTGCTGGGATTCATATAACAGCGCTCTGGAAATTGATTCCTCTGGTCTTGTTGATTATTATCACAAATCCAGACTTGTTCCTGGTGTTGAACGAATGCCTTATCCTCAATTTTTCAGATTTCTTGAACGATTTACAATTGATTTGGGAGGAACATCAGGCAGTTTGGGAATGAGTGAAGAACCTGTTGTCTTTTCATCGGGGAAGGTTCCCGTTGCTCCTGTTATTTGTTATGAATCAATTTATGGAGAATATGTAAACGGGTATATCAACAAAGGAGCTCAGTTAATTTTTATTGTTACAAATGATGGATGGTGGGGCGATACTCCCGGATACAGGCAACATTTTTCTTATGCTTCTCTCAGAGCCATAGAAACCCGAAGAAGTATTGCCCGTTCTGCAAACACAGGTATTTCAGGATATATCAACCAGCTTGGGGAGGTTGTCAGTTCTGTTCCTTATTGGGAGCAACATGTTTTGAGAAATACAATCAATGCAAACGATAAAATTACAATTTATACAAAATACGGAGACTATCCAGGAAGAATTTCCGCTTTTGCTTCTCTTGCAATCATTGTGGTTGTCCTGGTCAGAAGAATTTCAGACAGAAAGATCAGGCAGCAGTAGGTCTATTCTTTCCGAAAAAGCATTGAAAACATAGAAATGACAATATATGCCAAAATAATAATCGGAATCCCGGTCCATTTGAAAAAGATAAATAGCATTACTGCTGTCCCGATAAATAAATAACGAAACCAATTGTTTTTCCACTTAAAACTTTTAAATTTTAAAGCCATAAGAGGAACAGGCAATAACAACATGACCGATCCTGTCAGTGCAAAGATCACCAGACTCATCTGTCCGGAAAACAATTTAAATGCAATACTGTTTTCAGGTGAATACATCACAATAAAAGGAACTGCGGCAATCCAGAAAGCATTGGCCGGAGTTGGCAGGCCCTTAAAACCATAGGTCTGGGTTTCATCAAGATTAAAACGGGCAAGCCTTAATGCTGAAAAAAGAGGAACTGCTATCAGCAAAAAGCTAAATACAGGAACATCGGTTTTTGTCATCCATAGAAAATCAGGATGCAATACACCAAACAGAATACAGGCAGGCAAAACACCAAAAGAAACCAGGTCGGCCAATGAGTCAAGCTGCTTTCCTATATCTGATGTTGCACCGAGCAACCGTGCTGAAAAACCATCAAAAAAATCAAATACCATTGCAAGGTACACACACATTGCTGCATACAACAAATCATGTTGCCAGAATAGTATCCCTGCAAGTCCAGATACGAGGTTTAATAGTGTTAAAGTGTTTGGTATTGCCTTTATGATTGATTTCATTGGTCAGGTTTTAAAACTCAAAATTACACTTTTTTGAACAGAGCAAACCCAATGCCCAATAAAGTCGTCAAAAATTACGTATTTTTGTATATTCACTGTCCGGCAAGACTAAATGATCAGGAAGAAACACATATTGTTGCTCACATTTGTATTTTTTCACCTTTTATTTTGTGTGGATGTGCTATCACAGGACCTGATTGTAAACGGTAATTTCAGCTTGTATTTCAGGTGCCCGGGCACATACAATCATTACAACAGCAACATAAAACAGTTGCTTCCGGGTTGGAGTACTGTAAATCAGTCAACTCCTGATTTTTTTCATCGCTGCAGCCGTAACTCAGATGTTGGAGTTCCGAATAATTTTGCTGGAAGTACAGAACCCTTTGAAGGGGATGGATACATCGGAATAATCCTGCGTTCAGATCCTGAAACATACCCCTATTCTTCAACTTATTCCGAACATATTACAGGAGTCCTCGAACTTCCTCTTGAAGCTGGTGAACAATACTGTTTTACAATGTATTATACTCATGCGCAAAATTCGGGAATAGGAACAAGCAGTATTGGGATTTATTTTTCATTTGAAAAGCCAGAATTCCGGGATAATGATGATTTTTACACCTTTCAACCTCAACTGATTTTGCATCCTGATTCGATGCTAAGCATGCAGCCGGGCTGGAAAGAACTTTCATCAATGTACAAAGCTTACGGTGGAGAAAGATATGTCACAATCGGAAATTTTCAACCCATCTCTCAAAACAAAATTATAAAACACGACCCGACTGTGTTCAACGACACCCGATTTTTTGCATATTATTATATTGATGGTATAAGCCTTACGCCTGCACATGAAGGCAATTGCAGGGATGAAAATGCACTCATGATTACCGGAGATCAGATAGATCACTTAAAATCAAAGGATTTGAAGGAAGGCTCGTTGTTTGAGGCAGGAACAACTTATACGCTAAAAAATGTGTATTTTGATTTTGAAAAATCCATACTCCGGCCGGAATCACACGCGGAACTGAATACAATTTTGGATTTTCTGAATAACAACAGTCACATTCACATCTTGATTATTGGGCACACTGACAATATCGGTTCGGCGACATATAATCAGGCGCTCTCTGAGTTAAGGGCAAAGGCTGTGTTTGAATATTTTTTCAAAAAGGGCATTTCATTATCAAGAATGAAATACCTGGGAATGGGGAGTAAAGTGACAGTGGCTGATAATGAAACCGAATATGGACGGCAGCTCAACAGAAGAGTTGAGATAGAGTTTTATATACCTTAATAAACGTTTTTTTTATGACAGATCTGTTTACTGATGATTATTTTATGGAAGAAGCCCTGAAACAGGCTCAAAATGCCTTGCAGAAAGATGAAGTTCCTGTGGGGGCTGTTATTGTAACCGGCAATACAATTATTGCGCGGGCACATAATATGACCGAAAGTCTGAATGATGTCACGGCACATGCTGAAATGATTGCTCTCACTTCTGCCGCCAATAATCTGGGGGCAAAATATCTGAATGAATGCATCATTTACGTTACAATGGAACCCTGCGTAATGTGTGCTGCTGCACTTGCATGGGCGCAAATCGGAAAAATTGTGTGGGCTGCATCTGATCCCAAAAAGGGATTCACAACCCTGAACAAAAATATTCTGCATCCGAAAACTGAAATTTCTTTTGGTATATCAGAAACACAAGCATCAAAAATGCTGAAAGATTATTTTAAAATGAAACGATGATATTTTGAAAACTCAAGAATTGTAGAGATCACTAAACTCTAAACAATTTTTCAAGTTTTGCCACATAATCAAGCTTTTCCCAGGCAAAAAAATCAACGTTTTTGCAATATTTTACTTTCCCGTTATCCGTTTTTTCAAATGTGGATTCATCCTGATAATAGACTTCAACTTCACCTGTATACCAGTCTCTGCCAAAATGACCATAAGCAGCTGTAGGGGTATAAATAGGATTTTTAAGTCCAAAATGTATGTTGATGAAATATGGTCTGAAATTAAAATTCTCCTGAATGATTCTTGCAATTTTACTGTCAGGTAAAATATTTCCCTGATCATCCTTCACTTTTGCTGTTCCAAAAGTGTTCACATAAATATTCATTGGATCTGCTATCCCAATGGCATAAGAAATCTGGGTCAGAATTTCGTCAGCAATACCTGCGGCCACCATATTTTTAGCCAGATGTCTCATTGCATATGCTGCTGATCTGTCTACCTTGGATGGGTCTTTACCTGAAAAGGCACCTCCGCCGTGAGCTCCACGGCCACCATAAGTATCAACTATAATTTTTCGTCCTGTGAGACCTGTATCCCCGTGTGGACCTCCGATAACAAATTTTCCGGTTGGATTCACATGAAGTTTAAAATCTGTCTGGAAAAGCTTCTGTACACGTTCTGGCAATATTGGCAAAACCCGCGGGATCAGAATTTCTCTGACATCTTTTGTGATCACACTTTTCATTTTATCTTCGGAAGCAAAATCATCGTGCTGGGTTGAGATTACAATGGTATCAATTCGTAAGGGCTTATGGTTATCATCATACTCAATCGTAACCTGACTTTTTGAATCTGGTCTGAGATAAGTCATTTGTTTTCCTTCCTTGCGAATTGCTGCTAATTGTTGCAACAGGATATGAGAAAGCTCAACAGGCATGGGCATGAAATTATCCATTTCCCGGCATGCATAACCAAACATCATCCCCTGATCTCCAGCACCCTGTTCTTCAGGCTTTGTCCGTGTTACACCCTGAAAAATATCTCCGCTTTGTTCGTGAATGGATGAAATAATACCACAGGAATTTGTGTCAAAACGATATTCGGGTTTTGTATATCCAATATGTTTTATGACATTTCGTGCAACATCCTGCACTTCAACATATCCTGTTGTTCTAACTTCTCCGGATAAAACAACAAGTCCTGTAGTAACAAGTGTTTCAATTGCAACTTTTGAATCAGGATCGAGACGCAGAAATTCGTCCAGAAGCGCATCGCTGATTTGATCAGCTACTTTGTCGGGGTGCCCCTCTGAAACCGACTCAGATGTAAAAAAATATGACATAATTGTGAGAGTTTTTATTAATGAATTTATTGGTAAATTAAGTTTGCAAAGTTATAAAAAATGAAAGACTTCAGAAATAATGAAAATGGAAATCTCAGGTCTTGATTTTTAATTACTTAAAGATGGTACTTTCATAATATTTAAAGCACTTCCTGCATTTTATCTATTTTTGCATATAAACACTACAGCTATGAATAGAATAACTAAATTATTCAACATTCAATATCCTCTTGTTCAGGGAGGAATGATATGGTGCAGTGGATGGAAGCTGGCATCCGCTGTCAGCAATGCCGGTGGCCTCGGGCTCATCGGATCAGGATCGATGGATCCTGCAATCTTAACAGAACATATTCGAAAATGCAGAAAAGCTACAACAAAACCTTTTGGGGTAAATATTCCTCTCCTATTCAATCACTCCGAAGAATTTATAAGGATTGTGATTGATGAAAAAGTTCCGGTTGTTTTTACTTCTGCAGGAAATCCCATGAAGTGGACAACAATTTTAAAAGAAAACAATATCAGGGTTACACATGTGGTTGCCAATACAAAAGGAGCACTCAAATGTGAAGAAGCAGGTGTTGATGCTATTGTCGCTGAAGGTTTTGAAGCAGGTGGTCACAATGGAAAAGAAGAAACAACAACAATGGTACTCATCCCAATGATAACAAAATCTGTTTCACTTCCTGTCATTGCAGCAGGAGGAATCGGTTGCGGAAAAAGCATGCTTGCTGCCATGGCGCTTGGTGCAGAAGGTGTGCAGATCGGAAGCAGATTTGTTGCCAGTATCGAATCATCTGCACACGAAGCTTTTAAACACAAAATTCTTGAAGCCCGTGAAGGAGACACCTTGCTACTTTTAAAAAAACTTGTGGGTGTCCGTCTGCTGAGCAATGAATTTTTCAGTCAGGTTCTTGAACAAGAACATAAGGGAGCATCTGCTGAAGAATTAAGTGAACTACTTGGCAGAGGAAGGTCGAAAATTGGAATGTTCGAAGGCAATTTAAAAGATGGTGAACTTGAAATCGGACAAATTTCAGCTGCAATTGATCAGATCAAGCCTGCCGGAGAAATTGTGAAAGAGATTATTGATGAATACCAATTTGCTAAAAAACAACTGACTGAACTGTAAAACATGGAAAAATATATTTTAGTACAGGGAAAAAAATCTATTGCAGAATCATCAATGAACGTTTTCTGGCAGATTCAAAACCTTTGCTAATTTTCCTGCACGAAGGACTTGGCACATCAGAGCAATGGAAAGATTTTCCTAAGCTACTCTCAAACAAGTTCACTTTTCCGGCTCTGATGTACGACCGCTACGGGTATGGTAAATCTCAACGCATTTCCGGTCAGCGTCAGATGAATTATTTGGATGAAGAAGCCCGAATTTTTCTTCCTCAAATATTAATAAGACTCGGACTTGAAAACTCGGGACTCATACTGTTCGGGCATAGCGACGGAGGCACTATTGCTGCATTCTATGCCTCTTTTTTTTCTGAACAGGTTCTGGCAGCAATCATAGAAGCACCTCACTTTTTTCTGGATCATATTTCATTGCGTGGAATTAAGGATGTTGTCAAAGCATATCAAAAAACTGACCTGAAAGAAAAACTTTCAAAATACCATGGAGAAAACACCGATTCCATGTTCAACACATGGACAGGCATATTGCTGTCTGACGAAATGCAACATTGGAATGCAGAGCATCTGTTGAAAAAAATAACATGTCCAGTGCTGGCCATCCAGGGAACAGATGATAACTTTGGAACATTGGGTCAGATTGAGTCTATTCGTGATCATTCACAGGGAGAGGTTGAACTTCTTGTTATTGAAGGTTGTGGACATATCCCACACCATCAGGCCAGAAAAAAAACACTGGACGCCACCATCAGCTTTCTGAAGAATGTGTTGAAAGAACAATGATATGGTACTGTAAACTTTAATTAACATTGAAAATTTCAATAATTTCGTAAATTTGTATCCTATGCGCAACTCAGGAAAATATGTTGTCTTTTTCTGCACGATCTTTATCATTCATTTTTTTTCCTGTAAAAAAGATGTCCATGATGCTGAAAATCCAGTGATACATCTTGACAGTACGGAAACATTCCCGACAAATTGCGACACATTATACTACGGAGAAACATATGCTATTAAAATGCAGTTTTCTGATAATCTTGAACTTGGGTCATTCAACATTGATATTCATCACAATTTTAATCACCATTCACACGAAAATGAACCTTCATTTTGTGATGTTGATTCTATGAAACCTCCTGCCCATCCGTTTATATATCTCAACACCATTCAGATTCCCCAGGGATTAACTGTTTTCAACACCAACATTTTCATCTGGTTCCCCGAAATTGATTGCTGCGGAACACTTTACGATGAAGGAGATTATCATTTTGTCGTTACTCTGACCGATAAAAAAGGTCTGACATCTCAGAAAACAATACAAATCAAGATATTAAAACCTTAGTGTACTTGTTTTTCTGAATATTTATGATAATACTCTGTTGTTAATCAAATCAATATACTCCTGTTTCAGAAATTCAATCTGCTTGTTTTTTTCAAATTTGTCAACAATAAAGCAACGCGCAGCTTTACCATGTCCTTTTACCTTTTCCGGATGCATGATATACTCCGAAATTCCATCAGCAAGAGCTCTGCTGTTTTTTGGTTCAAAAAGCAGACCTGTCTGATCATGAATGACAATATCAGGCACTCCACCACTGTTTGATGCAACAACAGGAATTTTCATGGCACCTGCTTCACACAAAACATTACCGAAGGATTCTTCATGTGAAGGAAACGCCAGAATATCCATCACAGATAACACCTCTGCTGAGTTCCTGGTTTCACCCGTATATAACACATTCTCTTCTCCCAGCAACGCCTTTCCCAATTCCCTGGTTTCGCGGCCGAATTCCTCTTCACCGAAACTGTCTCCTCCGGCAACCAGAAACATCAGTTTTTTGTCAGGATGTGCCTTTTGAAGCATTTGCCCGGCTTCAAAAAATTCCCTGTGTCCTTTCATAAATGAAAATCTTCCTAAAAATCCGATCACAATTGCTTCTTCATGAATTCCAAGCAATGCCCTCAATTCTTTCCAATCGTAGAGTTCTGGATTAAACAGGTCAGGGTCAAGCCCGTTATAATGCACTTTTATTTTTTCAGGCGGGACCGGACTGGTCTGAATCATGTTTTCTCTGATAAATGAAGAAACACATAATACAAGATCAACTTTTCTATACAGCACCCTGTGCAACCAATCCTTCTTACTGACATTACTGGCCATTCGACGCGTCAAAACAAGCGGTGTTTTTGATTTTCGACTCAGGGCGGGCGATAATGCCCAGAGGTCATGTGATAACTGAGTGTGAATGATATCCGGACGAAAATCTCTGATTATTTTTCTGATGCGAAAAATATTGTAAATCAGAAGTGTATTTTTCCAGTTCAGGGTTTTCACCTGAACTGTTTCTTCAACTGCTTTTATCTGTAATGTTGAATGAAATGGTACCAGCAAAAGTATATTATTTCCTTCTTTAGTCAGTGATTTTGCAAGATTCAGTGTCTGCATCTCCAATCCGCCCCACGAATATGAGCCACATGTTAAGAGAATATTCATAATTTTTAAAATATGGATTAAAAATACAAAGATAATGGGATCGTGTTTGAAATGAAATTTTAATCTGAAGATTCATTCAGAATCATATTCAGATAACTTATACAGCTTTCTCATATAACACAGAATTTGTTACTTTTTTGTAACTTCGCAGTCCGAAAAAAAATCAATTTTCATATATATGTCAGAAGCAATTTCCGTCAAATACAATCCCAAAGCAGTTGAAGATAAATGGTATGATCACTGGATGAAGAAAAACTATTTTCATTCTGAACCTGATAACAGAGAACCTTACTGCATTGTCATTCCACCTCCAAATGTGACCGGAGTTTTGCATATGGGGCACATGCTTAATAATACAATACAGGACGTACTTGTACGCAGGGCACGAATGAAGGGTAAAAATGCCTGCTGGGTGCCCGGAACAGACCATGCATCCATTGCAACAGAAGCCAAAGTTGTTGCCAAACTCAGAGAAAAGGGGATTGAGAAATCATCACTGAATAGAGAGGAATTTTTAAACCATGCATGGGAATGGAGAGAAAAACACGGTGGAATCATTTTGGAGCAGCTGAAAAAACTCGGCGCATCATGCGACTGGAAAAGAACAGCGTTTACGATGGATGAAGCTCTTTATGAATCTGTTATTGATGTTTTTATTGACTTGTACAAAAAAGGACATATATACCGGGGTGTCAGAATGGTAAACTGGGATCCTCAGGCACTTACTGCACTTTCAGATGAAGAAGTTATTTTCAAAGACACTCCAGGACATCTGTATTACATCAAATATCCTGTTGAAAACGAAGATGAATCTTTTGTAATCATTGCCACAACCCGTCCCGAAACCATGCTCGGTGACACTGCAGTGTGCATTCATCCTGAAGACCCCCGTTTCAGAAGCATCAAAGGCAAAAAAGTCATTGTTCCGCTGATTAACAGACACATCCCCATCATAGAAGATGAATATGTTGATATGGAGTTCGGAACAGGATGCCTCAAAATCACTCCTGCACATGATTACAACGACTACCTGATTGGCGAAAAATTCAATTTACAGGTCATTGACATCTTCAATGATAACGGCACCCTCAATGAGAATGCACAAATACTTGTCGGAGAAGACAGAGTTGTGGCACGAAAGAAAATTGTGAAAATGCTCGAAGAAAAAGGCTATCTGGAAAAAATTGAAAACTACAATCACAATGTTGGCTACAGCGAACGTACCGATGCCCCTATTGAGCCGAAACTCTCAACTCAATGGTTTTTGAGCATGAGAAGTCTTGCAGGACCTGCGCTCGAAGTTGTCATGAATGATACCATTCAGTTCCATCCTGCAAAATTTAAAAATCTCTACAAACACTGGATGGAAAATGTACGTGATTGGTGCATTTCCAGACAACTTTGGTGGGGGCAACGAATTCCGGCGTGGTATATCCCCGATGGACGATATGTGGTTGCAAAAACCAAAGAAGAAGCTCTCGAAAATGCCAGGAAAGAATATGGCCTTCCTGATCTCAGTGCAACGGATCTGAAACAGGATGAAGATGTCCTAGATACATGGTTTTCAAGCTGGCTTTGGCCAATATCTGTATTTGACGGCATCCGCAGACCCGATAATCCTGACATAAAATATTATTATCCAACTGATGATCTTGTCACAGCTCCTGAAATTCTGTTTTTCTGGGTCGCCAGGATGATCATGGCCGGTCTTGAATATCCGAAAAACATCCCATTCAAAAATGTGTATTTCACAGGGATCGTCCGAGACAAACAAGGCCGGAAAATGTCAAAATCACTTGGAAATTCCCCTGAACCACTTGAACTGATTAAAAAATTCGGAGCCGACGGTGTTCGTCTGGGCATGCTGCTCACTTCTCCTGCCGGCAATGACCTGCCTTTTGATGAATCTTTGTGTGAACAGGGCCGAAATTTTTCAAACAAAATTTGGAATGCACTCCGTCTTGTGAAAGGATGGACAATTGACGAAACGATGCGTCCTGATCCGGCTTCAGAACTGGCCTGTGACTGGTTTGAACAAAAGTTGAATGAAACCGGAAACCTGCTTGAAGACCATTTTAACAAATACAGAATAGCCGACGGACTGATGCTGCTTTACAGGGTTGTCTGGGATGATTTCTGCAGCTGGTTTCTCGAAATCATTAAACCTGCTTATGGAAAGCCACTGGATACAACGACCTTCAATAAAACGATTGGATATTTCGAAAATATTCTCATTTTGCTGCATCCCTACATGCCTTTTATCACCGAAGAACTCTGGCATCAAATTAGAAACAGAAAGGATGGGGAAGACATTATCATTGCAAATATCCCTCGATTTGAAGAATTCAACTCTGAAATTATCACAGGATTTGATACCATTATGGACATTGTCAGCAGTATTCGCAATCTGAGAACAAAATATGGCGTTTCTCCAAAAAATGAACTCCGGCTACAGCTCAAATCAGATAACCCTGATCAGGTTCTTCTTTATGCTCCTGTCATTCAGAAGCTTTGCAATCTTGAAGAAATTACTGTTGAAACAGACCCTGACAAACACTATGCTCAGTTTATGGCAGGCACTCACGAACTGTATCTTTCGGTTGAGAGTTCTGTTGCTCCCGAACAGGAAATAGCAGAAATTAAAAAGGAAATCAATTATTACGAAGGATTTCTCATTTCAACCCGTGCTAAATTAACCAATGAACGCTTTGTCAACAGTGCACCATCAGCAATCGTCGAAAAGGAAAAACAAAAACAGCAGGATGCCCTGAACAAATTGCAAATCCTGAAAGACAGACTGCAGCAACTGAAAGGATAGTTTTCCGATAGAAATCTTAAAAATCTGTCTTCAATTGCAAGAATTTCTTTTTTTCGCCACAAAGACTCGAAGACACTAAGAATTCAATAAGAAAAATGTTATCAATAACAGAAATATTTTTGAAAAGTTTGCGTTTTCAAAAAATAATTACGTAATTTGCATAACGTAATTTGCGTAACGTAACTTACGTCACATATTTTGCGTAAAACAAGACAATTTAAATCAACACAATGCACAAACATGCCTGCTAAAAAAAGACTGAAAAACCCCTTTTTACTAACGGGCTTTTATGACAAAAAACACTTCTGCAACCGCAGTGATGAATTCAAAACCCTGATGGATCATTACAACAATGAACGGAATGTTGTATTATATTCCTGGCGCAGAATGGGAAAAACGGCATTGATCAGATACCTGTTTTCAGAGCTTGAAAAAAAGGGAGAAACCGCATGCATCTATGCCGATCTTTTTTCAGCGTCGGATATTCCCGATGCCATCAGGTTAATGACCACCGCTGTCTATGAAAAATTCGGAAAAACTTCAACCGGAATTTCAGAAACATTGCTCAGGCTCATGTCGCAAATCGGAGTTGAATTGTCCTTCGATGCAGTTTCCGGATCGCCCAAAATCGGCTTTGGCTACAGACAAGGACTTATTCCCGGAAAATCACTGGATGCAATCGGGGAATTTCTGAGCAGCAACAAAAAAAGAGTCATCATCTGTCTTGATGAATTTCAGCAGATTACCACATTTTCCGATGAAAATGCTGAAGCCGTTTTTAGAACATGGGTGCAAAACTTTCCCCAAATCAGGTTCATTTTCAGCGGAAGCCACCGGACAATCATGAACGCCATGTTTTCTGAAAAGAAACGCCCGTTTTACCGAAGCGCCCAATTGTTGCAGCTTGGCCCCATCAACCATGACGAATACTCCAAATTCATTCAACTGCATTTTGCTGCACACGGAAAAACAATCACTCAACCGGCAATGAGCGCCATATATGAGTGGAGCAGAGGACAAACCTACTGCATCCAGCTTGTTTGCAACAAACTGTTCGGCAATTTCGATCATGCAGACAAAGATCATCTGCAAAGTGTGTTTGATGAAATCCTGGAACAGGAAAGTCCTGTGTTTTCGGCATATACAAAACTACTCACCTCAACACAATGGAATGTGCTGAAAGCAATTGCAAAGGAAGAACCGCTCAAAGGCGTAGCTTCAAAAGAGTTTGCTGAAAAACACGGACTGGGAGCTGCAAGTAGCATCAGCACTGCATTGAAAAAACTCCTGAACACTGAACTTGTCATCAGCGAAGATGGCAGTTTCTATATTCATGATGTGTTGCTCGCCAGGTGGCTGCAAAGACTGTAAAACAATCAGTTATACATTTATTCCCTGATACACCGAACCGAATTTGCATTCCACTTGCTGCTTGTGGGGTCCAGGTATGCACCATATGTATCTGTAAACCACGATGATCCAAGTTCAAGGCTCACAGCAATATCTTCCAGATAAAATTCACTGCCATCTGATTCGGTTGACGACCAGAATGAATCACCATATCCCCTGTTGATAAAATGATGAACAACCCCGTCTTCATCTTCATAATCCATACAGCATGATCCGTTAAACCATAAGCCAAATCCCTTTTCGTCGTCACTGAGCAGAGCCAGCGCTTTTTCGCTGTCATAATCTTCATTTCCACCAATGAAGATCAGTAGCTCAATAAAATCGTCTTCTGTCGGTATTCTGAACCCTTTCGGACACAATCCACGCGGATCTGTCACGGCATACCAGTTGTAAAGAAGTCCGTATTTCTGTGCATCAGCAGGATTGAAGTTTTCTCTTCCGCATGCGGGCAATCCTTTGCTGCCATAAGCAGACCAATCCTCATAACCTTTAAACAATGGAATGCTTTCGCCATTGCGGAACTCTGTCGTGCCCATATTTTGCGCCATCCACACCTGCTTGCCGATGGTTACGGTCTGAATATCTCTTTCAGTTTCATTTTCCGGATTAAACAAGTCGGCACTCACCAGGAATGTATAAGTAAAGGCTGTAATGAAAAGCAGCGGAGTCTTTTTGAAGATTGTCTTCATGGTAGATTTTTTTCAAAGATATACTTTTTGATTGAAAAACTCACTGTCTTGCCATTTCAGAAAAAAACAGAAAACACCCTTTGCAGATATCTGCCCTTTTTTTAATATCTTTGAACCAGAAAAAAACATAAAAAAAACCATTCACATTAAAAAAGTACAATCATGAATTACCGAACTTTTCGAACCGAACCTGTCAAAGAAACACCACATAAAGTTGATGTACGGCAACTGTATGATCTTGAATCTGCTCAAATCATGCACATCACACTTCAGCCCGGAGAAAGCCTCAAGCCTCATATAACCCCCGTTGATGTTGCTTTTTATGTTCTTGAAGGAACAGCTACAGTTCATATCGGAGAAGAGAAACAATCATTCGAAAAAGACACTCTCATTGAAAGTCCCGCCCATATTGTTCATTATTTAAGCAATGAAAGCAGTCACACAACAAGAATTCTTGTTGTCAAAGCACCACGACCAACCCAAACCACAAGGGTGCTATAAAAAACAGCTCAAAACAACAAACAGCAATGACAGAAGTTGTCAAAGCTGGGAGTGTATCTTTGTAAAAATGTTTTAAATTTTCTTCATGGCAGACGTACACGACAAAGCAACGCGAAGTTACAACATGAGCAGGATCAGGAGCAAACATACTAAGCCTGAGATGCACTTAAAATAATTAAATTATATTTTTATGGCAATACCAAATAACATAACACAAGAGCATATTAAAAAGGCGATTAGCGAAATTAAATATGAATCAATACCTGAATCCAGAAAAGAAAAGTTTTTTCTTATAAATGCACAAGGGAAATTACTGCCCCCAAAATATGTTTTAACTAAAGCAAATGTTTTTGCAAATGGCAAAGAACTTAATAGCACTGAATTTAGTGCATCAGATGCTAAAAATTTCTTGAATAATAAGGGGTTTGATGTTATTGATACTCGCATTAAAAAAACATCTTCAAATACAAATTTGTGGATAGAAAAAACCATTGTAAATGGTAGACCTGATAGGATTATGGGGAAACGTGCTCTGGGTAAAGTTTTGTGGTCTCCACAAAAAGACAAAAGAGGTGCGGATATTTATAAAAACATGAGAGAAGTAAGAAAAGGAGATATAGTCTTACACTTAATTGATAACAATGTGTTTTCTGGAATTTCAATAGTTACAAATGAAGCTAAAGCTGCTGATGGCATGAAAGGAACTCAATGGGATGGTCCTGCATATTTGATTGAGCTTTCTAACTACACTGAACTGAAACCAAGCATTAATAGAGATGAAATATTAAATAATGATAATGAAAAGATTTTAAAAATATTTCTGATGAATCTGAAGTATTTTTCAATAATAATCTTACTCTAAGACAGGGAGCATACTTGACCCCATGCCCTATTGAATTGGCAGATTTGATAAATAAAATTTATTATAAAAAGTCAAAAAAACAGTTGCCATTTGTTTCAAAAGAAATTATTATAATTAATTCAACTATTTCTTATGACATTTTTAATGATTCTTCTTTTAAGAAAGATTTAGTTGGATCAGGTCTTCTGTATTCAAACACATTAATTTCTCGTTTCATCGCCTCACTTCTCACCAAACCCTTCGTTATTCTTACCGGGCTTTCCGGTTCCGGCAAAACCAAACTGGCACAGGCATTTGTGCAATGGATTTGTTCTGATAAAAGTCAATATTGTATTGTTCCTGTTGGAGCTGACTGGACCAATCGTGAACCTTTGCTTGGTTATCCGAATGCACTAAAGCCTGAAGAATATGTAAAACCCGACAGCGGAGTGCTGGGTTTAATTATTCGGGCAAACAATCAGCCCGACCTGCCCCACTTTCTGATATTGGATGAAATGAATCTCAGTATTGTTGAAAGATATTTTGCAGATTTTCTGAGCGTGATGGAGTCAAAGGAAGAAATTCCATTGTATGCAGAAGGCACTGTTGAAAATGGTGTTCCTTCTAAGCTAAGACTGCCCCAAAACCTTTTTATTATTGGTACAGTAAATATTGATGAAACTACCAATATGTTTAGTCCAAAAGTTTTGGACAGGTCCAATACCATTGAATTCCGTGTTAAACAGGATGAAATGTCAAACTTTCTAGGTAATATTAGAGACATCAACATGGATGACTTAACAGGAAAAGGTGCAGGTATGGCAAAGAGTTTTCTGGATATGGCCGCCAATAAAACTTTTGCATCATCAGAGAATGAGAAAATAAACGAAGCGCTTGTAAAATTTTTTGGTGAGCTTAAGAAGACCGGAGCGGAGTTTGGTTACCGGAGTGCGACAGAAATTATAAGATTGATACATCAGCTAACTGTTTTGGATTCAAATCTGACAACCAACCAGAAGATAGATATTGCTATAATGCAGAAGCTTTTGCCCAAATTGCATGGTTCCCGAAGAAAACTGTCACCTGTTTTGGAAACACTTGCTGGTTTTTGCGTTAAAGAAAAGAACAGCATTGTGAAAGAAATTTTTGAAAAAGAAGATTATGACTATACTAATTCAAATGTGATTTATCCGCTGGCTCTTGAAAAGATATCCAGGATGTACAGGGGTGCCGTTGATAACGGATTTGCAAGTTTTGCTGAAGCATAGAAATGAAAACGCTATCTTCCATAGAAATCAATCTCGATTATGTCAAAGAAGGCTTGCGGTTAATTATTGATTCACGCAGAGTAGGTTCTTTATTTGACGCAAAAGATAGTGCCATTGAAAATAATGAGGCAAGATTTCAAATTTTGGAAGGATGTTTTTATGATTATGTAATTAATGATCCTCATTATTTTCTTGCAGATATCGGAGAAAATATTATTCAAAGCCACACTAGAAATCAAAACTTAGGTATACTTGCGCCCAATATTTTTGTGGGAACATTAAGAATTCCTTTGTTCAAAACTGGTAAAACAGATTCTGAAACAGACATAGAACTGGAAGTTCAATCATTAAAGTCAGATTACAGGAGTGATTATCGGGATATGTTGGAATTGATTACAGAAAAATGTACAGAATTATTGTTGCAGTCAGGCTCTCCTGTTTCACATTACTTTGAAATTGATTATGCAAGAGATGCACAAACATTATATCAGAAATTTTCATTTATAAAATCTGTTATCGGCACAGATGAATTTAATGAAGCTGTACATAGAGTTGTAACCACACCCGTAACTCGTTGGTCTGAAACAATTGAAAACATTGATGTCAGGAACACCAAAAGGCTTTCGAACACAAACATAAAGGAAATACTAACCGGTAATAAGAGGTCTGAAATTCCTGTAAATCATCCCTTTAGAAAATTGGGCATAATTAACTTACCCGAAAGAATTTCGTCAGTAAAGAAAATTGACTCAGTTGATACTCCGGAAAACAGGTTCATCAAACATGCATTGGAAACCTTTCTCAAATTTTGCACGGATATTTATAATTTTGCCAAACAAAATAATCATAAAAAGCTTATTAATGAGTCTTTTGTGATTTTAGGGAAACTTGAATCTCACTTACAACATTCTGTTTTCAGAAAGATTTCCAGACCAACAACATTAAGATTAAACAGTCCCGTTCTTCAAAGAAAAGAGGGCTACAGAGAAGTTCTCAGAGTTTGGCTCATGTTTGATTTGGCAGCCAGATTAATTTGGAAAGGAGGTCAGGACATCTACGATGCCGGAAAAAAAGATATTGCTGTGCTTTATGAATACTGGCTGTTCTTTAAGTTGCTGGATCTGATTCAATCAATTTTTGATATTGAACCCAAAGACCTTTCAGAATTGATAAAATCAACTCCTGACGGGTTAAATCTGCAATTGAAACAAGGTAAGCAAACTGCACTCAGCGGAATGTATATCGGGACAAGGAAGCTTCAAATTCGGTTTAATTACAATCGTCCATTCAGCGGCAAGAAAAAATACCCTGATTCTGGAAGTTGGACTACAAGTTTAAGACCTGATTATACTCTTTCCTTCTGGCCCTGTGAAATATCAGAAATTGAAGCAGAGAGAGAAGAGCTGATCGTTCACATTCATTTTGATGCAAAATATAAAATTGCTAACATCTTTGAAATTAAAGACGAATATAAGGAAGATGAGCTGAATAATGAAAAAATGAATAACAGAAAAGGTATATATAAAAATGCCGATCTTCTGAAAATGCATGCCTACAAAGATGCGATCAGACGAACCGGAGGCGCCTATGTTTTGTATCCTGGTGACAAATCAATTAACCAAAAAGGATTCCATGAAATAATTCCGGGGCTGGGAGCATTTCCTGTTCGTCCTTCCAAATTTGAAAGCGGTATTGAAGAATTAAAAGAGTTTATAATCAATGTTTTGGAGCATTTTATTAATAGAGCTTCACAACGAGAAAAAACTGCTTACAGAATATTTGACATTCACAAGTCTCCCCCACCCCCTGAACATGAAGTAAGAGATGCTTTACCTGAAGCATACGGAGAAAACAGAAGCATGCTGCCTGATGAAACATTTGTGCTGGTAGGCTATGTCAAATCAGAAAAGCATTGGCAATGGATAGAGCAAAATGAGTTATACAATTTCAGGTTGAATATTTCAAAAGGGAAATTCTATCTGAGTAAAGAAATTGTTAATGCAAAATTTTTGTTGCTGCATTGTGCAGGCATGGAAAGTTCAGGTGACCTTTGGAAGATTTCTAAAGAGCCACGTGTCGTAAAAAAAGAAGTATTAGAAAAATTGAAATATCCAAATCCCACCCAGGATAATTATCTTGTGTTAAAAATTGAAAAAGTTGATATTCCAGAGTTTCGGAATGTTTGTTGGGAGTTTAAAAAATTTAAGGGTTACAAAAGAGGAAGAGCGACTGCATGTCCTTTTTCAGTAAGTTTGATTGAACTCATGAACAAAAAAGAAGTTCAAAAATAAGTACATTTCCAACGTCCAAAAGAAAAACTCCAAACTCTAAAAACTTCCTCTACCTCACAAATTCTAAAAGTCAGACAGTGTCTGACGAATTTAAAAACAATCCACAATTATCATTAAAACACACACCTGAACATGTATCAGAAACACAGTCTCGGAATTTTAATTCAGCAAAACTGCAATTCTCGAAGCAACCGATAATAGTTAAATGTTTAACTATTAATTATTTGTTTTTTCCAAAAACCTCAAAATAAAAATCGTGTATGCATTCCGCAGTAATTTTGAAAATGTTCAGAATGTTGTCAGCTATTTTCAACACTCAAACTTTTCTGCACTGCCAAAACACATACACGATATATACTAAACTAATCTTTACCAGGTATACCGGATTCCCAGAGAGGCACCCCAGTCAAATCCAGCATTGTCCCCGAGAAAATCCCACATGGGCCTGGCATCAATGCTTAGCAGGATTGGGGCGTTTAATTTATTAAAATCAAATTCCAGTCCAATCTGGCCACCCAACCCAATGTTGAAGTATCCTGAGTTATTGTCATAAGAATAAATTCCAAGTGCTGCCCCTGGGCCTACATACCAGTTGAGACCTCCGGTGATATTCCAGTCCCAGTGATAGATCCCTGCAAGAAACATTCTGTTGTGATTTTTCCCTGCACCAAAGCCCAGATCAAATTCCAGTCTGTTAGCTTCTCCCAATCCATGCTGATAGGATAATTCAGCACCGTTGACATCTCCGTTTCCGCTCAGTCTCACACCAATGGCATGTGGATTAACCTGTGCATGAATAAAATAGCTGATAAAAATTACTCCTAAAAAAAGAATTGTTTTCTTCATAATTACTAGTTTTTAATTACCTACTCTTAAGGCTTTTCGGATTCGCCCCCAATTTTTTTTCTGTTTGGGACAGATGTATGTTAAGTAGTTTGTTGTTGTTTCATTTTTCATCGAAATGAAACGTTGAAACATGTCAGTTTAAATCAAATTTTGTTCAAATTTAATGAAAATATTTGATAATCTATTTAGACATTACTTTAAAAGACCAAAACTCCGCTTTACAAAAGCAGTGAGTTCTTCGCCTTTGAGCAATCCGTGTTCGAGCAGCGCAAGATCAAGTATCTGCGAAAGTTTGAGTTTCGATTCTTCATCTTCAGGAGCAGCAGCAAGCTGTTCAACAACAGGATGGTTGCTGTTAACAACTACGTTATATGCTCCTGGCATACTTTCCATATAATCCATGCCTCCTCCAAGTTTTGACATATCTTTCATACGTCGCATAAACTCAGGTTGTGTAATCATCACAGGGATATCACTGTCAAAGGTATCAACTTCAATACTGAATCCGGGTTTGCCCTCCAAGTGTTTTTCAAAGACCTCTTTGATTGACTTCACCTGCTCTTCACTCAGTTTCATCTCAGACTTCGAATCTTCCGTTTCAATCAACTTGTCGACCAAGTCAGCGTCTACACGTTTGAAGGTGCAATTTTCCTGATTCTGTTCCAGGTAATTGACAAAATGCGCATCAATTGGAGAATCAAACAGTAGCACATCGAACCCTTTATTCTGTGCCTTTTCAATATATGAATGCTGAAGGACCTTGTCAGTGGCATATAGGTGCACAACCTTTTTGTTCTTATCGGTTTGTGCTGATTCAATAAGTTTTTTGTATTCTTCGAGTGTATAATAGTTATCATTGGTGTTTTTCAACAACACAAAAGTTTTTGCTCTTTCGCTAAATGATGTTTCGCTGATCATGCCGTATTCAATGAAGATTTTAATGTCTTCCCATTTTTTTTCAAATTCTTTGCGGTCAGCATTAAACAGTTCTTCCAGTTTGTCAGCCACTTTTTTGGTGATGTGCTTTGAAATTTTACGCACATTGGAGTCAGTTTGCAGTGAACTGCGGGAAACGTTGAGAGGAATATCCGGCGAATCAATAACCCCGTGAAGCAGTGTCAGAAAGTCAGGAACAATATTTTCAACAGAATCGGTCACAAATACCTGGTTGCAATAAAGCTGAATTTTGTCCTTCTGAACTTCAAAATTCTTTTTCAGTTTGGGAAAATATAGGATTCCGGTCAGGTTGAAAGGATAGTCTACATTGATATGAATATGAAACAATGGATTTTCGAACGTTGCTGGATAAAGTTCCCTGTAGAAATCCAGATAGCTTTCATCTGTCAGTCCCTGCGGTGTTTTTTTCCAAAGAGGTTGTGTGTTATTGATAATCCTGGGTTTGGAAATTGTGTCATAGACGTCATTTCCGTCTTTATCTTTTTCACCTTCTTTTTTCACAGATTCTTTTGTATCACCAAAACGAATGGGTACAGGGAGAAAACGGCAATATTTTTTCAGAAGGTCAAGAATTTTATATTCATCAAGATATTCTTTGGCATCATCCGCAATATGCAGGATAATATCTGTCCCTCTTTCCGTTTTGTCACATTCATCAATTGTATAGTTTGGTGTTCCATCACATTCCCATTTCACAGCCTTGCTTCCGGCTCCTTTTTTATAGGTTTTTGTATGAATTTCAACTTTCTCAGCCACCATGAAAGCTGAATAGAAACCAAGTCCGAAATGCCCGATGAGACCACTTTGCGCAGCATCGGTTTTACCCTTCATCTTTTTAATAAAATCCTCGGCACTGGAAAAGGCGATCTGGTTGATATATTTGTCAATTTCTTCAGCGGTCATTCCAATTCCCTTGTCTTTGATTGTCAATGTATTGGCTTTTGAATCCAGAATAACTTCAATCTGAAGATTGTCAGTTTCTCCATTAAATTTTCCCTGAGATGCGAGTAATTTCAATTTTGTTGTTGCATCAACTGCATTTGAAACAAGCTCGCGCAGAAAAATTTCCTGCTCTGTATAAAGAAACTGCTTAATAATTGGAAATATGTTTTCGGTTTTAACGTCAATTTTGCCTTGCTGTATCATGGTTAACTTTTTTTTAATGAATGATCCGATTTATCAAAGTTAATACCAACGCCTGATAATATGAAAAACTGACAACGAAACTGTCATTTTGTCCACCCGGGGTCTGAGTGTTCCGTGTTCTACCAATAAGGGGTCTGAGTGTTTTGCGAAGCAAAAAGTATCGAAGACCCACTTCCTCATGGGGTCTGAGTGTTTTGCGAAGCAAAAAGTATCGAAGACCCACTTCCTCATGGGGTCTGAGTGTTCCGCGAAGCAAAAAGTATCGAAGACCCACTTCCTCATGGGGTCTGAGTGTTCCGCGAAGCGGAATGTATCGAAGACCCCTTCTTCTACTTCTTCCTGAAAATCTTCTTCGATAGCCCAGGCAATAAATCATACTCCCCGTTGATCAATGCCTTCTTCTTTCTTCTGCTCCATCTCTGTACCTGCTTTTCACGATAAAAAGCAGTATCAATTCGCTGAAACTCCTCGTAATATAAAAGCCTGACCGGCAATCTATGTTTCGTATGGTTAGCACCTCTGCCTTCCTGATGTTGCTGAACCCTCAAAAGGAGATGTTTTGTACTTCCGGTATAAAAAGTACCGTCTGAACACTCAAGAATATACATATATCCTTTCATATAACTGCAAAAATATGAAATATTTTAATCTCACAGGGGTCCGAGTATTCCGCGTTCTTCCTCCCAAGGGGGCTGAGTGTTTTGCGAACCAAAATGTACCGAAGCCCCCGCACTTAACCGGGCATTTCGATACGTCCATTAAATTTTAACCCAATACCAAACTCTGCTCTCCGTACACTCAATGCCCGGTTAAAAAATCCTTCCTTCGCGGCGTCTGAGTATTTCGCAAAGCAAAATTTACAGCGGGGGCTGAGTATTTTGCTTAGCAAAATGTACCGAAGCCCCCGCACTTATTCAATACAAAATCTGCCCAATATCTCTCATATCATCAAACCCTTCTTCACTCATCGCATTTACAGGCATAAATGATCCATACTTTTTCAGGTCTTCCAATGTAATTCTCTTTTCTTTGATTAATCCTGATGCCAGAAGACGTGCCCGATGTGTTCCGGGCAATAAAGGTTTATCAGGAGTGAAGTAATTCTTTCCGTCATAAAAAACCAGGTTTGCTATTGAAGTATCTGCGATCAGACCATTTTTCACGATCATGACATCATCAGCGGCTTTTCTTTTGCTGAACAATTCTTCAATCTCCTGACGATCCAGAAATTTGTGTGCGTACTCAATTTTATTATTCTCAACAAGCTGAAATGTTTGAAGAGACTTTCCAGCATATGAAGAAATCTGTACATCAACAATCCCTGAATGATTATATACAAGTTTACATTTGCTCAATCCCTCCGGAAAATCAATCAGCTTAATCTGATTGACTATCATCTTCCGGTTAATTTGTTTTTCTGAATGAACATGGAAAAAATGAATCCCAAAAAGTAATTTCAGCGAATGGGCCATACGTTTATAATGCCAATCCAGGTTCATGACTGAACCATTTTCAACTCTGATCGTTTCAAACAAAAGGCACATACACTTTATCCATAAGTTCCTGGTATTCCGAATCTGCTATGCTTTGTGTTGTAATACCTCCACCGGCTCTGTAGAAAGTTTTTCCGTCACTGTATTCGATGTAACGTATCAGCACACATGAATCGAAAGATTGTCCGTCAAAGATCCCTGCGATACCTGTGTAATAGCCCCTGTTCTGTCCTTCAGCCTCTCTGATGATTTCACAGGTTCGTTTCTTTGGAGCACCGCTTATTGATCCTGCAGGTAGCATTGCAAAAATAATATCTCCCAAAACTGATTTCCAGTCTTCTGGCAAACGTCCGCAAATTTCTGAACTTGTTTGTAGTAAATGCTTGTTATTGGTCAAAAGGTGATCAATATAACGAAACCGATTTACATGTACTTCTTTGGCAACAATACTCAGATCATTACGCATCAGATCAACGATTGTATAATGTTCTGCAAGTTCTTTTTTATCGGCAATCAGCACTGAAGCAGCATCCGTAATGCCTGCATCTATGGTTCCCTTCATTGGAAAAGTTGAGATCATTCCGTTTTCAATTTTAACAAATGTCTCAGGTGAAAATACGAGAAAATCATCCTTCATGTAAATCCTGTATTTTGCTCCTGCCACATTAAATAACTCATCCAGCGTAACATTCAGACTTATTTCAACTGCAATTGTAAGGTTGATCAGATACGAATCTCCACGTTCCAATGAACGCATTACCTTCTGAAATGCAAGATTATAATTGTTTCTGTCTTGTGTGATAATTTGTATTGTGGTGTCATAAGTTGATCTTTCAGTTTGTATTTCTGTATTAGAAACACTTCCGAAATTATATTTCAAACAAGTATTGTCAATGTTGTCCAAAGGAAAAACCAAAGGTTTTTGCATCTCAAAATCAATAAGAACAAAAAACGGGCGTTGTTCACGTCCCAGACAATTCATGTCAGTAATAATTTGACTGAGTCTGTTTGGCACCAATGAGTTATTTTTGCAAAAGTAAATCAATTCATGAAAACGCACAAACCCAGAATTCTGATCATTGACAACGAAGATTCTTTTACCTGGAATCTTGTTCAGTTGGTTGAAGAATGTGGAGCTAATGTTTTCGTTTCAAATCCCGGAAAACTCTGCACAACAAAACTTCCTGAATTTGACGGAATTATTATCTCTCCCGGACCGGGGCTTCCGGATGAAATGAATGGTCTGATGGAATTTATGAAAGAAGCATCCGTTTCTTTCCCCATGCTTGGAATATGCCTTGGACATCAGGCAATTGCAATGTGTTTCGGAGCCAAACTGCATCAATTGAGTCCGGTTATTCACGGTAAAAATGAAACAATACAAATTTCACAATCCAATTCTGATCTTTTTTCAGGACTTTCTGATTCAATCACAGTAGGTCTATATCATTCATGGGCTGTTGATAGTGTTTCACTTCCCAAGTGTTTTGAAATAACAGCAATTTCAAACAGTGGAACAATAATGGGCATCAAACACAAAACCCTACCATTGTTCGGACTGCAATTTCATCCGGAATCATATATTACAGCAGATGGCAAAATAATCATCAACCATTGGCTGAACACCCTCCGAATTGTCTGAACGAATATAAAAAACCGGGGTTTTACATTATCAATGCAACGTTGTAAAATATACAACATTCCGTTCATCATGGCTATCAGAATGAATAATGATATGTTCGGTAAAAGGAGACGTAAGAGTTCCCCGCAGTTTTACCCTGATGGATAAGGTTTCTCCGGGATCCACATACATGGGTCGAGATAAAACTTCCAGTACTGACGAAGATGTCACTATGTTTCTGAGAGTAAGTCTGACTTTCCCAGGATTTTTAATTTTAATTTCCAATTCAACATCCGTTTTTCCAACAAGTTCATTTACAAAAATGAGATTATCAGGAATATGAATAACTGGTATATTCTCATCAATTTTGACATGCCTTTTAGATTCAGACTCGTAAATCAAAATTTCTATTCTACGTTCAAGAGATGCAGTTATACTGTAAACCGATTTTCGTCTGTCATTAGGATTATCACTTACATAAGGATTTGCCAATGCTTCTCCGGATGGTTCTTCAATAATTCTTAATATGGCCCCATTTTCTGCTGTAAAATCCATATAGGGCTGCAACAAACTATCATTCCATGCACGGAAATGATTCAGCAATGAAGATATTCTCCTTTTGGCAAGGGAAATATTATATGTTTCAGAGGTAAGAGGACTTGTGAAACCCCTTACTTTGAGAGTTACATTATTTCCTGATTTCAGATCCTGGTATAGAAAATCACTTAGAATTTCAAGTTTCCTAAAATTTGCTTCAATATAATTTTCAAAGAAATCTTCCATTTCTGCTTCTGCATAATGTTTTTCGTATCCTTCAAGGCCAAGGGAATATTCTTTTGTAAACTTTTGCTTCAGTGCAATATAATCTCTCCAGGTTTGATCATATGAAATGGAGGTAAATGTTGCTGTTGTATTGGGATCAGGCCGATCATTGTCAAAATATAACGATAAGGGCAAAAGTTCCAGGATATCATCCTGAATTGATTGCTTAAATGTATCGGGGACTTCTGAAATTTCAGGGTTTTCTTTCGGAAGTTGTTTGATCTGGTAAATATCATTACAGCATGTTGCTTCCCTGAATGTCATACTTCCCGCCCGGTTTGACGTGAGAAACGACTCCCCTTCACTCCCTATGACAAAGAAAAAATCATTTGCTCCTGTGTTTAAGGGACTTCCTGAGTTTTCAGGTTTTTTCCAGGAACTCAGGGCTCCCTGTGTACGAAAAATATCAAAACCCCCAAGTCCGTAATGCCAGTCTGAACTGAAATAAAGTGTGCCGGTCGGTAAGTGATAAAATGGTGTAATTTCATCCCCGGGAGTATTGATGATACTTCCCAGATTCACCGGCTGCTGTGGAATACCTTCTTTTACGATACAGAACCAAAGATCCATGCCCCCCATTCCTCCAGGCCGATCTGAGGAAAAGTACAGCAAATCATATCCAGATATTGAATCTGTGGTCACATAGGGTTGCGTTGTTGAAACCCGATCATTATTTAACGGTTGTGACAATTTTCTGGCCTTGCTCCACCTGTTTTTTTGCAAATTACTCATCCAGATGTCACATCGCAGTTTGTAGTTGCTATATAAACATCTCGTAAAATAAGCTCTTTTTCCGTCAGCTGTCAGCGTAATATTGGCAGTATGTGTATCTTTTTCGTTAACTCCGGGAACAAGTGGTTCCGGAGTTCTTAATCCAGCTGCGCCATACATAGCCGAATAAATTTTTGCCATATAGTCACCAGTTGCAAGTAGTGGGTTATCCGTTGCCAGCAAAGGGCGCAATGCACTGAAATAAAATACACTGTCTCCAACAGGAAAAGGGTTGAATTCACTCCAGGGTGTATTCACTTCATGAAAATTTCTGATTGCAATATCGTGGGGTGCAGAAAGAATTTTCATTGCACTGTCACAAGCAGCAATTTCATGGGTTACCCTTTCTTCGGAAAAGAATGTATCCTGAATGGCACCATGATCAAGATATTGTTTCAACATTGCAATGGCTTCTGGATATTGTTCCTCCGATTTCAGCATCATTGATGCAAGAAAACCGGATTGTGGAAATGTTTCTCGAGCCTTATTCCAAACCTCCAGATATGCCTGTTTCGCCGCATTATAATTGAATAAATGCCTGTAAGATTCAGCCAGAAAAAAAATAACATCGATGTTTCCAGGATCCATTTCCAGAGATGCTTCGTAATATATTACAGCCGAATGATAATTGAAAGTATTGAATGCCTCATCTCCCATCGTCTTTAACTGAGAAGCTGTTTGTCCTTGAAGTAAAATGTTCAGACAACAGCAGAAAAACACGAAAGCAATCTTTTTTTTCATCTTATATTAAAAAATTGGGCAGGGAATATCTTTATTGCGTTGTCTTTTCGTTTTCTGCCAGATATATGCAGCAGATATTTCAAACCCACCCCTTCCCTGACTTGCTGGAGTGAATCTGGATAAATTAATATCATAACTCAGTCCGATATTGTAATTCTGAAACTCCATTCCAGCATAAGCAATTAAAGCATCTTTACTCCGATAGTACAAGCCAAGTAAAAAGTTTTTTCTGAAAATCAAATTATTTTCCATGATGGATGATCTGACCCTGTTTAAAATTACTCGACCACCTATCAGTATTTCATTTTGTGTTCCCTGTAGTGCATAATAAACTGTTGGCAGAACAACATTGTTTTTGTAATAAAACCGGACTTCCGAATGAAAAATATATTTCATGTCCAGCCTGATCTCATTCATGTTTTTCACAGATACGACAGGACGGTTTATATGTCCCATTGAAAAACCAGCCGAAGCATATGTGTTTCTGTCAAAATAATTGATGAAATGTATTCCGGCACCAAAGTCAGCAAAATAAAATGACTGATGATCAATAATTTCATTTGTAGATAATGACGGGTCAAACTGATACCCGTTAAATTGACTGTCAAATCTGAGTTTACTCATATCCAGAGATCTTTGTGCAAACCCCGGCTGAATACCAATTGACAACAATAAACTGTAACTACTGTTCAGCACAAATGTATATGCTAATGAAGGGTTAAATTGCAAGGTACTGAAATCAGCATCACCCGCAACATCATAATAGAGGAGTCCTGATGTTGAAAAAAAGGATGGAGAAGCCCTGTTGATTTTCCATGAATTATCAAATGATGTCACATAAGTTTGAAAGGGACTTTGAGCTGCAAGCCATTGATTTTTTGCATTCAGAGAAAACCTTGACATTCCCGGTGCAAGACCGTTAAACGATGGGTTGATGTAATTTGAAACATTAAAATGCTGTGAAAAGTGAATATCCTGAGCCTGAAGTGCTGTAAGAACAGTAAAGAAAACTGAAATAAAGGTAATGGAATGTAAATTCTTCACAGTTTCGGCAGATTTAACGAATCAGAGTAATGTTTCCCTTCTTTGTAAATTGTATTTTATTGTAACATACTATTTTCAGGTAATATGCAAAAACACCGGGATCCAGCTTTTTTCCGCCGTATGTGCCATCCCACCCAATTTTTTGATCTTTTGTTTCAAATACAAGGTTTCCCCAGCGATCAAATACGAGAAATTCGAGCTCTTCAATATATATTCCACGCACATATAGAACATCATTGACGCCATCTCCGTCAGGTGAAAATGCATTGGGCAAATAAATAAACGGATCATAACAAAAGACATCGAGAACTACAATTTTAACTGAATCTGTATAAACACATCCATTCCCGTCATCCAAAAAAACATAATACCAGTAGGTACCGGGTGGCGGAGTTGTTTCAGGAGTGTTCGAGGCAGGATTGTTTAGCCATGTAACCGGCGTCCAGGAATAATCAACACCAGGAATTGATGTGGCATGAAGTTGAGTGGATTGCCCATCCCACAATGTGTCATCATCTGCCCAAACATTTACATTTTCATAGATATAATCAATAATAACAGTTGCTGTTTCTTCCGTTTCACAATCATTGTTGTCTGTCACCGTTACTGAGTAAGTTCCCTGACACAAACTTTCTGCCGGATTTGAAGTCTGTCCGTTATTCCATTGATATGAATAGGGTGTTGTCCCGCCAGATACCAAGAGTTGTATTGTACCGATACATGCCTCCTCACAGGGAATATTTGTCACAGAAGAATTGATGAGAAGAGGATCCGGCTGAGTCAGAATATATTGACCAGACACCTCACAACCATCTGCATCTGTAATGGTAACACCGTAAGATCCTGCACATAAGTCTGTTATTGTCTGAGTTATTTCGTTATTGCTCCATAAATAGGTGTATGGAGAGTTCCCCCCGATGGCATTTGCTGTCAGGCTTCCGTTACAGTCGTTATAGCAAAGAGGTGACGTCGGAGTAAAATCAGATCCGATATTGTAAAAATCAATATAAACACTGTCAATATCTGAACACCATTGATTATAAGCATTGAGATAATACCATCCGGGTCCGTTCACAATAATATCAGCATAACTGTTGTTTGGCGAAGTATTTAGCCAATTGGAAAACTGATTATCAGAAGACCAGTGAAACTGAATATCGGATCCTCCACCTGTTGCTGTTGCCTGCAATGTGTGATTTAGCTTACAAATCAAGGTGTCGGGTCCTGCATTAGCATCAATATCATATACATTTACTCTCTGAATCAGGGTATCAGAGCATATGCCATTTGAAACGTACAGATTGTAAACAATTGTTGACTGGGAAGTACACACAGGATTGGAAATATTTGGATTACTCAAGTTTGTTGATGGACTCCACTGATATGTTATTCCTGTTCCAACGTATGGGGGAATTCCTATCTGAGTGAAACTGCCCTTACACATATGGGCATCCGGAATCGTATCAGTTGTGTTGCTTAGTATGAGTACCTGATGCCAGACAGTGTCACTAATATTACAACTATTCTGATCATTAATGACCAACATGACATTGTATAGGCCTGAGTTATTGTAAGTATGGTCTGGATTACAGTTTGTGGATGTGAACCCGTCTCCGAAATCCCAATAGCATGTCGTTATACCAGGGTTTGGAATATATGACAGATTGGTAAACTGCACAGCATCGGGCAAACAAATTGGTGCATTATCTGAAAATTCAGCAACAATAACAGGAAGTTCAAAATCAATTTTTACAGCACCCATGTTACAATTCGTGCTGTTATTTGTGTTGGACCATGCTCCGGGAGTTGTTGGAAAATCATCCCATCCTCCGCATCCTGCACACACCCCCTGATAAATTTTTCCCATGCGGTCAAATCTGCTGGTCCCTCCATCAACATGTTCTGCTGAACTTCCTCCGTAAAACGTAGCAAACTCTAGTGATGAAGCATCATCACTGATTGCCATAAAATAATAATCGTTATTATCTGTTGTCGTCTGAAATGCATCAGGGGTTAATGGTAACCCGGCAGTTCCGCCAAAGCCGTTAAGTGCAGGGCTGCCCCAACCGGAAAGATAAATATTATTACAATAATCCACAAGAAAAGCGGTAGGCGATATGTCAATATTTCCGCCTCCTGTTCCGAAAACTGTTGACCATACAATTGTCCCAAGAAAATAATCCAGTTTGCTAATAAACTGACCTCCGCCCGGTTGCCACCAGGAGGCATTGAGTCTCAGTGTTGAGTTTGGATCACGTGTTTGCCCAAGCACATAAATGTTGTTGTTTTTATCCAGCTCCACAAAATAAACCTGATCATACTGACTTGTTCCCCAGTATGTTGAACGAACAATTGCATCCCCGTTTTTGCTTATTCTTGTTATGAATCCGTCACTGGTGCCTCCCATATAATTTGGACTAATTGCACTGCTGCTTGTGGGAAAATTGTTGCTTGTGGTGCCACCAGCAACAACAGGATTGTCATTTTTATCAAGAGAGATGCTATAAACTGCGTCAATTCCTGATCCGCCAAGGTACGAAACCCATATCATTGATGAGAGTGCATTGTCCATCTTGAAGACGCACCCATCAAGATTTCCGCCGGCATATGTCGGTTGAAAAGCACCCGAAGTAACCGGAAAATCTGTTGATGAAGTTGTGCTGCCTACATAAATATTATCATTTTTATCTATTAGAATTTCTCCGCGGCAATCATCTGCATAATTGTTTCTGAGAGGTGTAAACATATTCAGTCCGTCATTTCCGCTTCCTCCAACAAAAGTTGAACTGAGTAATTGCTGACCATTTGCACTGAAACGTGCGATGATAATATCAGACCCGTTTGTAAAATGAATGATATTTGTTAATGTATATGGTGTCCCACCATTGAATGTATTGTCATACGAGTTCCCGGCCATCGGAAAATCAGAGGAGCCTGAACTCCCGTATACATATAATTCATTCTGGGTATTAACAATCAAACTTTGGGGCACTTCGGAGGCACTTCCGCCCAAATATGTACTGAATAACAACATTGATCCAAGATCATTGTATTTTGATATTGCTATGTCACAAACACCTCCGGCAAAATTTATCTGATACGCTCCGGTTGTCACCGGATAACCAACATTAAACACACCGCCACCGGCGTATAAATTGCCGTCTGCATCATATGTTGCAGTGTAACCCCAATTGTCAGCAGTGGAGCCTGAATATGAGCCAAATACCAATATAGGATCTATAATAAGCTCGTAATCAGGATTATATCCCTGGGGGAAATGATAAGAAATTCTGTTTCTTCTCAACCTGAACTCTGAGGGAATCTGAACAACTTTATCTTCAATCATTTGATAAGTGAAGGGGCTCAGCTGTTGCATAGTGTTAACAGATGTATTAATAACCAGCATTCCGTTTTTGATTTCCAGCTTATCAGTGCCTTCAAATTTTAATACAATCTGTCCGGGGTCTGCTCCTGGCTCTACAACCATGTCATATTTAAATTGTCCGTCCTGCTCATAAACAACCAGATCAATCCCTTTGTATAGTTCTTCATATCTGAGTTTATTATAAATTCTGACTTCTGATGTCCAGCGAGATGGATCGTTGCCAAGAAAATAATTCTCGTAATGCGGCAAAACTCCCTCTCCCTCAATATGTACAGAGTGTGCAGCCCCTTCAAAAATCATGTGATAAGCATGTGCATCAATTCTTTGTCCGGGAGCAGGTTTTTTTACTCTTTCATCATATGGCAGTTTCTTATATCTGAAAAAATCTTCCATTTGTCCAGGATGCAACAGATTAAAAACAAATCTGTCAGACTTAAACCAAACAGACGCTTCATGAAGATTTGCACGAAACTTTATTTGTTCTTCCCATTGTCCTTTGTTTTCTACAAAATCAATATGTCTTGATTTAAAAAAATGGTATTGCTCTCTCTGAAAAGGCAAATTTATGAATTGTGCATATAGTACAATATGCATGGCAAGGAATCCCAAAAAAAACAAAACCCTGCGCATGAATCTTTATTTTTTTACAAATATACAAAATTTTCAGCTCCCATGGGCAAAACAATTCTGACTTTACATCATCTAAAGATTCCTAAACTCTGATTCAGGTTCAATAATGCCCAATCTCTGTTTAAAAACAGGTTATTCAAATACCATTTCAGTCTTTTTGTCCTGATCAAACAGAAGCCAGAACAAAAATCTGAAGCCCTTCAATTCTCCATAATCATCATAGGTCAAAACAGAAGGACTCACAGCAATAATATTTTTGGAAAACTTAAGAGACTGCTTATCAATTGTCCATTCTTCAATAAATTTCAACCTTTGAATTTGCGATTTTTCATAAAGTATTTCTGTTGAAGCATCAAAATCTTGTTTGTTGTATCTGCTTTCCAGTAATTGAATTTCTTCATCTTTCATTTCATTGAAAAAATAATCGTACACAGGCGTTTTTTTCTGAAAACCTGCTTCAAGAATTGCATCGATAATCTCATTTTTAAGAACTTGTTCAATGTTGCAAAAATAAAAGGGAAGCTGATTTCCGTATGAAAATATAATCATGTCGAGTGTGTTGTCAATGACCACATCAAATGCAATTTTATTCATAATCAGCTTTTCTTTCTTATCTGTGCTGTTCTCTAACGGATAAATCCAGAAAAGTGGGGATACACTTTGCGTAAATGTTCCATTCTCATAAGGATTTTTCGTAAAAAAAACCGGACAAAAAGCAATGACTTCCTTTTCAATTTCGCCTGTTCCCGAATTGATTTTCCATGATTCTCTGAAACGTATTCCGTTTAAGTTTTCAGCATTCAGTTGAATCCTTGTTTCTGTGCTGTCATCCTGAAGTTTCAGTTCAAACAAACTGTCCAGATCAGAAGCCATAATCTGCTGTCCGTTTATATCTTCAATTCTGAAATTTCCACTTCTGGCATTTGAAATCAGAACATCAAACATCTCAAGTCTGCTGAAACCATCCATATGATCAAACCAGGAGTAGTTATTTCCGTAATTATTTAAAAGCACATCATACTCTATCCGTGGCAGGTTGATAATTTTATGCTTTTTTTTGCAGGAAACAACGAACAGGCAGGAAGCCACAAAAAAAATAATGACTGATTTTTTCATGTTTTTAGTTTTGATATTCGGATTTTAAATGAACGCAAAATAATACAAAAAATTCTAACTTTTTCTGACACAATTAAAACAAAAATATGGAGCCTTTTTGTTGGCAAGTTGAGTGCACAACTGCCTGGCAATTTTACCTCTATGAATTTCAGCGAATTCCTGTTTCTGAAGATTTCCAAGAACATAGGTTCCGTTTTTGTCAAAACAACATGGTACCACATTGAAATCATTCAACACGACACAACTGCTTTGCATCCGATAACAAAAGCGCGGTGTTTTTTCTTTCGGAGTCAGTGAACCGTCCAAATTTTTAACATATCTTAAATATTTTTCAGAAAGAGGAAGATAATCTGGTGTTTTCGTTAAGTCTGGCACATAAGCGGATTTCTTGGTATATTGATCTGCACCCAGAGTTCCTGCAAGTTGCTCAATTTGTTTTAAATGAAGCTCATTAGATGCAGTAACAACCGTCTGAATTTCAAGCACCGGAAAAAGAGTTCGCTTTTTTTGCTTTTGTTGAGTAAGGTATTGTACGTTTTTGAGCACTTCATGGAAATCTCCACCAATTCTGTATGATTCATACGAAATCCTGTCATAACCGTCCAATGAAACTATCATGTGTGAAAGTCCCGCACTGATTAGTTCTTCAGCCAGCAATTTGTTCAGCAGAGTTGCATTTGTTGACAAAGACACAAACATTTTCTTTTTTCGTGCAAGTCTGACAAATTTTACAATGTCAGGATGTAGCAGCGGCTCACCCTGAAAATGGAGATTGATGTGAAAAACTGATGAAGGCAATTTATTCAAAGCAATAAAGAACTTTTCAATATCCATCATTCCCGGGGTTCGGCTAATCATTCCGACACCAAGCTCACAACCAGGACATTGAAGATTACATCCAGCTACTGTTTCAAAAGTCACTGCAAAAGCACTCCCCATACGTACTGATTTACCAAGGAGTCTACTTAGAACATTTGAAATCCGGAGTAAAAGCAAATTACTGATTCGATGATAAGTCATGCATTTTACATAACCTAAAAATAAAATAATCTTATTTCGCATTATATTGGTTATGATAATTTTGTGTTAACCCAATTATCAGGAAATTTTTAACATCGATTTCTCAGTTTGTTTGTTGAAACCTATTTTATAAACTAATTTATTTTTACGTTTCCATATCACTTGTCAGTCTGTCAATGACACCCCAGCCACTAAGAAATTCATGTGCCACAATCCTTAGCAAAGAATAGGTAGGAATGGCTATGATCATTCCGAAAATTCCAGCCAGCTGAGCAGCAATCAATACAACAAAGAAAATTTCCAGCGGATGCGCTTTGACAACTTTACCGAAAATGACAGGCTGCAAAATAAAACCATCAAGGTTATTAACAATAAGGTAAAACACCACAATTTTCAACACAAAAAACAAATCAACAGCTGTCGGGTCATGGAATAGTTCGTTTGTCACACCGATAAAAGTGCCTATTGCAAGGCTCAGGAATGGACCAATATAGGGAATAACATTCAAAGCTCCGGCAACCAGTCCGATCATAAGTGCATTTTTTACACCAAGCAGATACATGCCCGTGCTGATCACAATGATAATAATCGTAACATCGAGAATAATTCCCCAGAAGTATTTAACAACCAGGCGTTTTGCAGATGACAGCACTTTACTCATTTTTTCCTGCAGATTTGTTGGAGTAAGTTTGATAATGCTTCTGTACAATAATCTGTCATCCTTTAGAAAAAAGAAGGTAGAGAGTAAAATGGCAACAATAGCAATGGCCAGTTGTCCTGTGATGTTTACAAGGGACATAATCAGGTTCTCAAAATCAGTCACATTCAGCATATTCAGAAACTGATTGCTGATAATCATTTCCAATGGTTCATGACCACTGATAATTTGTTTATCAATTAAAAAATCTTCAAAATTATTGATCGGCTCTTTAAAGTTTTCAAGAACTGCAAAAATGTCGATTTCAGAAAATATTCTGACCTGATACAGGCCAATTGGAATGAATACAGCAAAAAAACTAAATACCATTCCCAAAACAATCAGTAACGCAATCAGAGCACTTAAAAACCTGGGAAACCTGAGCTTTCCGATTCTGATTTTATCAAAAAACCTGACAATCGGTGTCCCCAGTAAAGACAAAAAGCCTGCTACGATAATATACAGAACAATGTCATAAAACTTCCAGACAAAAAGTGCAGCAAGTATTAATGCCAATATTCCGAAAACCCAGTTTTTAGTTTTTGAATTCATGACAAATTTTTTACAAACTTATTGATTTTTTATATACAATGTATCCATTTGAATATATATGCCATTATGACATATCGTTTCATCTGAATTATGTGTATTTTTACAAATGGTATGATTTTTCACAATCTGAATTTCATCTAAACAGATTCTAAATAACCTCATAATAAAAAGTATGAAAACCAGAATATTTTTTTTACTCATTTTCTTAACTACACAGTGGATTTCAGCTCAGACAGGTTCTGTTAAAGGCCGAATCTTCAATGAAAAAAACAATGATCCGGTTCCATTTGCCAATGTTTTGATTGTCGGCACAAACATCGGATCAACAACAGATTTTGACGGTAATTTTATAATTACGGGAGTCAATCCCGGTTTCTGGAAGCTGACTGCAACATCAGTGGGATTTGAGCAATACTTCAGTGAAGAATTTCAGGTTACCTCAACACGGCAGGCATATATTGAAATTCCTCTTAAGGAAACTTCTGTTCAGCTTCAAACTGTTGTGATCAAATCAGAAGTGTTTAAAAAAAGAGAAGAAAGTCCCACATCCATGCGCACAATTGGTGTTTCAGAAATTGAGAAAAATCCGGGTGGAAATCGAGATATTTCAAAAATCCTTCAAACCCTTCCCGGTGTCGGATCAACAGTTTCTTTCAGAAATGACCTCATCGTTCGTGGTGGAGGACCAAATGAAAACAGATTTTATATTGATAACATCGAAATTCCAAACCTGAATCACTTTGCCACTCAGGGTGCATCCGGAGGACCTGTCAGCATCATTAATGCAGATTTTTTAAGGGAAGTGGATTTCTACAGCAGCTCTTTTCCGGCTGCAAAGGGAAATGCACTCAGTTCTTTAATTGATATGAAAATGCTCGAGGGCAATAAAGAAAAAATGAGAACAAAGATAACTCTTGGCGCCTCTGACATTGGTCTAACACTTAACGGACCGACAGGTGACAACTCATCAATCATTTTTTCTGTCAGACGCTCGTATCTTCAATTGCTGTTCGATGTGATTGGCCTGCCGTTCCTGCCCACATACAATGATTTTCAACTGAAACAGACAATCAGTTTCAACCAGAAAACAAAGCTGACAATTATCGGGATCGGTGCGCTTGATCAGTCACGGCTCAATTTGTCAAAAAATGAAACCGAAGAACAACGCTATATCCTCAATTATCTGCCAAATACCGATCAGTGGAACTACACAATCGGTGCATCATTGCAACATTTCAGTGAAAAGTATTTTGACACATGGGTGCTCAGCAGAAATATGCTCCGGAACAAATCGTTCAAATATATTGACAATGACGAATCAAAGGGATTTCTCCAGAACTATTCATCTGACGAAATCGGGAACAAAATTCGTTATGAACGGACATACATTCAGGAAAATTCCAGACTGACTTTCGGAGCAGGTGCTGAGTATGCAAAATATCAAAATAATACCTTTCAACAAATCTTTTTTGAAGGGATGCAGGCTCTCCTCAACTATGACTCCTTTCTGGAACTGTATCACGGATCTGTGTTTGCACAGTATTCCGGAAACTTTCAAACCCTCAAATACACAGCAGGTTTAAGAACAGACTTTAACAGTTATTCTTCCTCAATGTCCAATCCGCTCAGACAACTGAGCCCGCGGGTTGGTTTTTCCTATCCACTCACAGAAAATATGACACTGAATCTTGGTGCCGGACATTTTTACCAGCTTCCGGCATATACTACTCTCGGATACAGAGATGGCCAAAACATTCTGGTCAATAAACAAAACAGTTTGAAATACATATCATCAACACAGTTTTCAGGTGGAGTTGAGTATTTTGTCGGATCAAATTCACAGATCATTGCCGAAGGATTTTACAAACATTATAATAATTACCCCTTTTCTGTCAGAGATTCGGTTTCTCTGGCCAATAAAGGCGGCGATTTCGGAGTCGTAGGTGATGAAGAAGTTGTCTCAACAGGAATCGGTCGTGCGTACGGATTTGAAATTTTGGGCCGTTCCAAAGAATTTGGAAAATATTCATTTTTAGCGTCTTATACCTTTGTTTACAGTGAATTTCAGAATGCTACAGGAGATTATATTCCGTCTGCATGGGATCAGAGACATTTGTTCAATGTGCTGTTTTCAAGAATTTTTCAAAAAAACTGGACAATTGGTGCCAAATGGAGATATGCAGGAGGTTCTCCCTATACTCCATATGATGAAGCGTTGTCTTCAAATGTGCTTGCATGGAGTGCACAAGGCCGGGGATATCTGGATTACAACAGATTCAATTCCGAACGTCTGCCGGGAGCGCATCAGTTTGACATCAGGGTTGACAAGGAATACTATCTGAAAAGAATGACCCTGAATTTCTATCTTGATATTCAGAATTTATATAACTTTCAGGCTGTAGGTCAGGACTTTCTGGTACGTGAAACTGACGCAAACGGAAATCCTGTAATTTTAAATCCAAATGCCCCGACAGAAGAACAAACCTATCAACTGAAATATCTTAAAAATACATCAGGAACGGTTTTACCAACAATCGGCATTATTGTAGAATTTTAATTTTTCATGAGATGAGAACAAGAAACATACGTCAGATTCAAATTTTCTCATTGTTTGTCATAACTTTCATGTTATTTCAATCATGTGTAACTTCCAAACAAAAAGTAGAAACAATTTCCGTTGTGATTTCCAATCCTGAAGGAAAAGGTTATTCTTTTGACATCAATTTTGTCAGAGGCAAAACACATCATCATCCCCTGATGGCAGCATGGATTGAAGATCTGAATGGCAATTATATTCAAACCCTATATGTAGCCAGATCTGTTGCAAGGGGAGAATATGATCATGCAGATGCAAGCCTTGGTGAATGGAAATCAGGGCCTTTGAGAAGAGCAGCGACTCTTCCCTATTGGGCGCATAAATACAATTCTATAGCAAATAATGAAAACGTGTTTCCTTCTCCTGCAACTCCTGTCCCGGATGTCTACACAGGAGCAACACCAGCAGGTAGTTTTAAACTGCAGTCAAAGAGTGATGCATTGTTTGGCAAACCATTCAGAGTATGGTTTGAAATTAACCAGTTTTTCGACTTCAATAATTTCTGGACAAACAATAAATACCCAGATGATGTTGATTATAAAACATCCGGTCAGCCAGCTCTGATATTTGCCAGTGAAATCATTTATCCTGATAATTTGCCTCAAACCGTCGAATTGAGACCAATCGGACACAGCCATTATTCAGGAAAAGACGGTGGCCTTTATATCTCCATGGAAACACTGACCACCGCCCGACAAATTGTCAAAGAAATTTCTGTTACAGTCAAAAAATAAGCAGTCAGGAATTTATTTTTTCAACAAATCCCTTATTTCTGTCAGAAGTTTTTCCTGAGCTGATGGTTCAGGTGGAGGCGCAGGAGCTGCTTCCTGTTTTTTCCGCATCCTGTTCATTGCTTTAATCATCATAAAAATAGCAAATGCAATAATGAGAAAGTCTATGAAGGTCTGAATAAAGCTACCATATGCCAGAACAGGTGCTCCGGCCTCTCTTGCAGCTGCCAGGCTTTCAAATTCCCCACCTTCCAGATTCAGAAAAAGTTCTGTAAAATTCACCTTTCCAAAAAGCATTCCTATTGGTGGCATGATGATATCATTTACAAGTGAGGTGATAATTTTTCCGAATGCACCACCAATGATGATACCTACAGCCATGTCAACCATGTTTCCTTTGATTGAAAACTCTTTAAATTCTTTAATTATTCCCATAATTTTATGTATTTGTGTCAACAAATTTATGTATTTTTTTATTCAAATGCATATTTTTTAATTGAAAATATTAGAGTGGAATGAAATAATTCTTTTTTATACCTCCCTTGCATGCAAATGCAAAATAAAAAATGGAATGGTTTTTGCTATTTATATTCAGTCTAATTTAAAAATAAAAGTATCATGAAAAAAATTGAGATGTTACCCGAATTTAATTTAAAAGAAAATTATAGTTTGCCCCAACTTCCATATTCTAACAATGCTCTTGAACCTGTTATAGATGCACGTACCATGGAAATTCATCATACCAAACACCATCAGGCTTATATTGATAATCTGAATAAAGCACTGAATGGTCACGAAAAGGCAAAACAACCATTGCTGCAATTGTTTACAGAAATTTCCAAACTTCCTGCTGCTGTCAGGAACAACGGAGGTGGTCATTATAACCACACGTTATTCTGGACTGTAATGCAAACCCCATCAGAAAACAATTTACCAACAGGATTATTAAAAACAGCTATGGATAATGATCTTGGTGGTTATGACAAATTTACAGAAGAATTTATTCAGGCAGCTCTGACACGTTTTGGAAGCGGCTGGGCGTGGCTGTCAGTTGACGACAACGGGAAACTGTTTGTCAGTTCAACACCCAACCAGGACAATCCGCTCATGGATATAGCTGAGAAAAGAGGATATCCGATACTTGGTATTGATGTCTGGGAACATGCATACTACCTGAATTATCAAAATCGCCGTCCTGATTATGTCAAAGCATTTTTGAGTGTCATCAATTGGACAGAAGTAGGCAGAAGATATGAAACACTTGCAAAATAAGAGGAAAGAAAAATGAAAACACTGAACACCATATTGTTTATACTTTTTGCATTTTATGTTTCTATAGGGCAGACGCACGTCTTTAAGGCTCTGCCCTATTCTTTTGATGCACTTGAGCCACACATTGATGCAAAAACAGTTGAAATACACTACGACAAACATCACAGGGCATATTACAATAATTTTATGAATGCAGCCAAAGGCAATGAGCTGGAAAAAATGAGTCTGAATGAGATTTTTGACAAAATTTCAGCTTATGGAGACCTTGTTCGCAATAATGCTGGCGGTTGGTACAATCACAATCTTTACTGGGAAATTCTGACACCAGGAGGAAGCAATGTGCCCGGAGGCAAATTACTCTCTGCCATCAACGAGTCCTTTGGTAGTTTTGAAAAACTCACGAATGAAATAAATGATGCAGCCATGAAACGATTCGGAAGCGGATGGGCATGGCTGATCGTCACCAGTGATGGTAAACTGAAAGTGACTTCAACTCCCAATCAGGATAATCCGCTGATGGATTTGGCAGAACACAGAGGAACACCAATTCTTGGCATAGATGTGTGGGAACATGCATATTATCTTAAATATCAAAACCAGAGAAAAGCTTACGTAGACGGGTTTTGGAAGCTTGTAAACTGGGATGTGGTTGAAAAACATTATATAAATGCCATAAAATAACAAAAATCATTTCGGTGAGAAGTTATGACAACATTTCTCCGATAAAAATGTTCTCTGTATGTAAATGAATTATTTACCTTCAGAGAACATTTTTTTGAATGCAGGCTATCTGTTTGAGATAACCGACAAATATTTCAGCAACTAGTTAAAGAACAAAATTGCTTCTCTAATTTTTTCAACAGCTTCCTTCAGCTGGCCTTCACTGATAACAAGGGGTGGAGCAAAACGAATAATGTGCTGGTGGGTTGGTTTGGCAAGAACACCAAGCTCAGCCATTTTCACACATACATCCCATGCTTCTTTTCCGTTTTTTGGTCTGATACCAATGGCATTGAGAAGACCTTTACCGCGAACAAAATCAATCAAATCGGTTTCTTCCTGAAGTTTTGTCATCTCTGCGCGGAAGATTTCCCCCAAATTCTGCGCTCTTTCTGCAAGATTTTCTTCCCTGACAACTTCAAGCGCAGTAACAGCAACTCTTGCAGCAACAGGATTTCCACCGAATGTTGATCCGTGCTGTCCCGGTTTCATGGTCAGCATTATTTCATCATCTGCCAAAACGGCTGAAATCGGATAAACACCTCCTGATAAAGCTTTTCCGAGAATAATCATATCGGGACGAATTCCGATATGATCACAGGCAAGCATTTTTCCTGTACGGGCAATTCCTGTCTGAACTTCATCAGCAATGAAAAGAACATTTTTTGATTTGCATAAATCATAGGCTTTTTTCAGATACTCATCATCAGGCACATAAACACCTGCCTCACCCTGAATTGGTTCCACCAAAAATCCGGCAACATTGGGGTCTTCAAGTGCTTTTTCAAGAGCTTCGTAATTGTTATATTCGACCTGAATAAAACCGGGAGTATACGGACCATATTCTCCGTATGCGTCAGGATCTGTTGACATTGAAATAATTGTTGTTGTTCTTCCGTGAAAATTACCTTCACAAACAACAATTTTCACTTCACCGTCAGCAATCCCTTTTTTCTGATATCCCCATTTGCGACAAAGTTTAATGGCTGTTTCAACAGCTTCTGCTCCTGTGTTCATCGGCAGCATTTTGTCATAGCCAAACAATTCTGTGATGTATTGTTCATACACACCCAAGGTATTGCTGTAAAATGCACGTGACACAAGTGTCAGCATATGAGCCTGATCAACCAGTGCTCCAACAATACGCGGATGACAATGTCCCTGATTTACTGCAGAATATGCTGACAGGAAATCAAAATATTTTTTTCCTTCCACATCCCACACATAAGCACCCTCACCACGCTCAAGTACAACGGGCAGCGGATGATAATTGTGCGCACCGTGTTTGTCTTCCAATTCCATCGCCTGTTGTGGCGTTAATTTCTCGATCATAAAACCTCCTCGTTAATTATATTTATTTGTGTTTGATTTTTTGCAAAATTAAAAATTTAATGTCAATTTGAAGAATGTTCCCAAATCATTCTTCCTTTAAAATCGATGATAAAAATCAATAATAATGTGGACGCTGCATCAGATGCCATTTTACAAAGAATAAAAAAACAAAAAAAAATTATTGCATGAATTAAAAAAAATACTAATTTTGCAAAACATTTGCCCAGATGGTGAAATTGGTAGACACGCCAGCTTGAGGGGCTGGTGCCCGTTCGGGTGTGCAAGTTCGAGTCTTGTTCTGGGCACTTTAGTTAGTAGTTATTAGTTACTAGTTAATAGTATAATAATTTTTTTATGGATGCGTTCTTTGAAATAATTATTTATGTTTGAATCGGAAAGTATATTATTTAATAAATCTCATCTTTTTGCTGTTGAGGTTGTACATTTTTTTAAAGAAAATTATCAGGGCAAATATTCAGACATTTACAAGCAACTTCTCAAGTCTGCAACTTCCATTGGCGCAAATATGGCAGAAGCAAATGGCGCCTTAACTGAAAATGAATTCTCGGCAAAAGTATCCATTGCATATAAAGAAATGCTCGAGTCACAATATTGGCTTTTACTTTTTAAAGATTCAAATTTGATTAGTGAAGAACTTTATGCAAAATTAAACGATCAAGTAAATGAACTCTGTAAAATTGCATTTAGTATTCTTAAAACAACAGGCAGAATAAAACAAAAACGTTAACAATATAACTATTGGTTTTCAACTAATAACTATTCACTATTAACTATTCACTATTAACTATTAACTATTAACTATTAACTATTCACTAATTACTATTCACTAACAAGCCCGGATGGCGGAATTGGTAGACGCGCTAGTTTCAGGGACTAGTATTCGCAAGGATGTGCAGGTTCGAGTCCTGTTCCGGGCACAAAAACAGAGTGAGAGTGAAAGCAAAAGCGATCACACTCGCTCTGTTTTTTTTACCTGCACACACACCGTTAAACACCATCATTTAAAACACCTAGACAAGAATCATGTTTCTCTATTTTCTTGTATTAATATCTTTCGTCTTAAAACATTTTTTATCTGTGAAAATCTAGCAAATAGAGATTCATACCGGAATATCAATAATTGAAAGTTTTGCATTTCGGTGATATTAATGTCAATGAATTCCCCCATTGAAAGCAGCGGGGTATCATATCTTGTTCCATTTAAATTCGCCACAACTGGCGGAGTATTTGCTCATTATTCCCGACGAGCTGCGCTGTCAGGATTCGTAAAACTTACATATTTAAATGCTTCACCTACTAATTTTGAAATTTGAATTTTACGAATAAAATTTTCGTAGTTTAAAAATTTTATTACCTTTGTATTCAAATCATTACGATTCTCTTCAGTGAGAAACCAACCGAGCGAAGAATGCCACGGTGGTAAAATGATGAGGGTTAACAACCAAAAAAGTCTGTATGAAAACCGATTTCTTTTTTTATATCTCCTTTCCGATGCAGTTATTTTTGGTTGTTGCATGTGTTGTATTGTATTCTTAATAACCAAAAATCAATGATTATGAAACCATTACACAAAAATTCAATGAATGAACCGATCGCTCTTGAGCTCATCAACTCAAAAAAACAACACTTTTTTATCTGGGCAATACCGGCGTATAACAAAGCTGAATTGATCCAGATTCTTCACTTGCGAAAAAGGCTTATGTTTCCGGTGTTGATGTTTTACAGTAACTATGATACATGCATCTTCAATATGTTCAACGAACAAAGAGAAAGTAATTTATTATGTATTCGACAAGATGGATGTATTTTAAATATTAATGAATCTGCTCATGTCTGTTTTCCGGAAGAAAAAATCAGTCCTGAATGTCAAAAGATCCTTCTGACATCAGAAAAATTTCCTGCAATGTTTTCTGTTACAGAACGTATGTCAGAAATATCCATTTATGAAACAAGTGTATTCAACTACAGTGAATTTTCAAATGAACTTATTAAACATCAGGAGTTTTCGGCAGAATATATTGTCCGTCTGGCTATAGCAGATCAAAGGGGAACGGGTCTGAGAAGTTCTTTTCCTACGGTGTATCTGTGGTATCATGACGTGCTTTTCTTTATCAACAAATTTTCTTTTCCAGGACGCGCTGCTTCAATCGGGTTGCGACCAGAGGCTGAAGGAGCCATTGCTCTTCTCAGAAAACAAAATGTTGTACCCGTCCTGCGTGATGCAGTATTTCACAGTATGTTTATGAGCAACACAAGCAGAATTTCGCCCATGCATACATGGTGGGGCATGGAAAATGCATGGAAGTTTATTGTAAATTTTTAAATTCTATTTCCTGAAATCCTGTTGATTCATGAACAATTAAACAAATATTCTTTATTCAGTAACAGATGGTGACATAACATTAGAAATCTGTTACAAACTGTGACTCATTGAAATAATCAACAATTCATTGTACCTTTACACAAAATATTGAATACAGCTCAATGAACAACGGATTACTCAAGCTTGATCCATATCTGGAACCTTATGCCGGAAATATTGAAGCAATTGCAATTCTTGCACGAAATCGTGAGGAAGAATTGACTGCTATTGATAACTCATTGTCTGATTTTGCTGACGGATATCTGTATTTTGGATTACACTTAAACAATAACGAGCTGATCATCAGGGAGTGGGCGCCAAATGCAACAGCGATTCATCTTATTGCAGATATTAATCAGTGGGAAAAACATCCGGATTTTGCCTTTAAAAATATTGGGCAGGGAAACTGGGAGCTGAAGCTTCAATTCGCTCAACTTCCTCATCAAACACTCTATAAGCTTATGATTCAGTGGCCGGGTGGTGAAGGCGAACGTATTCCGGCATGGGCAAGGCGAGTGGTCCAGGATGAACAAACCAAAATTTTTAGTGCGCAGGTTTGGATTCCCGAACAGATTTATCATTGGAAAAATCCTGTTCCCTCTTTACCCCTTTTCCCATTGATCTATGAAGCTCATGTGGGGATGTCGCTTGAAGAAGAAAAAGTGGCCGGCTATGATGAATTTCGTACCAGAGTATTGCCAAGAATAGCAAGAGCAGGCTACAATACAATCCAGCTGATGGCCATTCAGGAACATCCCTATTACGGTTCTTTCGGATATCATGTATCCAGCTTTTTCGCCCCTTCTTCAAGATTCGGTACACCCGAAGAACTTAAACATCTTATTGATGATGCTCATGGCATGGGTCTGAGAGTTATTATGGATATTGTGCATTCACATGCTGTCAAAAATGAAATTGAGGGAATCAGCAAATATGACGGAACACCATATCAGTTTTTTCATGATGGGCCGCGTGGCGAACATGTGGCCTGGGATTCCAGATGTTTTGATTACGGAAAAAATGAAACACTTCATTTTTTGCTGTCAAACTGCAAATACTGGCTTGAAGAGTTTCACTTTGACGGTTTCCGCTTTGACGGGGTGACCAGCATGTGTTATAAAGATCACGGACTGGGAAGGGACTTTATTGAATATGGCGATTACTTCAATGATAATCTGGATATTGACGCGCTGGTGTATCTGAAGCTTGCCAATAATCTGATCCACAGCGAATATCCTGATGCCACAACAATTGCAGAAGACATGAGTGGTTTTCCGGGCATGGCAGCTTCGGTTGAAGATGGAGGAATTGGTTTTGATTACCGTCTGGCAATGGGTGTCCCCGATTACTGGATAAAGCTTATTAAGGAAGTTCCTGATGAGATGTGGCATGTTGGTGATATGTATTATCAGCTTACCAACAAACGCCCTGAAGAAAAGGTTGTCAGTTATTGCGAAAGCCATGATCAGGCTCTCGTTGGTGATAAAACAATTATATTTAGGCTGATGGATGCAGAAATGTATTTCAAAATGGATCTTAAAAATACAAGTCTGATCATTGACCGCGGAATGGCCCTACACAAAATGATCCGACTTCTGACTCTTGGAACAGCCGGAGGCGGTTATCTTAGTTTTATGGGCAACGAATTTGGGCATCCCGAATGGATCGATTTCCCGAGAGAAGGGAATAACTGGTCATATAAATATGCCCGCAGACAATGGCATCTAGCCGATGATGAAACGCTGAGATATCAATTCCTCAATGAGTTTGATAGGGCGATGATTGATATGGCCAAACACTATAATCTTATTTTGCATGAGCCGGTCGCAATCGAACAGAACAACGACGGACAAGTGATGGCTTTTGAACGTAACAGCTGTATCTTTGTCTTCAATTTCAACCCCTTACGATCATTCACAGACTATCAGATATTTTGTCCATCAGGAAGTTACAGCATTATCCTCAACACCGATGATGTCAGGTTCGGAGGATTCGGAAACATCAATATGAATCTTGAATATCACAGTTCTGAGGCGGATGGGAACCATTTTCTGAGACTGTATCTGCCTGCAAGAACAAGTTTTGTTTTAATGAGGGGGTAAAAGGATGAAATCTGATCCCAACCTGACAAAAGAAAAAATTTTTAAAGAGCTAATCACTGAATTTGCAAAAGACAGAGCTGTGAACTCTGCTGAATATGCCATTTTACTGGAAAAAGGAAAAGATCTTGGATTTGATACACACGCTGTTGACTTACTGATTCAGATGGAACTTGCAGACCATTCCGGAGAGACTATCAGCGACAATTCTGAATCTGAACATGAAGACAACACTGAACCCGGGAAATTTATTTTCAGATCGGCAATAACAAGAGGCGGCAGAATACTTACGCCCGATATTATTATCATTGACAATGATTCTGTTACGTACAGAAGAAGAAACAAATATCTGATCAATGTTGATTCCGTAACTGTTCCCATATCAAAAATTTCCTCAGTTGAACTGGATACCAGCCTCCTTGGGACGAATATCATTATTAAAACTTTTGGCTCCGGTGAAATTATTGCCAAAAGGTTCACAAAATCAGATGCCGGAAAAATCAGGAAACTCATTCAGGAAAATCAGAAACGTTGATTTGTGTATATGATGGGCAGAAATTTTTCCGCACTTACACCTAACATGTTTGAAAAATAAACGGCATTGTCATTTCAACAATCTTTTCATATTTTTGCAAAAAACAAACCAGATGATTTCAATCGAAGGAATGGAATTTTACGCCTTTCATGGCTGCACTGAAGATGAAAAAAAAACAGGCATCCACTTCAGGGTCGATGTTCAAATACAGTGCGATCTGAGTCGTGCAGCATCCTCAGATAATCTTCATGATGCATTAAATTATCTGTCTGTATATAAAATAGTTGCACTCGAAATGAAGCAGGCTTCCAATCTGATTGAACATGTCGGAAAACGAATCAAGGATGCCATACAGAAAGAATTTGGACAGGCAGAAGAAGTCACTGTCAGGGTGTCAAAAATGAATCCTCCTTTAGGCGGAAAGGTAGAAAAAGTATCAGTCATTATTTAATTTTTGCAGACCTAAAGATCAATATTCCTCCTTAGCTCAGTTGGTTAGAGTTCCGAATAAGACATACTAACCATCTCATTTTGAGATGCTAAGAGTGTCTAATTCGGAATTAATCAGAGGGTCGATAAAACAATAGTTTAGAAATTCTTTTTTTGCAACATGTTTTACGTATATATTCTTTTTTCTGAACCCTATGACAAATCCTATGTTGGACATACAGGGGATTTTATTTTACGCATAGAGCAGCACAAGAATTCTGAACACGTAACCTACACTTCCAAATACAGACCATAGAGTGTTGCTGCATGTTTTGTAGGCGGAGAAACACGTTCTGACGCAATGAGATTGGAAATACAAATTAAAAAAATGAAAAGCAAGAAAATGCTCAAGCGGATTATTGATGGGAAACTACCGGATTTTCTTACGGGCTTAAAGAGAGTTCAATAAATCATATCAGCTATTTTTTTTCAAAATATTTCTTTTCATTTTCAAAAAATATATTATTTTTGCAGTCCGAAAAAGAAAACATTCCTCCTTAGCTCAGTTGGTTAGAGCATCTGACTGTTAATCAGAGGGTCGCTAGTTCAAGTCTAGCAGGGGGAGCACCGAAAACACTGAGGCTTGCGAGGATTAAACCGCAAGCCTTTTTTCATAGGTGCAAACAAAAGTACAAACAATTCAACAACCATAAAAACATTTCAAAACATCAGTAAAATATATGGTTATAGGGCTTTTTGAAAGACAAAAAAACACAATGTAGTTTTGAGTAAAAAATGGCTTTTTTTGACCATAATAGCACCTCTTTTTCACTTTTTACAGCTGACCGGAAGAGTGTGTTTGAATACTAAAATGTGCTCTCTATTGGCTTAATTACAAACAAAAATACAAACAAACTTTTTGGGTGAATTACCGTGTTTGAGAAGAGACAAAAAAGCAGCATATTTGCCAGAAAAGCCAAAATTGCGAACAGCTACTGTCAAGACTTTGTAGAATTTGTGTTGAAAATTTTTCATGCCTTTTTCATCCAAAAAAAACACCCATCACCGGATGAAAGAAGGGATTTGATGATGGGTGTAAAAGCGGTGTAAAAACGCTGTAGAAGCTCTGTAATGGCTTTGTGGATTGCTGTAGGGTTATTTGACCTTTCCAGCCAGATCAGCGCCTGCTTTGTATCGTTTTGGGTTTTTGGGACAGAGACAGGTGGCTTTATCAGGTGGGTTGCCTGAAATATAGTTATCCAGTGCAAATGATGCCCAGGGCATGCGTGGAACGTTGAACTGCTCCCTCCTCTTTGTTTTGGATTTGATCTCTATCATGAAGCTCTGCGGAGGATCTGATGCAACTTTATTACTGATGATGTGAGCCGGTGACAGATAGACGACCTTTCCGGGATCAGGACAGTTGAATAACAGAAATTCAATGAGAATATCATCATAGGAAAATACAACATTGTAATCCTGTTGCGGGACCAGCCTGTCTCCATAGAATTGATTCAGGCTGTTGGTCATTGCCTTGTACAGCAACTGTCCTTCCGGGGTGTAAACCTCACAGGCAAATTTGGTATAATCGAATATCTGTCCGGCCGGATCAGGAGCATCAGGATCTGTTGTGTCGTGGATGACTCCCTGTTCCCAGAGTTCTTTGAAATAAGAAAAGAGTTCATCTATGGCCCCACAAAAACCGCACAGTGATTCCGGAAGGATAAATGATGCAGGATGAGTTATTCCTGAGAGGAAGAGTTGATGAAAAAACGGGTACTTTTTTAAGTCAGACCCATCTTCAATGTAGAGTCTGTTGAACCTTGAACACTGCATTCCTTCCTGGGTGAACAGCGTGTAGAGAAACACAATGCCTGCAGTGACGGGATCACGTCCTATATTGTATGAATAGGTCGGTTCATTGAGATTCCACTCAAAAGGCTCATAATATTTTACAGAATCACTTTTGATCATCAGGAACCACCCCCTGAGGATGCATTTGCTTACAATTTCATAATCACATTCTTCAACATTCAGTTCTATGTTGAGCATCCAGTCGCTGCCGTTGTTTTCATAAGAGAATGAAAGAATGTTTGGTGGCAGGAGGTTTTCTGTGATGTTTGTGTTGAAATCCTCAACGATGGAATTAAGTTTCAGGAGAGTTGGTTCAGAGAGTGCATTGTTTGGACTGACCGAAGTGATGTCAAGTGATGGGTCGTGATGAGAGAGCCAAAACAATGCTTCAGCCCACCAGCTGAGAAACGGCCATTCTTGCGAACTTTGAGCAATGAGGCTGTAGAAGGTGCCATCGGGCTGGGTGCATAACAGATGCCTGGTGTCGAACTCATGAACTTCAGCAGATGTGTTGTATTTTCCCAGAACTGATGTGACGGGAAACGGGAATGGTTTGCTTGCGTTTGGGTTTGAACCCGGGAAGTACTGAAAACTGACCTGGTCAATGAATGGGTTATAGACCGGAATAGAGATGCCGGGTGCAGGATACCTGGGCATCCCCAGCCGGATTTCACTCATGGAGATGCATCCGCCGGGATCCACTGCGGGCATGTTGTCCTGAATTGCTTTCGCCCATGGTGTTGACTCGGGACAAATGTCAGCGTTGAAGGATCTGATGAAAGACTGGTTGATTGGCTTCAGGAAATTCAGGAGTGACAGCATCCTGACTCTTTGGGTTTTCTGTGCCGGAGATTTGGGGTCGTTGATGTCGGGCTGATATGAGCGGGCAGTGAACAGGTCCCGCCATTTTGCAAAGACAACATTACCGAGTTTTCCGGAAGCGTTGCCGAGAAATCCATTTTTAAGTCGTGCCATAATGTTAAAATTTAAGTTTTTGAAATCATTTTAAAAAAAGAAGCTGCCGGAATGAACAGACAGCTTCCCAAGAGACGAACAAACAGAAAAGAGCCCGGTATTATGCAATGACGGTTACAGAATCGACATAAGCGCTGTTTGCCACGGCATTTGTTGCATCTTTGAAGAAAGACAGGTATACATGTACAGTGTCACCGATCCAAGAGGCGGGAACAGTGATTTCAAGTAATTCATCAGCCCTTGTTTTGGAGATGGTGTCTGTTTTGATGCTTTTCTTTTCGTGGTTGATGATCAAAGCCAGGGCGTTGTCAGTAGCTTCAGCATCGCCGCTATCGGAGTTGTCGATCCACACAATGGCGACTTTGTTTCCGGTTTCGGCTGTTGCTTCGGGAGTGTCGGCACCTGTGAGGGTTCCTTTTGCGACGATGAGTTTTGTGAAGTCGATGGAGTAGTTGGGATATGTTCCAGTGATGACTTCTTTGATGTTTGACTTCATGAAGACATTGAACTGAGACATTCCGATGGCGACCTGTTTGAAACCGAGTCGGATGAATGACAGGATTATTCTTGACAGTTCGACCATGAGCGTGAATTTTGCCCTTTGCTGCCTCTGGAGCAGGGTTTTGGGGTTTGCGACCTCAACGGGTTTAGATCGCATGGTGTTTTTTCCGAATTGCTTGGAAAATACGGCAGTGGCGAATTTTTGTTTTGTTCTGCCGGTGACGGGGTTTTGGACTATAGCCATGATTCCTCCTTTTTTAGGTTAATGAATGATATTTGGGGTTGGTTAGCTTCGGTTGCGGACATGATTTTTTTCATTTTAAGCGGCCTTGATACGGACTTGATACGGAGTTGATAGGGAATAATTTTTACCTTGATGCTTTTTTTGAGTTGAACCATTCCGGGAATTTTTTTTTGAGGATGTTGATGATGATTGCAGCCAGGATCCCACCGAGGATGCTGACAAGGTACTTGACTAATTCTTCAATGGACCCAAATTGGATGGGGTCAATGTCGCTGATTGCTGAGGCAGTTCCTGCGGTTGTGACTGTGCCGATGATGAAGTTGAGGATGTTATTGAACATGATGACCTGATTTTATGATTTATTACAAAAGTAGTTCAATATCAGGCGTTTTCAAAGGATTAACAGCCGAAAAGCCTGATGACAGTACATTATGTCATATTTTGCTTCGTATTGCCTCAATATTGCTGAGGATTTGGGGGCTTTGGATGAGCCGGATGGGATGAAATTTTGCTGCTGCCTCCCTTCATAGAAATAAAAAACCATTCATGAAAGCTTATGAGCCGACGAAGCATGAGGGTTGGCTGGATTGCAAGGTTTTTTCAAAAAAAATACTACCCAGAGGGCTGGAGATTTTTTTTGAAAAACTCCGTTACAACCTTGCAAGTGCGTTGGCAGCTTACATTTGCATAAGGTTTTATGAATTTAAAGAGGAATTATCAATTAATCTTCCTTGAATAATTTTTCAACAAGCTTGTAAATATGCGTGCCTAGTTGTTTTGGATAATCATCATTCTTATTATCAAGAGCTTTTGCTCTATCTATAGCAGTTTTTGTCAATGGCAGAAATACTCTTGGATTTGGTCTTTTATTATATCCTCTACCTTGAATCTCACTAAGAACCTTGTCTATGTAATTTTTTTTATTACTTATTTTTTGGTTAGAAATGATTTTTAATTTTTCATCAATATTAAATTCATTTATATCTTTTAGATGAAGAATTAACCAAATTTCAAAGCATGGATTGCTCATTGCTAAGAAAAAATTATTTTCTTTTTTACAGTCATCAACTAATTTATCAAAATTGTGATGATGTATTGATTCCCAATCATCTCTGTCAATTATTAGCCAAAATTCATCTGTATTTTTAAAGTGATATTCTTTTTTAGCTTCTTGGAGAAGTTTTTTTATACTAATCGGATCAGAACCAGCATTTGAAGGTCTTTTAAGAGAAATTATTTCAATCAGACCATTATCGTTAAAAAAATCTGACTTTCTAAAATCTTCAAAGTACTTCTTTTCACTAACACTACCTTCATACGATAAAACGAACATTTTCTCAGCTTCAAGGAAACCACCTTTACGCACTAATGGAATAGGTACTCTTGGCATATGTTATTTATTGATAGGTAAAACAGTAAGCTGATTTCGATTTCCAAGTTTTGGGATTCCTTTGAACCTTCCTAATAAATAATCTTTCATTATCTCCTTATCAAAACGAATATTGTAATCTTCAAGAGAATGCAGGTGGGTTGCTCCTTCTTTGTCTTTAACAGCAAACCATATTTCGTCTTTCCTAAGTAACTTCTGAGTTAAAAGAATTGCTTCGTGGCTAGAAACAATAAGCTGACTGTTTACCTTTTCACATTTATCCAATATGAACTCAAAGAAATCCTTAACTAAATTTGGATGAAGGCTTCTTTCAATTTCATCAACAATAAATACATTACCACCTTTGAAAAAATCAATAATTAATGGAATGAGGTCCATAATTCTTCTTGTACCGTCAGACTCATCTTTCAAGTCAAAAAGTTCGTATTCACCACCTTTAACTTTATGTTTGGTTTTAAGAAGTTTCGCCTGAATCGTAACGTTATCAATCTTTGAGAAAACATAATATTTGTCATCATGGGGATTTGACAAGAATGCAATGTTTTTTTCAGATTTTTCGTTAAATAAATCATTTTTGATGTCCTCTTTAACTTCAAAAGGAATATCTACTTTCTCTATATCAATCTCATTAAACTCAATTCCATTTATTCCTGTATCAAAATAATCCAACATTTCGTTGAATACTTGTTGAAGATTTGTGTCTTTGTGTAACTCAAATTTTTTACTTATGTTCTTTGTACCCGGATAAATAACTGTAAGTGAATTTTGGAACCAATCAATGATATTTAACAAATCGCTTATATCAGTTACATTGTCTGTAACATTATTGTTCCTAATATGTGTTATGAATAGTTGATTCCTTGGAGTACTTTTAGCAGTAAACTCTAAAAATTGTTTTTCATCACTTTTTTTGTTTCTCCTAAAAAGAAATTCTAAGTCAAATACATTTGTATTAATCCTTTCAAATATTTTAGTCTCTCCTTTCTTATTAATTTCGAATAGCCATTCGTCAATAATTTCTTTTGAATTAAAAACAAAACCATAAGCGTAATTTTTACCCTTATGTTGGATTTCATATTCAATATATGATGGTTTATTCAGAAATTTCTTATCCAACTTAAAAAAGTTTGTAGTTATATGCTGTTCAGGCTTTGTGCCTTTTAAAACTGTCTTTCTCCCAAAGTCAATCGCTTTTATCAAGTTAGATTTACCAGAAGCATTTGCACCAAAGATAATACCCAATTTTAAAGCAGATACGCCTTTTATTGAAGAAGATTTATGATGTGTTTTTAGAGAACCCTTTCCTGATAACATTGAAAAAGCTTGCTTCTCTTTAAAAGACAAAAAATTCTCAATTGTGAATCGTAATAGCATATTTTTATTATTTTAGAATGCAAATTTAGTGAAAAAATCACATCTTGAATATTTTTTTATATTTTTTTTTGATTTCTCTTTTAAATTGATCTAAAACGCATTTAGTGTATCAGAATAAAATTACAAAACCGCTAAGGGTTTCATGGCTTGTTTTCGAAAATCCTTATTTTATTATATACAAGACCAAAACTAAAACTATAACTATGAACGGGGTGGTTGGGTGGGGGCGGGTGGTGTTGGGTATTTTGGCATGTGTTTTTGATACCGGGATGGATAAAGAAAATGGCTGACGGAACTTTGAGGAAGCTATTTTCGAGGGGCTGCGAAATGGAAGCGACTGAACGAAGCAGAGCGGAGTGAAAGTCAAGGAGTTTACGGATTGCTGAAACGTAGCGGCGCTGAGAGAAGGCGCTTTGATTATAGCAGCTTGGAGGGTCAAAAACCATGACAAAATATTAATTGAACTAATCAAACATTGTGTGAGAGTGTTGGAGGGCGGGCACGGACGTCAGGACGGCTGAGAGTATTTTTTGGCACAAGGGATGGAGGTCAGTCGGGTTGGGTGGCAAATAAGCAGGAAGAGCACGGCGA
>CAYMAZ010000006.1:0-113482 GCA_964388575.1 uncultured Bacteroidales bacterium | reverse complement strand
CAATATTCAATTTCTGTGTTCCTGCACCATCATCATTGAAAACCCCTGTGATCTGCTGGTCACCTTTTTGAGGAGGCACAACATATCCAACGCCCATAATGGGTTCAAAGTCAGCATCGAATGGAGTTGCAAATCCATATAAATTGTCGGACACCTGATTATTTGACCGTCCGATCATAAACCCGGCACATGAGAGCAGCGACGAAGAATTTTCAAACCTCAATCCTCTACCCTGCTGAAAGTTTATGTTGTCATTATATCCTATGGTGCCTTTGCTTGTGATTGTTGCAGTTATTTTATTGATGTTGAGGTCAAGGTAATCAATATTGACCGTGAGTGAGTAAAAGTCAAAACCTGTATATCCGCTGTCAGCATATTCAAATTTGAGTTCAATGTTATAGCTTGAAGGGATTCCCGGAAGCAGTTTCATGGAGAAAGGTTGCTGAGCATTGTTGAAAGATGTCATGGTTGACTGTACTCCTGCAATATAAAGAGAATCGATCATTTGCACAAACGGAGAAACGCATTGCATAGTAATCCTGAGATCATTTGTTTGTGCAAGAAAGTTAAAAAAGTTGCCTGTAATAAAAAGTGTATCATTGACCCCAAATACCTGATTGTTGTTGTCAGTAATATCAACTGATTGAAGTTTCACAGCAGGTTTCATTGTATCAGTTAAAGCCCTGTACATATTTAATCTGCCGTAACCAAGTTTTTGCTGAAAAAGAATATTTTGGGGCAGAGTATCAATAATATCTGCAGTGTTTTTGAGATGTTCTGAAAGCTGTAATGGTGTCAACTGGGGCATATAAGACCAGACCAGAGCAGCAGTTCCAGCAACCAACGGAGATGCCATTGAAGTCCCACCCGAATAAACAAAACTCCCATTTACCCAGGTTGAATAGATATTAAACCCAGGTGCGGAAAGATCGACCCTTCGATAGTAACTTGAATTTTCCCATTTCAGATCGTCATCCTTTGTAGCAGCAACACATAAGACATTTTGATATGCACATGGATAATGCATTCGTTCATTGTTTGAATTACCGCATGCTGCCACAACCAGTGCATTTCTGTTGAAAGTGGCGTAATTGATGATGTCCTGACCAAACTGACCTGAGCTGAATGTGCTTCCCCAACTGCAATTGATCACCTGAGCACCGTGATCAGCAGCATAAACAATTCCCTGCCATGACATTGTGAGTAAACCTGCTGCATTATCAATTTTGACTGGCAACAACCGGGTGTTAAACCCTACACCGGCAATACCGAATGAATTGTCAGGGGTTGCTCCGGCAATACCGGAAACATGAATTCCGTGCCCAATTGCATTGTACTGGGGATTATTGTTGTTTTCACCAAGATTCCAGCCCATGAAATTATCTATGTAGCCATCGTTTTCATTGTCAATTCCGTCAATGGTGTCATTGTAGTTGTATTTCACAGCACCGATCAGGTCGGGATGGTTAAACTCATAACCGGTATCGGTGATCCCAACCACATAATTGGTGTCTCCTCTCCAGATTTCCCAGGCATCATAGGCTTTGATATTCGAAAGATAATACTGATTCGTCAGAAACGGATCATCGGGGACATAAAGTGTCTCAGGGATCACATAAGGCTCGGCATATTCAATAATTCCGGAAGACATCATCAGTCGGGCTGCAGATAAAAGTTCATATTCAGGAGAAAACTCAACAACATAGATCAAACTCAAATCAACCAGCGAATTGCCATAATCATCTGTTTCCTTTTCAGGTTTTCTGTGAAAAGGGAACATTTTACTGACCTGCCCGTTGCCGGCTTCAGCCAGTACAGCCAGCATAAGCGGATGGTCTATTCTGTTATCCGAACAGATATGCCTGAAATTTTCCTTGACCCTGATGACCAGAGTCCCTTCTTTCAGAAAGCCGGTTTCTCCGTTGGTTGTCTGTCCGGAAACCCTGATAATAAATAAACATGATAGCAAAACCGGAGCGATGAAACGTAAAACCATGATATACTTTTTAAAAATGTATTGTAAAAATACAAATATTCTGCTGACCTTCACTGCAACAGAAAATGAAAAAAGTTAACAATGAGATGTTCAGATGTTCAGAACTTATTCCTGTTGGCAAAAGCAACCAGCGACAGCATGACCGGCACTTCAACCAGCACCCCGACAACAGTGACAAGTGCGGCGGGCGATTCAAACCCGAACAATGCGATGGCCACAGCCACGGCAAGTTCAAAGAAATTGCTGGCACCGATCATTGCTGCAGGAGCACATACTGGATGAGGTAATTTGATCCACCTGCCTGTAAACCAGGCAAGAAAGAAAATAAAATATGTCTGAAGAACAAGCGGAACAGCAGCAAGCAGAATGATCAGCGGGTTGTTTGTGATGTTTGTGCCCTGAAATGCAAACAGCAGTATGAGTGTTACAAGAAGTGCAACAATGCTTACGGGTTTGAAACGGGGAAGAAAATTGTTCTGAAACCACTCTTTTCCCTTTCGGTGAATGAGCATCCTGTTCGTCAGATAACCAGCAACAAGCGGAACAACAACAAAAATAATCACACTTGCCACGAGTGTATCATACGGAATTGAGACATCTGTTATTCCAAGCAACAACCCCACAATCGGAACAAAGGCCACAAGAATAATGAGATCATTGATTGAAACCTGCACCAGAGTATAATTGGGATCTCCTTTGGTCAGATAGGACCATACAAAGACCATGGCTGTGCAGGGTGCCGCCCCGAGTATGATTGCTCCTGCAATATATTCACCGGCCATCGACGGATCTATCCATGCCGCATATAATTTTGAGAAAAATATCCAGGCAAAAAATGCCATCGTAAATGGCTTGATCAGCCAGTTGATCACAACGGTCAGAATAACTCCTTTTGGCTTTTTGCCAACATTTCTGATGCTTGAAAAATCTATCTGAAGCATCATAGGATAAATCATCAGCCAGATTAAAATTGCAACGGGAATATTGACACGTGCAATTTCAAGTTTACTCAGAAATTGCATTGTCTCTCCTGTAAAATGCCCGATGATGATGCCCAAAATAATACATGCAGCAACCCAAACGGTCAAATATTTTTCAAAGAAACCTATCTTCTTTTTCTTAGTCATGATTTTTCAAATTTTAAGATACCAGATGTTCATTGTAAAACCTGAAGAAGTCATTTCGGATCTGATCACGCACATTGCGGAAAACTGTGAGTATTTCCTGTTCGCTTCCAGTAGCTTCGGCAGGATCAATAAAACCGATGTGCATCCGATGTTTAACTTTCCCTGTAAAAACAGGACAGGATTCACGCGCTCCGTCACACACTGTGATCACATAATCAAATTCACGGTCAATAAACTGATCTACTGATCTCGGGGAATGCGCAGAAATATCAATATTGACTTCCTTCATGACCTGAATTGCTGTGGGATGGACCTGACCGGACGGATTTGTACCTGCAGAATGCACTTCTGCTTCAGGTGCAAAAAAACGGAGAAATCCTTCAGCCATCTGGCTTCGGCAGGAGTTTCCGGTGCAAAGAATGAGGATTTTCATTGTTTTACTGAATTTAATTATGTATTTCTCTTTTTCAGTTGACATACACAGGATCCGGATAATTGCTGACTGGTGTCTGTTGTAACAGGATTACCCGCTCTTTCCCAGTCGACAATCCCGCCGGAAAGGACACACACTTTTTGCATTCCTGATTGAAGCAGTATCGCTGCAAAATCACCTGCAAGGTTCCCTGCTGCATCAGCAACGATCAGCCATTTGTCATCAGGAAGTTTATCAATGTGCTGCATGGCGTGACTTAACGGCATCAGCAGAACATGAGGCACCCGAAACTGTTTGTAAAGTGAAAATTCTTCTTCCCTGATGTCAAGAATCGTTGCCCCTATCAAACATGCATTGAGTGCATCGCCTGAAGAAATTCCCAATACTTTGCCCGTTTGTGGCTGAAACGCTCTCATGAATTGATCAGGTTGTTCTGATTGAGTCATTAGATTGCAAAAATAGATGAGATTGATTTCAAAATTGTTGATTTTTTGTTATCAAATTATAAACATTCTGTCCCTTTAAGTTTTCAATTATTAACCTACATATACCTGCCATATCAGGAACAGTCCTGCCAGGATAAAAATCACACCCACAATCCTTCTGAACCAGAACTCAAATATCTTAATTTTATTGTAAAAAATGCCTGCTGCCGACACAGTATATGCAATCATAAAAGCAAATAATAAGACAGGTAATGCGGTTGCAACAGAAAACACAACTGGAAGCAGCAATCCTTCAGGACTTGATAATGTGAGGGGGATAAGCATCATAAAATACAGCACACCGCTGTAGGGACAAAAAGCAAGGGCAAAGACGATTCCCAGCAAGAGCACACTCCAAAAAGAACCACTTTTGCTTTTCTCTTCGGCCTTTTGAGCCAGTTTTCCTGAACCTGGTAATTTTAATTTGATCAGATCAAGCATAAAAACCCCGATGAGAATCAGTAGTGGGCCAAGTAGTTTTTCACCATACTGTGCAACAATGCGTTGTATGTTCATCTGATTTGCCCCAAGGAAAAACAGAGCAGCAAGGCCGACATAAGCAATTGTACGTCCCAAAGTATAAACCAAACCTTGCCACAGGATCATTTTCTTACGTGAAAGGTTTCTGCTCAGAAACCCGATGGCACTGATGTTAGTAGCCAGGGGACAAGGACTGATGGCAGTCATTAAACCCAGGACAAGTGCAGAAATCACAGGTAACTCAGCATTGGAATAGGCATTGTTTAGAAACTGATTCAGGCCATCGAGCATACTATCTGTTTAAATAAGCATCTATTACTTCATTAATGCGCACCTCAAGTTTTTCAGGATCAGCCATTGCCATCTGAAAGGCCAGATCGGTAATATCTTCAAAATCACCAGCAGATGCAATGATGAGTGAAGACCAGCCAATCTGATACTTCTCGACCATGGCTTTGTTTTCTTTTTCATCAAAATTGATCGAAAAAAACTTTACATCGCTGTTCCCATAATCCTGTTCTACAACGTTCTGAGCAATTTCTTCAATCCTATTGCAGGTGGCACAGCGTCTTGTGGCATGAAAATAGTAAACTTCTACTTTAGATTTTCCAAATACAGTTTGTTCATTTTCTGTAGTTTTTTCAGCCTGACCTGAACCACAGGAGATAACAAAAAATGCAAAACCTAAAAACAACATTGTTCTGCCGATGGCTTTCATATTCATACTGTTTAAGCTTTTTCAATAATTGATTTTAACTCTTCTTTCGATGGGACACGACCACTGAACATCACTTTTCCGTCAATGACAAGTCCTGGAGTACGCATAATTCCATACTCCATGATTTTCATAATATCATCAACTTTTTCAACACTTGCATCAATATTATTTTCAGCAACAATTTCTCTTGTTATTGATTCAAGATTTTTACATTTTGGGCAACCGGGGCCCAGTACTTTTATTTCCATAATTTTTAAACTTTATTGTGTTCCAAATTACATAACTTTACTTCTTCAGAATCGATCTCAAAACTAAAAAGGACATCCAGCATTTGCTTTGCCATTTCCCAATTTGCTTTATTGATACAATACCTGATTTTGGGATGCTCAATTTCACCCTGAATAAGACCAGCGGCTTTCAATTGTCTAAGATGTTCTGAAATTGTTGATCTCGCAAAGGGCAATTCGTCTGCAATTTCACCGCTGAAACAACAATTCTGTCTCGAAAGAAACTGCAATATCCACATACGTGTGGGATGTGCCATTGCTTTTACAAACATTGACAATTTTTCTATTTCCTCGTTGTTTAGATTCCGGTGTTTACTTTTCATTCTATCAAGATTTCGTAGGTTCTTCAAATATTTGAAATTCAACAAGCTTCTGCTATAATTTCATACTATCCTGAATGAGTTTAACAAATGAAGTTTCAAAAGCAGTTTTATCCTGACTCTTCACATAATCCTTTACCAAAGCAGAAGCATCGACTGATGCAAATTTCTTTTTCTTGTTTGCAACAATAATGACTGTTTGAGACTGAGCTTTGTACTTCTCAACCAATGATGCATTTTCAGGATCACTTATTTTTATTTCCTTAAATATAACATCACCATTGGTGAAGTTTTTCTCAACAACTGATTTCACATCATTTTCAAGCGCAGCACAGGCTCTGGCCTTACAACATGCCAGGTCAGCCTTGAAATACATCACAATACATGAAGAATTTTTCTGAGCAAAACCTGCCATTGCAAGCATTACAGCAAAGATAAATACAATTGATTTTTTCATAATTTTTGAATTTTAGACATTTAACTTTATGTTTCGTGTTTCGTCAATTAACGAAACAAAAATACATATATTTTCATTAGCAAGTAATTTAATTTGATCTTTTCAGCAACAACTACTTTCGTCTGAACAGGAGCTGCATCCGCTGCATCCACCGCCATAAACATTTGATATTTTTACAGGTAAACCCATCATTTTCCACATCTTAAGACCTCCATCAAGGTTTGCCACAGAAGGAAATCCCTGAATATTAAAAAGATTGGCTACCTTGGTGCTTCGTTCTCCCACTTCGCAGGCCAGAATAATGTTTTGGTCTTTCGAAATATTTTTCAATCTGTCCAGAATGACAGACATTGGATGGTTGAGCACCTCACTGATGTCGAAACACTCCTCTTGTAATTCATTTTCTTCACGAACATCAATCAATACAGCCTGATGATTTGTGATTGCTTCAATTGCATCTGAAGGAGCGATGTGTTTCACACCCTCAAGATGAAAATTCTGATACTTTGGTAATTCTGATGTTTTCATTATAATTATTGTTTGATAATGGTTTTATATTTTAAAAAAGACCTCCGTAAATTAACCCTGCAATTGTAGCCATTACAACAACCAGAGATACATATACAATTGTTTTTTGTGTTCCGAGAACACCTCTGATAACCAACATATTTGGCAATGACAAGGATGGACCAGCAAGAAGCAAAGCAAGAGCAGGTCCTTTGCCCATACCCGATGCAATCAACCCCTGCAAAATGGGAACTTCGGTCAGTGTTGCAAAATACATAAAAGCACCGATGATTGATGCAGAGAAATTTGCAAATACGGAGTTTCCTCCAACCAGCCAGGCAACCCATTCATTGGGGATCACTCCCGGAATGGTTGTTCCGTCATGTGTTGAACCCAGAAGAAAACCGGCAATCACAACCCCAATAGCAAGCAGAGGCATAATTTGTTTTGCAAAATCCCAGCTTGAAACTGTCCAGTCACGGTTTTCTTCTTCGTTTTTGTCTTTCAGGGTAATGATACTCAGGGCTACAATTCCAACCAGCATCGGCACCAATGGACTTAGTTTGGAATTTTCGATGAAGGTTGTTGATAAGATTGCTGCAAGAGCCGTGGCCAAACCTGCAAGCAAAACCCACCACCATGTAATTTTGAGAACTCTGATCAGAGAATACATTAGTAACAGTGAAAAGCCTCCTGTTATGTACCATTTATACGTATAAATGTAATACCATGCACTGGATGTGTCTGTTTCGGCAGGACTTCCCCAGTTGGCAAAAACAAGGATGAGTACCAGTGTGAAAAAATGCAGTGATGTTTGCCACATTGGGCGTTTTTCAGGTATGACCGGAATATTCATCTGTTCTTCACGCTTTACCTTTTCCTCTTTACGGTATATCAGCGACATGACAACACCAATCACAACTGCAAATACCACTGCACCAATAATTCTTGCCATACCCATTTCGAAGCCGAGAATTCGTGCAGTTAATATGATTGCCAGGATGTTAATCGCCGGGCCTGAATAGAGAAAAGCAATTCCGGGGCCTAGGCCGGCACCTCTTTTATAAATACTTGAAAAAAGCGGAAGAATGGTGCAACTGCATACTGCGAGTATCGTACCTGATACAGATGCAACAGTGTAGGAAAGCCATTTTTTTGCATTGGCACCAAAGTATTTAAGCACAGAACCCTGACTCACAAAAACAGCAATTACCCCGGCAATAAAGAATGCTGGAAGTAAGCAAAGGACAACGTGTTCACGTGCATACCATTTTACAAGATCCAAAGTTGCAAATATTGCAGTGTTGAATCGTTCACTTTCTAGGGGCAGGAAAAATGCAGCCGCAAACACAACTGCGATCCACATTAAAATTTTCAGTTCTTTTTTTGTTTCCATAAACTTTAACTTGTTAGGAACCATATAAGGTATAAGATCATTTAAGAAAGTACCTGCATTAAAAACCTTATATGTTCTTATATGTCTTATATGGTTCAATTAAATAATGTCTCAAATAACGTTTTCATTTTCTCCCAGTTCTCACGATTGAGGCAATATTTTATATAGGGTGGTTCAATTTCTCCCTGGATCAAACCGGCATATTTCAATTCCTTCAGATGCTGCGAAAGTGTTGAACGTCCCACCGGCAGCTCATCAACAAGATTTCCGCTGTAACAACATGAATTCATATGTGAAAGTTTCTGTAAAATATGAACCCGTACCGGATGGCTCAGTGCTTTGGCCATTTGTGCAATGTGCACCACATCATCTTCAAATTGAATTTTTTTTCTCATGATTTCATTTTTATATTTCGCAAATTAACGAAATGTTTTTTATATAAACAAGCATTTTGAAAAAAATTAATGCAATTCAAAACTTAAAATTAAATCTAACAACAACATGTACAACTACAAGCAGGTTTCACAGTAAAAACAGTTATACTGAATATTCCGGTGTCAGATTCTTTAAATTTGCAGAACTTATGAATTGGATAAATATTTTGCCACAAGTTCCCTCAGTTTCTTCAGGCTGATAGGTTTGGGAAGAAAGTCATCACACCCGGCTTCCTGAGCTCTGAGCAAATCTTCCCGAAGGGCATAAGCCGTTTGCACGATCACTGGAATTTCAGGAAATTCCTTTTTGATGATCACAGTCGCATCAATTCCCGAACCATCTTTAAGTTTGACATCCATTAAAACCAATTTGAAATCCCTATGCTCCCTGCATAATTTCACGGATTCCTGAGCATAAGCAGTTTCAGTAATATCAATGTCAAAATCTGACAATGCAGTACGCAAAAACAAAATATTCACTTCTTCATCCTCAACAATCAGGACTTTTGGTTTCTTTCCGCTGTTCTGATGTATTGGGATTGTCATTTCCTGTTTTTCTTCGGTAAGATTTGAGCCAACATAAGGCAATGTAAACGAAAACTCTGAACCCTTTCCAAGTTCTGAATGTAGATATATTTTCCCTCCGAGCATTTCAACATATGCTTTTGTTATAGCCAGCCCCAAGCCGGAACCTTTCTGGACAGAAATCTCATTCTCACACCTGTAAAACCTGTCAAAAACTTTTTCATGTTCGTCATAGGGGATGCCAATACCTGTATCTTTAACAGAAAACAACAATTCATTCCTGTTATGAATCTTGCAGATAATTTCTATTGTACCCTGCTCAGTAAATTTTAAGGAATTCCCGATGAGGTTGCAGAAAATCTGTTCAAATTTTACAGGATCAGTTTTCAATTTAAAATTCAACAAGTCTTCTGAAAGGCGAAAGAAAATTTGAACATCTTTATTCTCAGGAATTTGACTTCTGTATATTGAAAACAAGTGCTCAAAAACTGTTTTCAGTTCCACATCCTGATATTTCAACGACATCTGTTTTGTTTCAATCATTGAAATCTCAACAATGTCATTAATAATGGAAAGAAGTTGTATTGAACTCTGATGAATAATTGCTCCGAATTGTTTCAGTTTTTCATCATCTCCGATTGTTTTTTCAAGTAATGAAGCAAAACCTGCGATTGCATTCATGGGTGTACGGATCTCATGAGAAAGATTTGCAAGAAAAGAAGACTTCAACCTGTTGCTTTCTTCAGCATGTTCTTTTGCAATGAGCAACTCTTCATTTTTTTTCTGTATTTCAAGTTCAGCTTCCTTCACCAAAGTAATATCAGTCATGGTCCCAACATAACCCTGAAACTCGTTTCCTGAATAATCAGGGACAGCACTACCAAGTACCCAGACTACAGAACCATTGTCTTTTAAAAGCCGATATTCTGCATTTGAAGGAATACGCTTTGCAAAACGTTCTTTCCATTCATGAATAATCCTTTCTTTTTCATCAGGATGAATTATTTCTGCCCAACCATATCCAAAAGCATCTTCAACGGAAACTCCTGTCAACTTTGACCAGGCAGGATTCACATAAATTGTTTCTCCATAAGCATTTGTCCTGAAAATTCCAACAGGAGAGTTTAATGCAAGCGTGTGAAAAAGTGCTGTTGCAGATTCAACTTCTTTTTCCATTCTTTTACGGTCATGGATATCTCTAACAAATGCTAAAATTCTATCAGTTCCTGCGATTTTGGTCCGGATAAGTCTGATGTCAACCCAGAAATCTTCCCCATTTTTTCTACACGCAAGCCACTCAAAACTCACTCCTCCGTTTTCCTTTGCAAATCTCAGCTTCTCTAATGCGTTCAGAAAAGAATATTCTGAATCGTCAGGCACAAAACTTTTTCTTGATTCCAGATCAAGGGCTTCCTGCTTATTATGATACCCATAAAGATCAATCATTGTCTGGTTTACATCAAGAATTTCGCCTGTTTCAATATCATGTACAAAGATGGCATCACGTGTAGAATTGAAAATTTCACGGTAATTCCGCTCCTTTTCCTCAAGTTCTTTGTTTTTGCTGATCAATTCCTTTGTCCTTGTTCGAATCCTGTTTCGAAGGATCAGCATATTTAACAACACAATAACCAACAAGAGTCCTGTAATCACAAAAATCCATTTTAGAACAACATGTCTGTGTTCTTTTGAATTATAATCAAGATGTTTGTTCAATGATTGGTAGTAAATTGACTCAGGATCATTTTTCAACTGAATCAAATGTTTGTCAATTGCATTCAGAAGATGTATGTTTTCATCTTTTTTGGCAGCAAAAAACAAGCCTGTTGGTTGAAAAAGCAAAGATGTTGCAACAATGCTGTCAGTCTTCAGATCCGAATTGAAAAAAAATCTGTCTGCAATCATCACATCGATCACATGTGTTTCAAGTGCTTCTACGATTGATTTGTAATCCTCAAACACATGGATAAAAATTTCAGCTCCAAAAAACTGTGAAAATTTTGATTTGAAAAACTCTTCCTGGACTGAGCCAGACAAAACGCCGATGTGTTTTCCTGTAAGGTCATCAGTACTGAAATACTGATTGTTTCCATAGGCAAAAACCTGAAGCCATGACTGTATGACCAAAATCTGATGAAAACTAAAAACACTGTCTCTGCTTTCTGACCATGCAACATCTGCCATAATGTCAATCCTGCCGTTCTGTAAACTTTCAATCTGTTCTGACCATGTTCCAAACATATATTGAACATCCCACTTCTCCTTTTCCGCAACGTATTCAATTAAATCAACAAACAATCCCTGCGGTATGCCGTTTGCATCCTGATACACTTTGGGACTGTTCTGGTAGATGCCAACCCTGACAGTGTTTGCATAAATACCAATTGAAAGAAACAAAAAAAATAGAAAAAGGGCAATTCTGTTTAAGACTGCTGGGACATCACAGCTTTTTAAATTCAGTAAAATTTTTAACTGATAATCTTTCATTGGGAGAAATATTCCAACAAAAATACGAATTTTTACCTAACTTTTTTACAAAATTTACACAAACTGCATAAATTTCTGAGCCTTGTTAGCCCCTGAGTGTTTTAAAAAACTGACTAATGAAAATGTTTTGCAATGATTTTTCTGAACACCTCACCCCTTTCTTCAAAATTTTTAAACTGATCATAACTGGATGCAGCAGGAGATAAAAGACAGGTTTCGTTTTCTCTCGTCAGAGAAATTGCGTGCAGCACACATTCTTCAAAATTGCGGAAATACACATTATTTTTCAGAGTATGTAATTTGCCAACCTCCTCAAACATTCTGAGTCCGGCTTCTCCGTAAAAACAAACGTTTCTGATATCAGTCAGCTGAAGTTTATTCAGAAACTCATCATATGAAAGCCCCCTGTCCATCCCTCCCAGGATCAGTGTGGCAACTGGTTTCAGTGCTTCAACAGCAGCAAGGGTCGCTTCCGGGATCGTCGCAATGCTGTCATTGTAAAATTTTCGGTCTGACCCTGAATCAATACATTCCATTCTGTGAGGCAACCCTCTGAAGGTTTTGATTCCCTCATGCATTTCCTCTGAAGTGAGCCCTAAGAATGAACATGCACATATGGCTGCCAGGCAATTCGAAATGTTATGTTTTCCCGGCAACATTATTTCATGAGACTTTACAATTTTTGAAAGTCCATTAACATTTGTGTATAAATCATCGTGGTCAATCCACGCACTCACATATTCTGTTTCTCTGACTGAATATCTGAGCACAACAGCGTGCCGGGATAGATGAATCTTTTGAATTTCAGGATCATCTTTATTTACTATAACACAGTCTCCGTGATTGCTGTGTTTGAAAATGTTTTGCTTCGCTTTATAATAGGACTCGGTATCCGGATAATAATCAAGATGTTCAGGAAATAAATTCAACAAAACAGCAACACCGGGTGATGATGTCACATACTGTAACTGATGGGAAGAAACCTCAAATACAGCATATTTAACTGCGATCAATTGTTCCAAAATATCAAACGGTGGTATCCCGATATTTCCTGCAAGCGGAACATTACTGTGCTTTTTGCGCAAAATGTGTGCGATCAGCGATGCTGTTGTACTTTTTCCCTTGGTTCCTGTGACAGCAACAATTTTTTCTGAAAAGTGTCTGAACAAAAAATCAGTTTGAGATGTAATCCTTATGTGGGTAGGAACAGTCATTCCCAATAATGAAATTCCGGGTGATACATACACCACATCACATCTTTCCAAAATTTGTAAATACTGTTTTCCACCAATCACTTCCACAAAACTGTCCTGCTTCAAATCTTCTGCATCCAGAACATCTTGATTTTTGTCAGAAACAATTATGTCCACATCAGGACAATATTTTCTGATCAGTGCAAAGCTTGACTTTCCCTCACGACCATACCCAATAATGCCAACTTTCTGATAACCTGACAATTCACTTTTAAAAATCTCTGATAAATTCTTTGAGTATTGCATAAAGTTCATGGGTTAGGTTGTGATTTTCATCAAAATGCATCGTAATTGTTTCTTGAAAATTCTTTTCGCTGACCGGCATTCTTTTTCCACTCAGAATAAAATAATTTATCAGAAACGGAAGGGGATTGTTGGAGAAGTATTTTTGTACAGAAAAATTCAGCGCTAAGTTAATTTCTTCTGTTGTCCCAACACATTCAAAGGGTTTCACTTCATCAATTCCTGTCAGCTGCCTGAAAACAGGCAATAAATCCTGATTATCGAAAAGATCATACCCGAAAATCTGCTTTAGTTTGTCGGGGCCTGTAAAAGGAAGCAGGATGATTGCTGTAAATAAGCATTTCGGACAGCGTCCGCACCAGATATTCTTTTTACTTCCGGCATTACAACTTTTAAATGTTTGAAAATACTGTTCGAAATGACTGAATATAGATGCGATCTGTAATTCCGAAAGTGGGCGAAGAACACTGAAATAATTCATTTCTTTTGAAATGAACTGAAAAACATATTTCCTGAAATCATTTTCAAATTCAAGTGACTTGGAGTACTGATGATTAATATTTGTGCCTGGTACTGTTGACTCGTTGGCACTTGATTCATTACTGAGCGCAATTTTAGAAATTCCTGAAACATACGAAATCAGAAGCGAATGAAAAGCCAACAATGATGAAAAAGGGGTATGTCCGTTCAGATATCCTTCATCATTAAGTTGTAATAGCTGAGGATCAATTTCCCTTTCAATGACAAATGTTTGGCTATTGGGGATTTTGCCAACCTCAACAGTTTGAGTCATGGCATCTCTTGGATTCACCATCATGGGGAAAACCTCAATTCCGGCTGACCTGAGAAACTCAACACTGACAACAGAATCTTTGCCTCCGCCAATTGGAACGATCATACCACTTCGCCTGGAATAGTGATCTATTTCATTGAAGTGCCTTTCGGACTCACATGAAATTGTCAGAAAATCTTCTTGTGTTTCAGGTATTGAATTCAACCAGAAGAACTCTCCCAATCCGTTAAACCAGAGTTTCTTCCACCATTTAATCTGTTCATAATCAAGCTTGAAGGGTTTTATAATTACTTTCGGCGGACAGGCTGCTTTCCAATAGCTGATCAGCTCCACCATTCCAATATGGAAGAGCAATGATTCCAAAACATCTGAATCGACATTCAGAAGATGATCTTTAAAATAAAAACTTGTTTTTGGCCTGAAATTTGATTTACCATCCAAACTAAAGTTAAAATTTACAGTTAAAATGTTATGGTTTATCTGATAATTAAAACCTTCAAAGGAAAATGTTTGAAATTGCTTTCGTAGCTCTGTATATTTGTCGAAATTTAAATTTCTATTCATAAACTATTAAAACTCAATTGTCAAAATTAGAAATAATTCCCCAACTATGGAACATCAATACAAAATTAAAAGCAACTCTGTGAAGCCCGGATCCGGGAAACTGCTTATTTCAGAGCCTTTACTTCAAGATGCATACTTCAGACGCTCAGTGGTTTTACTGATTGAACATTCTGAAAAAGAGGGATCTGTTGGCATAATGCTCAACAAACCAATGGATGTCAGTTTTAATCAGATTATTAAAAATTCACCGGTATTAAATGCAGGGATCTACCTTGGCGGGCCGGTTGATATGAGAAATATTTACTTCCTTCATACACTCGGACAAGTTATTGAAGATTCAATAGAGATCAGTCCCGGACTATACTGGGGCGGAAATATTGATCAGGTGAACGAACTTATCAGTCTGAAAGTTGTAGACAACTCTAACATCAGATTTTATGTTGGATATTCAGGATGGGAACCGAAACAACTTGAAAAGGAACTGAAGCTCAACAGTTGGGCAGTACTCAGTGCTTCAGCACTTGACATCTGGAACCTGCACCCCAATGAAATTTGGAATGCCATGGTCACCAAACTTGGCATGAAGTTTAAATTCTGGACAAAGATGCCGGAAGATCCCGGTATGAATTAATACCTCATATACGAAGTCAAATTAAAGAAAAGACGCTTTGGGGGAAGCGTCTTTTTTATTAGTTAAAAAAACATTTTAAACTGCATGGTATCAATTATTTTCGTGAGTGTTGATAATAAAAAAAAGAGTTACAATTTTCCTGTAACTCTTTGATTTTTCGTGACTCCGTCAGGATTCAAACCTGAAACCTTCTGATCCGTAGTTATATTTTTTACTATTTTTTTTCTTTTTTATCACAATTTTATATTTTTCTGAAATGAAGTAATATCAATACTTTTGTTAATATCTTTATTGTATTTTTATTTTATCATTGTTAAATATTTATTACTTTTGTAGGTAATAATGTAGGTCATTTTGTAGGTAACTTTTTTTTTGAACTAAAAACCAACGGCCATGAAAAAAAATAGTATAACAACAGCAATCACATTGAAATCGACTCGCATGTTGAAAGACGGCAAATTTCCGGTATTACTCAGGATCACATATCAGAGAAAACAATATTTCGTTACTGTCAGGGACTCTGCCGGCCAATCTATTCTATTAACACAAAACGAGTTTAGAAAGATTTTCAGTAATGGCAAAAGTGATGACAAGTTATTGCAGTTGAAATTTTTACTTACTGACATACAACAGAATGCTCAAAACATTGCAACTAAGTTACTGAATGAATATGAATATTTCTCACTTGAGGCCTTCAGGGAACGATTTTTTGACAAAGAACCAGAGCATGACCCGAAAGATTTATTTATATCACTGAAACAACGTGCTGACATGCTGAAGAGCGAAGGCAGAATTTCAACAGCTTCATGTTTGATGTGTGCATTACAATCACTCAAGCAGTTCACCGAAGCAAAGGCATTGAAGTTTGAGAAATGTACACCTAAATTTTTCGAAAAATATGAAAAGTGGTTCATAGACAAAGGCGGATCACTTACAACTGTTGGCATATATTTGCGCAATGTTAGAACAGTGTTTAATCAGAAGATTATTGATGGAGTGTTACCGGCGGATCAATACCCATTTAGAAAATATCAGATACCCACAGGCGCAAACATAAAAAAGGCATTGACATTTGAACAGCTTCAACAGGTCGCAGCTTTCCGCTTCTCAGGTGAAAATCAATACAGGAATTACTACAAAGATTTATGGATGTTCAGTTATTTATGCAATGGCATGAATATTAAAGACGTGGTAAATTTGAAATATGCTGACATTGATAATGATTTTATTTGCTACAAACGCCAAAAGACGATCCGAGCGAGCAAAAAACAACCTAAGTTAATAGAAATACCGATCCATCAGGAAACAGGGCGTATAATGGACTTATACGGCACAAAAACAGGCAAATATATCTTTCCTATATTAAAAGACGGCATGACACCCGAAAATCAATATAGAGCTGTTCAGCAGATGGTGCAAAACATTAATAAGACAATGGCACTGATAACTGATCTTCTCGAATTGCCTAAAATTACCACTTATACAGCCAGACATACATTTGCAACAGTATTGAAACGATCAGGTGTCAGCGTGGAATTTATACAGGAAAGTTTAGGCCACCGGGACAAACAGACAACAGAAAACTATCTTTCTAACTTCGAAAGAGAGGCCAAGAAGGCAGTAACTAATAAATTATTGTGATTACAAACGAGTTCAGAAGAAAATTAACAAAGTTATTAACAGTTGTTGATATCTTATATTTTCACCTATTGTATTTACATTTTTCACATATTAATTTTGTAAACAGAAACATATAAAACAACGAATATATGACAATTAACAACCCATTTTTGACAATCAGCCAACAGTTAACAGAATTGAAAAGTATCGTTTTGGGCATGCAGCCACCGGTAACACCTGAACAAAAAGAACCTGTTGAAGATATTTTATCCATTGATGAAGCGGCCAAGTTTTTAGGAATTGCCAAACAAACAGCTTATATCTGGAGTTCAAAAAAGTTGCTGCCAAGTATGAAGGTAGGCAAAAAATTATATTTCAGTAGAACAGACCTGATGGAGTTCCTGAAAAGTCACCGCAGAAAGACCATTTCAGAAATTCAGAAGGATTCAAAAACATTCAAGCAGGTGAAAAGTTAAGAGAGTGCAGCCATGAACACACCTCAAGGACTGAAAGAACCTGAAAAATTACGATTTATTCAAGCTCCCATTTCACTGATGAAAGGCATGTTAACAAATAGACATGAATGTATCAATGAAATATTTAATTATGGTATCCCTGCCTTTGCGAAGCTAATCAGATACGATCTTTCAGCAGTAGCCAAACAACTTATTTACGAGTACTACAGAGGCGATCCAGGCGCAGCGTTGACCAAAATGACAACAAAGTACGTTGAGGCCGGGAAAATCGATCTGGATGAAGATTACAACGGTTTTCATAATAAAACCTTCGAACCTGAAAATGAGATGGAATCAATATTGAAATTATTTCATTCAGATATCCGCTTCAAAGAACTTGCGGTTGAATTGTATCAGTATAAGCAAGCAGTTAGCATCTTGGGACTGAAGATTGAAAACATTGGAAAATTTGTGATGCAAGTAGAAAAAAAGAATTTATCATTTACCGGTGAACCAATGGCAATGTTTAATATTAAAGTGCTGTTTGATTACCGCGACAATGAAAAAGACGAGTTTGAAGTTGTTCAGCTGTTGGCATATTCTGCAATAAATTCAATCTTAGGAAAAAAGAAATATGTTAAGACGAATAAACAAATGATTTTGGCCAGAATGTTAGGTTTTTCTAACTCAAAAGCATTAAACAGTAAACTATCTGAGCAACAGCAATCAATTTATGAGAAATACTCAATCCGATATTGGTTTGATAAACTCAAAAATGCTTTAGAACTAAATTGGCATGTTCGTACATATTCAAATAATATGCGTGGTTTGCATATCACCACAAACAGTAAAATGACCATTCAGGAGCTTGCGGACATTGCTGAGGGCAAAAAGGCAAAGGCAAAGAAAATTGCAGATGACAGACGATCCGCAAGAGATTTCGCAGTCGATAAATATAAAATCGACAGACAGTCACATGATTCAAACTTGTATCAATATGGAAGAATTATTGATTTAATCAGAGTGCCTCAAATGATAAACTAAGATGAATACACCGGACAATTTACAGCAACCTTACAGCAACTCCACAGCAACCCCACAGCAACTATACAGCACCTTAAATAAAATATTTAAACAAAGTACTTTAACAATGTATTTAAACAAAGTAATTAAACAGTTTACAAACAAAAAATTGTTTGCACTATTTATGAGCTGATATATTTAATTTTAATAAATATTCATGATGACACGGTTAAAAAATCGAGAAAAAAACGGAAAATTTGCTAAAGGAAACAATGCAAGCAAAGGCAGGCCAAAAGGCACACCAAATAAAACAACCGCAGAACTGCGAAGCATTGTCAACGAGATTATATCAAATAACATTGATAACTTTCAGTATGACATTGATAAGCTGGATCCTCAACAGCGTTTGGAATTTTTGTACAAGCTTCTGAAGTTGATCCTTCCACAACAGCCAATAGAAATACCGGAATATGAATCACCGCAAATCATCATTCACATACCTGAAAATTTTCAAGAACTTCCTTCTGATGAAAGCGAAGTTGATTGTTCACGATAAACAATCTGTTCCTGCTTCAATTATTTTTACCATTCAGTATTTTCTAATTGTTTTGATGTACTTCCTTCCTTAATTGCTTTTTCAATCGCATCTAAGGACGCAATAGCTTTTTGATGAGATTTATAAAATGCTTTGCCCATTACGGTTTTTAAAAAACCTTTCTCATTTATCGGATATTCCTGCTCAATTTTCAAAGTGCTGTAACTTGGCGGAGTGCTACCTCCTGTTACCTTTTTATCGTATTCTGTTAGGGTAAGAATTATTCTTGCTCTACCTTCTCTAATATCTACTCGTACTATGTGCCAGGCATCAATATAGGTTGTTACTAACGAGATTCCAACGTGTACATCTTTATACAACCCTTTTCCAACAATCAATCCATTTTCTTTGTCTTGTGTCTGAATTACAGACTTTCCACTTCCATAATTGTAAACAAAATAGTTTAATACTCGATTATAAATATCATCCTTTTTCATTTCTGGGACTTCGACAATCCGCTGATAAGTTACATTGCCATTGTCGTCTAATGACCATTGCCCTTCTATCTTGTTTAGCATTTTTTTAACTTCAGAACTCTGTCCATTAGTAAAAATGCAACTAATAACTAAAATTATTACCGATAATGTTATTTTCATTTTTTTAAATTATTAAATGTTAATTTTTGAGATCAAAGTTCTGTATTTTATTTTTTGCTAACTAGATTATTTTACTGTTACTATTAGTAATATAATGGTTTATTACGATTATACCTGTTTTTACTACACAAAAATAAAAAATTTTACACAAAAATAAGATTTTTTGATGATAAGTTATCCAACACCGATTTGCATAAAACCCAAAAAAATAAATTGAAAGTTTTTAGTATTGCTTTAACAGTTACCAGCAAAATTTGATTTGTTTGGACGTCAATATTATAGTTAATAGACAAATTAATTTCTCAAACAATTAATGCAATTTAATACTTAATTACTTATGCCCATGTAGGTAATAATGTAGGTAATAAAAAAAAGTTACAAACATTTAAATTTTGTAACTCATTGATTTTTCAGTGACTCCGTCAGGATTCAAACCTGAAACCTTCTGATCCGTAGTCAGATGCTCTATTCAGTTGAGCTACGGAGCCTTAATTTGATGTGCAAAATTACAAAAAAAATCATGTAAGTCGATTTTTTTTTGACATGTTGTTAAAAAAAATGTATTTTTGATTAAAATTTTAATCTCATTATCATGAAAAGAAATCTCCTCATTTTTGTAATTCTACTGTTCTCTTTTGCTGTAAATGCACAACAAATTGAAACAGAATTTCCGGTTGAACCTGATGCAAAAGTTGAAATCGATCTGAATCAGATGAAATCCTATGTGGATGCAGGATGGTTTGTCCCTGCATGGGATTTGCTTGATTTTTACTTTGCAGGCAATCATGCGGGCTATGTCACTCATTACGCAAACCTGATCTTCCCGGACAGTATTGTTCGTTATGAAGGAAGTAGCGGAACCATCAGCTACAGCTGGCTGACTGCAGTGGGACAGGATCTGGATCCAGTGTCACCAATGTATTCAAATGTTCTGAGCACATTTCAGGATTACAAAGTGGATTCGCTGTTTGTACTGGCATGGTACAATGTGGTGAACTCATCAGTTGTTGATACACTCATTGCTGAATTTGTTGTAGGAACTCCCCTGACTTCTCCGCATTTTGCACATTCCATTTATGTTTACCCTCCTGACACATTGAGAGTTTCCCCTCCCCGTATGCTGGGAGACACAACTCAAAAAGGTTATTTTTCAAAGCTGACTGCTCCGGACAAGATCATCGTGAAATATCCTCTCACGATGGCAGACTCAACACTTCAAAATGGAAAATATATTCAATTCCCTGTTGGGATTGAAGTTCCTGCCGGAAACATTATCGGTGTTTCTTTAAGTTTTGTTCCCGGCAACAACTATAATTTTGACGATGTTCTGTATTCTTATATGCAGGGTGGCGCTTTGACTCAACAACTGAATGCATTTCGGGTCGGACTATATTCCGTCGATAATACAACGGATAACCCATCCTTGTTTTTTGATCCTTTCTACAGATATAACCTGAACTGTTACATTCACAAAAGTGGTCGCTACAAGTTGTACGCTGATCAATGGAGAAACGAACGTATGGCATCACTCATAACATGGGGATTTGATCTTGGTTGGAAAGTTTCTGCGCAGGACAATGTTGGCATTTCTGAACATGATGATGATCCTGCAATCTTCTATCCAAACCCGGTTTCAGAAGTATTAACGGTCGAACCCAAAGAGGGTGTTTCTTCTGTGAAGATTTTCTCTGCGCAAGGACAGCTGGTCTATTCATCAGCAAATGTGAAAGATCTGCTTCATATTGATGTTTCAGCATGGTCAAAAGGGATGTATGTCGCTGAAGTTGTTTCAGGAATGAATGTTTCAAAAAAGAAGCTTATCGTTCACTAATCCTGGGTTCTGTTCATGATACCCAATGCCAGTGTTCATAAAAAAAATCCCCGAAAGTAACTTCCGGGGATTTTTTAATCTTGAGTATTCAGAAAGCAGCAATTACATTTCCCAGGTATCGCCACTGTTTAAGAGATCATCCATGGATCTGATTTTGCCAGCCTGTCTTTGCTGACTGATCTGTTCAATCAGAAGGTCATCGTATGTTGGTGCAAAAGCAGACCTGATAACTCCCAGTGCCATTGGAAATTCTGGTGGTTGCATCCTGAGTAACATTCTGTGGACACCGGGATCCTGAGAATATTTATCATGAACCAGAATATCTTTCTCTGTAATCCCGTTCTTTCCGATTTCAACCACTTCGAGATGTCGACCGTTCATGATAATCCCTTTCTTTTTATCAGTACCGAACAACATAGGCTTATCGTGTTCTAGAATAAGCTGGGAATCATCTCGAACTTCCTTATCAGTAATGGCAGAATGACATTTATCATTGAACACAATACAGTTCTGCATGATCTCAATCACTGAAGTTCCGTCATGTTTTGCTGCTTGGAACATAATTTTTGTAAGTAGCGGAATATTGTTATCCACTGCGCGGGCAAAAAAGGTTCCTCTGGCACCAAGAACAAGATTTCCGGTATTAAAAGGACTTTCAATAGTTCCGTATGGAGAAGTTTTTGTAACACTTCCTTGTGGAGATGTTGGTGAATACTGTCCTTTTGTTAAACCATAAATCTGATTGTTGAACAACAGGATGTTTACATCAAGATTTCTTCTGATAATATGAATAAAATGGTTTCCACCGATGGCCATTGAGTCTCCGTCTCCGGTTGCAATCCAGACACTGAGTCCGGGATTGGCGAGTTTCACTCCCGTTGCAATTGCATGGGCTCTTCCATGAATTCCATGAAAGCCGTATGTGTTCACATAATATGGGAATCTTGATGAACAGCCTATACCAGAAACGATGACAAAATTTTCTGGTTTATATCCGATTTCTGGGAATACTTTTTCAACAGCATTCAATATAAAATGTGCACCGCATCCGGGACACCATTTCACCATCTGATCACTAATGAAATCATCCTTGGTAAGTTTGCCTGTTGCACGGCCTATTGTATTATTAATGGGTCCTTCCATGATTATTTCTCCTTTAATATTTGCGTAAACTCTTCTTTTAATTCTTTGATTGTAAAAGGTTGTCCCTGAACCTTATTTTTTTGCATGTACGGAATGTGCGGGAAATTCATTCTGAGATATTTAACAAATTGTCCGTTGTTCAACTCACACACCAGAATCTTTTTGTATTTGCTGAGCAATGCTTCTGTATTCTTTGGAAGCGGATAAATATATCTGAAGTGTGCATGTGCCACTTTAAGACCTTCAGCCCTTGAACTTTCAATAGCTTTACGAACGACCCCAAGTGTACTTCCCCATGTTAACACTAGCAGATCATCACTCTCACTTCCAAAGATTTCCTGTTCCGGCAGAATTTCAGCAATTCTCTGAACCTTCTCTTCTCTGAGTTTGACCATAAGTTCATGATTGAGGGGATCAGTTGAAACAAATCCATCAACATTGGTTTTTTCAAGTCCGCCGATTCTGTGTCTTAATCCTGGAGTTCCCGGAATAGCCCAGCGGCGGGCAAGAGTTTCAGGATCACGTTCATACGGTTTGTATGGTTTGTTTGGATCTGCATACGGAGGATTGATATCAGGCAGTTCATTCATTTTCGGAATTTTAAACAATTCGGAACCAAACCCGAGATACCCTTCCGTCAGAAGAATTGCAGGTGTCATATGTTCAAGTGATAGTTTTGAAATTTCAAATGCCGAATAGAAACAATCAACAGGAGTTGACGCTGCCATGATTATCATGGGTGCTTCGCCATTTCTTCCGAATAATGCCTGAAAGAGGTCAGACTGTTCTGATTTTGTGGGCAATCCTGTTGAAGGACCTCCTCTCTGAACATTGACTATAACTAGTGGAAGTTCTGTCATTACAGCCAAACCCATTGCTTCAGATTTCAGCGACAACCCGGGACCTGAAGTGGTTGTACAGGCAAAAGCACCTGCAAAACTTGCCCCGATTGCGGAACATATCCCAGCAATTTCATCTTCAGCTTGAAAAGTCCTGACTCCGAGACTTTTATGCTTGGCAAGTTCCATCAAAATTTCAGTTGCGGGAGTAATTGGATATGAGCCGAGGAAAAGATGCCTGCGTGATTTCTCAGCAGCTGCCATTAACCCCCATGCTGTTGCCACATTTCCAGTTATATTTCGGTATTTTCCCTTAACCATTTCAGCTTTGGGAACAGTGATGATCTGATGAATGGCCTCAACAGTTTCGGCGTAATCATATCCTGACTTAAGAACAATCTTATTTGCCTTAAGTGCAACCGGATTCTTTTTAAATTTGGTTTCAAAAAATTCGTAAGTATGCTTCAATGGTTTGTCAAAAATATAATACAGCATTCCCAAAACAAACATATTTCTTGATCTCAGTGACTGTTTGTTGTCAATACCTTCAACATCTTCAAGACTTTTCTTTGTAAGTGTTGTGATAGGTGATTTGATAACATTATACTGATCAAGCGTTCCGTCTTCCAGAGGGTTTGATGTATAACCTGCTTTTTCTATTGTTTTGTCAGTGTATGCATCAATGTCAGTGATAATCAGCGCACCTTTTCTGGCCCACTTCAGGTTGGATTTCAGCGAAGCCGGATTCATGGCAATTAAAGCATCACACATATCTCCGACGCTGTATATCTTTTCATGTCCAAACTGAAGTTGAAAACCTGAAACTCCAGCAATGGTATTCTGAGGTGCTCTTACTTCAGCAGGAAAATCAGGAAAAGTGGCAAGATCATTTCCTGACAATGCAGCAGTTTCAGCAAATAGAGTACCGCTCAATTGCATCCCGTCCCCGGAATCTCCTACAAATTTTACCACAATAGATGATTTCTCTACCGTGGGTTTTTCTTTAGCAATATTATCCTTACTCATTACAATTTTGGATTAGATTTTAAAGGCAAAATTATACCTTTCTATTTGATTTTTGGTCATTTTTTAATTTTTTTTGAAAAGTTATTGTGGTATTGTTCAATTTTTGGTTGTATTCCGATCTTAAAAATTTCATATTACCCGTTAAAACATTTTTCTGATCCCGAACTTTATATTCTCAGTATAAAAAGTCTAAAAACAAAATATTATTTAAACCAACTATAAATTTTGAATTTAATTCCAAAATGTTTTAATTTCAAAAAGATTTTACTACTTTTGCAGCACAAACAAAAAAACAATAAGTCATGGCTTACGTAATTACAGATGATTGTACCGCTTGTGGTACTTGTATTGATGAATGTCCGGTTGAAGCGATTTCTGAAGGTCCAATTTACAAAATTGATCCTGAAGTCTGCACAGACTGTGGAGCTTGCGCTGATGTTTGTCCGGTTGAAGCAATTCACCCCGAGTAAACAAATCACTCTCAAAACTTAATAAAAAAGCCCTTTACATTTAATAAAGGGTTTTTTTTTGGGGAAATACTACGGATTTTGCTGATAAATTCTCTTCGTTGTAATTTTTTTTCAATAATTTCGTAAAAAAACATTCCACATGGGTTCAGAAACCTTTGAAGTATACAGGACATCAGCCGGAGCCGGAAAAACGTACACTATCGTCAGAGAGTTTATTAAGATGAATCTTACCGGTGAGTCAGATTTTGATTCTGTTGCTGCCATTACTTTTACAAACAAAGCAGCAAATGAGATGAAAGAAAGGATTCTGGAATATCTGTATGCAATTTCAACAGATCAGTCAATCCGCAGTGATATCAGTGCAATGATTGAATATTTGGGACAGGAAACAAAAAAGAGTAAAGACGAAATTGTTGAATCAGCAAATCAGATCCTGACAAAAATTCTGCATCAGTATTCACGTTTCAGTATTACAACTATTGACAGTTTTATTCATGATATACTGAGAATATTCAGCCATGACCTCAAACTTCCTGACAATTTCACTGTGGAAACAGACACAGCAATGCTTGCAGAATACATTGTTTCAGAGTTACTTGCAAATCTTGAAAACACAAAATCAAATCCTGAAACGGCAAAACTTTCAAGATACATTGTGGAACTGGCTCTGAGCAGATTTGAAGAGAGGGACAATTGGGATATCACATATGAGTTGACTACATTTTCGAAACTTCTTTTTAGTGAAGAAGGATTGATTAATATGCCTACTCTGGCAAGTTACAATACGAATGATTTTTCAGAACTTTCAGCAAAACTAGACAGGTTCGTTAATTCAATACTTAAGGAAATTCGTCAGTATGGATCTGAAGCCGTTGAAGCAATCAGAAATGAAGGATTTACAGACAGGGATTTGTACCAGACATCAAAAGGAATTTATGGTTTTTTCAGCAAAGCAGCTCATGCTAACTATGACTATGATATGATTGTCAACTCTTTTGTTCAAAAAACAATTGAAGAAGATAAATGGGTAACAAAGGGCCCTGACCTTTCTCAAGAACTGAAACACAAGCTTTTGAATTTAATTATCAGAATCACAGAAAACCCTGGGATTCCGTTTCTAAGTCTTGCAGTTCACATGAAAACACAAACTGGTCCATTGGCTTTACTCGGAAAAATGCAATCCATTCTTAAAGAATATGAAGTTACCAATCAGTCCCTGCCAATTTCAGAATTCAACAGGTATATTGCTGATGTTGTGCGTTTTGAACCAGCACCATTTATTTATGAACGCCTGGGTCAGAAATTCAGACATTTTCTGATAGATGAGTTTCAGGACACAAGTGTCACTCAGTGGCAGAACTTTCTTCCGTTGATTGAAAACTCATTATCACAAAACAATTACACCATGATAGTTGGTGATGTCAAACAATCCATATACAGATTCCGAAACGGGGAGATGGAACAACTGATGAAGCTTCCTTACATTTATAATAAACCCGATCATGCTCCGCACTTTAATGATATAGAACAAGTTCTTACTCAGCACTTTTCGGATAAATCGAAAAAACCGGAATTTAAAAACATCAATTACAGATCGGGGCAACATATTGTTGAGTTTAACAACAAACATTTTGAGTACATCAGCAACACATATTCTGAAAAGCAATACAATCCCTTTGTTCCGAAAGCGTATGATCAACTGAAACAGAATTTTTACGACAATGCTGCAGATAAAGGGCATGTCAACTTGTATCCCCTGAAATCTGATCAATATAAAAATTATACTCTTCAACTGATCACAGAAATTATTGAAACTCACCCAAGAAAAAGCGATATTGCCATACTTACCCGTGGAAACGCTTCTGCCAAACAAATTGCTTCGCACCTGATGCAGCAGAATCCACCCGTTCCTGTTATCAGCAGCGAATCACTTGAGCTTTCATTTTCTCCCGCTGTCAACTTCATCGCTAACATGCTCAGGTGGATTCACGACCCCAATAATCATATCGCAATCATCGGAGCATACACATATTTACAGCTCCATCATCCTCATGTCAGAAATTTATATCCGGAGCATCATTGTTGGTTGAATGATGTATTGATTAAGACTGATAAAAAAGAAAAAAATAAAGAGTTCTTAAGGCTACTCAAAGATGCAGGTTTCGCTGTCGATATTGTCAAACTTGCTTCACTGCCTGTCAATCAGATTGTTACATTTATCATCCGCCAATTTGAACTTTCAGTACCCACCGATGCGTATGTCCTGTTTTTTCAAAACAAACTCAATGATTTTCTGAATCAGAGTAATGAAAGTCTACCCGGGGTTTTAAAGTGGTGGAATGAAAAAGGCAGGCAAATCAGCATTTCTGTCCCCGAAGGTACAGATGCAGTCTGGATATTCACAATTCATAAATCCAAGGGCCTCCAGTTTCCTGTTGTGATTTATCCCTTTGCAGATTTTCGACTCAGAAACACCAACTCACACATCTGGACTCCTACATCTCTTTTCCCTCAACAGATCCTGAAAGAGATGAACATGCCGGGACTGCAAAAATTTTTATTAAAACTTTCATTACACAAAAAACTTCCGGAATGTGAACTCAGTGAATTTCTGGGCAAAGAAATTATGAAACAGGAACTCGACGCTCTCAACATGCATTATGTTGCCATGACCAGGGCAAAACATGAACTTCATGTTTTGTTTAAAGAAACAGCTGAAAAAAAACGCGATACAGCACCAGCTTTTATCAACAACATCCTTTCTGATTTTATCAGGGAAGAACGCTCGCTATTCCACGAAACAGATGAAAACATCCCTGTGTTCAGATATGGGAAAAACAATGTCTTTTCAACAGAAGAATCGGAATTTCCTGATACACAACCGGTATTGAGCAATTATTACATCCGAACTCAGGGAGTGATGAACATCAGAACAATTGCAGCACAAAAAAGCAAGGCAGTACATACCGGAGAGTTGTTTCATGAATTTATGGCAACAACAGACAATCTTGACAATCTTCAGGAGCAATTCGATGTGTTTTGCACAAAATTCAAACCTGGTCAACATGAAACTGAAATACTGAGAAATATGCTGACGCAGTTTACCGAAAACAAAGAGATTCGGGAATTGTTTGCATCAGACATGAAACATCTGAATGAGACCACAATCATTGATCAGGAGAAAACATTCCGACCTGATAAAATTGTATACAATAACGAAAGAACATTTGTTGTTGATTTTAAAACAGGAAAAAAATCCGAAAAACACATTAAGCAGATTGAAAACTACAAACGTTTGCTGGCTGAAATGCAATTTAGAAGTATACTATCTGTGCTCGTTTATGTAAGTGAAACCAATCTTGAAATCATACATATTTAATTTTATCGGGACTTTAAAAATATAAAACATTTCCCTTCATAAATATACCCCTTACTGATCAAATTAACAACCTGTAATCCTGATATTTTGAAACTAAAAATCGTTCACTCAATTATTATTTGCAGGATTCTCTTCAACTGTTTTACTTTATATTCTTGACATTTTTCAATAAAAATGGTGCATTTTTTTTTCTCCGACTTGTTCTCCTGAATATTCCGGATCTTTTTCAAGTTTCTTTCAAGCATTATCAGATCACAATATTCTCCCAGAACTTGCTGGATTTTTTCATATCTTTTTACTTTTTTTTCAGCTTTCAGAATTCCAAGTTCATTAACAAACTCAAGAATATACCTAGCCTTTTTCACTGCAATCCTGAATGCATGAATGTCCTTATATTTTTTACTTTGTTTGACATTCCAGAATTTTTCTCTCACGAATTTTTCCCTTTTCTGAATTTCTTTTTTTATTGCAGAGGAGTATGATCTACCAGTTGCAGTTTTATCCTCTTTCCTTTTTTTTGGTGAATAATCTGATTCTGAAAGTCTTACAAGTATTCCACACAGATATGTAATATCAATCTTTCTTACAGTTTCATCTGCTAATATTTTCTTAGATCTCAGCTCTTCAGAAAGATATTCAATCAAAAAAGATTGTTCAGATGGTACTTCTTTATTGACTTTGAATTTTGCATCCTGCAACATGGCAATCATGACTTCAGTATCACGAATGTCTGACAGGTTTTTGCGAATTTTATCAAAAACTTCTTTAATATCTGATATCCTGACAGTGGTATTCATCATCCTTAAAACATCCAATACCTCAGTCATTCTCCTACAACCAACACGTATGTCATGAATTGTCTCTTCATTCTGGCCATGAGTATAGGCATTGACTGCCTGACGAAACAAATCAAACTTAAATTTTACAAGACTGTTAATACTATTCATCAATAATATTATGAAGACTTCACTTTACCACTCCCTCCATACTGATTTCATCGTCAAGTTCATTTGTATCGCATGGTGTGTAAGGAAAATATTTTCCGAGTTCTTTGCCGAGATACTCAATCACATCTGAGATACCCTCAATAACTTCATTGTTTCTCAGCCTGTTGATCAACATATAATTGGCCTTTTCAATAATCTCAGGATCAGCAATATTCAGGATTCCCTTATCAAAAATGATATGAAATTTTCTAATCTCCAGAGCGACATATATAAGTACGGCATTTCTCTTCTCTGTTTTATGAAGTTTTAGTTCTTTGAAAACTGAAACAGCTCTTTTCTGAACCTCACCGGGACACTTAAGTTCAAGATGTACCTTAAATTCGGCTGTTGTATCAAGTTCTGCAAGTTTTACTGCCTGTTCCACCACGTCTAGTGCAGACAGGATTATTTGATTATCCATATTTGAGTTTAATAAATCTGTTTACCTTACAAACTCAGTTCGCTGATAAAAATTGTGAACCTATAATCGAAAGAAAAAAAATTAATCAAAACTTACCGTTGGTGCTTTTTCAGCTCCTTCCTCTGATTTAAAATATGGTTTATTCCCGAATCCAAAAATCATGGCTACAATATTTCCGGGGAATCTGCGAATTGTTGTATTATAATTTCTGACGACTTCATTAAATCGCATACGTTCAACAGAAATTCTGTTTTCAGTTCCCTCAAGCTGTGACTGCAACTCAAGGAAATTCTGATTGGCCTTCAGTTCCGGATAAGCTTCAACAATGACCATCAATCTGCCGAGCATGGAGCTGAGTTCGCCCTGTGCCTGCTGGAACTCCTGCATGGTCTGATCGTTTAATTCATCAATAGTGACATTGGTTTTCATGGCTTCTGAACGGGCCTGAATCACAGCTTCAAACGTTTCCTTTTCATGTGATGCATATCCCTTGACAACATTAACCAGATTCGGGATAAGATCGTAACGCCGCTGATATTGATTTTCAACCTGGCCCCAGGCTTCACTCACTGTTTCATCCAGTTTGACCATCCTGTTATATGCACCCACACCCCACAAAACAAATGCTGCAAGGATAATCCCGATCCCCGCGCATCCAATGAGTTTAAACGGATTTTTTGTTGAATTGCTGTTCATAATTTCAGGTTTTATATTTATCTATGCAAAGTAAATTAAAAAATAACTTTTAAACAATTATTTTTAATGAATACTTGATAGTACATGATTTCCATTAAAACAAGCCCTAACAGCCTAATCATATTCACGAAACATCCTGTTATTCAGAATACATCAAATGATTTGAACGGCCAGAACCAGGAAAACAATCTGAAAATTCAGTCTTCAGAGTTCCTAATAAAACGACTTTTTTTTATTATTTTTGCCAAAATTTCAAATATATCTATGAAAGCTCTCACCAAAACAACCTTTCATTTCAATGGGCAGACTGCTGAATATTTTGGCAAAGTCAGAGATGTTTATACCATTCAGAACCAGTTGCTTGTAATGATCGTATCTGACCGGATTTCAGCCTTTGATGTTGTCCTGCCTAAAGGAATTCCTTTCAAAGGTCAGATTTTAAACCAGATTGCAGAACGTTTTCTCGATGCGACATCAGACATTGTTCCCAACTGGAAAATTGCCGTTCCTGATCCTATGGTTATGGTCGGTCACTATTGTGAACCCTTTAAAGTTGAAATGGTAATTAGGGCTTACCTTACAGGACATGCCTGGCGTGAATATAAATCAGGAAAGCGAATATTGTGCGGCATTCCTCTTCCGGATGGGATGAAAGAAAATCAAAAATTTCCTGAACCAATAATCACTCCAACAACAAAAGCAACCGTTGGACATGATGAAGACATATCACGGGAGGAAATTATCAACCAGGGACTGGTCAGCGAAGAAGATTACATCAAACTGGAGGAATATACACACAAGCTTTTTGCACGCGGAACAGAAATGGCTTCGCAACAAGGATTAATCCTGGTTGATACCAAATATGAATTTGGCAAAAAAAATGAACAGATTATGCTCATTGATGAAGTTCATACTCCAGACTCATCAAGGTACTTTTATCTGGATGGCTATGAAGAACGGTTGAAAAACAATGAGCCACAGAGGCAACTTTCAAAGGAGTTTGTTCGTGAATGGCTCATGGAAAATGGCTTTCAGGGCAAAGAAGGGCAGTCAATTCCTGAAATGACACCTGAAGTTGTAGATTCTGTATCACAAAGATATTTGGAACTTTATGAAAAAATAATCGGTGAAAAATTTGCACCTGGTTCAACAGAAAATGAAAATGTATTGTTACGAATCGAAAAGAATATCGTAACTTTTCTGGATATTTATTCCAAACGTTAACACAAATTTAGGAGAGTATTATGGCAGCATGTATCGGTATCAGACATGAGGATAAATATGTAATGGAAAGAAGGGTTCCGATTGTACCCGCACACATGAAGAAACTAATAGAACAGAATGGTCTTGAATTTTGTGTTCAGACATCACCGAAGAGAATATTTACTGATGATGAATACAGGCAAATCGGCGCTGAAATAACAGACAATCTGTCTGGATGCCCGGTCATTTTCGGTGTCAAGGAGATTCCTGAATCATTTTTTGAAGCAGGAAAAACATATATGTTTTTTTCACATGTGATCAAAGGTCAGTCATACAACATGCCTATGCTGAAGAAAATGATGGAACTCAAATGCAATCTTATTGATTATGAGAAAGTTGAAGATGAAATGAATCGTCGTCTCATTTTCTTTGGTCGCTTTGCCGGTCTTGCAGGCATGATCAATACACTCTGGTCGTTTGGTCAACGTTATCGTGAGCTCGGAATTCGCACACCATTTGAAAAGATCAGTCAATCTCATACCTACCATTCACTTGAAGAAGCACGCAAAGACATTTCAGCAGCCGGAATGGAAATTGCAAAACACGGTCTTCCCCAAGCAATTTCACCATTCATCGTTGCAGTTACAGGATACGGAAATGTATCAAATGGTGCCAACGAAATCTTCAGTTTATTGCCGGTTATCGAAATTACACCTGCTGAAATTCCAAAAATTGCTGCACAGAAAGATCTCCCCAAAAATGTTGTATACAGAGCAATCTTTAAAGAAAAAGACCTTGCTGTCCGTAAAGACGGGAGCGAGTTTGATCTGGAACATTATTACGCAAACCCGGGAATGTATGAGGACCGTTTTTCACCGTATATTCAACATCTGAACGGAATTGTGAACGGAATGTATTGGGACGCCCGTTATCCCAGAATTGTCACTAAAGAATTTCTAAAAAACCATTTTCAGAATAATCATCCAAAACTAACTGTTATAGGCGATATTACATGTGACCCCAACGGTTCCATAGAATGCACACACAAAGGGACTGAAATAGAAGATCCTGTTTTTGTATATCACCCGGACTCCGAAAAATACACAATGGGATTCATTGGTAAAGGTGTTCTTGTGATGGCTGTTGACATCCTTCCCAGTGAGTTACCAAGAGAATCTTCAGAGGCTTTTTCAGCTGTTTTAAGAAACTTCGTTTCAGAAATTGCGCATGCTGATTTTTCAGTACCCTTTGAAGAACTGACACTTCCGACTCCTGTGAAGAAAGCAACAATTTTGCATCAGGGTCAGTTAACTCCGAACTATACCTATATTCAACAATATTTAAAATAACATTTTAATTTAATCACTTTATGAAAAAAAAGATTCTTGTACTGGGAGCCGGTTTGTCGGCATCGAGTTTAATTAAGTATTTACTTGACCGCAGTTCCGAATTGAACTGGGAAATCATCGTTACAGCTCGAAGCACTGAAAAGGCTCAGAGTAAACTGGAAGGGAATCCAAACGGGACTCCAAAGGCTTTTGACATTAACAATACTGACACTTTACCACAGCTTGTTGCTGACAGCGATGTTGTGATTTCACTTCTTCCTGCCAAGTTTCATCCCATCGTAGCCAAAGAATGTCTCAGGCAGAACAAACACCTCTTCACCACTTCATACGTATCACCGGAAATGAAGTCAATGGATGCAGAAGCTAGATCAAAAGGGCTTCTGTTTTTGAATGAATGTGGTGTTGACCCCGGAATTGACCATATGTCTGCCATGAAAATAATTGATGAGATCAATAACAAAGGCGGAAAACTTACAAGTTTCGAATCGAATACAGGTGGCCTTGTTGCACCAGAATTTGATAATAATCCGTGGAATTACAAGTTTACATGGAATGCAAGAAATGTGATACTTGCAGGTCAGGCCGGAGCCAAATTCCTTCAGGACGGAAAATATAAGTATATTCCCTATCAACAGTTGTTCAAAAGAACAAACAGAGTCTCCGTTCTGAATTACGGAGAATTTGAAGTGTATGCAAATCGTGACTCTCTGTCGTACCGTGAAGTATACGGACTCCATAATATTGAAACTTTAATCAGAGGAACCATGCGCCGTCCGGGCTATTGCGAAGCTTATGATGCATTTATACAGCTGGGCATGACAGATGATACATATGTCATGGAAAACTCTGACAAGCTCACCCACAGAGAATATATCGAAGCATTTCTTCCCTATCGACCGGGAGTATCTGTTGAGGATAATTTCTGTATGACAACCGGTAATGATAAAAGTTCTGAAATGTTCAATAAATATGCGTGGCTGGGAATATTTGAAAATACTCCGGTGACTTTGCCAAATGCAACTCCTGCCCAGGTTTTGCAAGCCATTATTGAGCCCAAATGGGAGCTAGGTAAAAATGATCTCGATATGATTGTCATGCAGCACAGATTCTTGTATGAACTGAACGGCAAAAAACTGGAACGCAAATCTTCACTTGTTGTCATCGGAAAAGATCAGGTTCACACTGCCATGTCAATTACTGTAGGAATTCCGCTTGCCATTGCTGTCAAACTATTCCTAACAGGTGAGCTCAAAGCATCAGGTGTTGTCATACCCGTTAAGCCTGAAGTTTATAATCCACTGCTGAACGAACTTGAAAATTACGGTGTCAAGTTTATTGAAGAGGAGAAAGAATTGTAAATATCTGATTATTAAAACATAAAAAAAGCTGTCACAATTCCTGACAGCTTTTTTTTTATAATGCTGTAACAAATAAATATTTCTACACGTCACAGAAATATAACCCAAAAAAACCAAACAAAAATGAAAACAATTATTTTAATGATCAGCCTCAGTATCTTCAGCTTGTCATTGTTCTCAGCCACAAGCATTCCCCCGTTTGAAAACATACTAAAGAATGAAATTAATTATCCGGAGTTTGCCAAAGAGACAAATACTGAAGGAACAGTCCTGGTTTGTTTCAGCATCAATGAAAACGGAAAAATCAGCATTAAAGAATCCAATTCGGACAATGATGGTCTGCGTAACTATGTCATCAACAAACTCAGCAATCTCATTTTGCCCTTTTCTGGTCAACCTGATAAGGATGTCAACATGAAATTTGTTTTTAAGAGACTTTAAATTAAACAAGAATTCATCAAAAAAAGGCACCCTGAAAATGGTGCCTTTTTTATTAATTTTTAAGAGTTCAATTGGTCACAATGAGTCCATCATTGTCAGTATCTGACTTTCAGTTGCAGGAAGCATCTCCAGTTCAATAAGCAACGGAACGCCGGTCGTATAAGAATCCAGGAAATAAAACATTTGTTGAGAAACGTCTTTTCCGATGGCAAACACTGTGACTGTCTCGTTGTCAGGTAGATTAACAGCCTGCAGATTTATTACTTTTAGATAAGAATCAAGACTATTAAAAATTACATAGATATCAATAAAGTTTGTATTTGTTCCATCAGCAGTAAACGTTATCGATGACTGTGCGGGCGCTGTAAATTTCTCAGCAATATTCAACCACCCCATCTTGGCAGTTTTACATTCATAACCATACGAATTTACATTGACAAAAGTGACATCATCAACAGGAAACAAATAACCCGTCTGTAATGCACTATTATTCCAGTCATCATTGGTCCCGGATGAAAAACCGTAAAAAAGTTCCATTGAAGATAGTGGAGCCTGAGAAGGAGACATAAATGGCAATCCGCAATGTTCTTTCAATTCAAGTTCATCTGCGTCTTTAAATGCCCTGAATCTGAGATTCCCATCTGAAAACATCAAATCTCCCTGAGCCACACCCGGAAGTTTTAAAAGAATTTTGTTTTTCATTGTATATGCCTCAATTAATTTAATTGTGTAGGGATACGTGATATCTGTGTGATCAGTTTTTCGCATAAAAATTTCTTTCGGCACATCAAAAATTTTTGTTCCTTCCTGAGCAACGATTGTATCACCACCAATGGAATCAATGACAAATTCCTGTTCTTCAGGTTCATTTAAGTCGTAGAAGTCATCCAGACTTGTATAATTATTGATCTTGTCTGGGTTCGTTTCATCAATTAATCTGTCCCTGGAACAGGACAGACAAACAAATACTGCTGACATCAATGTCAAGGCGAAAAATTTTGCAACTGTTTTCATACTATTTCATTTTTGGATTTACTTATTAATATGTTAATGATAAGCCGGGCACTTACTTGCCAGTCCTCTCCCGGGACATTTTGCAAATGATATAAGAAAACCAGCTCCAATCGATCCTTCCTTCCATTGAGTATTATATCTCCACTCAACATAAGGTTTCAGTCTGCAACCAATATTCAAGACCATTCCACAACCCAATTCTGCCAACAAATTATTTTTCTTTTTAACAGAAACTCCGTATTGCTCAAAATTGATCCATCTGTTATAGTACCCTCCTGCAAAAACATAAGGCTGCAATTTTCGATTCATATTGAAATGATAATTCATATCAATTCCTGCATAATATTCAATAATCGGATTTCCCGGTAAATAATAGGAAAACCTGGGTGTTACTGAAATCACAGGTGTTATAAATTGTTTATATCTCACTTCAATCGCCTGACTTTCAGTCTGAAAATTATGAAAACCACCAACTCCCATCTGTGATTTCGGGATTCTTGTCCACTGTGCAAACACATTGTTTGTAAACTGACACAATATCATCAGCATAACGTGCAAACAGACAAATTTTAAAACAGAAGAATTCATGATTTATCCTTTTAAGTTATATACAAAATACACATCACAGAAAGTAAACCCTTATGACGTTCAACATTTTCAATAAACTTCGATTGATAAAAATGATCTAATACATGTATTTTTCTGATTAATTGTTTATTTTTGTAAAAAACTCCCTCTTATGAAAATCAAATTTATCATATTGCCAGCATTGTTTATGATGCTTATTTTATCAGCAAAAGGGCAGGTCATGATCAATGAGTTTTCAGCTTCAAATCATGATGCATTTGCTGATAATTTCGGAGATAATTCTGACTGGATCGAATTGTATAATCCAACAGGAAGCGCCTTTGATCTCACAGGATACTATCTCAGTGACAAGGACAATGACCCTCTGAAATGGCAGTTTCCTTCAGGGACATCAATCCCGGCAAATGGATTTCTGAGGATCTGGGCATCGGGCAGAGATGACAGTTCGGGAGGTCATATACACACAAACTTTAAACTTACTCAACGCCAGCCAAATCCTGAATATGTTGTTTTTACAGATCCTGCCGGAACTGTTCTTGAAAGCTATCATTTGCTACAGTATGGCACACAGAGAAATCATTCCTGGGGAAGAACAACCAACGGGGCAATTACTTTCAGTGTATTTACAACTCCTACACCGGGAAGTTCAAATACTGGAGCATCATATACAAGATATGCTTCAGATGCCGTTTTCAATGTCACCGGCGGTTTTTATGCAGGTACCCAAAGCGTTTCTTTGTCTACAACTGAACCAAATTCAGTGATAAGATATACAATCAATGGAGACACTCCCGAAGCCACATCACCTGTTTATTCTGCTCCAATCAATGTAAGTACAACCACTGTTGTGCAGGCCAGAGTATTCAGCAATACCCCCCAGATACTACCTGGATTCTATGAATTCAACACATATTTCATCAACGTATCACACACAATTCCGGTTCTATCTATTGCAGGAACAAATGTCAACACACTCTTGAACGGCAATTCAGGTGCCCGTCCCCATGGCTGCATTGAATATTATGAAAACGGGCAGCTTTTAACAAAAGTTACAGGCGAATTTAACAAACACGGCAATGACAGCTGGGCATATCAACAGAGAGGGATAGACTACATTTCACGTGATGAATTTGGCTACGGAGATGCTTTGCGATACAAAATTTTCGAGTCTAAAACCCGTGAAAGATTCCAGAGAGTCATAATCAAAGCTGCTGCCAATGATAATTACCCATTTGAGAGTGGAGGAGCTCATATCAGAGACGCATATGTTCACGAACTGTCACAAAGAGCAAATCTGAAACTTGATGAAAGAACCTATGAACCATGTGTTTTATATATGAACGGACAATACTGGGGAGTATATGATATCAGAGAAAAAGTTGATGATCCAGATTTTACAGATTATTATTATGATCAGGACAAGCCATATTTATATTATCTCAAAACCTGGGGAGGAACCTGGGCAGAGTACGGAGGTGCTACTGCAACATCAGAGTGGCAGGATCTGCGGAATTATATTCAGACCAACAACATGGGGGATCCCACACACTTTAACTATGTCAGCTCACGCCTCAACCTAACCAGTCTGATTGATTATTTCATCATTAACACACACACAGTATGTTCTGACTGGCTTAACTGGAATACTGGCTGGTGGAGAGGCACCGATACAAGCGGATCGGCCAAAAAGTGGAGATATACGTTGTGGGATATGGATGCAACTTTCGGACATTATATAAATTACACAGGAATTCCGAACACCACTCCGGTCGCTGACCCCTGTTACGGACAAAATCTCCCCAACCCTGGTGGTCAGGGTCACACTTCAATCATGTCAAAACTCTATGATGAAAGTGCAGAGTTCAAACAAATGTATTTAGACAGGTACTTTGATCTGGTCACCGGTCCATTGCATTGTGACAATATGATAGCAATACTGGATGAGCTGGTTGACCGGATTGAACCTGAAATGCCCGGTCAGATTGCACGCTGGGGGGGAAACATTGTAACCTGGGAAAACAATGTTCAGGCAATCAGAGACTTTATAAACGCGAGGTGCATTGTTGTAGAACAGGGAATAGCAGATTGCTTCGGGCTGCTTGGACCTTATGATATTACTGTACTTGTTGACCCACCTGGAGCCGGAGATGTGAACTTCAATGCCCTTCATCTGACTACATTTCCCTATACCGGATCATATTATACTGAAGTAACTAATCATTTGACTGCAAATGCATTTCCTGGCTATGCATTTTCTCATTGGGAGTTTCAAGGACATGTTCCGAGTCCCGGCATTAATTCCGATAGTATTACCGTAAAATTTAACTCAGCTGATACAATTGTTGCCCATTTCACACAGGGGGCTCCTCCCAGAAACATCACACTGATCGTTCAGCCGCCGGGAACAGGTCAGATCAGCATTAATGCTTTCACCCCTGGTGGATATCCGTGGTCAGGAGATTTTCCTGACAGCACGACCATAAGCCTGATTGCCACACCTGAAACCGGATACGCTTTTTCGAACTGGTCATCCCAAAATCACACCCTGCTTCCCAATACAAATGCCTCCCAGGTCAATTTTCTTTTGCAGGAGGATGACACTATTATTGCTTACTTCGACGAGATTCCCGAAGTTTTTTCACTGACAATCAACGTGAATCCTTCAAATTCAGGTGAAGTTCTTCTGGACAATGTCCTTTCCATTTTTAATACGCACACTGAAATTTATAATGATCCTTCGAATGTGGTTTTGCAGGCTATTGATAGGAATAATTATATTTTTTCTCACTGGTCAATAAACAATCACAACCTGTTACCGGATTTTTACAGTAATAATGTTTCTTTTTACCTTACAGAAAATGATGTTGTTACTGCAAATTTCAATCTTATTGAAACCGGGCTGTATTTCCCGGGATCCTTTACTCCAAATGGTGACGGTCTGAATGATTACTTTTCACTATACACAGAGTATGAATTTGATTATTCCGAACTCATGATTTTCTCAAGATGGGGAGAACTTCTGTATCATTCAACAGATCCCAGTTTTAAATGGGACGGCAGATATAAAGGAGAGATATGCAACACTGACGTTTATGTGTATGTCTTTAAATATATTCTGAAGGGAGAGGTGGAAAAAATGACAATCAGAGGAAATCTTACAATTTATAAATAACAACAAACAGGTTCAATAAGAAAATTCTCATACATGACTGATGAAAAGTTGACCATTCTTAACATTTCAGGAAATATTTCAAACCGGAACTCGGGGATACAAATAAAGCCATACCTGCCAAAACATAAACGAAAATATGGACATCCAATTATCAGATCAAATAAATCAGCTTATTTCAGGATTTGCATCAATAAACCTGAAAGAAATTGAAAATGTATCTTTACAAAGAAGAAGTGAATTTAAGTTTATTTTTCACATTTATAGACTTCCCGACCTATTGAATCAACTTGTTGAGAATTTTATGATACTTGAGATTCAGGGTGACCGCATTCAGAAATACCATACAATTTATTACGACACTGATGATTACAGAATGTACCTTGATCACCACAACGGCAAACTGAACAGATATAAAGTCAGAATCAGAAACTATTTGCTCACTGAGTCCACTTTTCTTGAAGTAAAATTTAAAGATAACAAAAATATTACACGAAAAAAAAGAACACTATTAAATGATACAATCAAAAAAGTTCAACAAGACAATGAAGGTTTTATCAGCAAGCACACTCCCTATGATTTTCAGAAACTGCACGAAACAATTGAAAATACATTTGTCAGAATGACCTTTGCTGATAAGCAAATGACTCAACGGCTCACCATTGATACACAAATTGCATATCAGAACCTGCATTCCTCGAAGAAGCTGAACGGACTTGTTATTGCAGAACTCAAACAGATTCATACTGAAAGTAAAGGTGAGGTCACACAGATCATGCATCATTTGGGAATTTATCCACAGCGTATTAGCAAGTATTGCATTGGCCAGGCACTACTTAACCACAATCTGAAACACAACAGATTCAGACCTCATTTATTCAAAATACAAAAAATCATTGAAAACCAACAGAATTGAACCGAATGCTTTATGCTTGTATCTTCTTGCTACTGTGTAAAAAAAATGTATTACTTTCGTCTTATCAATTAAACTTTAAAAAAACAAAATAACTCAAACATGGATCTATTAGGTTTTATATTGCTTGAAGCAAAAAAATTTCTTGGAATTGAAATATTTGATGCTGAGAGTTTTTATAATCTGATCATCAGATTTCTGATGAACTACATTGTTGTTTATATTCTTGCGAGGGGATTATATTATCCCATCAGTAAACGCAAAGACTACCTGTTCACATATTTGTTGATCAGCTCAATCATTTTTCTTCTGTGTTTCATGCTAGGCAATGTAAAGCTTCAGATTGGTTTCGCCCTCGGATTATTTGCAATTTTCGGTATCCTTAGATACAGGACTGCCACCATCCCCATCAAGGAAATGACCTATCTGTTTATTATAATCGGGGTATCGGTTATCAATTCTCTGTTCAACAAAAAAGTATCATGGGTGGAAGTGGTATTCACAAATCTTACAATTTTACTCATCACATTTGTACTTGAGAAATTGTGGCTGCTGAAACATGAATCCTCAAGATTGGTTTTGCTTGAAAAGATCGAACTCATTAAACCAGAAAATTATGACACTCTCCTTGAAGAACTCAGAACAAGAACCGGTCTAAATATCCATAGAGCTGAAGTTGGAAAAATTGACTTCATGAGAGATATGGCTCAGGTTCAGATATTTTTTTATGAAAAGAAATTCACAGGACGTGAAAACCCTGATGGAACCCAATACTCAGATAATGACAACTCAGTTTAATGAACCATTTAACCCTTCAGTATCCATTATAATCTTACTCACAGATGAAACACATAGGAAAATTTTCAGTATGCATGATCATGCTCCTGATCATGTCCTGCACAAAGGAACCCGGCCCCGGTGGAACTTCTTCCATTACCGGGAAGATTTTTGTCAGAGATTTCAATGCATCACTAACAACTCTGCTTGGCGAGTATTATGCATATGAACATCGGGTGTATCTCATATACGGTGAAGATGAAGTGTACTCTGAAGATATGAGAACACATTATGACGGGACTTATCGTTTTGAAAATCTCAGAAAAGGCACTTATACAGTGTTTGCTTATTCCAGAGTATCAACCCAGATTTCTCAGTCAGGTGTGATTCCGATAAAAAAAACTGTGGAAATTAATTCAAACAATCAACATATTGTCCTTGATGATATTGTAATCGTTGATTGAAACAATAAAACATATGAAAAACTGCTCAATACTTCTGATATTCATTTCAGTGAGCCTACTCGTCCATAAACTGTCTGGTCAGGAAAGAGACATGCAAACATGGCTGACAGCAGAGATCACAATTCCGGTAATGAACAAAGTTGAATTCGGATTTGAAAATGAGATGCGGTTTATTAACAACACATCACTTCTTGGACGGAATCAGTCTGAATTTGAATTGTATTATCTGCCGGAAAACAAATGGTCTTTCGGAATTGGATATCGCTTGAAGACAGAATTTCCGTTCTCAAACTACAAACAGTATGAACACAGATGGCTGGCTGATGTTATTTGGAAGACCAGAATCAGACGAGTCAGAATAAACACCCGCTTCAGAATTCAGAATGATCAGGAATCATTTATGTCTGAGCCGAATTCTGACCTTATTCACCGCGAAAAAATCAGAATTGCCTATAAAATCAGAAAAACCCCCTTCCTGATCTATACAGGAGCAGAAACATATTTCAGAATAAACAGCAACAACCTCTTTGAACTAAGGAAATTGAGAAATTTTGTAGGTACACGGGTTGATGTTTCAACACAATCCAGAGTAACACTGGATATAATCATAGATAAGGAGTTTAACCGTATAACACCATTTACAGCATTTATTCTGCAAATTGGGTATAGTCTTGATCTCGGAAAAATGAAAGACGGGTAATGAATTGATTGAATTCATTTTGCTCGTAAACATGGAGATCCAATCTATTTCTGATCACCATGAAACGCATTAAAAATCATTAACGATAAATCTGAGATAATTCTGTCATTTTCTTCATAAGACAAATCAGATTGTGATATAAAAAAGACAACAGCAATTGCATGATCATCATACGTTTTTATGATACCAATGTCATTCACAGCTGAAATTTTTCCATCAGGACCAACGCCACCTGTTCCGGTTTTATGTGCAACAGTGACGTCAAGCGGAAGTAACCCTTTTATCCGACCAGGTCCGGTTGATGTTTGACTCATTGTTTCCCAGAGAAAATCATAAGACTGTTGTTTGAGCAATTTTCCATTATAAAACTTTTTCAATATCTTCAGTGCTGCATGTGGTGATGAATAATTTCTAAATTGCTCATCCCAGTCAGCATGCATTTGTGCTTCAGTTGAAACCACAACAGTCCCTTTTGCTCCGGTTTTACGGACATATCTGTTCACCTTCTGCGGCCCACCGATGAGCTTGAATAAAATATCACAGGCATTGTTATCACTTTCAGCAACAGCATATTGAATTACCCTGCTGAGTGGAATTTCAATATTTCCTCCAGGATATGCGTCCCTCATGGGACTCCATGTGTCAGGCAACAAATCTGCTTTCGAGACAAAGATGTTCTCATCCAGTGAAAATCTTCCTTTATCCACTTCCTTTAATACAGTCAGAGCAAGATGAAACTTATAGACACTCTGCATAGGAAACCTGTAATCATTGTTCAGGGTAAAGCATGTTCCACTCTGAAAGTTATAAAATGCAAGTCCGATCACTGCATTTTTTTGTTTCACATAGCTTTCCAATTCGGAATGTAAATCTTTGTTTTGCCCAATTGTATGAACACAAAACAAAAACAGAATAAAATAAAGGATTGCTTTCCGGAGGCTCATAATATGATTTTTTCGCATTTCTTGTTGCACAGCAAAATTAGTTTTTATTCGAACAAATACAATAAATTTCTATCTTTGCAAAAATTTTCAATTCACATGCTCAACCGAAGGCTGCTGCGCATAAAGATCTTTCAGGCACTTTATTCCTTTTATCAATCCGAACCGGACAACGTTACTGTTGCTTTAAAAAACCTCATGACATCCCTTGAAAAGATGCATGAATTATTTATCCGAAATCTGGCTATTCTCATCAAAGTAGCTGATATCATTGACGACAGACACGAAACATCAAAGCAAAAGTTTATCAAGTCAGAACAAAACTCTGAACTGTTGAAACGCTTATCTGACAATATCTGTATCAAAAATCTTTACCAAAACGAATCTTATCAGCAATATTTAAGTTATTACAAAATTAATATTTCTGATGAAGCCGACCTGATGCGGCAGATATCTAGAAATGTCGAAGACAGTCGGGAATACAAAAACTTTCAGATCTCTGAAAATTCTGATAATGACATGCAATATCTGAAAGACATATACAAAAGACATGTATACAATAATCCGAATTTACTTTCAAGACTGGAAGAGATGAATTTGCACTGGGCAAATGATCAGTATTTTATTGGAATTATTCTCATGACATTTTTAAAAAAAGATTCATTTTTCAGTCATCCTGATTTACTACTTCCTGAAATTTTCAAACAGAAAGAATTTGATGATGCAGAAAGTGACGAAGATTTTGTAAAAATTCTGTTTGTCAAAACAATAAAACAGGCTGAAGAACATCAGATCATGATTAACAAATATCTTGAGAACTGGGAACCGGAACGTATTGCATTATGTGATGTGATTATTATGAAGATGGCACTTGCAGAGATTCTGAATTTTAATCAGATTCCTGTTAAAGCATCATTGAATGAATACATTGAGTTGACAAAAACTTTTTCCACTCCAAAAAGCAAAATCTTTGTGAATGGCATCCTTGACAAGGTGATTTCTCACTACAACAGAGAAGGAAGAATAGAAAAAATTGGACGTGGATTGCAGGATAATTAATATCTTTGCAATCTGAATTTGTTTTTAATCTTTCAATCATGAAATTTCAAATTTTCATTCTTCTTATTGCTGTATTCATTTTGTTTTCGTGTAATAGAAACAGTAACAACGATTCATTATCAGGCGTTGTTAATAATCCAATGACTGCAGAGTCACATGGTGAGCTCACGCAAATGCCTGCCATTACCTTTGAACATACAGATTTTGACTTTGGTCGCATTTATGACGGAGAAAAAGTGAAATGTCATTTCAAATTTTCGAATACCGGAAAAAGTGATTTGATCATCACCAGTGCAAAAGGTTCCTGTGGATGTACGGTTCCTGAATACCCCAAAAAACCACTGAGGCCAGGAGAGGAAGGGACTGTCACTGTTGAATTCAACAGCAGTGGACGCAAAGGACAGCAAGTCAAAACAATATCAGTTTCAACCAATGCCCAGCCCCCCACAGTAGTGTTAACAATCAGAGCCATGGTTGTTGAACCTTAATATTGCCTGACTTTTAAAAATCATCCTGTATCAAATTCAAAAAAAACATTTTTTAAAATAATTCTTAAACAAAAATCCGAATGAATCAATTAACTTACATTCTTATGGCTCCCCAGGGAGAAGGTGGCGGATCATCAATGCTTATTATGATGCTGTTGCTTATTGTTGTTTTCTGGTTTTTCTTTATCAGACCACAAATGAAGAAAACAAAAGAACTTCAGAAATTCAGACAAAACCTTACCAAGGGTCAGAAAATCATTACAATTGGAGGAATACACGGAAAAATCATCGAAATCGGCGATTCGACTGTTACCATTGAAACAGAAGGTCAGGGAAGATTAAAAATTGAAAAATCAGCTGTTGCTACAGAGTTCAATCCTGATCAAATAGGTGCTCAAAAATAAATTTTTGCAGTAATCAAGTAAGCACTTGATATTCATATTCTTTTTTCTGCTGAAATCAAAACGGAGTTGCTCCAAATGATTGAATCCAAAAACTAAACACAGAAATAATGTCACTGGACTTAAAAGTCATACGTTCAGAATTTCCTGCTTTAAATCAAATGGTTTACGGAAAGCCACTGGTATATCTGGATAATGCCGCAACCACACTTAAACCCAGGTCTGTCATTAATGAAATTAAGCGTTATTACGAGAATGAAAACAGTAACATTCACCGGGGGACTCATTATTTGAGTCAGGTTGCAACTGAAGCTTACGAAAATGCAAGACAATATATTGCTGACTATCTGAATGCCCGATTTGCCAGTGAAATCATTTTTGTAAGAGGTACCACTGAAGGAATCAATCTTGTAGCCCAGAGTTTCAGTAAGGCATTTATCGGGAAAGGTGATGAAATCATAATTTCCGGTTTAGAACACCATTCAAACATTGTTCCCTGGCAGATGGTTTGTGAAGAGAGAGGTTCTGTTCTAAAAATTATTCCTGTACTTGACAATGGCTCACTTGATCTTTCCGGATTTGATGAACTTATCAGTCAACGCACAAAAATTGTTGCTGTTACCCATGTATCTAATGCACTCGGGATTATCAATCCTGTCAGAGATATTATTTCGGCCGCTCATGCACGAAACATTCCCGTTCTTATTGACGGTGCGCAGGGAATTGTTCACTCAGATGCAGATGTTCAAAATCTTGATTGTGACTTTTATTGTTTCAGTGGTCACAAATTCTATGGACCCATGGGTATTGGAATTGTGTATGGCAAAAAAGAACTCCTTGAGCAATTGCCACCCTATCAGGGCGGCGGTGAAATGATCAGTCAAGTCAGTTTTGAAAAAACCACTTACAACGAAATCCCATTCCGGTTTGAAGCAGGAACACCAAATGTTTCCGCAGTATTAGGTTTGCAAAAAGCCATTGAATTTGTTCAAAATATTGGCATGATCAATGTCAGACAACATGAGAGTCAGTTACTCGAATACATGTCTGAAAGATTACATGATTTGCAGGATATAACAATTTATGGTCAACATCCAAAAAAAACAGGTGTTGTTTCATTTCTGGTTAAAGATATTCATCCTTACGACCTCGGTGTATTGCTAGACAAAATGGGCGTTGCCGTCAGAACAGGACACCATTGTGCACAACCACTGATGGAGAGATTTCAGATCCCAGGAACAGTTCGGGCTTCATTTGCAGTATATAATACGCGGGAAGAAATCGATATTTTTATTGATACTCTTGAAAAATCAATTCATATGTTACGTTAAATACTGAATTGTCATGAACGAAACTCAGAAAACATTACAAGAAAGAGAAACCGAAATTATTGAAGAATTTTCAGCTTTCGATGACTGGATGGACAAATATGCATATATCATTGAACTTGGAAAAAACCTTCCTGTAATTCAGGACGAATTCAAAAAAGATAACTATCTGATTAGAGGATGTCAATCTCAGGTATGGCTTCATGCAGACCATGAGGACAACAGGGTTTATTACACTGCCGACAGCGATGCTGTCATCACAAAAGGCATTGTCAATGTGCTTATCAGGGTTTTATCAGGGAGCACACCTGATGAGATTATAGAATCACCTATGGAATTTGTTAATCAAATCGGACTAAAAGAACACCTTTCACCGACCCGTGCCAACGGTTTGCTATCAATGATCAGGCAGATGAAACTCTATGCAATGGCATTCAAAGCCAAGAATGATCAGCAATAAATTTTTTGAACAGAAATATCCATAATTACATAATTAATACGTTGTTCAATGAATGAAAAAATATTTGATCCGGAACTCATGAGCCAGGTTATAGAAGCACTCCGAAGTGTGTATGATCCCGAGATGCCTGTCAATGTCTATGATATGGGGCTTATTTATGACATTTCCCTCGAAGAAGGTCCTGCAGTAAAAATTCTGATGACTCTTACAAATCCAAACTGCCCTGTTGCAGAAATCCTGCCACGTGATGTTAAAAGATCGATAGACCGCATTCCAGGTGTGAAAGAGACTGAAGTAACAATCACATTTGACCCTCCATGGGACTATGACCGAATGAGTGATGAAGCCCGTCTTGACATGGGTTTATTTTAAACGTTTTAAAAATGCATTTCCTTCATTTTTAAAAAAGATGAATTCAGAGTTTGTATATACTTCATTCTGAACTTCGTATCAATTCAACAGAGTCAGCTAACTTTTTCATTTTTTTTTATACACTCTCAATATTTATATTAACTTTGCAAGCTAAAAATTAAAAGACAAAATATTCTATATGGCTACAATCGGTAAAATTCGCAAACATTCCACATTACTTTTGATTATGGTTGGTGGGGCGCTGGCCCTTTTTGTTCTGAGTGATTTTTTGGGTTCAAAAGGTGGTGGTGGTCGTCAGAAACAGGTTGATCTTGCAGTTGCTGGCGGAGAGAAAATCCATGCAAACGACTTCTATCTCAGGCTTGATGAGCAAATTGAAATGTACAAGATGCAATATGGCGATAACATGGAAGGCAATATGGTTTTCCAGATTCGTGAAGAAGTATTTAACGAACTGATCAGACAAACGATTCTGAAGGCTCAGTATGATAAAATCGGACTCCGCGTTTCTCAGGCAGAAATGGTAGACATGATGACCGGAGTGAATATTCATCCAATCATCAAACAGAATTTTGTTGATCCACAGACAGGACAGTTTAATTCTTCAGCAGTGACAAACTACTTACTGAATCTTGATTCAATGGAACCACAACAGCAAAAGCAATGGTACACCCTTGAAAGGATCATGAAAGATGAAAGGTTTTTTGAAAAATATCAGAACCTTATTAAGAATTCCTATTTCACTCCCAAAGCAATGGCTTCTTCATTATATAAAAAGCAGGGAACGATGGCTCTGGCGAAAGTTGTTACACTCAAATATTCAACTATCCCTGATGAAGAGATTACCCTGACTGATGCTGATTTCTCAAAATATTATGAAAACCATAAGCACGAGTATGAGCAGGAAGAATCCAGATGGCTGGAATATGTAATATTTGATGTTCTACCAAGTGAGCAGGATATTAAGGAAGGGGAAGTTGTTGTCAATCAGTTATATGAAGAATTTGCTCAGATTCCATTTGAAAACACCAAAGAAAATTATGGATTTGTCAATCTTAAATCAGACCTTGATTTCAACCCTGACACAAATTTCATGAGCAGAGTTACACTTCCAGCTGAGGCTGATTCTATATTTGATATGCCTGTTGGGACAATGATCGGGCCCTATTCAGAAAATAACTCATATTTCATGATGAAACTTCTGGAAAAAACCACACGTGCCGATTCACTGAAAGCCTCACACATTCTTATTGCCTATAAAGGTGCTTTCAGAGCTGCCCCTGAATTAACCATGACCAAAGAAGATGCACAACTCAAAGCAGATAGTATTTTAATAGTTGTCAAAGGGAAAGACAGTACTTTCTTCGCTCAAACTGCCATTGAAAATTCCACAGATGAAAGTGTTCAGATGAACGGAGGAAACCTTGACTGGTTTAATGACGGACAAATGGTTCCGGAATTTAACGAAGCCTGCCAAAACGCAAAAACCGGAGATTATTTTGTAGTTGAATCTCCTTTTGGATTCCATGTTGTACATTTAACAGGTAAAAAAGCTTTTCAGCCAAAAATCAAAGTGGCTATGCTCAAATATACAATTGAAGCAAGTTCAGAAACAACTCAGCAAATTTATACTGAGGCCAGTAAATTTGCCGGTGAAAACAAAACGTTTGAAGCTTTCAACAAGGCTATTGAAGATAAAGGGTATATCCTTCGAACAAGTGAATATACAAGAAATACTGATTATTCAATTCCCGGGGTAAATGAAGGAAGAGATATCGTCCGCTGGTCATTTGAAGATGACATGGAAAACGGAACCGTTTCTGAGGTATTTGAACTCATCGGTGAAAACAAAAATGTGGTGGTACTTGTACGCATGGTGCGTAATAAGGGAATCGCACCACTTGACCAAATCAAAGATATGATTGAGCCGCTGGTCAGAAGAGAAAAGAAAGCTGAAATATTGGTTGAAAAAATGAATCAGGCAAAAACAGGAGCAAATTCTCTGGAAGAAGTTGCAAAAAAACTTAACACTGAAGTCATGGAAATTGAATACATCAGTCTTGCTTCACCCAACCTTCCCCAGGTAGGACCTGAGCCTAAGGTTGTCGGGACAGTCTTCGGGATTGAGAAAGGGAAAATTTCAGATATTGTTCGCGGCGAAGCAGGTGTTTATATTGTTCAGAGTGTTGAAATTACAGAAGCTCCTGCAACTGAGGATTTCACTTCAATCATTCAAAATCAGACCGGAACATTCCAGAACCGCGCAAACTTTGATGTATACAACGCATTACTCAAAAAAGCCGACGTCAGAGACAATAAAGTCAAATTCTATTAAATTGTATTTTCATAATTCCAAACCGGTTTTGTTCAAACAAAACCGGTTTTTTTTTAAAAGATGAACTCTACTGAACTGAAAGAATTCCTTGACTTTAAGGTAAAACAATACAATACATCTGCATTTATTGATAATGATCCAATTTTAATTCCTCACATGTTCAGCAAAAAGGAGGATATTGAAATATCCGGATTTCTAACTGCTTTGATTTCTTGGGGAAACAGAAAAGCTATACAAAAAGCAGCGGTCAAACTTATGGAACTTATGGATAATGCCCCTTACGACTTTATTACACAGGCACAAGATCATGAAATCAAATCCATTGAAAATTTCTATTACAGAACATTTCAGATAAGTGATTTACATTTCTACCTTTTATCGCTCCAAAATATCTACATTAACCACAAAGGTCTGGAGAATGTATTTCAAAGTGGTTATAATTTAAACCACTTTGTGTTTGAAGCCATTGAATATGCAAGAGGGATTTTTTTTGAAATCTCACATTTACAAAGAAACAAGAAGCATTTTTCATCACCTGCTTCAGGCTCTGCTGCAAAAAGAATAAATATGTTCCTCCGCTGGATGTGCAGGCTTGATAAAATTCAGGTCGACTTCGGAATCTGGAAACACATTTCACAATCAGATCTTATATGCCCACTTGACGTTCATTCAGGTCATACAGCCCGTAAACTAAATCTGCTAAAACGAAAACAAAATGACAGAAAAGCTGCTGAAGAACTTACAGCTAATTTGCGGAAACTTGCTCCTGAAGACCCTGTAAAATATGACTTTGCATTATTTGGGTTGAGTATTTTTGAAAAATTTTAAAATTATTTGTTGCAAACAACAATTTATTTCTTTCGCTTCATGATTAATAGCTTAGTTTCATGAATTCTGTTTATTATTTTATCTTTGTAAAAAAAGATCAATTATTAAAAAATTCATGGAAAAAAATAAATTCTTCGATGTAGTTCAAAAAATAAATTTTTAAAAACGAAAAGAAAAATATCAGAATTTGAAGACATGGCAGCTCCTGTTGCACCTGATAATGCAATAGACAGGGTATCAAAAATGGATACGATCAAGCATATAAGTGTTTTTGCACTCCGAACAGCACAGAAAAAGCCTAAGACCTTGAATATCTCATCACAAAAATTGATTCTCCTGATTTTGAATTATGTATTAAATGTAAAAAGCCAATACAGTTAGAAAGAATAATATTTCGCCCGGAATGTTTGCATTGTATTGATTGTGTAATTTAAACAATTCATTAGACAGGCAAATTCAAATCACTAACCCATTTTTCAAGTTTTCAAATTTGCTAAAATACCAAAATGAGAAATAAATTGTATTTGCCTGATTAATTGTGACATATTGCTTTTAAGACTTTAATACAAAAAAAGATTCGATTATTCAGTCATAGTCGTGTTTTTTTTTATAATTTTGCACTGATTTACTCAACAGGGGTGCCCCAAAAAAAACGGGCTGAGATTAGACCCAAAGAACCTGATCCGGATAATGCCGGCGTAGGGAAATGGGGTTAAATAATAAAAACGGGTAGCGTAGCCCCATGCACTACTCAATTGTTTAACCAAACAAACTAACAAATGAAAAAAACTATTACAATGACCATTTTTATGATGGTATTCATGTATTCAGCAATTGCACAGGATCAGTTTCAGATACTTACAGGAAAAGTGTCTGATAAGGAAACAAAGAAGACCTTGCCCGGAGCACATGTTCAGCTTCAAGGAACTTTTTATGCCACGGTAACCGGCATTGACGGTCAGTTTAGTTTCAGAAATCTAAAGCCGGGAACATATAATATTAAAGTGAGTTATCTGGGTTATATAACTGAAGAGATCGAAGTAAATACTCAAACCATTTCATTTCTTTCAATAGAGTTATCGCCTTCTCCGATCACCACAGAAGAGGTCATCATTACAGCAACCCGAGCTGATTCATGGACACCCGGAACAAAACAAACCATCACCGGTGAAAAAATAAGAGAGATTTCATCCGGACAGGATCTTCCTCTTCTGCTGGAAATGACTCCTTCAATTGTAACATCAACAGATGCTGGGACAGGAATTGGATATACCGGTCTCAGAATCCGGGGAACCGATATCAGCAGGATCAATGTTACCATAAACAGTGTTCCTCTTAATGATCCTGAATCACATAGTGTTTTCTGGGTAAATATGCCTGATCTGGCAGGTTCGGTTGATAACATCCAAATCCAGCGCGGGGTTGGCACCTCTGCAAACGGTGCTGCGGCATTCGGGGCAAGCATCAATATCCAGACTGTCAAACTCATCACTGAACCATTTGCTGAAATCAGCAGTTATGCAGGTTCATTTAATAGCTTTTCAAACAACATCCGCTTCGGAACAGGACTCATTAACGGTAAGTGGACTTTTGACGGCAGGCTTTCCGGAATAACATCTGACGGATATATTGACAGAGCCTTTTCCGATCTCAGGTCACAATATCTCAATGCTGCGTATTTCAGTGAAAAAAACATCATCCGTTTTACCATGATGCGTGGCAATGAAAAAACCTATCTGGCATGGAGCGGCGTCCCAAAAGATTCTCTTCAAACAAACAGAACATTCAATCCCTATACATACGAAAATGAAACCGATAACTATCAACAACATCATTTTCACTTGAATTTTATGAGACAGCACAACCAGTATCTCACATTGAATGCAACTGCATTTCTCATTACCGGAAAGGGATATTATGAACAACTGAAAGAAGATCAGAAACTGTCAAAGTATGATATTCAACCTCATGTTATAGGAAATGATACAATAAGCAGATCTGACATCGTTCAGCAAAAGCATCTGGATAATATTTTTTATGGAATGAACCTTGCCGCTCACTTCAATTCTATGAAGAAATTGAAACTTTCAGCTGGCCTTTCACTCAATCAGTACCACAATGACCATTTTGGTAAAATCATCTGGATGCAGTATGCTGCAAATATTCCGAAAGATTTTAAGTGGTATAAAAATACAGGTGAAAAAACAGATTTTTCAGGATATTTTAAAGCAAATTACCTTCTTGCAAAAAAAATCAACATCTTTGGTGATGTGCTATACAGAAACATTGAGTACAAAATGGATGGTTTTCATGATGATCTGAGAGATCTGACCCAGTCACACAACTTCAGTTTTTTTAATCCCAAAGGAGGGATATATTACTCCATTGACAGTCGGCAGGAATGTTATATTTATGCTGGCATTGCCAACCGGGAACCAAGCAGGAATAATTTCAGAGATGCAGATGAAAACACCAGGATCAAACCCGAACTTCTCATTGACTATGAAGCCGGTTATAATATCAGATTCAGAAATCTGCTGCTCAATACAAACATTTACTATATGGATTACAGGGATCAGCTTGTACTGACAGGTGAGATCAATAATGTCGGGGATCCGATTATGGTCAATGTTCCCAATAGCTATCGGACAGGCTTTGAAATTCTGGCCTCTTTAATGCTGACAGATAAGATTGAATTTGACGCAAACTTAAGCTTGAGCAGAAACAAGATTAAAAATTTCACAGAATATGTTGACGATTGGGATACATGGAGTCAGGTATCCAGGTATCTGGGTGAAACGGACATATCATTTTCTCCTTCTGTTGTGGGAGGAACAGAGCTGACATATAAACTGCTCAGTTTCGTCAAAATGACTTTGTCATCAAAATACGTAGGCAAACAATATATTGACAATACATCGTCTGAAGAAAGAATGCTCAATCCCTGGTTTGTCAATAATTTCAGAATTGCCTGCAGAATTCCCGGCAACCTGTGGAAAGATGCTGAAATTCGCTTTACAGCCAACAATATTTTTAATGAGATGTATGAATCCAACGCCTGGGTTTACAGATATTATTCAGGAGGGGAAGAATTTTCAACAGACGGTTATTTCCCTCAGGCAGGCAGACATTATATGGTTGGCCTCAACATCAGTTTCTGATTCAAACCAATGAAACTAATCTCAAACTTGTGAACTGATTTTTGAATGTTTTGAAATCTAAGTTAAACCCAAGGTTTCCGGGGGCTTTTTCTATCAAATAATTCAACAACAGAAACTTGAATTGATATAAACTTTTTTTTACACATCTACATACGTATCTCATGCTATTCTAAACAAATGCCTGTTTCAAATTCATTTCAATGAGATTGTGGCATACAATGTCATTGAAAAATCACTTGTCAAAGCTTAAAAAAGCAATGTTCCGATCCGAATATTCGGCTTTAATGTTATCCTTTATTTTCACTGGAAGTTTTTGAAAAACAAGCATATAAGAATGTACTATCAGCTTTGACAAAAGCTTTTCTTCGACAAATGCTGCTTGATACACTGTGTTCCAGTGAGTTTTGTTCATATGAAAAGCCCCTCGGATGTTCGGGTAATTTTCTCTTAACTCAAGGGCATAATCAGGATCACATTTCAGTGACACTGAGAATTCATCTTCCAGATCAGTCAGGGCAAACATTTTACCGCCCACCTTAAAAACGAGTGTAGTCTGATCAAAGGGAAACTCTTCGCTCACACCAGGCATTGAAATACAAAACTCTCTGAACTGATCAATGTGCATACGGTGGACAAAATTAATCAAAAACTGAAATATTTTATTATATCACAGCATTTAATAAAAATTTTGCTGGTAGAAATAATTTGATTAGGTTTGCTGAAAAATTAACCCAACGATGCAAGAAGAGTGCAACATTGAAGATATTGCGAAAATTATAAATCGCAAAGGCAATCTTAAACTTGATGTTTATGAGAATACGAAAGAAACAATGTTCCTTCTCAAAACAGAAGCAAGAAAAATTATTGAAGAATTATTAAGAATTACCGTTCGTTCAAAACATGATATTCCATTGGAGTTTATTGATAAAAGTGATTTCGAATTTGAGATCAAATTTGCAGGAGATGTTCTGATTTTTATGATGCATACAAACATTTTTGAGTTCAGCAGATATCATGATATTATGAAAATCCCATACATAAAAAAGGATTCTGAACGCTCTTATTGCGGCATTATCAACATATACAATTTTCTTGCTGATTCATTTAAATTTAACAGGATCAACGATTCCGGCTATATGATCGGACGATTGTTTGTAAACAAGGAAAAGCACTGTTATATTGAGGGAAAAAGAGAAATTGCAATGATTTATAATGATTTCTCAAAATCAGAAATTACACCTGCTGTCATCCGGAAAATTTTACTTTCATCAATACTTTACACGATCAACTTTGACCTGCTCACTCCACCCTATGATGATGTAAAAATTGTGAGTGTATACGAAATGCAGGAGACCATAGAAAACATGAGAATAAAAACCGGAAAACGACTGGGCTTCAAATTTCAGGCTGATCAGAGCTAAAATCATTTCAGAATTTTTCATTTGTAAAAGAAAAAATTAAAAAAATATTTTGCAATTTGAAAAAAAGTATTACCTTTGCAACCTCAAAACCCGGTCCGTTCGTCTAGCCCGGCCTAGGACGCCAGGTTTTCATCCTGGTAACAGGGGTTCGAATCCCCTACGGACTACAACTTAAATATCAACATACAATGGCACATCATCTTTCAGCTAAAAAGCGTATCAGACAAACAGAAGCACGCAAGGTTTATAACCGTTATTATTCGAAAACTGCAAGAAATGCCGTTCGTAAATTCAGATCTCTTTCCGACAAATCAGAAGCGCAGCAAACACTTCCTTCATTGATTTCCTCAATTGATAAACTCGTAAAAAGGGGAATTATACATAAAAACAAAGCTGCCAATCTAAAGTCAAAACTCACCAAAAAAGTGAACCAAATCTAAGTTTTCATAATATAGAAAAAAAAAGGTTGTCAGCTTTGACAACCTTTTTTTGTGAACTCATGTTCCATAATTTTTGAGTAATATTCTTCTTTTATTTAATCTGCTTTCATGTATTTTTCAAAGCCTGATGTATAGTGAAATGAATATTCGTTATTGTTCCCGGCAACAATAAAGAACCCTTCTACTTTTTCCTGATCCTCACAAAATCTGACAGCTTCGTCCAATCCTAATACCATACATGCTGTGGCAATCCCATCTGCAGTCATACAATCAGATGCAATTATAGTTGCACTGAGCATGGAATGAGATACAGGTCTTCCTGTTTCAGGGTCAATGGTGTGTGAATATCTCTCCCCTTCTCTTTCATAATATCTTCTGTAGGAACCCGAAGTTGCCACTGAAATATTATGCAAAAAAATACGTTTTTCCTCCTGCTGAGGTGAAGAAAAATGTTCAGCAGGCTTTTCAATTGCAATCACCCAATAACTATCATCTGGTTTTAAATCCCCTGCTCTCACTTCTCCTCCGATTTCTACAATATAACTTTTGATATCTAGTGTCTCAAGAAATTCTGCCACCATGTCTACAGCATACCCTTTTGCAATTCCGTTCATATCAAGCATGATCCGCGGATCATCCTTAACTATTCTTTTATTTTCAAGCCTTACATTTTGATATCCCGTAAACTCCAGAATACTGTCGATCAATTCCTTTGTTATATGCAAACTGTCTGTAAAACCAAAACCCCACGCATTGACAAGCGGTCCTACAGTAATGTCAAAAGCACCTCCTGATAATTCCGAAATTTCAGATGATTTTATAAACATATCTGAAAAAAGTGCATCCATTTCATAATGTTCATTTCTGTTAATCCTTGAGATCAATGATGAAGGATCGTAGATCGATGCAACGGCATTGAAATAATCAAGAACAGAGTCAATCTGATGCTGCAGATGATCACGAAAAACATACCCACTATCTGAATGATATAAATGTACAGTGTAATAAGTTCCCAGTGCATCGCCTTTCAGAGTTATCTTGTGAAGATGATCTGTCTGACAGGACAGGAATAACAAAAACACTGAAATTACAAAAGCAAAACCAACAATTCCAAATTTCTGTCTCATAAGATTTTTCTACAAAAGTAAAAAAGCTGAAAATGTGAACCAAATAAATTGAAAAATAATTATTTTTACTACTTTTGAAAAAAAAAACATGAAAATCAAAACAACAGTAATGTTCATTCTGACAATATTCATTTTTGCTTCCTGTCAGGAAGAAACAGAAACATTCCAAGCACCAGAAAAAGAAATGTATTTTCATGGATTTATCAACAACCGTGAAAAAACACTTATCGAAGAGCAAAATGGCTACCGTTACAGCTCATATGACAGTTGCGCCACAATTTTAAACGGAGAAACCCTGTATACAGCATCTTCAATTTTTCAGGGTAATTCAAATTATTACATGAGCAACCGTGAGGCTTTCGGATGTAATTTTCACAACCTGTTTGATCTCACAGCAGATAGCCGGGATGAGGTAATTACCTCTTATTTCACCAATCCGATGCCTTTTGCATTCATTGACACCACTTCGGGGATCTTCAGTGATTCTGATTATGGTGTTGAGATCATCTGGACAGACGGAGAGGGAAATGTATATACATCATTAAACACTGCACAGACTGGATATTTTATTTTTGATTCCTTTTCAATGGAATTTGGAAACTCCGGAAGAGTGATCACAATAAGTGGAACGTTTTCATGTTATCTCTATTCTGAGCGAGCCAAAGCAATGGCTGCCCTTACAAACGGACAGGCAAAAATACAGCTTACAACTTCATGCTTCTGACAACAGTATTATTCAGAAAAACTGAAAAATGATGTATTTTCTGAATCAAAATCCTTTTGTAAGAATACTTTTTCCCTTTATTGCAGGTGTTTTCATTTCTCCATTCGTTTATAACCATACTGCTTTTGCATTTCTTTGCATGGTCCTTATTACGGTTACCGGCTTCTTGATTTTTACATCTTCATTGACTGAGTCTTTCAATTTCAGATGGATTCATGGTGTGATGCTGGGAATATTTTTTTTATCATTCGGGATTTTTTATGCAGAAATACAAGGGCCTCCTGATGAAGAAAAAATTCAGATATACATTGATGACAAACCCATGACTCACATAGTCAGAATTGTAGATGACGTTGAAATCAAAACAAATTCAGTCAAATCCATTGTACAAGGAGAGAATCTTGTTGGTGACTCTACAATATCGGCCTTTTCAGGTAAGATTCTTGTCTATTTCTACCGTGATTCAGTTTCAGAACAGTTGCAATATGGTGACAGGCTGATTATAAACAGTTACCTGCAGCTTCCCGACAAAGCAATGAATCCCTATGCGTTTAACTATCGAAAATATTTATTGCAACAGGGAGTTACATACACATCATGGGTTGGTCAGGGCAACTGGAAAATTCTTGAAAGAAATAAAGGAAGCAGATTTAAAGCATTTGCCTTACGTCTGAGATCAGATATACTCGACATCCTGAGAACTCAATTGGGTGATAATGATGAATATAAAGTGGCTGCGGCAATTGTTGCCGGATACAGAACAGCCCTTGATGCTGACCTGAGGCAAACTTTTGCGAATGCAGGAGCAATGCACGTAATGTGCGTCTCAGGACTTCATGTTGGTATCATTTTTATCATATTAAGTTCAATTTTAAAATTCCTGTCTGATAAAAAGCTCCTTCAACGCATTCTTAAGGTACTGTTCATTTTGGTGGTCATCTGGTTTTATGCCCTGCTCACCGGATTATCTGCATCTGTTCTCAGAGCATCAACAATGTTTTCATTTGTGGCAGCAGGGATGTTGGTACAGAGAAAAGTCCCAATATACAATTCACTTGCAGCATCTGCAATGTTACTCCTACTTATAAATCCAGCATATATCTTTCAGGTTGGATTTCAGCTCTCATACTTTGCTGTAATTGGTATCGTTGCATTATTTCCGCATATACAAAAACTAATACCTGCAAAAGGGAAAATTTTTATAAAACTTCGTGATCTGATTGCAGTATCTGTTGCTGCACAAATTGCTACAACACCAATTTCACTTTACTATTTTAATCAGTTTCCAAATTATTTCATACTCACCAATATTATTGTTGTGCCTCTGGCAGGATTCATAATCTATACAGCCATTCCTGCACTTCTCCTGAATCAAATCCACTTGGTGGGTGATATTTTCTCAATAGTTCTCGGCTTTCTGATGAAAATAATGAACTCTTCTGTCAGATTCATTGAAGGTCTTCCGGGTTCTGTATCCCATCATGTTTTTATTTCCTTCATTCAAATGGTACTGCTATACGCATTCATACTTTTGGCTTTTCACGGGTATATGAACAGGAAAAAATTGCTTATTACACTTTCAGCCGTAACTCTGCTTTTGTTTGCTGCAATTTCATCAACCCACACAATCAGGCAGTTGCATCACAATGAAATTGTTTATCCGTATGGCACAGGCAATGCGATTGTTTTTGCAGAAAGCAGTAAATGTGATGTTTTCACTAGCGACACATCACAAACATTTAAAAAGCAATTTTTATGGTCAATGGGAAAATATTTAACAACACATCATATCAGAAAAACCACATTTATTCCGAGAGATTCATCAATCAATGCCAGCACCTTCATATATCAATATCCTGTCATCTGTTTCCATAATAAACGTCTTATTTTGTGGGATGGCAGCTGGGCTCCGATTCGAACTGAAAAAAATATCAAAACTGACTATGTTCTGCTTGAAAACAACCCATTTATCAAATTTGATGAAATGAAAGAATTGTTTGATGAAAGTGTGTTTGTTTTTACTCCGGCAAATAAAAAAAATATTGTCAGCATCTGGGAACGAATGATCAAAAATTACGAACTTGAATATATCAATATGTATCAAACCGGAGCGCTGATCATCAAAAAAGAGGATCCATGATCTGATTTTAAATTAAAAATTTTAATCTATTCAATTCAAAATGAATTGTATTCAATAATTACATTAATTTTGAAAAAAAACAAATCACATGAAAACAATTTTCCCATTATTCAGTTTCATTTTCCTGACATGTTTCACCCAGGCTCAAACACTTGTCACAACAATTCCCCAAAACAAAAAAGTCATTCTTGAAGAGTTTACCGGAACAGGATGCCCAAATTGTCCGGACGGGCATGTCATTGCTGCAAATATTCTCGATGCAAATCCCGGGATTGTGTTTGTCGTTGCCTATCATCCTGACAACTCCAACTACACAAGTAGTGATCCAATGAGAAGGTCTTTCCCCGCTGCATTTTACTCAAATCCGTTTATTTCTCCATCAAACAGGTTTATGCCAAGTGCCATTGTAAACAGACGAATTTTCGGAACAGAAAGAATTTTACCCAGAACTCAGTGGGTAGAAAAGGTCAACATTCTAAAAGCTGAAAGCTCCCCGCTGAATGTTGGAGTTGCATCTGTATACAATACTGCAGATAATGTGCTTACTGTAGATATTGAAGTTTACTTCACAGAAAACGTCACAAGTAATCTCACTTTGTATACTGTCCTTCTAGAAAGTAACATAATTGCATCTCAGTCCGGGGGCACTGCCAACTATGTTCATAAACACGCATTCAGAGAAGCCCTGCCATCACCGAATCCGGAACAATGGGGCGAACCAATAACGAATCCAACCACACAGGGATCACTCATATCATTAACATATACTTTTGACAACACAAGTACAAATTATGATATGAATAACTGCGAGATTGTCGTCTTTGTCAGAGATGCAGGAAACGGCGAAATAATATCAGGAAACGGAGCTTTGGTTGGGAGCTCAACAGCCGACATCCCTGAAAGTTTCCTTCAAAATCAATTGTTTTCAGTTTTTCCCAATCCGGTTGATGAAACATCTGTTATGAGTTTTACATTACATTCATCTACAAATGTATTTTATGAAATTTACAATTCACTTGGACAGATTGTTATTTCTGAAGAACTGGGTCTTTTTGAACAGGGTTCGCATCAAATCCATCCAAAAATCGAAAGCTTGAGTAATGGTGTCTTTTTCATCAGGCTCAAAACCGACAGTGCAGAACAAGTTTCTAAAATAATCCGATAACTGAATTCGAAACTTACGAACCATTGCTTCAATTTATTCACTTCAGTATAGCATTTTTTTTAATCTGTACTGGTTTTTTATGAAAGGTCTTTAACAAAATTCATATTTGAATTTGACATTCATTTTTATTAATTTTGTATAAAAACCATCCCCATGAAAAAGCACTTATACATCTTTTACATTTTGCTGATTGCAGCACAACCAATGAATGCACAATGGATTAATTCAATTCAGATAAATCCTCCCATGCCAACCACTGCCGATAGTATCAGTTTGATCTACAGTGCTGATTTCCCAGCGTCTGGATGTGATATTCTTGGATATCTGGTGAATATTTCTGAACACACAATCACAATCAATGCAACTCATGAACTTGGAATTCTTACTGTTATTTGTACATCTGTTCAAACTATACCAATCGGATTGCTTCCCGAAGGAAATTATACACTTACTCTGAATCTTTTCATTCCCGGCAGTAATACCTCACAGTCAATGTCTTTCAATGTAACCGGACCAGTAAATTTCACTGAACAAACGACTTCTGATCATTCTTTTCAAGTATTTCCCAATCCTTCGTATGATCACCTACAGATTAAAACTCCGGCCTCTTCTGAGAATGATAACATCAGTTTGCTGATTTTCAACAGCATTGGTTTAGAAGTTTTCCGTTCTGAAAATATCCCGGAAGATTTTATTCTAATTGACATTTCAGAGATCCCAAAAGGACAATATTATTTAAGGATACTCCGTAATCAGCAAGTTCTTGAAAATAAAACCCTGATATTTAACTAATTAAATTTCTCAGCTTGATTAATTTTTCTTATTCTGACTGGATTACATCTAACTCAAAACTTAAAAAGTATACTTTTGTCTAATTGAAAATTTCAGGATTATGAATAAACATTTGCTGATCTGTCTGGTCGCTTTTTTTTCATTCTTTAGTGCATATGCACAATTTGAAAAATTTTCTGACCGCAATAACGATTCTCTCATACATGAAGCCACAGCTATGATTTCTTCAGATTCTTTAATGAGTTATCTGCAGAAACTTGAAGATTTCGGAACAAGATTTATGATTGCGCCCAACAGAAAAGACATCGCAACATGGTTAATGAATACATTTATATCCATGGGTGTGACGGAGGTCAAACTTGATTCATTTCAGTGCCAGACCTCAATCAACTATCAGAATCTTGTGTTTGACACCATCACCTGGCAATACAATGTAGAGGCAAAAATCACGGGCACAACATATCCCGACCAGGAGGTGATCGTTATGGGTCATTACGACAGTGTAATCCTTGACGGAGATCCCATGTTGACAGCTCCTGGAGCTGATGACAACGGAAGTGGAACTGTCGCACTCCTTGAATGTGCAAGAATTTTAAAGGAAATCAATTATAAACCTGAGCAAACTATCATATTTCTTGCAACTGCAGCAGAAGAGCTCATGTATTTCGGAGATGCCGGATCAAAGTATTATGCATCAATTGCAGCAATGAACAACAGAAATATTGTCATGGTCATTAACAATGATATGATTGGATGGGACAACGGCACTTGGACAGTGAATATCTACAATCACAGTAGTTCTTCAGATATTACAACAATGGCAACTGATATTCTGGAAAGTTTTACTGATCTCAATTATGTCTCCTATCCACCTCAAACAAATGTGGGAGCCGATCTCCAACCCTTTCTTGACGCCGGATACAAAGGTATCTATTTTATGGAAAGAGGCAATTATCCGTTTTATCACACGGCAAACGATATGACTAATAACATCAGTGCTGATTATCTTGCAGAGATAACGAAGGTCAGCCTTGGAATGATTTTGAAATTCGATCTTACTTTTGCAAATATTAGTAACCCGGAATCTGTGCCTGCTGAGATTTATATCTACCCAAATCCAGCTTGTGATTTTCTGAACATTCAAACTGAAATTCAGTGTTCCTCCATTCAAATATACAATTCGACAGGAATTCTCCTTTCCGGAATACCTTTTGATAAGAGAATAGATCTGAGTAATTATGCAGCTGGAATGTATTTTTTAATTTTCGAAACAGAAAATGGGTTAATCACACATCGTCTTGTAATTGAAAAATAACCGACTGTCATTTATTCATTAATTATCTGTCTTTCAACGCAATAAACTGACAAAATGTCTTAATCCTTATGATAGATTCCTTTTGGAAGCAGGTTTGATGCAAATGAGCACTATTTCAAAATATACGATCATGAATTTCAACAATTTCACTGTAAAGTCAAGAGAACTCATTGAAGGAGCAGTCCAACTGGCCATTGAACTTTCCCATCAGGCTGTGGAAGATGTTCACATAATGAAATCAATCCTATTAAATGATTCTGATATTACGCCATATCTTCTGAATAAATCAAATATCAGCATAAGTGTTGTTCAATCTGTTGTGGACAGGATACTTGAACGTTATCCCAAAGTTGAAGGAGGGCAGCAATATCTTTCATCATCTGCAAACACAGTCGTTCAAAAGGCGTTGGCAACAATGAAAGAAATGGGTGATGATTATGTTTCCGTTGAACATCTGCTTACGGGATTGCTGAAAAGCAATGGAGAAATCAGTAAAATCCTGAAAGATTCAGGGCTTAAGGAACATCAATTGTCTGAATCCATTGCTGAACTCAGAAAAGGTAAAAAAGTTGATCACCCAAATGCTGAAAACACTTTCAATGCACTTAACCGTTTTGCAAATAACCTGAACGAGCTTGCCAAAAAAGGCAAACTTGACCCAGTTATTGGCCGTGATGAAGAAATCAGGCGTATTTTGCAGATTTTATCCAGAAGGACTAAAAATAATCCCATACTTATTGGTGAGCCGGGAGTTGGAAAAACAGCCATTGCTGAAGGCCTTGCTCACAGGATCATCAAAGGTGACATCCCTGAGAATCTAAAGTCCAAACAGATTTATTCTCTTGATATGGGAGCACTGATTGCTGGCGCAAAATACAAAGGGGAATTTGAAGAACGACTGAAAAGTGTCATAAAAGAAGTTGTTGATTCTGATGGAGAGGTCATTTTATTTATTGATGAAATTCACACTCTGGTTGGAGCAGGTGCTTCAGAAGGTGCAATGGATGCAGCGAATATCTTAAAACCGCCCCTTTCAAGAGGAGAATTACGTGCCATAGGTGCAACTACACTCAAAGAATATCAAAAATATTTTGAGAAGGATAAAGCACTTGAAAGGCGTTTTCAGATTGTCATGGTGAACGAGCCTGACGAAGCTTCAGCAATTTCAATCCTCCGCGGATTGAAAGAACGTTATGAAACACATCATCAGGTTCGGATTCGAGACGAGGCAATTCTTGCGGCTGTTGAACTGTCAACAAGATATATTACAGACCGCTTTCTTCCTGACAAAGCCATTGACCTGATAGATGAAGCAGCTGCAAAGCTCAGACTTGAAATCAACTCTCTTCCTGAAGAACTTGATGAACTTGAACGAAAGATCAGACAGCTTGAAATTGAGCGCGAAGCCATCAAACGGGAACAGGATACAGAAAAACTTGAACTCCTGAACAATGATATTGCATCCTTATCAGAAGAACGGAACAAACTCAAAGCGAAGTGGCAAACGGAAAAGGACATTGTAGATGGAATTCAGGAAAGTAAAAGACTGATTGAAGAATTTAAATTTGAAGCGGAAAAAGCAGAACGTGAGGGAGATTATGGCAAAGTTGCAGAAATCAGATATGGCAAAATCATCGAAGCACAGAAAAATTTAGAGGAATTTACTGAAAAACTAAAAATTCTTCAGGCTGAAACTCCATTAATTACTGAAGAAATTGATGCGGATCAAATTGCTGAAATTGTATCAAGATGGACAGGAATTCCTGTTTCACGGATGATGCAAAGTGAGCGTGAAAAACTGTTACATCTTGAAGTTGAATTGCACAAACGTGTTGTTGGACAAGATGCCGCACTGGCTGCAGTTTCGGATGCCATCAGAAGAAACCGTGCTGGACTTCAGGATCCGAAACGTCCTATTGGTTCTTTCATCTTTCTCGGCACAACAGGAATAGGAAAAACTGAACTTGCTAAAGCACTTGCTGAACTTCTGTTCAACGATGAGAACAACATTGTACGGATTGATATGTCCGAATATCAGGAGCGCCATTCTGTTTCAAGACTGATCGGTGCTCCTCCGGGCTATGTCGGATATGATGAAAGCGGTCAGCTTTCAGAAGCTGTAAGAAGGAAACCTTACAGTGTTGTCTTGTTTGATGAGTTTGAAAAAGCACATCCTGATGTTTTTAACATCCTCCTGCAGATACTTGATGATGGTCGTCTGACTGACAATAAAGGAAGAATGGTGAATTTTAAAAACACCATCATCATTATGACATCAAATCTCGGTTCACACATCATTCAGGAAAATTTTGAAAACTTTACAGACGAAAAAGGTGCACAAATCATACGACAAACAAGACAGGAACTGTTTGATCTTCTCAGGAAAACATTGAGACCTGAGTTTCTGAACCGTATCGACGAAGTGATCATGTTCAAACCTCTTAGCAGAAATGAAATCCGGGAAGTGGTACAACTTCAGTTTGAACTTTTACAGACAATGCTTAACAAAAACAATATCATCCTGAAACCAACAGAGGAGGCCATAAATGAAATTGCTGAAGCAGGATATGACCCTCTGCTTGGAGCCAGGCCCCTTAAAAGGCTTATTCAACTCAAAGTTCTTAATGAACTTTCAAAACAAATCCTTGCAGGAAGAATTATTAAAGAAAAACCCATAACACTGGATGTCATTGATGGTAAATATGTTTTTATTTAGTTGTTTTAAATTCTGAATTCATTCACAAACACGATCCATGATCAAAACCCACAAATATCTTGCATTATTGAGAAGCATAAATGTAGGAGGAAAAAACATTATTAAAATGACTGATTTGAAAAAATGCTTTGAAAAAGTGGGGCTATCTGAAGTGACAACATATATTCAAAGTGGGAATGTGATCTTTTCAAGTGAATTACAAAGCAAAAATCTTATTCTGAAAACGATTGAGAATGAATTGTCAAAATCATTTAATTATAATTCAAAAATTGTATTGCTTCATCAGGAAGAATTTGATTCTGTAATCACTGAAATCCCTGACGGTTATGGTGAGGAGCCTCATCTTTACAAATATGACATTATTTTTCTTAAAGAGCCTCTCAGTTCTCATGAAGCAATATCTCAAATCAAACTGAGAGAGGGGGTAGATCATATTTATCCGGGAAAAAATGTCATTTATTTGTCACGAGTCATCGAAAGGGCAGGTCAAAGCTATCTGAACAAGATTATAACTTTACCCATATATCAAAACATGACAATCAGAAACTGGAACACAACTTTTAAGATCTTTGAGCTCATGAAATCCAAATCATGAATAAGGATTATGAATACATTGATTTAATTTGTGTATTTTTGATGTATTAATACAAATCTCAAATAAAAGACACTATGAAACCAAAAATTGCACAAAAAGAGCCCTTTGTGGTCGACTTAGAGGAAGGAAAAGAATATTACTGGTGTTCATGCGGGCAAAGTAAAAACCAACCTTTTTGCGATGGTTCACATCAGGGATCAGGATTTTTACCTGTGAATTTTAAAGCTGAAAAATCGGGAACGCATTATATGTGCGGTTGTAAATTCACCAAAACACCACCTTTCTGTGACGGATCCCACCGGGAACTTTAAATTCATTTGATGCTCCGGCCATCACTTTATCCTGAAAATTCATTCCGGTGAAACGAACTCTTTCGTTCCTGTCATTATTGTTATTCCTGGCCTTCATTTTGTTTCTGACTATTAACAGGCACAGTAAGTCAGGCACATACAATTATCATAGCGAAATTTGGGCTGATAAAGCCGGTTATTATGTTTACCTGCCTGCTTTATGTATCTATAATTTCAGCGGCAATCAGATGCCACAAGACATTGATCTGCTCACTGGAAATGGTTTTACAATTCAGGATGATATAATCAAAACCAAATACACTTACGGCGTTGCTTTGATGCAACTTCCATTTTTTATCACCGGCCATTGGATGTCAGAAACCCTTGGCTATGAAAATGATGGTTTTTCAATCATCTATCACAAAATCATCAACATCTCAGCTGTGGTTTATTCCTTTCTGGGATTGATATTGCTCTACTTTTTTCTGATCAGGTATGTGAACAAAAAAACAGCAATCCTGACATTAACATGTATTTATTTCGGGACTAATGTATTGTATTATGCAATATTTGACACAGGAATGTCTCATATTTATTCGTTTTTTCTGTTTTCAGCATTCCTGTATTTATCACCCTTTATTGTAAAACCAGAAACAAAGTTCATGAATCTTTTATTTTTTGGAATAATTACCGGACTGATTATAATGGTCAGGCCGATTAACATCATCTTTCTGCCTGTTTTTTTCTTTTTCAACAAGGTCTCTCTCAATAACTTCAAAGTATATGCAAGGCCATTATCAGTCATTCTTGCTGTTGCATTTCTGGTGATGATACCTCAGTTTCTATACTGGAAATACTCAACAGGAAATTATGTCGCCTACTCATATGAAGGTGAGGGGTTTACAAATATCCTAAAACCAAGGTTAGCTGAATTATGGTTTTCAACAAATAACGGATTATTCATTTTTAATCCAATAGTCATATTTATTCTGGCAGGAATCATATATCTGTATCGTCAATCCCGATTGAAAAGCCTGTTGCTGGGCGGGTACTTTATACTTATTTCTCTCATATTTGCGTCATGGCATGACTGGACATACGGATGCTCATACGGCAGCAGACCATTTACTGAGTATTTTGCATTGCTCAGTTTTCCGTTCAGCATGTATGTTCAGAAACTGACATTTAAAACAAAAATCGGGAAGGCAACTGTATTGATAATGATTATTCTCATTGTCTACAATATGAAACTCATATTTTCATATGATGGCTGCTGGTATGGCGGCATTTGGGACTGGAATGAATTGTTCAGGATTCTATCCGGTCCCATGAAATAATTATAAAACAAAAATAATCTATGGACATTCAGGAATTCTTATCACAAGTTCGATTTGCAAAACTTCTGGGAATTAAGCTTACAGAAATTCGACCGGGAGAAGCGAAAGCAAAACTTCACATCAGAGATGAACACATGAACGCAGTAAATATACTCCAGGGAGGGGTTCTGTTCACACTTGCAGACTACACGGTTGCTGCAGCTGCAAATGCTTACGGAAATATTGCTGTTGTTATCAATTCAAATATTTCATTTATTAAATCTGTAAAAACCGGTGAAATTTTTGCATGGGCAACCGAAACATCATCCAATAGTAAAATTGCTTCATATACTGTATCCATCACAGATTCTTCTGGAGAACAAATTGCTTCATGTCAGTCAATTGTTTTCAGAAAAAAAGAACTGATCGGTTCAGTTTAAATTAAGACGGATGAATGTATTGTGATAGCAAATTTCACTCAAACATCATTTTCTCAATATATTCACGGTAATCATCAATAGCAAGCATGATGAGCTGGTGAGCTTCTTCTGAGTTGTAAATATGTGAAATTTCACATCGCTGAACCATTTCTCCTGGCATTTCCTTGTAGGTAAGAAAATAATGTTTCAGCCTGTTCACAACAGTCACAGGAATTTCAGAGATATCTCTGAAATGAGAGTACATGGCATCATCTTTCAGAACAGCAATGATCTTATCATCGGCCTGATTCCCATCAATCATTTTGAATCCACCGATGGGAATTACTCTTGCCAGAACATCTCCGTGAGCAACATCCTTTTCTGTCAGCACACAAACATCAAGCGGATCTCCATCACCCTTTATGTCCGGATTTCCCAAAGCCCGTGCACTCAGAGCCCCGACTCTTTTTCCGCAATATGTCTGAGGGATAAAACCATAGAGTGCGGGAAGAATACTGGAAAATTTCTGAGGCCGGTCAATGGTCAGATAACCAGTACTCTTATCGATTTCGTATTTCACTGTATCCATAGGCACCATTTCAATGAAACAAGTCAATTCATTCGGGGCATCGGGTCCGATTTCAATTCCATGCCATGGATGTGCCTTATATCTTAATCCAAGAAGTTTTCCGATCGGATCTATAGGTATTTTTACCATATAAAGAGTTTTTAAAGTTCAGAATAAATAAAAATTTGTGTCACAATCAAGAAATGTGTGTTCAGCAAAGTTATATTTTTATTTGAATAATTGCATGTATAAAAAAACAATTCTTCTTGAACAGGAAAATCAAACAGTGTTCTTATTTATAAAGCAGATATAATTTTCGAATGCCAAAATCTTAATGAAAACTAATATACTGTGAATGCATTTTTTACTATTTTGAATTGTCAACCCATTCTGTTACATTCGCTTGTACAGGTGCCGGAATATCAAGTTTCATCTTTTTACGTAATCCGCAAAGATCGTTGAACAATTTATTGGGATTGATGTCCTTCAATCCCTCTGCGTTGGAAATATTCAATTTTAACAACAGGGGAACATATTCTTTGGGAACACCAAGGCTGAGTAAATCATCTCCTGAAGCCTGTTGAATTCTCTTCTCTGGCCTCATCTGAGGGAAAAATAAAACTTCCTGTATTGACTGCTGATTTGTCAGAAACATCACCAGTCGATCAATTCCAATGCCCATCCCGGAAGTTGGAGGCATTCCGAATTCAAGAGCACGGACAAAATCATGATCAATAAACATGGCTTCATTATCTCCCTTTTCAGACAATCTGAGTTGTTCCTGAAACCGTTCAAGCTGATCGATTGGGTCGTTCAACTCGCTGTATGCATTCGCAAGTTCTTTTCCATTGACCATAAGTTCAAAACGTTCAGTTAAATCTGGATTATCTCTGTGTTTCTTACATAATGGAGACATTTCAACAGGATAATCCATGATAAATGTTGGCTGAATATAATGATGCTCACATTTTTCGCCAAAGATTGCATCAATGAGTTTTCCTTTCCCCATTGTCTCATCAATTTCGATTTGAAGTTTTTTGCATACTTGTTTTAGTTGCTCCTCTCCCATCCCACTGATATCGATGCCGGTATATTCCTGTATTGAATCAATCATGGTCACTCTTTTGAAAGGCCTTTTAAACTCAATGAGATTTTCGCCAAGCTGAACTTCAGTTTTCCCGTGTAGATCAAGGGCCGCACGTTCAATCATTTCTTCTGTAAAATCCATCATCCACTTATAATCCTTATAGGCAACATAGATTTCAAGCACAGTAAATTCCGGATTATGTGTTCTGTCCATTCCCTCATTGCGAAAATCTTTTGCAAATTCATAAACTCCATCAAAACCACCAACAATAAGCCTTTTCAAGTACAACTCATTTGCAACCCGAAGATAAAGTGGAATGTTCAGTGCATTGTGATGCGTAATAAAGGGACGCGCTGCAGCCCCACCCGGAATCGCTTGTAATATGGGAGTCTCTACTTCAAGATAACCTTTCTCATTAAAAAAATTCCGAAGCGAATTAATGATTTTTGTCCGTTTTCTAAATGTATCCTTCACATGTTCGTTGACAATCAGATCCACATATCGCATACGATACCTCTGTTCAGGATCAGTAAATGCATCATAAATAACGCCATCTTTTTCCTTGACGATGGGAAGCGGACGAAGGGCTTTGCTCAACAATTTCAGTGAACTGATATGAATGGATATCTCTCCCATCTTTGTAATAAAAACAAATCCAGTAACTCCGATGATATCTCCAATATCAAGATGTTTCTTAAAAACTTCATTGTACAGGGATTTGTCTTCTCCTGCACATATATCATCACGTTTAACATAAAGTTGAATTTTTCCGGTGCTGTCCTGGATTTCAGCAAATGATGCTGCTCCCATAATGCGCCTGCTCATGATTCTTCCCGCAATTGATACATTCTGAAATGCCTGAGGGTCTTTCTCAAAATCTTCTATGATTTGCTTTGCAGTTATATTCACATCATAACTTTCAGCAGGAAATGGATTGATTCCAAGCTGCTGCAAAACCAGCAATGATTCTCTGCGGATGATCTCCTGTTCACTCAATTGTTGCATTGTGAAAAATTTTTGCAAATTTAGTGAAAATAAGAAAGCCTGATGCAGGTAACACTAAATTCAGTTCATTGATACAATATCAATGTTGTAAAAATTTCTGTTGATTTAAATGTTATTCAGCAGGGAACTTATTATCAAAAGCATTAATAACTTCAAGCATTTCTTGTGGAAGCTTGTTTCTTAAAAATTCATATAACTTATCATCCATGAATTTATAAAAAGCAATGGCGATGCCCCCTGTGATACATGCAAGAGTATCAGAGTCACCGCCAAGAGAAACAGCAAGTCTGATTGCATTTTCGAAATCAGTGCTTTCAAGAAATGCGATGATCGCTTCAGGAACTGTTTCCTGACAACTTTCGTTGAACAGATAAACGGGCCGGATTTCATCGCAGGTCCTGCTCAAATCATAGGAAAATTGTTTCACAATATAGTCTCTGATATCCTGTTTGGAACGACCTGTTCGTGCCAGAAATATTGCTGCAGCAACTGCCTGTGCTCCTTTAATCCCTTCAGGATGATTGTGAGTAACTACTGCAGACCTTTCTGCATTGTACAGTATCTCATCCAGTGTATTGTATGCAAAACCAACAGGACTGACCCTCATTGCCGAGCCGTTGCCCCAACTGTTGTAGGGTTCTGTTTGTTCTGACTGCAACCAGTTCCAAAATCTGAGGCCATAACCTGATTTGGGGTATTTTCTTCCCCAAACTTTCAGGCTTTGACCATTATCAGAACTTTTCAGGATCGCATCTGCAACTGCAATTGTTAAGACAGTGTCATCTGTGAGAAAAGATTCAGGATCGTACAAATTGAAATCCGTTGATCTGTGATTGTTGAATTCATAAATAGAGCCGATGATATCACCTGCAATGGCTCCCATTATTCCGTTATACTTCATTTTTTCAATATTTTTTTTTCGCTACAAAAATACAATAACCAGTGGATAAATAAAGCTGAATCATCTCTTTTAAACTTTTCCAAGGAAAGAGTTGCATTTTTTTTTGCTTAATTGAATAACTTCATGTTATTTTGCATAGAACTGATCTATTTACAATTTTCAATGTCAGACGTTCAGACCATATCACTTGCGATTGCTATTTTTATCCCGATTTTGTGGGCTATTGCCTATTTATTTGACGGGATCCGCAGGAACAGGGCGCGTGTTTATCTGATTTTTTTCATGCTTGCAGTATCCGTAACCTATATGCTCGTCTACGCCAAGTTTTCAGGTAATATTAAAGTATTTTCAGTGTTTTATCCTTTTCATGCAGGCATCTCTCTGATTTTATTCCCATTATTTTATATTTACATCATTTCACTCACCAGAGAACCTAAACTGAGTGTGAAAAACTTCAGAAAGATTTATATCCATTTTTTAATTCCGTTTCTTTTTTTACTGATTTTTCTTGTTATTCAGAAAATCTTTATGAACAAAGATGAAGAAATACGGTTTGTCTCTTATTTGCTTGATTTAAATGAAAAAGAAAGCTCTTTGTTTTATGTTGGAAAAATCATATACATCATTGCAGAAATGATCTTTGGGTTGCTCGGATTAATGTATTTCTTATTATCTTTAAAGCAGATCCGGAACCATTCCAGAAAAATTCAGGATATTTTCCCCGACACGTCAACAAAGGAATTGAAATGGATCAGAACAATATTTGCTTTTTTAGTGCCTTTAATTGTCTTTTTTGTAATTATCTATCTCATGGAAAGCAAAATTGTGAATGAAAACCCAGTTCTTCTGACAATCTCATACCTATCATTTGCCATATTTTTCTGGTTTCTCGGACTCAATGGCTTCAGACAAGCAGAAATTTACAGTCTGGGGGCAACTGCTGTGTCACCTGATCATGAAAACGGTCATCTCACCAGAGAACAGTTCGAAGAGTTTATCCAAACCTATCATCCACATAGAAGTACCAATATTTCCCTATTTGATTTTTGCAAACATCTGCAGGTAGACAGGATTGTACTCACAAAATTTATTAACAGAGAGTTTGGCACAAATTTCAGAACCCTCATCAACACTTACAGAATTGAGGATGCGACTGAAATGATGAAGGAAGCTGAGATGAACAATAAAAAGACAAATTTGGAAGAACTTTCACTTAAACTTGGCTTTGATTCCTCAGATACATTTCATAAAGTATTCCGAAGACAAACAGGTCAAACGCCCTCTGAATATTTCAGAAAGCTTAAAGATGAAGTGTTATAGATTCTTCTTTTCACTTTTCCTGAAAAAATTGCAATATTCCTTCAAACCACATTCATTACACATTGGCTTTCGGGCTATGCATACATATCTGCCATGCAAAATAAGCCAGTGATGCAATCTCGACAATATTCCCCTATCCTTCACAATTTCCACAATTTGTCTTTCCACGGCCAGGGGTGTTGTTGCCTTTGAGTTAACTAATCCCAGCCTGTGGGAGACCCTGAAAACATGAGTATCAACAGCCAGAACAGATTCATTCTGCAACACTGACAAGAGCACATGTGCTGTCTTACGACCGATTCCGGGCAGTGTCATCAGTGTTTCAACATCACGGGGAAGTTTGCCTCCAAATTCATCTGTGACTTTTCGGGCCAGTGCTGCCAGGTGTTTGGCTTTATTATTGGGATAGGAACAACTTTTAATGTAAACAAAAATTTCTTCAGCTGATTTTTCAGCCATGTCAGAAAATCCAGGTATATGTTTAAACAACTGAGGTGTAATCATGTTCACTCTTTTGTCAGTACATTGTGCAGACAAGATAACCGCTACAGCAAGTTCATATTCATTCTTATAGTGAAGCTCTGTCTCCGGTTTAGGCATATTCTGCTCAAAAAATTCAATTATATATGCAAGTTTTTGTTTTCTGTTCATGAAAATTTTATATTTGCAAAGTTAATACGACGATTATGAAACGTGTAAAACTACTGTTTTTTTTAATAACATTTGGGATTTTAAATGGTCAGGCCCAAACCCACTGGGTCGTTTTTACCGATAAAAAAGGAAGTGAATTTGATCCATATGCATATTTTGACCCCATGGCCATTGAAAGAAGACTTTCCTTAAACTATGATTTATATGATATCAGTGATTTTCCCGTAAATGAAGGTTATATATCCCAAGTTTCATGTCTTTCAGATTCTGTTTCATATTCTGTTCGCTGGATGAATGCACTCAGTATCTGGGCCGGTGCTGAAAGTCTTGAACTCATTAAACAGCTTCCATTTGTGAAAGAAATTATTCCGATTGATCAGAGTTTCATAATATGTGAATATGATGATACTTCAGAACTGAATGATTTCATCATTTTAAAAAATCAGCTTCTTGTCATGCAGGGTAATCTTTTTGAAGAATCAGGCATCGATGGCAAAGGTGTCAGAGTAGCAGTATTTGATGCAGGGTTTCCACAGGTAGACACACATCCTGCTTTCGAACATTTGAGAAAAGAAGGACGCATCATAAAAACCTTTGATTTTGTTAAGAAACGTGATTTTGTTTACGGATATAATGCACATGGCAGAATGGTGCTCGCTGTGATAGCAGGAATATTCGAAGGAAAAAAAATGGGTTTGGCTACCGGATCCGAGTTTTTGCTAGCCCGAACAGAGAAGAATACTGAACCATATTCCGAAGAAGTCAACTGGGCTGCAGCACTGGAATGGGCTGACAAAAACGGAGCGCATATTGTAAACAGCTCGCTTGGGTACACGTATCATCGATACTTTCCTTATCAAATGGATGGTCAATCATCTTTTGTAAGTAGAATGGCAAACACTGCAGCATCAAAAGGGATACTGGTCGTTAATGCAGCCGGAAATGAAGGTGATAATAATTGGACAATTATTGGTGCTCCAGCGGATGCAGACAGCATCCTGACAGTCGGTGGCATCAATCCCTCAACAGGTTACAAGATAAATTTCAGCTCTGTGGGGCCCACTTCTGATTTCAGGCGCAAACCAAATGTCTCAGCTTATGGGCAAGCCACTGTTGCAGGAAAGACAGGTCTGACGACTGCATTCGGAACATCATTTGCCAGCCCGCTTGTTGCCGGTTTTGCAGCATGTACACGTCAGATGCACCCTGATTGCAATGCTATTGAACTCAAAAACCTGATTGAACAATCAGGACACCTTTATCCCTATTTTGACTACAGCCACGGCTATGGTATTCCTCAGGCATCAGTTGTTCTGACAGGAAATCAGCCCGAAACTCTTCCAACATTTTCTGTCACTGAGGAAGAAGGGCAATTTTTGATTCAGATCAATGAAAGTCTAAATCTCGACAGCAATATTTCGTCCTACGGACTGTATGATGGTTATATGTTTTATGCATGGTCTGATACAAAGGGAATCATCAGCGACTGTGGTATCATTCAGGTGAATCAGCACTCCCTGATGTTACAGAAACCATTCATTTCATCTGAATTGACTGAACTTCAGTTACACTTCAGAGGATTTACATTCAACCATAAAATTCAATAGTCAAATGAACCACATTCAAACCGCCGCATTTACTTTTATACTCATTCTATGCACTTCATTAATTTCCTATTCTCAGGATTTTGTGATGCAGGAGACTGTGACAAAAAGTACAGAGAAACCCTTGAAAGGGCCAAACTGCAAATATTTCAATCATTTCTATTTCAATTTAAGTTTTAACCCGACACTAGAGAAAAATGAAGCCCAAACTCAACCTTTCTACTCCAGTAGCCTGATACTCGGGCACAGACATATTTTCAGAATAAACAATTACCTTTCAACAGGCTTGAATGCAGAAATCAGCAACAACCGCTTCAGAATCAAACAGGTTCCGGGTAAAAATGTGCACGACAGCATTTTGCATCAGAAAGAAATCTTTATTCTCAATGATCTGAATGCAACATGGTTTCTAAGAATTAATTTTGATAAACGGCGAGGGATGTACATTGGAAATTTTCTGGATCTCGGGATTTTTGCTGGCTATAATTTCACGAAACAACGATTTATACAGGATGTCAATGAATCGGGGAACAAAATAAAAATTTGGTACAAAGACCTGAAATATATCGAAGATTTTCAATACGGGCTCATGGGCAGACTGGGTTTTAACAGATACGTCATTTACGCAGGCTACAGACTGACTGATTTGTTTGACAAAAGCAAAGACTTTTCACAACTTCCTTCATGGCGCATTGGTCTTGAAATCGGGTTTCACAAGTAAATAATGTTTGTAAATATGTTAAAAAATTTCTGATGAGAAGAATACACAATTCACAATAAATAGTAAGTTTGTAAAAACAAAAAAACAATCATATGAAAAAATTATTATTATTTGGTTTTGCAATCTGTATTGCATTTTTTAGCTTTTCACAGAAAATCAAACTTATGAGCGGCGACCTCTCTCCTCTCAAAGGGGAAGAAATTATTGAAGTTCGTTTTACCTATGATGACATGACCGTAGGTAAAATGACAGAAAAAGATTATGTTGCCCAGAAAATGAAAGAAGCTGACTCAAAAGATGGAGACGGGGGACAAAGATGGCATGGTCTATGGGTTCAGGACAGATCAAAACGATTTGAACCAAAATTTATTGAACTTTTTAACAAATATTCAAAATCATCTGGTTTATTCATTGATTTCGACAGAACTGAATCAAAATTCATCATGGTTGTCAACACTTACTTCACTGAACCGGGATTTAATGTAGGGGTCACCAGTTCCTATGCCTATGTCAGTCTAAAGGTGTCATTTTATGAACGATCAAACCAGAACAACCCTATTGCAGTCTTTGACATAATCAAAGCCAGGGGCTCAGCTGCTTTTGATACAGGCAGCCGTATTGTTGAAGCTTATGCACTTGCCGGAAAAACGTTTGCAAAGGTTTTGCCTAAGTACTTAAAATAACATTGTCTTTTTATTTTACTCCTGAATTGTTTTTCCAGTATCAGGGTGTATTGTTATTTCTTATAATGCAAATTTACCGAATCTGTTGCTTCCTCGATAATAACAATACAGTAAAATTTCATCTTCAGTAAGCTGCATGGAATATTTCGGAAGGAAGTGCAGGCCTGGCTCACTGAAAGGAAACAACATCTGTTTTTTCCATGTTCCGTCTCTTTCAATTGTTACAATAGAAGCTGCAATATTTCTTTTACTTCGGGTTGATGTCATTTTTTGAAATTGAGTTGTATTATTCACATTGGCCAGATGATCATTAAAAATCATATACATTTTGTCCCTGTGTACTGCCATCAAGAATGATGAATAAAACCCATTATCATTTGAAGAAAGCTGAGTTTTCGGAATCTTGACTGTCCAGTTGATTGTCCCGTCTGAATCAATGTCCACAACAATAATGTCATTATAGTAATAATAATACGTATAGGTGATCATTCCTGTTCTGCTATCAGTGGTTGACACAACCCGAACAAAAAATTGTTCTGCTGTCAGCAAAACGCCTCCGTTTTCTTTTAAAATGATATCTCTGAATTCAAAATCAGGCATTTCAATATTTCTTCCTTTAGCAAGATTTTTATCTGACCTTTTCCGTTGTCTCTCTGTCAGACCCTCTGTAATAAATTCATAATCAAAAACTTTTACTGTCTCAACAGTTTTGGTTTTGGTAATATCATCAATCAAAATGTAAAAAACGCCCTTTATTGAAAAGCTTTTTTGCTTTTCAGAAAAAAAACCAGTGCATATAATATCATTTTGCTTAGTCATTGCTGCTGTTAAATCTGTAATATAATAATCATTCAGGGCAATGACATGTTCAATGAGTTCATTTCCATTGTTTGCTGTATGCAACAAAACGAACTGAAAATTTTTCGGATCTCTTCTTACCCCCGGATCTTTTTCAAGGTACTTTCTGCCTGTTAAAAATATTTCACCGTTGTTACCCAGGAACAGTTGCTCCCGCCTGAATTTATCTGCCTGATAAGGCAGTACAAATGTATTTTCCCAAATAACATTCATATTCCTGTCATACGCAATTACACCAAACCTTTCAGGATCATTATCTCCATATGGCAATTCGAAATATACGAGGATGCTGTTCCGGTCTTCCGAATATACGACTGAAAAATCACCGGACTGACTTCTTTTAAAACCTTCAAAACTCATCTTTGCAATCTCTTTTCCGGCAGAAACAGTCATCACTGATGCATCATACTCATGCAGAAAAATATATTTTTCCTTGAGTTTTGTATCCTGATAAGATGTGAAAACATATACTTTCCCTCCAATTTCAACGACTTCAAGCAGGCTTAAAGGATAAACTCCCCACTGCAGGACAAGTTCCCTTCCCGAAGTATAATCGAAATTGCTATTGATCTTCGCAAGATGATATTTTGAGGACCCTCCCATATTACGGGAATATTCACGATACAAAACGTGAATGTTGTTGTCCCTGTCAATTGTGACAATATTTTCAAACAGATACTTCCTGTTGATTTTAATTGGTTGCCCCCATTTGACTTTGAATTGTTCATTTTCAGTCTGTGAATTTAAAAGGAAAGGAAGATTCAGAATACCCAGAACTATAAGTTTAACCAGATGAATCCGGATCATACAGTATGATTTTAAGTCATTATAAGTTAACAAATTTAAGAATTTTTTCTATGATAGATTCCATTTTATTCTTACCTTTGAAAAACATGAAGATTATTAGTTATTTTAATTTTTCAGAAAATGGAACAAATCAGAAATTTAAGAAGAAATGGTTTTTTACATCTGTTTATTGGAATATTGTTCACATTCTCTCCCTTACTGATTATAGCAAGTCAAAAAGGCATTGTGATAGTAATGACATTATTTGCCTTTTTAACCGGGATTATTTGGTTTACTGGTCTATTTACAATTCAGCCCAACCAGGCAAGGGTTCTTGTTTTCTTCGGGAAATATAAAGGGACTGTAAGTCTGGACGGTTTTTTCTGGATGAATCCATTTTACATTAAAAAAAGGTTTCACTGCGGGTGCGAAATCTTGAAACCAACATTATTAAGGTAAATGACGAGATGGGCAACCCGGTTCTGATCAGCGCAGTTGTTGTATGGAAAGTGATTGACACATACAGAGCCATTTTCAACATTGAGGCAAGTGAAGAATTAGACGCTAAAACCGGCATAAAAAAAGAAAAGCAGGAAACATCATATCAGAATTTTGTTAAAATTCAATCTGAAGCAGCACTTCGTAAAATTGCCCATTCGTATCCTTATGACAATCTTGAAGATGACAAGGAAAACATTACACTTCGATCTGGAACTGAAGTAATCAATAAATCACTGGCAGATGAAATTCTTGCACGACTTGACATTGTCGGTATCGATATTCTGGAAGCCAGAATCTCAAATCTTTCTTATGCCCCTGAGATTGCTGCCGTAATGCTGCAAAGACAACAGGCACAGGCAATTCTTGCTGCACGAAGAAAGATTGTTGAAGGTTCTGTAAGTATGGTAGAAATGGCTCTGCAACAGATGGAAGACAACAAAATTGCTGAACTCACAACAGAACAGAAAGCATCTTTTATAAGTAACCTTTTGGTTGTATTATGCTCTGATCATGCTACAACTCCTGTGATCAACACAGGAAACACCTAAGCAGAATTCAGAGAATTTATTTCAAGTCCAGTAAAGCTCCTGCAATCCTATTACATGCCTCAACAAGCTGCTCTTTAGACGTGGCATAGGAAATGCGAATACATTTTCCGTCACCAAAAGCTGAGCCAGGAACCAGGGCAACATGCCCTTTGTCAAGCAGATACATACATAAATCATTATCATTCATGATGGTTTTTGTTCCGTCACTTCTTCCATAAAAACCTTCCACGTTGATAAAAACATAAAATGCACCTTCAGGAATATTGACTTTAAGACCAGGTATTTGTTTCAACATTGATACAACCAGATCCCTGCGTTCAAGGAATGCATCGAGCATGCACTTCAACTCGTATATATCTGCCGGATTCTTCTCAATTGCAGCAAGTGCAGCTCTTTGGGCAATACTGGAAGCACCTGAAGTTACCTGTCCCTGAATCTTGTCACATGCTTTGACAATTTCCATGGGCGCAGCCATATACCCGATCCTCCATCCTGGCATTGCAAAGGCCTTTGAAACCCCGTTAATTGTCACAACCCTATCTTTCAGTTCTTCAAACTGTCCGATGCTTTCATGTTTTCCAACAAAATTAATATGTTCGTAAATCTCATCGCTGATGACAATGATCCCCGGATGCTTGCCGATAACCTCAGCAATTTTTTTAAGCTCATTCCTACTGTAAACCGTCCCTGTCGGATTGCAGGGAGATGAAAAAATAAACGCTTTTGTTTTTGGTGTGATGGCAGCTTCAATTTGCTCTGGTGTAACCTTGAAGTCCTGATCTATGGTTGCATCAATGTAAACAGGGGTTCCGTCTGCAAGTTTGATCAGCTCCGAATAGCTTACCCAATATGGGGTCGGGACAACAACTTCATCGCCCTGGTTGATAACTGCCAGAAGCACATTAGCAATTGACTGTTTGGCACCGTTGGAAACAATGATCTGATCCGCTGAATATTCAAGACCATTATCTCTTTTTAGTTTGTTCGATATGGCTTTCTTCAGGTCTGCATAACCGCACACAGGTGAATAAAAACTGTAGTTTTCATCTATGGCTTTTTTTGCAGCATTTTTAATAAAATCAGGTGTAAAAAAATCGGGTTCTCCGACACTCAGTGTAATCACATCAATTCCCTGCTCTCGCAAAGCTCTTCCCATGCGGGCCATGGCCAGTGTAGCCGACTCTTCCATTCTGACAACCCGGTCGGCCAGCATTTGTTTACTAAGATTTTCTGTCATTTGATTATTCTCTGTTTTGATTTTTGGCAAACGTACAAATTTTTTCAGGAACAGGAAAATTTTTCAACCAGCGTTTTCATGAATTAAAAATGATATATGTCATGTGCCGATAATTTTTATAACTTTGCTTTTCATTCAAAAACACTGTATTCCATGGACATAATCAAAGACATTCTTATCATCATAATTCCCTCGGCAGTTGTATTTCTGACTGCATTTTTCATCCTGAAATCAGTATTGAACAGTTTCAGGACGTTTATTGAAAGCGAAGAAAAGAAAATGCTCGTTGATCTGAAGGCGAAGAATTCTGAAAAAACCATGCCACTGCGTCTGCAGGCGTACGAAAGACTTACACTGTTTCTCGAACGAATTGCTTTTGAGAATCTTATACCGCGTGTCCCTTCAATGGATTTCAGTGCCTATGACTATCAGAACCTGCTGATTCAAACCATCAGGCAGGAATTTGAGCACAATCTGTCACAACAGCTCTATATTTCAAATGAAGCGTGGGAATGGATCAAAAATGCCAAGGAAGAAACCATCAGTCAGATCAACTCTTCAGCAGCCATGGTAAAACAGGAAGCACCTGCCCGTGATCTGAGTTCAATGATTTTTGAAAACTCACTGAAGATTAACAAAAACGCACGCCAGCAAGCTCTGGAAATTTTGAAAAAAGAGATAAAAAGCCTATTTTAAGATACTATATCCGAACACAAAAACATGGTTTAAATGTCAGATAACATGCGAGTTGCAGAAACACTATCAAGCCATTTATTCTGGGATGTTGATTCAGAGAAACTTGATCCGGAAAGTAATGCCGCATTTATAATTCAGAGAGTTCTGCAGTATGGACTTATTGAAGACTGGTTGTTTATTCAAAAATATTATGGGTTAAAAAAAATTGGCAAAATTGCCAGCAAAGAAATCCGCGATCTGGATGACAAATCCCTTTCATTTGTTGCTTTTATTACAAAAATACCAAAGGAACAATTCTTATGCTTCACTTTGAAACAATCGAAGCCAAAACACTGGGACTTCTGAAGCAACTTCAAGAAACTGAGCTGCTCAGGGAATTTCGTTTGGCAGGTGGAACTTCACTGGCTCTGCAAATCGGTCACAGAAAATCAATTGATTTCGATTTATTCGGAAATCTTCAAGGCGATAATATTGAATTATCCCAGACATTGTCTGTGTTTGATGATGTCCGGCTGCTTCATCAGACAAAAAATATACACATATTTTCTATTAATGGGATTAAAGTGGATATCGTCAATTACCCCTATCCATGGCTTGAGCAGGCAGTCATCTCAAATGAGATAAGTCTTGCACACATGAAAGATATTGCAGCTATGAAACTTGCTGCAGTTACAGGCAGGGGAACAAGAAAAGATTTTATTGACATCTGTTTCCTTTTACAAATATTTACTCTTGACGAAATGCTTGAATTTTACATGAACAAATTTAAAGACGGGACTGTTTTTACAGTGCTGAAAAGCCTGACATATTTCTCAGATGCAGAAACTGATATTCAACCAGTTATGCTTATTGATTTAAAATGGGAAGATACTAAAATCATTGTAAATAAACAAGTTCAGGATTATTTAAACAGATAGTAGCATCAAACATTTATCATCTTCATAAATACTTCTTCCGAAACCAATTCCACTCCCAAATCCCTTGCTTTCTTCAATTTTACGGGTCCTATATTTTCTCCGGCAAGAACAAAGTTTGTGTTTTTTGAAATGGATGATGCCATTTTTCCGCCGTGCTGTTCAACGAGCATTTTCATTTCTTCACGGCTTCTGGAAAATGTTCCGCTGATGACAACCAGCTTTCCCTCAAGGATATTACTCAGCTTTTCGGCTTTTTCAGCTCCTTCCATCCTTACGCCTGCTTTCATGAGCCGTTCAATCAAACTGATATTGTCAGTATCTGAGAAATAATCAATCAGACTTTGGGCAATCTTCTCTCCGACTTCATCAATAGATTTGAGTTCTTCAAAGGTCATGTTCATGAGTTTTCCCATGGAATGACACTCATCAACAATATTGGCGGCAACTGTTTCGCCAACAAACCTGATCCCCAGCCCAAACAACACTCTTGCAAACGGAACCTGCTTCGACTGTTCAATATTTTCCAGCATATTCTGAACTGTTTTCTGCTGAAATGTCACTGTTCGTTTCTTTCCGGTCAGTACATCTTCAAATGTTTTATCCAGTCCCAGTAATTGATCTGCCCTGAGATCGTACAAATCAGCAACATCTCTCACAAGGTCTTTTTCATAAAGCAAATCCACTTTTCCAGCTCCAAGGCTCATAATATTCATCGCCTTCCGGCTGATAAAATGCTCAATCTTTCCTTTCAACTGTGGGGGACATCCCTTTTCGTTCGGACAATAATGCTGAGCCTCGCTTTCATTGCGTATTAGCAGAGTATAACACTCAGGACAATTTTGTGGAAATATCAGCTCCTGCGAAAACAAATCACGTTTTGACATATCAACACCGGTAATTTTCGGGATGATTTCCCCGCCTTTTTCAACAAAGACATGATCACCGATACGGACATCAAGCTTTGCAATGATATCAGCATTATGCAACGAAGCACGCTTCACGATTGTTCCAGATAAATGCACAGGTTTCAGATTCGCCACAGGAGTAACAACACCGGTTCGTCCAACATAAAACTGTACTGAAAGCAATGGAGTACAACCCTGTTCAGGTTTATATTTATAGGCCACAGCCCAACGTGGACTTTTTGCCGTAAATCCCATTTGCTGCTGTCGTGATATACTATCTACTTTGATGACGATCCCGTCAATATCAAATTGCAGGTCAGAACGCTTTTTTTCCCAGAGCGCAATGAAATTTTCAACCTCGGTCATGCTGTTGCATATACGAAGATGCGGAGATATCTTAAATCCCCATCCTGCTGCAGCCTGCAAATTTTCATAATGTGAATCAGAAGGCAGCTGATCTCCGAGCAGATAATACATGTAACAATCAAGTGGACGCCTGGCAGTTTCAGCTGAATTCTGCAGTTTTAAACTTCCTGAAGTCGCATTTCTCGGATTGGCAAAAGGCTGATCTCCGTTTTCGACTCTGCTTTCATTAAATTTTTCAAAACCTCTACGGTCCATAATGACTTCACCGCGAATTTCAAACTTTTGAGGATAATGATTGCCATGAAGCCGAATGGGGACGCTGCGAATTGTTTTAATGTTATCTGTAATGTCATCACCCTGCACTCCATCTCCACGGGTAACAGCACGAACAAGAAGTCCGTTCTCATAGCGCAATCCAATGGCCACACCATCATATTTGAGTTCACAAATATATTTGAACTGACCTTCAGTCAGTTTACTGATGCGGACATGAAATTCTCGAAGTTCTTCCACAGAATATGTATTGTCAAGCGAAAGCATCGGATAAGTGTGTTTCACTTGTTGAAACTGTTTATTGACCTGTCCTCCGACACGTTGAGTCGGACTGTCAGGCAGACGATAATTCCACTGCAACTCAAGAAGTTTTAATTCTTCAAGAAATTTGTCAAAGTCCAGATCAGAAATTTCAGGTTGATCAAGCAGATAATAATTATGGTTGTGCCTGTTTAACTCTGCAGTCAGAAAATGAATGCGTTCAATAGCCGTGTTTTTATCCATCATGCTTACGATTGAAAATGTAAATTTAATGAGATTATTTCAAACTGAACTGACAACAGAAATGTTTCAGAAATCATCATTGCTGTTTGTTCTTCAACTCATCAATGCATTTGTGTAAACTCTCTTTCCAGTGCGGAACTGAAATATCAAAATAATTCTGAATCTTTGTTGTATCCAGGACACTGTACATGGGCCGAGGCGCAGCCTGAATGTATTCTGCAGTTCTGATCGGAAACACTTTACAACTTAGTTTTGCATAATCCATAATTTCTGAAGCAAAATCAAACCAACTGACAGCACCTGAATTTGCATAATGAAATATTTCACGCATTGTTTTTTCAGCTTTCGGATTCATGATGATATGAAAAACTGCATTTGCAAGATCCTCTGCATTTGTTGGACTGCCGATCTGATCCTTCACCACCTTCAGCTCATCTCTCTCCTTTCCTAACCTAAGCATGGTTTTAACAAAATTATTCCCAAATACAGAATAAAGCCAGGATGTGCGGATAATCATATAATCCGCTCCCGAAGTCATCACAGCTTTTTCGCCATGGGCTTTGGTCGTTGCGTACACTCCTTTGGGATCAACAGGATGGTCTTCTAAATAAGGTATATTCCCAGCACCGCCAAACACATAATCGGTTGAAATGTGAATCAGAAGAGTATCATTCAGTGCACATGCTGCTGCAAGGCTTCCCGGTCCTGCAACATTGATAAGCGCTGCTTGTTCAGGCTCAGATTCTGCTTTATCAACAGCGGTGTATGCAGCACAGTTTACAACGGCAAAAGGTTTCAATTGTGAAATCACCTCACGAACCTGCCGGTTATTCGTAATATCAAGCTGTTCCACATCAGTGAATATTATTTTCAGATCAGTTACATCTTCAGAAGCTTTGAACAGCGCCTGTCCGAGCTGACCATTTGCCCCGGTTACAAGGATTGTTTTTTTGGACATAATCATCTGAGAATTTGAAGTTTTGAAAAAGCAGCATTTTCCTTCATATCCAGAAAATACAACATATAAAGGCCCTCGGGCAAATGTTTCAGATTCAACCGGTTGTTAACCACTGATTCTGAGTGTACATTTTCTCCTTTCAGATCAAATACCGAAACACTGACCGGATTCACGAAGCGATTTTCTTCGAAGCAAATCAACCCATCAGATGGATTTGGATACAATAATACACTTTGAATTATTCTGCCATCATTGAGTGCATCATCTCCGGGCATCCATATTCCGATGTAGAAATTGTCGAGCATCCATCCGTCCCTGTTATCAGGAAACTGATCAGAAACAAACCTGAAACGGACAAAAAGACTATCGTTGAAAATTGTATTCTCTTTTGTTATCATAACATATAAAAACCAGAATGAATGTTGTTCCCACCCTATCGTTGTATCTGTAAAAACAGGATTTTTTCCGCTGTACGGAACATGAGAAAGTTGCGTGTTCAGGTCAGTGATGTAATAAGTCAATCCATCCTGCCAGCCATAAATACTATCATATTCTTTTTTCATACAGGAATATGAAAACCATTCAAAACCATCCCCTGAAAATTCAACAAGGCACGAATCTCCTGCTGCCACATCAACTCTCTGATTGAATGATATGAAAAAATTCACATAATCATAGATTGCAAAGCCAAACTGAAAAGAAGTTTGAGTTGAAACAGGGTATGAAGAGATCGTATCTGTAAGCAAAGCATTCGGAACTGACCATGCTTCTGTAAAAATGTTTTTCTGGGGAGTTCCGACTTGCCATAAGGACTGATGATCAAACATAATCATTGTATCAGGCGTTTCAAAGTCAATCGTGTGAACGATCTGGAAACTTCCGCCCCAGGGATGATTTTCATAAGGGAAATACACAGGCTGCGACATTGTTCCAAATGAACTCAGAATGATAATACTGAATACAAAATTTCTCATTTTTACAAGCTTAAATCGATGTCTCAAAATATTCAATCGTTTTCTTCAATCCTTCTTCAAGTGGAATCATCGGTTGCCAGCTTAGCAATTTAATTGCCTTTGAGATATCGGGTTTCCGCTGCATCGGATCATCAGCAGGAAGTGGGTTGAAAATAATCTTTGAATTACTGCCGGTCATTTCAATCACCTTCTGCGCAAGCTGCAGAATTGTAAATTCTTTCGGATTGCCTGCATTCACCGGCCCAATAAAATTTTCGGGAGTGTTCATCATTCTGATCATTGCTTCAATCAGGTCATCCACATAACAGAAGCTGCGGGTTTGAGAGCCATCACCGTATACGGTAATGTCTTCACCTTTCAATGCCTGAACAATGAAGTTGGACACAACACGTCCGTCATTGGGATGCATTCGGGGGCCATAGGTGTTGAAAATCCTCAGTATCTTAATTCTAACATTATTCTGCTGATGATATCCCATAAACAGGGTCTCAGCACATCTTTTGCCTTCATCATAACAGGCTCTCGGACCAATGGGATTCACATGTCCCCAGTATTCTTCATGCTGCGGGTGAATTTCAGGATCTCCATAAACTTCACTTGTCGAGGCCTGTAGAATTTTTGCTTTGATGCGTTTTGCCAGACCAAGCATATTGATGGCGCCCATTACAGATGTTTTCACCGTCTTGATCGGGTTGTACTGATAATGAATTGGAGAAGCAGGGCATGCCAGATTGTAGATTTCATCGACTTCAAGAAAAATCGGCATGGTCACATCATGTCTGATCAGTTCAAAATAAGGATGCTTTAACAAATGTACGATATTGCGTTTCGAGCCCGTAAAATAATTGTCAACACAAACAACTTCATTCCCCTCACTGAGCAGGCGTTCGCACAGATGTGATCCGAGAAAACCGGCTCCACCGGTAACCAAAATTCTTTTACTCATTGTCATTGTTCTTTATGGCTAAATTACAAATTATTGAAAACTACATTCAAAAATAATACATTGTTTTTTCTGACTGAATGAAATTAAACAGTATTCCTTTCCATAATTTTCATATTATGATGCAAATCAGCGAATTGCTGACTTAGGATGTTTAATCTTAATTCTGTGTTTCAGAAGATATTGGCGGAAATTCAGCAAGAACTGTTTCCATTCCTCTTGGTTTGTCTCCGATATTCACGACGATTTTTGAACCAACCGGGACAAGAACATCCACGCGGCTACCAAAGCGGATAAAGCCAAGCTCGTCCCCTTTTTTACACACATCTCCAGATTTGAGAAACGGCATCACTCTGCGGGCCACAATTCCTGCAATTTGTTTCACAACAATACGTTGTCCGTTTTCTGTCAGAAAAGACACACATGCCATTTCATTGAGCATGGATGATTTTGGATTTCGGGCCAGAAGATACTTTCCGGGCATATAGACAACTTCTTCAGCTTTGGCATCAACAGGAACCCAGTTCAGATGCACATTATAGGGCGACATAAAAGTTGAGATCTGAATCGCAGGACCTTTAAAAAATCTGTCATCAACAATCTCCTCAATTGCAACAACGAGTCCGTCGGCAGCAGCAAGTATTGTATCTCCTGACAAGTCGGAAGGGTTACGATCGGGATATCTGAAAAAGCGAAGTATAAGTATAAACAATACCACTGAAGGAATGAGAAACACAAGTGTCCAAACCAATTTTGATGGTATGACCAGAAACAACAAAATATGTATTGCAAGCAACAAAACCAATGCAATCAAAATTACTCTGTATCCAACAGGATGAAGCCTCATGATTTTTTTTCTGCAAATATAGTGAAAAGTTGGAAGTTGGAAGTTGGAAGTCGGAAGTCGGGAGTCGGAAGTCGGGAGTTGGAATGGGAAAGTTTTTATTTACTGCTTTAAAAAGAAAAGCAAGAATAAAACATAGGGAATAACTGCAAAAAACACTGAATCAAAGCGATCGAGGACTCCCCCGTGCCCCGGAAAAATTGTTCCGCTGTCCTTAACGCCGGCATTTCTTTTCATGACAGACTCAAACATATCCCCAAATGTTGATGCAGCAATAATGATAACTCCAGCAATGATAACGATCAGGTCATTCATTCTGACAAACATTCTGTTAGCTACAAACATTAAAATGATTGTCAGCAGTGTTCCTCCGATGAGTCCCTCCCAGGTTTTTTTCGGTGAAATCCTTTCACACAATTTGTGTTTTCCGAAAAGCATTCCTGAACAATATGCGAGTGTGTCATAAGCCCAAATCACAGTAAAAAGTGAAATTATATAAAAGCCATCGCTGTAATTACTGAAATAACCATGCATTGAAACAAGAAGACCAAAAGGCAAAGCAAGATACACTGTTCCAAAGAAAGTTATTGCAGTCGTTTTCAGAATATGCTCTTTTCCCCGAATGGTTTCATATGAAGCAAGAAAAGGAAGTAACAGAAAAATCACTGGAACAAATACCGGAAAATCCAATAATTTCAGTAGCACGAATGAAAGATATACAACAATTACTGAAAAGTACATCAGAAAACCTGAAACGCCGGGATTTTCAATTCTGTTAAGCTTCAGCCATTCGTGAGTGGCTAAAATAAGAAAGATTGCCAGAACTGAAGCAAAGGCAACCCAGTGAATTAAAACAGAACCAATAACAACGATGATGAACAATATCCCCGTCAATGTGCGGGTAATAACTTCTTTCATGCGACGTCAATTAAAAAGACAATCAACTCTGCAGGTCCGTGTGCCCCCATAACAAGATTTTTTTCAATATCAGCAGTGCGACTTGGTCCTGTCACTACACTGATCAGAGAGGGATATTGATCGTCCTTGTATTTCTCAGTTAACAGTTGATATGCACTTGACAGGCCTTCAACAACCTGAGTTGTTGAGGCAATAACGATATGAACACTGCAAAAACTCCATGCAAGTCGATCAGGGCACACTGTAGTTGACATCACAACACTTCCGGTTCGGGCGGCAAGATATTCACACTGTGTCACTCCAATCTCCTCTCCGGTGCATTGATCAGGACTGATGATCATGTCCGCAGGTAGATTTATAAATTCAGCCAAAGCTTTGTTTCCGGGTCTGAATCGTTTCCAGTTTTTTTGTTCTATGAGTGCATAAAACTGCGATAGAAAATCGTTTTCATCCTCACAATACACAAAACTTCCACCAGCTTCCATGAGTTTATGTGCAAAAATAAGCTCTGGAATTTCTTCACTGTGCACAAAAACATCAGCATTCAGATCTTCTCCTTCGAATGGATTCTCCTTTGAAACCAGAAGTGCTTGCCTGATTTTTTTCAGCATTTCCTCGCGGGCAATTATTTCTTCTCTCTGTCCCATTTGGTTTATGATTACTGCTCTGTGTTTTCAGAATCCTGATCAAAAAGTGTGTTCTGTTTTGTATCCATATCGAGTGATTTCTCAGGCACAGAGTCTTCACTGATAACCATTTCTTCATTCTGATTATTAGACATCGTTGATTGCTGATTGTTTTCTTCAGGTTTTAGAGGTTCTATTTCACCTGCTCTTTTTCCAAAAATTTCTTCAACATCCTCCTTAAAAATGACTTCTTTTGTCAGCAATCTGTTTGCCAGTTCTTCAACTTTTGCTTTGTTTTCAACAATAAGCTTTTTCGCAGTTAAATACGCTTTTTCGACAAGTTTACTCACCTCTTCATCAATCACTTCAGCTGTTTTTTCACTGTAAGGTTTCTGAAAGACATACTCCTGAGAACCGGAACTATCGAAAAAGCTCAGATTTCCGATTTTTTCATTTAGGCCGAAGAATGAAACTGCAGCATAAGCCTGCTTTGTAATACGTTCTAGATCATTCAGAGCACCTGTTGACACTTTCCCGAAGATCACTTCTTCTGCAGCACGTCCTCCGAGTGTGGCTGTCATTTCATCAAAAAGCTGTTCAAATGTTGTAATCTGTCGTTCTTCAGGCAAATACCAGGCTGCTCCAAGCGCTTTACCACGCGGCACAATTGTCACTTTCACAAGAGGATGTGCGTAGGGAAGCAACCAGCTTACAGAAGCATGACCTGCTTCATGAAACGCAATCACTTTCTTTTCTTCAGGTGAAATTATCTTGTTCCTTTTTTCCAAACCTCCGATAATCCGGTCAACTGCATCTAGAAAATCCTGTCTTTCAACAACTTTTTTGTCTCTTCTTGCTGCTATCAAAGCGGCTTCATTACAAACATTGGCAATATCAGCTCCTGAAAAACCGGGAGTTTGTTTTGCAAGAAATGCAGGCTCCACATCAGCTGAGAGCTTCAATGGCTTCAGGTGAACTTTGAAAATATCTTCTCGTCCGTTTAAGTCAGGCAGTTCAACATGAATCATTCGATCGAACCTTCCAGCTCTCATCAGGGCTTTGTCAAGAATATCAGCTCTGTTTGTTGCTGCAAGAATGATTACGCCTGTATTTGATGAAAAACCATCCATTTCGGTCAGAAGCTGATTCAATGTATTTTCCCTTTCATCATTTCCGCCCGTGATGGCATTTTTGCCTCTCGCACGACCGATGGCATCGATTTCATCAATGAAAACAATGCATGGTGCTTTTTCCTTGGCCTGTTTAAAAAGGTCACGAACTCTGGAAGCTCCAACCCCTACAAACATTTCCACAAAATCAGAGCCTGACATACTGAAAAACGGGACTTTTGCTTCTCCTGCAACTGCTTTTGCAAGCAATGTTTTACCAGTTCCGGGAGGTCCGACAAGCAAAACACCTTTCGGAATTTTACCACCGAGTGCTGTATATTTCTTTGGGCTTTTCAAAAAGTCAACAATTTCAACAATTTCAACCTTGGCTTCATCCAACCCAGCAACATCCTTAAATGTCACTGCAACACTGGAATCCCTGTCAAACAACTGAGCTTTGGACTTTCCAACACTGAAAATATTTCCGGCACCTCCCGACCCCCGTGACATGGAGCGCATGATAAAAATCCAGATTATAACGAAAATCCCAATAGGAATCAGCCATGTAAAAAGATCACCGGCCCAGTTCTTTCGTGTTTCAGGAATAAGCTCAATCCGGCTGTCCTTTTCAATTTGTGCGATTTCCTCAGGAGTTTTCCCTATTGTATCTTGTCTGAAAATCCTGTCCTGAAGTTCTCTGATGTTATTTTCAAATGATTCTATCGTTATAAACTTCATTCGATAATGAGGACCTTCGTTTAAATTTGACCCCCATGAGCCTTCTGCAACATCATTGTAAGATGAATCAGACTTTAATGCTTCTGCTTTGATATAAATTTCTGTAAACTCCTTGTTTACAACGATAATCTTTTCATAATCTTGTTTCTCTACAATTCTTTCAAAACGATTCCAGTTAATTTCTTCGATCTTACTTGGTGAATTGAAAAAATACATTGCAATCAATACAATTGCAATAAAAATGTAAATTGTATAAAAATTAAATTTCCTACCACCCGGAGCCGGTTTTCCCGGTAGCGGGCCTTTCCCTGAAGGTTTTTGTTTTTCTGTCATTTTGTCACTCCAAATTATTACTGTTCAACACGGGTAATGATAGCATCTGCCCATAAATCTTCAAGATTGTAGAATTTTCGGGAATCTTCATTGAAAACATGTACGATGATATCACCGTAGTCCATCAAAACCCATTCCATATTCGATTTTCCTTCTATATGGGAAGGATGAATTTTTTTCTTTTTTCGCAACATCCGGTCTACATTCTCAACGATCGCTTCCATCTGTGGTCCTGAGGTGCCATGACAAATGACAAATGATGAAAAGAACACCCCGTCCAGTCCTGATAAATCAAGAACCACAATATCGTTTCCCTTTTTCTCAAGAATTGATTCAACAATAATATCTATTTCCATACTTTCTGTCCTTTGTGTAATTATTTGCAAAATTAACCAAATTCATGAAATCATAAACATTTACTCGTTAATTATGTTGATTTTACAGAAGTATGTCCGTATTTTTGCATCATGAAAAATAAGAACACAATTCTGATCTTTCTTGATGAAACCAAATCAACCAATGATCATTTACAACAAATGATCGTTTCTTCTGTCCCCAAACAGTTTACTGTTGTTCATACAAATAATCAGAAAAGCGGCAAAGGTCAGGGAAAGAACATCTGGATATCAGAACCCGGGCTGAATCTGACATTTTCAATGTACTACAATCCTGGTAAAATCATTGCAGAAAAACTTTTTCTCATCAACAAGTGCGTTGCACTTTCAGTAGCAGAATTTCTGAATTCAGAAACCCACTCTTCGCATTTTAAAATCAAATGGCCAAACGACATTATCCATGAAGGTGGAAAAATTGCAGGAATACTTATCGAAAACATGATCCTCGGAGAAGAGATTCATAGCATTTTAGGTATTGGTCTCAACATCAACCAGGAATCATTTCCTGAAATGGAAAACAGAGCTGTATCTCTTAAAAACATTACTTCAAAACACTATAATATCCAAACATGTCTGATCAAACTGAGTGGATTGATCAGGAAAAAAATTACCCTCATTGAAAACCAGAAGTATGTACAAATTGAAAATGAATATAACGATTTGCTTCTTTTCAGAAATGAAGAACGGGAATATCTTGTGAATGACATTCATACCATTGCAAGAATCATCTCAGTAGACAAGTCAGGCAGACTGATCTTGCAAACATCATCCGGTGAAATATTACAACTTGAACACGGGCAGTTGAAGTATTTGCACCTTTAAATATCACCAGTAATCTCCGGAATAAATTTTCAACCATGGATATTGCTCTGAAAGTGCTTCAGTTTCATCATTTTCAAATACAAAAACCGGCCTGCCTGAATTCATCAGAATTTGCATCTGATCATCATAAGGAATTCCATCATAGGCAACAAAAGGAGTATAAAACATCATCATAACAGCATCATATGCCTTGCAGTTTATGAAAATTGAATGTTCAGGAACAGCCTTCACATCCATTGACCTGAAAAATGCAGCTGATTGATACCTGTTGTTTCTGTATTCAGCTTTTTCATTCTTCCAGACTGTATGATGATATTGAATGTGATCAACATTATAAAACCAGAACAAACAACCTATGAGAGCAGCAACTGCGATAAATTTTCCAAACTTTCTGTGTTTTTGATACCGGGGTCTGAAAAACAGGAACAGTTCATAGATCAATGTTGCAAATGCAATAAAAATGACTGAGGAACTGATCATCGTAAAAGCAGACAACTTTGTTGCAGATACTGAAAACACCAGAAAAGGAATCAGAACAAATGCCACTGAAGCTACTTTGACTCCTTTGTTACGGATTTTTCTCACGAGCAGCAATAATGCAGGAATCGTCAAAAAAACAGCACCTTTTGCATAAAGTGTATCAAGAACAAAGAAGTGATACAAGAGTCCGCCCCCGTGTCCTTCCACAACATTCCAGAGATGCTCTGCCTTTGCCAAAGAAGAAAATTTGTTCTCTGCAGGAAACTGTATTGCTACATATATCTGCCACGGCAAAAACACAAGAATACACAACACAAAAGAAATTACAATATGAATGTAGGATCTGAGTGTTTTTCTGAGTTCAGCAGAGCTCAGTACTGCGATTCCCCATACCGGAAAGATCAGCAGTCCCGCATACCATTTCACTAGCACGGCACAGCCTGCAATAACTCCGGCAAGTATGACCCATTTTAATTTTCCTGAATACATATATTTGGTCCATGCCCACAAACTTGCCGTTACATAAAAAATAAAGGCTGTATCGTTATGGTCAGTTGGCTGAAAACCTGCGACCATAACAAGCAAATACGAGGAAAAGGCAGAAAAAAGTGCAGCATAAAATGCAATATACCTGTTTGTCCACTTCCTGGCCATGGAATAAATCATCAGCACAAATAAAAATGACATGAACGCTCCGGGAAATCGTAATCCGAACTCATTGACACCAAAGAGTATCATACTCAGTGCAATCTGCCACAGAAAAAGCGGTGGCTTGTGCAACCACACATGACTGGAAATCCACATTGCCTTGTTGTAAGGCAGAACAGGATCTTTGTACAACATTGGTTTAAACGGCTCATCCATCATGTTCTTTGCTACAAGGGCATGAAACTGTTCATCCCAAAGATTAACAAACTGATCAAACCGGATCACAGAAAACCTGATCAATGCAGCCGCAATAAACAATAGCAATACCGCTGTTTTATATTTTCTTAAAATATGAAGATAAATAATTGCAGCGACTGCAATTGCTGCTGTCCCGAATATTGAAATAATCTGAAATGTTGTGTAATGGGTTGTCATCCTAAAACATTACAGCAAAAGTAAAAAAATTCTTTTATTCCATTCAGACATCGAAGTTTGTCAGGAATAATGAGTATAAATCCTTCACCTGTCGAGAATTTAATTGTTGGATCAGGCCATCAATCATGTATTGATACCCACTGGGATTAGTAAATTTCATGGGGTTGTTTCGCACATAGGCGTAGCGGTTGTAATCCTGGCTGAGGGCGGAGTTGGTTACTAATGGATCGGGCGAGAGCATGCGGGCGAGGATGGGATCATACATTCGGCCATTCATGTTGATGAGACCAAATTGCTGCATGTGCTCGTGGCCGGTGAAGCCGCGGTTGGTGATTGAAAAAGAAACTATTGTATTGCTTTGCCATTCCATGCCGTAAAGTTAGAAAAATATTTTTGATTGATGTGTTTTGAATCAGGCTGAAAGCCTGAGTTTATTTCAGTATAGCTTTAATATTGCATTAAAAAGGTTAATCTTTTTTAAATCCGATTCTTTTCCGATTTGTCTGTTCTAACTGCTGTTGCTTGGCTTCTTCAAACTGTTTCAGGTATTCAAAAATCAGCATAATTTGATTATCATGGTCAGATAATTTTCTTTCAATACCTTCTAAACGCTGTAATATATCTTTATTGAGCAGTATCATTTCACGGATACGAACATAAACCCGCATGATCTGTATGTTTACTTTTATTGCTCTCTCTGAGTTTAAAACGCTGGATAACATCAAAACACCATGTTCGGTAAAAGCATAAGGAGGTTTTCGACGTCCACCCCAACTTGAAATCGCAATTTGCGATTTCAAGTTTTGATATTCATCATTTGATAATTGAAACATAAAATCACCTGGGAATCGGGAAATATTCCTTTTAACCTGTTCATTTAATCTTCTTGTTTCGACCCCGTAGAGTTCCGCTAAATCTTTATCCAACATCACTTTTTGCCCTCTTATAAAATAAATTTTGCTCATTACTACTTCGTCAGGTATTGCAATTGCATTTGTCTTGTTATTCTTTTCCATAAATTTTTTTATATAGCAAATTTATCATTCATTCCTTTAAGGTCGCAATTTGCGACCTTAAATGTTTTTTTAATGTTGCCACATCCTCCTAAAGAACATATCTTGTTGTATCAGTCTCATAGCATGTCCTTGCTTTGCCAAATCATGGTGTAAATTTGAAAGATTTTCATATAAGAGGAATTAATTATTTACTGCTGAGGCAATAAACAGTCCTGTTGTGAAAAAAAACAAAAGGCCTAAAAAGATTACAAAAATCAATGGATAAACAAATCTTATGTTTTTTGTTTGAGTAATTGCATCTCTGATTAACCAAATTTTATTATCCTTTTCTAGTTGTATTTTTGGACATAATTGAAACAATAAAAACCTCAGTAAATAAAAAAGAATCACACCTAATATTGCAATAAAAAAACCAGGAATTCTATGTTTGGCTAAAAAAATTAAACCCTTGATTTTAAAAGTAATTTCAACTATCGTAAATAAAAAGAAAAATTGAACCAAGACTCCGAAACCTATGAGATTGTAAATAGCGTCGTTAAAATCAGAATATTTTCTCCTTTTTCCCTTTTTCTTCCATTTATGTAATTTTGGTCTATATAATGCTTTGATAAACAGAACATATCTTAACCAATACAAATATAAAAATGAGATGATTTGTTTCATAGGGATTAATTTTTTTGCCAGTTAACATAAAAATACTCTCCGACGTCAGCAGCAGAATTGACACCAATAATCCATAACCCAGCTACTTGAGTGCCTGGAATAAAAAGGAATACTCCACCAACTATATAACCCAAAGCCTGAATTCCCTGCCATGAACCTTCATAATAGTGACCTTTGTTGTATGCCCTCCAGGCATCCATTGCATTAAATACAAAACCTGCTCCTGCGCTTGATTTTGTAGCTAATTTTCCAATAGTTAGTATCAATTTCTGAGTGTTATATGCCGCTGCTCCTGATATCATCATTGTTTCTAAATTAATGCCAAACGAAACATTACTGTAAAATTCAATATTATTATCATAATGAGATATGATAGAATTAATAGCCTTATCATCAATTGTTATAGTATTATTTTCTGGATTATAAGAAAATGAAACAAAAGTTTTAATTCTTTCAAAAGTAGGAAGTGTATTAAAGTCCTCAAAATAATACTGTATCCCTGCAATTCTCCATGAATCTACCCAAATACCCCACTTTCCATCTTTTTTCTCAAAAGGCAAACCGGTTTGGGCAACAACAGCAGCCATTGCCATGTCAAATTGCAATGAAGCAGGAAGATAGCTGTTTGGACCACCATCTCCATTATTTGAAATTCCAAAATAGGCATAAAATGCATCAAGTGGCGAATTGGTAATCCCAAAATCACCTCTTTTATAGACTTCATCCAGTTGCCTGTTCCAAATCTCCCGACCTTCATATAGCCTTTTGGTATACGAAGACAATGTATTATCATAATACCCATACCCGCCGGAAACGTAATACCCACTCGGATCAGTATATTTCAGCGGGTTGTTTCGCACGTAGGAGTAGCGGTTGTAATCCTGCTTCATTTTATTTTTTGACTTCAATTATGTAATATATCTCTTATAATTGTTGGAACAATAAATAATCCGAACATAGCTGTAAGGAATAACAATGCAGTCATTACTATTGAAAAAACATTGTTGCCAAAAAACTTAGGTTTTACTTTCTTTACCAGTTTTTCACCCTTCCCTGTTCGATAATAGGTTAGATATAAAATAAACATAATTAGGAGGTTAATGCCTATCATTTCCCACTTATCCATGCTTTTATAAATGAAAATGCTCATAAATATTTTAATAATACTAACAATTATTAAACCGAGTGTAAAACCTAAAGTAAAAATTACAGTAGAGTGCGGCTGGCTATCAGGTAATATTTTTGTGTAAAATAAATAATAATAGTAATAAAATACATCAATCATATCTTACATTGTATTAATTCCAAAAATTATACTTAAATTCCTGATATGTATTAGTGTTGGTTATCAATCTTCCCATTTCCCAGCCCAAGCCCCATGCTGTTCCATAAATACCGCCAAATGTTGTAAATGCATTGGAACTTTGTTCAATCCAAAATTGATAACTGTTTATTAATCCATAGTCTCTTTGCTGCGAAATTGACCATGCATTTAAAAATCCATATCCACGACCAATCCATTTTAAAGGAGCTGAGGACTGTTTAGCTACAATTTGCTTACTTGTGTACTGATTTCCAAAAAATTTGTTAGTATATAAAACACCACTTGTGCTCATCCATGTGCCCAACTGTTTTGAAAAAAGCACTTCACCTGCTAAAGAAAACCCTAGACCTAAAATAGATTCAACTGTTTTGTTAGAATACTTCCCGGTTTCGTTGTCATATTTCTTAAAAATATGTAGGATGTTAAATGTAAATAGTTGATTATTCAGAGTCCACATTCCATTTGCATTTCTTATCGGAAAAGACTCCCCTGTCTTATAATAATAAGTACTCCAGAAACCCCAGCTTCCATTGTGTTTTACAATTGATACTCCCTGTGCATTTTTAATATCTACATTTGGGTTTTTTGCAAAATCATCACCAAGCAAACCACCTTCAACAGATCCTACTCCTAATACCAAACTACCAAGTGCAAAAAATGCAGTTGTTCCACCAAATCCTCCACCCAAAGCATAATCTCCCCTGTGATATAAATAATCAGTATAACTGTTCCAATTAAGCCTGTCCTGATATATTTTGTTTGTATACGAAGACAATTTATTATCATAATACCCATACCCGCCGGAAACGTAATACCCACTCGGATCTGTATATTTCAACGGATTATTATTGTTATCAGAGCTCTTATTATGTTTAACGAATGATGCCACATTAAAATGATTCACTCTTTTCTAATTTATTAGTTGATTGTATTTTATAAAAGATTCAAAAATCATAACAATAAAATTCAAAACAAAGCAACAGCCTGATATAATTGTTCCCCAGAAAATGTACTTCATATAAGTTGTTTCTTTAAAATATTTATATGATTCAAAAAAACCTTTAATGAAAAAAGGAGATTTTGTATGTTTTAATTTTATTTTATTTTCCTTTAGATATAAATTAATAAACAAAAGTCCTGCAATAAATGAAATTCCGAACAATTGAAAATTCATTAAGAAAATATTTGTGGTCATAAAAAATTAATTATAACTAAAAAATTACAAAACCTCCTGGAATAAACATAAAATTACCAACAAATTTTGTGTTCATTTTGATGCCTGAAACATTACCTCCACCTACGCCATATCCAACCTGATAAACCTTATACTTTTGTCCAACAATATCTTCAGGGTATCCAGTTTGTGAGTCACCAGAAAAAGTTAAGGACATAAAGTATGTTAATGACCAATTCCAAGAAAGGCCTTCAAAATCATTTATGTTAAAATCTATACCTTCTGGTACTAAAACAAAAACATTTACTTGAAGAGATGCCTCTAATCCATATGCAACACCATAACTATAGAATAACTTTGAATTCAGGGGATAATCCTTCGGGTTGAAAATCCAACCTGCGGCTACAGAATACCCGCCCCCAGGTGAAGCAATTGTAGCATCAACACTAACCCCAATTAATACAGGTGGATCTCCAACCCCGGGAGAAGATCCGCAGCTACCAAACTCACCTCCACCACCTCTGCCACCTCCAGAGCCAGCACATCCCCCACCAGAACCACCACCAAAACCGTCATCACCATCGGCATTATTGCCCCACAAATTATCCCAATATTCTCCATAATCAAATGGGTCATTGAAAATATCTATTAATTCATCTTGTGTTCCTCTAGGCACTAACTTGGGTTTGTATCTTTTTTTATCACGTATATACCCACTGGGATCAGTATATTTCAGCGGGTTGTTGAGCACATAGCTGTAGCGGTTGTAATCCTGGCTGAGAGTGGGGTTGGTAATCCCGTTTTCGCTTTGCTCAACGGGATAAACTCCCGGGTCGGGGGAGAGCATGCGGGCGAGGATGGGATCATACATTCGGCCATTCATGTTGATGAGGCCAAATTGTTGCAGGTGCTCGTGGCCTGTGTAGCCGCGGCTTGTGATTGAAAAATGATTTACATTATAATTCAGCCAGTTGTTATGTTCTCTTGGGTTACCCCACGGATCATAACTCCTTTCCTCTGCCACAACACCGTTTTGATCAATCAACGCTGTGATTGAACCCAAATGATCCAGGCATACAAAGTAATGCATACCTGTATTTGAGTTGTCAATCTGATAAACAGAAGTCAGCCCTTCATTTCCGGAAATATAATGCAGTTTTTTTGTTTCCTGCAAAGTATGATCAACAACTTCTTCATATCCTCCGGAATAGTATGTTGTTTTAACCTTAACACCATTTACATATTCATGCATAACCCTTCGATGTCCGTCGGCACCATACAGAATTTCGACCTCTATTTCATCACTTCCAATTGTGTCTTTTAAGAGCTTGAGTTTGTTTAATGAATTGTACTGAGCTGTTTGTGTTGAAGAAAATGATATTTGACTATCAAGCAACACAGATTCAACAGTATTGGGCTTTTGGTTGCTGTAAAGATATTCCCCGAGATCAGATTTGAATTCAATATTGCCGTTTTCCGTGTACCCCATTTCAACGAGACTGAGTTGGTTTTGATTTGTGTCAAAAATACGATATTCTGTTAACCTGTCAAAATGATCATATTGAAAAGTTTCAAACAGCTTGTTCAAATTCATTATGGTTTGTTATTTTCGAAAGGCGAAAATATAAAAAATTTCAAAATGAATTCTGTGTACTTATCCGTGTACTAAAAAAAATGAAAGCCACATATAATGTGGCTTTCAAACGTTTATCCGTACCCCAAAAGGGACATATTTCGAACCAATTTATAGATGATTTGATGAGAATTTGGGAGCTGAAGCCACTTTTGGAGAAAGTTGCTATAAGTAAGAAAACAGTTACAAAATCAAAACTTTGATAAAATATCGCTATCAAAGTTTCTGAAATTCCTCTAAATTATTGTAAGGTGGGGCAAAAATCGAGAATGGAATAAAATAGAGAAAAGCAATACATGGTAATGGAGAGGGGGGACAACAACAAATTTAATCCATTAATTATGTGCGCCTTCCAAACTCAGGATCTTTTAGGGTAACTAATAGGGTAACTTTTTATAATCGAATCCCTTTTTATATTTATTTTATAACTTCAATATTTGTAATTTTTTTCTGTTTTATATATAATATTGTTAAACATATGTTAAATGTTTATTTATTTATTATTTAAACGTGCTTTTTATTGTTTTAATAATTATTTTTATCCTTATAAATCATCATGAACCTTAAACATCACAAATATGAAACATGTATTAAAATTGATGCTAATTGCCATGTTAGCATCCACTGTTTGTGCTCAGGAGACCACTTTCCCACAAGCATTTTTCTGGTACAACGCAGATAATTACAATGACAGCGTAAAACAATTTGTTGATATAAGCAACAATAATAATCATGCAAATTCAAATACAAACTTTGAAGGTTTTCGAAGCATATTAAATTTTCAGTCATGCATTGAGATAGATACATTAACCACGTTTTTTTCCATAGATGCCCCTGCAAATATTGAAAAAGCCATAACAGCATTTTCAGTATATAAAGCATCAGGAGAAAATGAAGAATCAATAATTTGGGAATTACAACTTGACTCTCTGGCAAAGTTTGAAATAAGCACACAAAACATACATGATTTTCATAAAAAAACATCATATAGCGATATAACTACAGAAGTTCCTGTAGTAAACCTATACAGGTTTAGCTGGAAAAAAGCTGAAATAGACACTAACTATTTCACATTGCGGATTCTTGGAAATGACACACTTAAATTCAAGGGAAAATTTGCTGAAATAATATTTTTTAACAGAATGTTAAACAAAATAGAAACATCAAAAGTGTATACCTATTTAGGCATAAAGTACGGCATAAACATAAACGGACTGGACTACACAAACTCTGAAGATACAATAATATGGAGCAGCAAACTCAATGAAGAATTTGCTAATGAGGTTGCAGGAATAGGAAAAGACAGCTTGCTCGGAATAAATCAAAAGCAAGGATGTGCAAATGGAGGTGAATCTATACTAACAATATACACAGGAGATTTAATGAACCATAATGACAGTAATACCACAGTAATAAATGAATTGGATTTTTTGATATGGAGCGATAACGGTAAAAACTTAGCAGATATTTCAATTGACACATTGGGCATAGAGTATATGCAGGAAGTTTCGGAGAGAAAGTGGAAAATGACTGTGAGTGGACAAACAGCAAGCAATATTTCGACTAATATTAAACTTTTCATGGATTTTCTTGGAGAGGGTGAAGTTCCGCTATTAATAATAAACAAAGAAGCCGATTTTAATTTTCCTACAGATAGCACCATTGTTTTTTTCCCCAACGGTACAGATAGTTTAGGGCATTATTACTTCTATGACATTTTATGGGATACTGATGGTTCTGGTTCAGATGCTTTTTCATTTGTGATTGGTGAAGACTTATCGTCAGGAAACAGAACAACTGAAAACTTAGGAGAAGAAACAAGCAACGATGATAAAACTTCTGACAGCATTTATATTTATCCCAACCCCTCTGAGGGAAAAGTAAATATTGATGCAATTTTTCAGGAAAAGAAAGATATAAATATTAAAGTATATGACGAAAACATGAAACTTGTAAAAACATTGCAACAAAGTGGTTCCAATACCTATAACTTATCTTTCTTCATAGAAACAAAAGGATTTTATATGTTTCATGTAGAAGCAGGGAATGAAAAATATTCACAAAAAGTAGTAATTCAATAAATAAAGGATCAACATGAAAACATATACTTTACCAATTTTATTTGCAGGAATATTAGGAACAATAATATTTTGTTTAGAAAACATTAACCCACAGTATGATTACACAATAAGCATAAATAACATTGAAACACCTGTTGCTGAAAAAGAGAGTTTTACTTCAAATACTGAAAACATTGTGATTTCAGGTGAGCAAAACTTTGAGATTTACAATTCATTAATATACCTTTCAGGAAAAGATGAAATTTTAAGCATAGGTTCTGAAAGTGTAACAAAGCCAGACAACCCAAAAGATAATGAGATCAGGTTTGAGTTAGATGAAACTATCGCAAATGATAAGCTTGTAATAATGGAATATGATCTATATGGATTAAGGGATTATTACTCAGTAACAAAAAGTATAAATGAATATATATCATATGGTGGGCAGATAATCGCTGAGAATAATGGCTGGAGCAGGCAAAAGGAAATAATTTCAGCAGAGCAACTTAGGCACGGATTAAATATTATTCGATTTAGCTCTCCTGATCTATTAGACATAAACTACAAGGTTAAAAACATAACCATTAGCCTGGATGAAAAATCAAACTATTCCGAGGATATAATAATTCAGCAAAGCATAAAAGGGCATAAAAATGTAGAGTACGCATATATAAATGGATTTCTTGACGGGACAGAAGGAAAACAAGTTAGGTTTTATGCAAATAATATTGAGCTAAGAAGCATCAAAGGTATATTTGAAGGAGTAATTCCCATAGGTAAAAATGAAAATACAGTTGTGGTAAAGGCCATTATTGACAATCAGCATGAACTTCAAAAAACTGTAATATTAAATAGCAGCAGGGATTATGATTATTTGAATATAATAAACAGTAATGTATCCATAGCAGAAAAGACTGCATTTCCAGAAATTGATTTTTCTATAAAAATGGATGATTTTTGTTTGGAGGCAAAAGCAGGTTTTATTTCTAATAGTGTGGATTTCTCAGTTATAGGTCTTCGTACTAACGACATGCCATTATTACGTAGTTCTATGGTAAATGTAACAAGTGGACATTCGGGATACAGGTGTTTGCCTCATGGTTCTTTGTTTAATGATGATATACAAATTAAGATTAAGTATGATCCTAAATCATTGCCAGGAGGTTATGGTCCTGATGATATTAGAACATATTACTACGATGAGTTTACAAGCCAATGGACTATGTTAGAATTGGACAGCATAGATATTGAAAATAATGTAATTATTTCAAAGACAAACCATTTTACAGATTTTATTAATGCTATCTTAAAAGCTCCTGAGCTACCTCAAACACAGGCTTATACTCCTACTTCACTTAAAGATATGGCATACGCCGATCCCCTTACAGGAATGAATATCATAAGCCCCCCCACTGCAAATAATAGTGGAACCGCAAGTCTTAATTTTCCCCTGCAAATACCTCAAGGCAGAAATGGCATGCAACCCCAGCTTTCAATAAACTACAGCAGTGATATGGGCGATGGTTGGCTGGGAGTAGGCTGGAATCTTCAAATACCTGCAATCACAGTAGAAACAAGATGGGGAGTACCAACTTATGATTCTTTATATCAAAGTGAGGAATACCTTATTAATGGTGAGCAAATTGTAGAATTAGAAATTTCTCCAAACGACACAATAAGAAAGCCTTTGGTTCATATGGAAACATATCAACCAAGAAATTTGGGAGATTCCACAATATATTCATACAGGGTTGAAGGTGCTTTTCATAAAATAATAAGATATGGCACTGGTCCAACAGATTATTGGTGGAAAATAATCGACAAGCAAGGCACTCAATATTTTTATGGCAAATACAGTGCAGATATTGGAGTTAATTCAGGTTGTGTGTTGCAAGGACCTGACGGGATTGCTCATTGGGCATTAACCGAAGTAAGAGATGTATATGGTAACTATGTGAAATACGAATATAGCCATAGCACAAACATTACACCCCCTGGTGCAGGAGGGCAAAAGTTATATCCCTCAAGAATTGTTTATACTGGTTTTGATAATACAGATGGATTATATACTATTGACTTTGGGTTAATAAAACGTAATGATTATTCAATTTCAGGCAGATACGGATTTTTAGAGGTTGATGATGAACTGCTTATTGATATTCACATTAAATATAATAATCAATTCATTAGAGATTACCATCTTATATATGATATAGGAGCTTTTAATAAAAAAACTTTAATTACCATAGCTGATATTACTGACCCCAACTTTGAAATAAGCAATATTGACTGTGGTAATGAAATTTTATATAACAATCCAGGCATCCAGATTCATTGTTTTGATTATTACAAAGAAGAAGGGATTGATTTTGGTACTGCTGTTGACTTAACAAATGAGAATTTTACCAATGAAATTATCTTTGGTGGCTTATTTTCAGATAATCGTAAAAGCGTAAATAGAAGTATTGGTAAAACACAAAGTGAAGGAGCCTCGGTATGTTTTGGCCTTGGAACAAATTATTTTTCTAAGGATAATACACTTGGTGTCAACTTTGGCTCTTCCTATGGCTCTACAATGGAAAAGATTCAATTAATTGACCTCAATGGAGATGGCATTTCTGATATAATTGCGAAAAATTCAAATAACATTAAATTTTACAAAGGTAGCCTGAACAATCAGAATCAACTTGTATTTTCCTCTGATTATATTATTCCATTAAACATACTTGGAAAAAGTTATAGTGAGTCAAATAATTTCGGTGCTGAATTAAATTTTAATATTTTCTCTTTTAAAGGAGCTTTGAATTATAGCTTCAATAAAAGTAAACAAATTAATTATGGGTTTTTTTCTGATATTAATGGTGATGGTTTTTTAGATTTCACTTGCGAAGGTGATGTTTATTTTAATAATCCTGATTCTAATGGTATACCTGTTTTTTCAATGCATGGTCTTGACTCTATTGTGGTTTTTCCTGAAGACACATGTCATAGAATTATTTATAACGGTTCTGTTGATTCAGTTTTTATTAATAATTCAAAAGATACTCTTTTTAAAAGAGATCCTGTGAAAATGTTTATTTGCTGGACACATGCAGGTTTTTTTATTAATAATGAAATTAAGAAAGTAAATAATGGTTTTTTAGATGACGACACCATATATTATTCTATTCAACACAACCAACAAATAATTTATTGTGATTCAATTTTACCTGGAGATACTTTATCTCATTACTTCAACACATCTGTTTCTGCTGATAAGGGGGACATGATATTTTTTAGACTACATTCTAATAAATTCACAATAAATGATGAAGTTGAGTGGAACCCTAAAATCTACACATACAACATTTTACCTTATGATTCGACAACCATTGATGCTGATGAAAAATTTACTCAGATATATCAGTATTCTGATGATATTATTATACATGATGATCAATTTTTTATTGCTCCTTTTACAGGAAAGGTTACAGTTGAAGGAAGTATAGATAGTCCAGAACAAAGTGATGATTTAAATTTCATTCTACAAAATAACCAAGGATATTTAATTGATACAATTTTCATTAATGCACAGGACTTTAATATGTCATTTTATTATGATTTACAAGTACAAGAGGGAGACTCCATAAGATTTAATTTATTAAGCAATAGTAATGTTAACTGGAACGACATTATATTTCATTCATTGATTCAATATTATGAAATTGATACAATTTCTCTTGATACTACAAATCAATTTTATTCTTTAAAATATTATCCAAGTTTATCAATGAAATTATATCCTCATATCTTTCATCCTTCAAGGCCTCTAATATTAAGTGCAGGCATATATGATGTTTTTCCATTAATAAACAATCCAATAGTTGCTGGAGGATTAAATGCAGATGTAGTTTTGACTATAAAAACAAAAAGAAATCTCATTGGTTCTCTGCCATTTTCTATTCAAAATGGAAATATTGTTTTTCCATCAATTGTAGATTCTATAACTTTTACGTTGTTACAGCAAGATACTCTATTTTTTGACTTCTTTTCATCAGATATAAGCACTTTGGATTTATACGATTACAATACTTTATTTTTAATTGATGTAGACTATAATAATAATTCTTATGTTTATGATCATAACTACTATGGTTTTTATGCAAACTACCCAGATTCTTTAAAAAAGTTTGGCAACCTATATAGGGGCTGGGGGCAGTTTTCATATTATAACAATCAAAGTCCATACAATAATTGTTCTAATAGTTATAACCCAGAAATCAATATTAACGATCTTAATTTTTACATTGCAGATTTGGACACAACAGAACTGGACAGCAGCATGTTGAATAACATATATAATAATCTTGGAGACTGGTCATTGGACAGTCTAAATTCTGCGTTTGATAGTATGTATACTGCCGTGTCTAATATGCCTATACCTAATGGCTATATGCTTTCTTTTCTTCCTATGAGAGCAAACCGAAAGGAAAACAGGTGGAAAGACATGTTAAATATTGCATACTCAACAAAAAATACAGCAGGTAGTAGTTCCTATTTGCATTCAATTCTTTATCAAAATTCAGGGTTTTTTGAACCTGGTGATTTACCTGCTTCTCTAGATGCTAATAACCCTTATTCCTCAGGTACTTTTGGAAATTCTAAAGTAATACCTAAAAGAAGCGAACAAAATTCACATACTTTTTCTGTTAATGTAGGAGTAGGTCCTGCCTCTATTACAAGAACAAAATCAAATACAGACTCATATGGACTAACTGATTTCATGGACTTTAATGGAGACCGTTACCCAGATTTAGTGAGCGATGAATACATACAATTTTCAAATTCTCACGGGGGTCTTTCAACAAAAAAAAACAATATGGACGGTTATTTAAGTTTGGGGTATGGTTCTTTATCTGGAGACACTTATGGTCTTAAATCAATTCGTTTTAAAAATTCAAAGTCAGGAGGAGGAGCAAAATCAAAATTAGATAATATTGATGGTTCTTTTGGAATTAATTTAACAGAAGGAGATTCAGAAACTGAATTAATTTATATTGATATTAATGGTGATGGATTACCAGATAAGATAATTAAAAGATCAGATAATACATCAATCAGGCTAAATACAGGTTATGGTTTCCATAACGAAGAAGTATGGAGCAATTATTCAAATAATTTTATTAAGTCCATTCAAGATCCGTCTCTATTTAATCCAGGTATAAATTTTTGTTCTGGACAATATAGCTGGGCTGTTGGAATTGGAGGAAACAAAAACACGAATATTGATGAGTTTACTTTTATTGATGTGAATAATGATGGGCTGATTGACATTTGTTTTCTTGATAACAATATATTTTTGAAAGCATATATTAATACTGGTAATGGGTTTTTATCACAACCTATTTTGGTTAACAATGGGGTTAACAGATTAAATTCCTCAGAAACGCTAAATGTATCTACTGATGGAGCTGCAACAGGGGGAACTCCAGTTACTCCTACTCCTCCTACAAAATTAGTTTTTTCTGGTTATATTGATTATTCGTATAATTTAACAGCAGATACATATAAGCTAACTGACATTAATGGAGATGGTGTAGTTGATTTTGTTTATGTTAATGGAGGTGAAAACAAAGTAAAATACGGCATTCCCAAAAAAGTCAATCTTCTGAAACAGGTTATTACACCATCATTTAGCATGTATAATCTTGATTACCAGGTTGTTTACCCCAGTCGCAATTTTCCTCAATCAAAATGGGTTATGGCTGATATGAATATTTATGATGGATTTGACGGTGATGGTGAAGATTATTCATATTATAGGTTTGAATATGAAAACCCAAAATACCATCGTATGGAAAGAGAGTCTTTTGGATTTGAAACTTTGAAAATAAAACAATATGATGGAGCTGATACTAATGCATTATGTTACAGAACAACGATAGAAAAATTTCATAATGAAAACTTCTTGTTTAAGGGTTTAAAAAAATATGATGTTAGTCTTGATTCAAACGATGAAAAATATGTTGAAACATATTATACATGGGATAGAAAAGAAATAAGTACTGGAACTATTATACCTGATTCTAATGCTACCTGTTTTGGCCCATACTATCCAGCAATCTCTGAGGAAGATAGGTATTTTTACGAAGGTGAACCCAACTATTCTATTCATGCAAAAAAATCATACAGACATGGTCTTTATGGTAATGTGAAGGAATATGTAAATCATAATGATGTTTCCGATAATACCGACTACCTGATAGCTCAAATTAGTTACACATACGACACATTAAATCATTTTCTGGAAATGATTGATACATTAAGCGTGTATAATCACCAGAATCAACTGCTACAAAAGAGATTAGGTCAATATAATAATGATGGAAAAATAATTCAAATCGCAACAATAGATGGTTCAAACTTAGCATTGATAGATATAGAGTATGATGGGTTCGGTAATATTATTGAGATATATATGCCTGCGGATATCAACAATGATCGAATTACATACGAATATGTGTATGATCCAACAATTCATACTTTTCCTGTTTCTATTACAGATTACTGGGGCAACACTTCCTATACAGAGTATGACTACAGGCTTGGTTTGCCAACAAAAACCATAGATATCAGTGGAAATGAAATGCTTTTTACATACTATGATGATGGAAAACTTGAAACTGTTACAGGGCCAAATGAAGTATTGAACAACATTCCATATACAATAAAATGTGATTATTGGACAAATACTACAATAAGTTTTACAGATCTATTTTTTGCAAGATGGGCAGAGACAAAACACTATGACACCCTTAACACAGGAAATGAATTTATTACTGTTAATATATCCGATGGATTGGGTCGTGCAATACAAGTTAAAAAAACAGCTACTATTTTGGGTGTTGATTCGGTAATTGTTTCGGGCAATATTGATTATGATCATTATGGAAGGCAAATTTCGATTTCTCACCCACACACAGAAACAATAGTAAATTTATTTACTTTTACATCATTTCCATCTCTAAACCCAACTACAACAACTTATGATGTTATGGACAGACCATTGCAACAAGATTTTCCTGATAATACAAGCATTTCTTATCAATATGGTTTTGGAAGTGATGCTTTCGGAAAAACATGCTTGTCTACTCAAATAACAGATCAAAACAATTTTGTAACAACACAATTTAAAGATATAAGGGGATTGCAAACTTCAATAACTGCCCCTTTAAATACAATTACAAAATTCCAATATTCACCTTTGGGGCAACTATTATCTTCAACTGATCCTGAAGACAATACAACACTATATAGCTATGACATGCTGGGTCGTATGATTGAAAGAGATCATCCCGATGCAGGAATTACTTCATACACCTATGATAATGCTGGTAATGTCTTGTCAACTCAAACTGCAAACCTAAGTAATACTAACGATTATATCAACTACATTTATGATGATTGCAGGTTAGTGGAAATAGAATATCCCCTTAGCCCGTATATGAATGTGTATTACGAATACGGAGCACCCAACACAGGCAACCAGAGCGGAAGGTTAATCTCACAGCAGGATGCATCTGGTATGCAAACTTTTGAATATGGGAACATGGGTGAGTTGATAAAAAATACTCGTACTTTTGTTATTCCTGGAGGGAGTGCATACACTTTTGAAACCAACTGGGAATATGATAGCTGGAACAGGATTATGGACATACAATATCCTGATGGAGAAATCGTTTCATATTCATACGATAATGGTGGCAAACTAATACAAATGGAAGGGATAAAAGACAGTATCACATATGATTATATTTCTGATATCTTGTATGACAGATTTGAAAGCAGGGCTCGAATTGATTATGGCAACGGCACTTATTCAACTTATGAATACAACCCAGTAAACCGAAGGCTTGATAACCTGAAAAGCTATGAGTATAGTGGCTTGCTGATGCATGATATTATCTATAGTTATGATAATGTTGGAAATATTATTCAGCAGGAAAATTATGGTGATAATGTTAATGGCAATTCTGGTGGTGAATATGTTTATGAATATGTATATGATCAATTATACAGGTTAACTAATGCAGGGGGATATTTTGAAGATGCTTCGTTTGGAACAATTAATTATTCGTTGGATATGAATTATTCCCCTTCGGGAAATATTACCAACAAAAGCATAAGTGCAGAAACAATAATTAATGGTTCTCAAAACTCAATTTCATATTCAAATGATTACACTTACGCAAATACACCACACACACCAAATGAAATAGGAGGAAATAATTTTGAATGGGATGCCAATGGCAACATGATTTGGAGAACATTAGTTGATGGCGAACGCTGGCAATGTTGGGATGAGGAAAACAGGTTGACAATAGTTTATGATGATTGTGAAACAACTACATTGTCTTCATATATATATGATGCTGGGGGCGAAAGGGTTTGGAAATTTGCTGCTTCTGTGTCACAAATGTATATAAGTGGCACTTTCCAATATGGCATGGCCAACTTTCATAAAACACTTTATGCCAGCCCATTGCTGGTAGTTACCGATGAGGAATATACCAAGCATTATTACATTGAGGGTGAACGTGTGTGTAGCAAAATAGGTGGAGGTTTTGAATTTGCTCCTATTGCACCTGATAATCATATTGAATTATTTAAAAACGATGACGATTCGCTTGGATTATTGTTGGAGGAATATATTTATATAAATCTCGAATGTGTCCAATACAATGGAGGGTTATATTTGGATGACGGGTTTGATGCTATACAAGAAACAAACACACCCGAAATATTGCTGTATTTCTATCATCCAGATCATCTTGGTTCTGCTTCTTTCATCACCGATGCCACGGGTTATGTTGACCAACACATTCAGTATTTGCCGTTTGGGGAGCTCTTCATCTCTCAAAGAAACTCCACTTTCGATTCCCGCTATAAATTCACTGCAAAGGAGCTGGATAATGAAACGCAGTATACGTATTTCGGTGCACGATATTTAGATTCAGAAATATCGATTTGGCTATCTGTTGACCCATTGGCACAAGAGCGCCCCTGGCTCTCCCCCTATAATTACTGCCAGCTGAACCCCATTGGGCGAATTGATAAAGACGGATTGATTGATGTTTTATGGCATCCTGATGGGAGTGGAAATTTAGTAGCTGATCGAGGTGACAATGAGTTTACTTTGCAAAATTATATATGGAAAAATACTGGCTCAACTATTACAGTCAATCAATCAAGGGAATTGATTCATACAATGTATAATGGGAATCCAATTTCTGATATTACCGGAAAAAGAATATATCACAGGAATATTAAACCAATTGCAGGTGATCATATCTCAACCATGTTGAATCCTGGTACAGCAATGGTTCATAAAGGACAAAATGATTTTTTAAACAGTGAAGCGACACAACTAGTACTTACTGTATTATCCTTTGCATTGCCAGCAGGTAGTATTATTAAAACATTTAAATCTCTCCCTGGTGCAACTAATGCAATGATTAATATGAAAACAATGAAATTCTTTTTCAGAGATATGCCAGCATTAATGATCGCATTAGACAAGGTAATGGGGGGGTCAATAAACGGCAGCACATTACCAGGGGCTCTATTGGAGGATATTGGATATCCAAACGCAGGGGCTGCCATTGATGCTGGTTTTAATGCAACTGGTATTGTTAAAAATGTTACTGGTGGGTTTGATCCGGTTTCTGGGGGTGTTGAAATGAATAATTTATTACATAATATTGATAAATCAATAAATTCCACATTAGAACAGAGAATAAATACAGGATATGAAAACGAATAATAATCAAGAAAATAAGAAAAAGATCAGACTTTATCCTAAAATAATTTTAGGCTTAATGATTTTAATCTTACTTTTAGAATTTGCAATTCCATTGGTAAATGACCATTTTATTAAACCAAGGAAATTTAAAAATACAATTTTTAAAGATTTGAGAAATAATCCAGAATATGCATACTTAACAGATGATGAAATTATTAACTACGCAGATTGTTTGTATTGTAAATTTAAAGACTTATATGAGGACATTGATGATTTTCCAATGAAGGAAGATTACAGGAAAGTTGATGTTTGGGTAATATTAAGTTGTGGAGCCGATCATATTTTTAAAGATGAGAAACAAAAATTTGTATATGAGCACATGGATTCGTTAGTAAATGCTGCTTTTATACCAAGAAACCCATAGAAATGAATGCAATTAAATATCACACCAAATCTCCCACCTGCCCATAACGACGGTGCCGAAGCAGAATATCTGCAATATTTCTACCACTCCGACCACTGTTATTTAAATTCAAACTGTGATAAAAATTATTGTAAATTTGAAATTGTAAATTTGAAATTGTAAATCTTTTTTTTATGGAAAAGCAAGCAGATCAGTTGAGTGAAAGGTTTTTGCTTTTTGCATCCAACATCATTAAACTGGTGAAGCGAATTGACTCCAATCAATTTCACAGGCATATCGGCATGCAACTTTTTCGATCAGCCACAGCCATCGGTGCTAATTACGAAGAAGCGCGCGGTGCTGAAAGTCGTCAGGATTTTGCTCATAAATTACAAATAGTGCTTAAAGAAGCACGTGAATCATATTATTGGTTAAAATTAATTGACCGCTCAGAAATTTTAAAAACCAAAGAAATTCAGGATTTAGCTGAAGAAAACCGTCAGATTTGTGACATCATTGCTAAATCAATAAAAACGATCAAGTCAAATATGAAAAAATAAATAAATTTACAATTTATACCAAAGGCATTCCTACGGAACAATTTGATATTTACAGTTCGATAAACTCACTGCAAAGCAATTTTCAATAAATTTACAATTTACAATTTGATATTTACAATTTACAATAATAATGAATCTGTAAGCTTCCCCATTTTTCGGACCATTTAAAAAATGAGGATAATCCTATTATTCAGAATTTGAATTAAATTTACGGCTCACAAACATCCTCAATGCACTACCTTACAACAATAACCTGCATAATACATTTAACGTGATATTTTTCTTATTTTTGCATAAACAGCTTCAAAAATGAAGAACGAAATTATCATTTATCAGGCAGAAGAAACATCAATACGGCTTGAGGTCAGGATTGATGAGGAAACTGTTTGGTTGAACAGACATCAATTGGCTACTCTTTTCAGCCGCGATGTAAATGACAATTCCGGACTAAAGTAGTCCACCCATTCCGGAGCAAAGTAGTCCACCCAT
>CAYMAZ010000005.1:107716-113734 GCA_964388575.1 uncultured Bacteroidales bacterium | reverse complement strand
TACACAGCATCCGGATCTGCCCATGTACCATTGGCTTTTTCACCCAAAAATTCAGACAATATATCATCGGGAGGAAAGACAGCATTTTTCGCTCCCATTTCAGAGGCCAGGTTTGCTATGGTCATCCTGTCTGAAATATTGAGTTCAGCAACTCCTTCACCGTGAAATTCAATGGATAAATAATCTGCGCCACTTGTCCCTATGAATCCGATGATCCACATTGCGAGGTCCTTTGCATATACATGTTTGCGTAATTTTCCGTTAAGATTTATTTTCATTGACTCGGGAACTCTAAACCAGGTTTCACCCTGCTTCCAGAGTCCTGCTGCTTCGGTGCGGTCAATTCCTGCTGCAAAGGCATTAAAAGCTCCGGCAGTGCATGTATGGCTGTCACTCCCGACGATGATCTGGTTGGGACGGGCATAATATGACACAATCTGGTGGCAGATTCCCTGACCAATATCATGGAATTTATCAATACCCTGTTCTTTGACAACATCACGGATGAGCTGGTAATCATTTGCGAGCTTGGCACTTGTGGGAGGGGCATTGTGATCAAGAACCACAAGCATCTGATTGGGATCTTTGATTTTTTCACCGCCCATTTTGCGAAATGTGCTTGCAATGCTTGCAGTATTATCATGCGTCAGCACGATGTCAGGTTTTCTGAACACGATGCTCCCTGCGGGTGCACCCAGAATTTTTTCAGCGTATGTTTTTCCGGCCATATGAATTTAATTTTGGGCAAACATACAGTTTTTTTTCATAAAAAAGTATGCGTTGTCCGGAAAAATTTTACCGGCTATGATTTGGTTCCAACTGTGCGGCTTTATGAAAATGAAACTGAGCATTTTCATGCTGACTCATAAGTGCATATGTGCTCCCTATATTTAAATGCAGACGGGATTGTGTGGAATCAATATCAAGTGCCTTCAGGAAGAATTTCAATGATAGCTGGTATTGAGCTTTCATCCCGTAGACGATACCGAGATTTTCATTGACACTGAAATTTCCGGGGTTTATTTCAGCTGCTTTTAACAGGTATTCTTCTGAACGATTCAGGTCGTTATAATGCTTTCCGTAAATTTCACCAAGTTTTGCCCAAGCTTTGTCTTCATTTGAATTTTTCAATATGATGGACTTTAGTGTGTCAACAGCTGTTTGTATATCTCCGGTTTTTTCGTGGAGATTTGCCAGTTCAAATTTGTAATGTAGCGAATCAGGTGCAAATTGTGTTAGCCAAGTGAGTATTTCAATGGCTTCATGGTTTCTGCCTTTTTGTGAAGCCGCAATTGAAACCAGATAAATATTATCTATCGGAACCGGCGCTTCTGGATTGATTTCCAGACATTTTCTGTAATTCAGATATGAATCTCTGAAATCATCAAGATGAAAAGCAGCTTTACCAGCCAGATCAAATGCTCCATAATATTCAGGATGAAGATTCTGAGCATGTTTAAGATATTCGTATGCCTGTAGAAACAGTTCTCTGGCCGCAGTGCTGTCATTCATTTTTACAGCTCTGTTAATCAGGCTTTCTGCAGCAGAGGTGTTGCATTTGGCGCTGTTAACGGACACTTTTACATCGGTAGTAAAGAGTGTATAATTATCTTTCCAAACCATGGAACGGGAAAAAGTTTTAACTGAATACAGAGAAAGGATCAGGAGAAAAGTAATTGTTACAAGACTTCTTCGTTTCTCAGCTGCAATAGCAATATAATAAGCAGCAATCATGCAAAATCCAAGTAAAGCCACAAACATAAATCGTTCATTCATGAATGTTCCGATATTAAACAACAAATTTGACTGAATTGAAAATGTAATGACAAAAAATAATATGCCATATGATACAATGTGTTTCTGACGGAGAAGGCTGATTGCAGTAATCAAGAGAAACAAAACAATTCCTGATGAAAAGATCACTCTGACATCAGAAAAGGACATCACAGTAAGGTGCCACGGGTAATAATCATGTGTCAGTGGATGTGGAATCAACAAAAGTTTCAGATAAATGAGCCATGTGTATATCACAGTAGCCAGTTCATCTGCTTTTGATGAATGGATAAAGGGATTGTTGAGAATCTCGGTTTGTATTGTGTTCCCTGCAAGGTACCCAAGTGCTGAAAATCTTGCTATAAGAAAAATTCCGGATGCAACCAGCAATGGAATTCCGGTCATAAGATAATCTTTTCTTTCGGCTTTAGTGAAATAATAAAGCGTAAGAGGAACTATTGCTAAAAAAGTAATTGCATTTTCTTTGGAAAAAAGTCCAACAAGAAGGCTGAAAAAACTATAAATCAGATACTTCGAATTTCTGTTTTGTATATACTTAACTGAATAGTAAAGTGCAAGCAAGCTGCCTCCCATACCCAGTATTTCATCCCGCCCCTTTATGTTTGCAACAACTTCAGTATGTAGCGGATGTGCAACAAAAAGTAGTGTAGCAATCAGAGGGATGTAATTCAGCCATTTTTTTTCTGCAGGTGTTTTTTGAAACAAAAGGCTTAGTGTATTGAATGTTATAAGTCCGAGTAACGCATACAGAATGATGTTGATCAGGTGTCCGACAAATGGATTTTGTCCAAAAAACTCATATTCAACAGCAAACATTGCATGAGTCAGCGGGCGATATCTGCCGCCGGCTACCAGGTCTTTGTCATTACCGAAAAACCCCACAAATGCATCATTTGAAAAAATTTCTGGAATTCCGGAAATGCCTTTTTTTGTTAATTCGTTAGAGGTGATCATTAATGTATCATCCAGAGTGTAGTCAAAAGATACTGTAATGCTATAGAGCGCAACAGCAAAAAGCAAGATGATTATGCGGAGTTTATTCAATGAAATCAGATCATCATTGATTTTTGAATTAGGAATAACTGTTTTGTTCGTATTGACTGAAAGTTTCAGGCTTTTACCTTTAGGTGTCATGCTTCAGTATTTTGCCTGACAAACTTATGATTTTTTAATGAAACGATTGAAATTTCCTTCAAGAAATTTGATAAAAAATCGAGGTGTTATTTTTTTACTTTTTTCTGATTTTTCATTAGGGGACTGGGGGGGAAGCTGTATCTGAGTATAATTCCAAAAAAGTCACTTTGAGGTTTTACATCAAAAATCTCATCAATTGTACTGGTTTTATATGTGATCTGTGTTGTGTAGAGTTTGGTAAAAAGATGATATACCGCACCAAGATAGATAAACCCGTTTTCATTTGTTCTGTATTCAAAACCGACACTTCCTTTGAATGAAGGCACAAACCAGCTTCTTCTAATTGAAAGTTGTTCAAATTTTGATAGAACACCCGAAGAGTCTGTCCAGCTCATTTTACTCGTTAAGTGTGATGGCAACATCTGAAAGGAAAAACCAACCGTTTGCCCCATATATAGTTTGTTTGTCAGTCTGACATAAAAGGTTGAGGCCAGTGGTATTTCAAAATTATGAATGTTGAAACCAAGTGTTTTGCTGTTCAGATTCTGTTCTGTTGCTTGAATGTCTATATCTCTTTTAATCAGATTGATGCCTGATTCTAAAGTAAACCGCCTGCTGACATTCACAGAAAGATGGGTTCCGAAAAGATAACCTGTTTTTGGAATGATCGAAAATGTAACCTGATCTCTGATAATATCTTCAGTTTGTATTCTGAACATTCTGCTTGGAATAACTGGTTCTATATGAATGCCAAACACAACAGTTCTGTTCTGGGCAGAAACAATCAGACCTGAAAGCACAAATAATATTGAAAAGACGGTTAAAATTATTCTGTTCATCAATTTGAAAAATGCAAAATTAATCAGAAATTCTCTTGTTGAATGCATATAGGTAACGCAAAAACATGATATTTATGTCTGCCAACCGATAATAATAAACCCTGTGGAAAATCCATGTTCTATTCGAAATCATCGTAAAGAAGGTAGCGTTTTCGTTTTTGTTTGAAATCCTGCAGATCGTGCCTCCATGATATTCTGATTTCTTCAATTGTTTTGCCTTCAGAAATTTGATTTCTGAGTATTGAGGATCCGGCGAGTTTATCAAACATATTGCTTCTGAAGAAATCTGTTTTACTTTGCAGCAGCTGATAAGACTCAATGAGCCATTTTAGTTCCAGTCGGGGTGAAATGATGAGGCTGTCAGCATCGTTTTGTAGGTCTTTTCCGAAGCATTCTTCATTCATAAAAGGAGGGTTGACAGCAAATCCGGGCTTGCTGACAGGAGTGAAACTAAATGTTCTGTCAGGATACAAAGGGTGTCCGAATATTTCGAAAGGTCTTTCAGTGCCACGTCCGACACTCATCACCGTACCTTCAAAGAAACAAAGACCTGGATAGAGATATACAGATTCCATGGTTGGAAGATTTGGGGAGGGTGCCACAGGAAGTTTGTACAACGATTTATGTGTGTAGTTTGCAACCGGAATGACGGTTAGCTGGCATTGGATTCCGTGAGCAAGCCATTTCTCCCCATTAATCATCAATGCAAGTTCTCCGATAGTCATACCGTGTACAACAGGAATTGGATGCATTCCGATAAATGATTTGAATTCAGGCTGGAGCACAGGCCCGTCAACATAAAAACCGTTTGGATTGGGTCGATCAAGAATGAGTAAAGGGATTTTGGCTTCAGCACAGGCCTCCATGATATAATGCATGGTTGATATATATGTGTAGAATCGAACACCAACATCCTGAATGTCAAAGATCATCAGGTCAATTTCGTCCAGATCTGACTGTTTGGGTTTAAAATTGCTTCCATACAGGGAAATAATACGAATTTCGGTAAGAGGATCCCGGTCTGATTGAATTTTTTCACCGGCTTCTGCATGTCCACGAAAACCATGTTCAGGAGCAAATATTTTTAGAATATTAAAACCGGATGACACAAGTGAGTCAATGAGATGAGTCTTTCCGATTATTCCGGTCTGATTGGTAACAATACCGATGTTTTTGTTTACAAGCATTGGAAAATAAAGCTCAGTTTGTTCAGCACCTGTCAGGATGCTTTTTTCAACAGCAACATGATCCTGTTGACTGTCGTCGTGATTGTATTCATGACTGTGACAGGAGGAAGTGAATAAGAAAATAAGGACCAGTGGAAAATGCATATTTATAAATTGTAGAACAGCTTTCATTTTGTTTTTCACAAAAATACGCAAAAATCATTATAATTTACCTCAGGGTTTCTGGTTTAATTTTGGAAGCCTGAACTGAGAGAAATTATTGTATTTTTGTGATTCAATTTCTAAAGGAATGGGGATAACGACATTTATTGGTCATCGTTTTGTCAGGGTTTACAAAGGTTCATTTTCAGGACCTGTTATCCGTATTGCAACTGCCGGAATAGCCATGAGTGTTGCCGTGATGATCATCTCTGTGGTGATAGTGAAAGGGTTTCAGCTGGAAATCAGAAATAAGGTTATTGGATATTCCGGACATATCAGAGTGAAACCCTTTCAGACATCAGCTGTTGATCAGCAGGTTGCATTACAGTTTGATCGTGAGGACATTGTTCAGATTAAAAATCATACAAGTGGTATTATCAGTTTACACCCAACAGCTGAGAGATCGGGAATCATCAAAACAGAAAATCAGATTGAGGGGTGCATTTTTAAAGGTGTAAACCATGAATATTACAAAGACTTTATTGAAGAGGCAATGGTTGAAGGACATTTTCCTGATATCAGGCCTGAAATGGTGAGTAATGAAGTAGCAATTTCAAAAATCACTGCAACCAGGATGCAACTCAACACAGGTGATGTGTTAAGAATGTATTTTCTGCTTCCAGGGGAAAATCAACCGAGAGGTAGAAGGTTAACCATTTCGGGTATATTTGATACTGGGTTGAGTGAGTTTGATAAAAAGTATATGTTCGGCGATTTGGGGCACATTCAACAACTGAACAGGTGGGCGGCCAACGAAACGGGCTTGCTTGAGGTTCTGATTGACAAATATGATCAGATGGACAAAATGACCAGAATGTTAGCATTAAACCTTGATTATGATTTGGAAGTCTGGAATGTGCGGG
>CAYMAZ010000005.1:95912-107706 GCA_964388575.1 uncultured Bacteroidales bacterium | reverse complement strand
CTGATATTTTCAACTGGCTGGATCTGCTTGATATGAATGTGATCGTAATAATTGTAATCATGATGGTTGTGGCAATGATTAATATTATAACCATTTTACTGATCAGAATTCTTGAGAAGACATCTGCAATTGGGATCATGAAATCATTTGGAGCATCAAATATGCGCATCAGACGAATTTTTCAGTACATCTCACTTGTCGTTTTGCTGAAGGGATTACTAATCGGAAATGCCATTGGTTTTATGATTGCATTTCTTCAAAGCAGATTTCATCTGATGAGTTTGGATCAGGATACATACTATGTATCTACAGTTCCTGTTTATTTTGACTGGCTGAGTCTTTTGACTGTCAATTTTATTGTTTTTGTATCAGGGATGATTTTTATGGTTCTCCCTTCAATGATAATTTCCAGAATTTATCCTGCTCAAACACTTCGATTAAAATAGCGCATCATGAAGCAAAATCCAATTTTATATGTGGCCCTGCCTGCGATGGATGAATATTCTGTTATTAGGAAAACTCTGGATTGTATTCGCAGACAAACTTACAGGACATTTCATTTGTTTGTTTGTGTCAATCAGCCTGAGATTTATCATCATGCACCAGCATATGCCGAAGTAGTAGAAAGCAACAGAAAGACTCTGGAAATGCTTGGAAACGTAGATGATATAATGCTGAATGTGATAGATAAATCTTCTGCCGGAAAAGGGTGGGATGAGAAAAACTACGGGGTAGGGTGGGCAAGGAAGGTACTGTTCGATGAGATTATGAAAATTGCACATGATGAAGACATCATTGTGTGCATGGATGCAGATACGAAATTTAATGATGACTATTTTCAGAACATTGTTAATAAGTTTAGTACATTTCCTGAAGCGACAGCCTTGTCAAATCCATATTATCATCCCCTCACCACAGATAGAGAACTGAACAGACTTATGTTGCGCTATGAGATTTATATGAGGTATTATGCTCTGAATCTATGGCGAATAGGGTCTCCCTATAATTTTACAGCTCTGGGTTCTGCCATCTCTTTTTCGGTGGGTGCATACAGGAAAATCAGCGGTGTCGCACCAAAATTCAGCGGAGAAGATTTTTATCTGTTGCAAAAACTCAGAAAATCAGGACGTGTAATACACTACAACGAAGAAAGTGTGTATCCGGCAACAAGATATTCAAACCGTGTTTTTTTTGGGACAGGCCCTGCTCTGATCAAAGGACGAACCGGTGACTGGACATCATATCCATTTTACAAGCCAGAGCTGTTTGATATGATTTTATCACTTTATAAAGACTTTCATGTTTTGTATGAAGAGAATATTTCCACTGTAGCTGATGAATTCATTCGTGTGTCATTTGGACAGGATCCAGGAAGTTTGTGGGATGAATTGAGACAAAATAGTCCCGACAAGCTCAGATTTATTCATTCGTGTCATATCAAATTTGATGGTCTCAGAATTTTGCAGTTTTTGCGATTTTTCCATTTTAAACAGAAAGTAGTGGAACCAAAACCGGATTTCATGTATAATTATCTATCTCACTATCATTCTGATGCACAAAAATCATTTGAATTTTTAAACGATGTGGACTTTTCAAAATCCTCTGTCAAAAAGCTGAATGAACTAAGAGATCAGATGTTTCAGATCGAAATGGATTATAGAAAAAATGATGAGATTGAAAACATTGACAAAATCTCAAAAAAACATCAGGACCGATGGAAATACCTCGGCTCATAACCATTTTGGGTCCAACTGCTGTTGGGAAAACAAGACTTGCTGCACTGCTTGCTGATACCCTTGAAGGTGAAATTCTGAGTGCTGATTCCCGTCAGGTGTTTCAGGGAATGACCATCGGTACAGGCAAGGATTTGGATGACTATGTTGTAAACGGGCGACAGATTCCTTTTCATATTATTGATGTTGCCCATCCTGCAGAGGAATTTCATGTGTTCCGGTTTAAAAAGCTGTTTATGAACATTGTCCCGGAGATTATTTCGAGAAAGAAGCTTCCTGTTTTGTGCGGAGGAACAGGACTGTATCTGGATGCCGTGTTGAGGGATTATTTTTTTGTTGAAGTTCCGGAAAATACCGAGCTTAGAAGTATTCTTTCAGGAAAAACAATTGAGGAATTGGCTGAACAATTACAATCCATAAGAAAAGTCCATAATAAAACAGATTTAATCGATAGAGCCAGATTAATTAGAGCAATTGAAATACAAGAGTATCACAATCAATTTGATTCAGGTCATGAACAATTAAGAATCCGGGATTCCAGAGTTTTTGGCGTGATGCTCCCAAGAGAACAAATCAGAAGTCGCATTGCACATAGATTGAGTTCAAGGCTTGAAAGCGGAATGATCGATGAAGTTGAGACATTGCTTGGTCAGGGTGTTTCTCACGAGCGCCTGATTGCTTTCGGGCTTGAATACAAATTTGTCACTTTGTATCTTATGGGCAAATTGACAAAAGAAGAAATGACTGATAAATTATGCACTGCAATACAGCAGTTTGCCAAAAGACAAATGTCATGGTTCCGAAGAATGGAGCGTCTTGGTGTCAATATTGAATGGATTGATGGTGCAATGGAGCAGGAAGAACGGAAAAAAGAGATTCTGCAAAGAATTTCATGATAACAGAATTTCAGTGTTCAGATTTTGCTGTCATAATAGTTTTTGTATTGTTCGATCTGATTCAGATATTCCTGATAATGTTTGCCAAAAAAACGAACTTTTCCCTGACGGATAACATAAGTGCATTCTTCACCGAATATTCCTGAAAAATAAATTTCATGCATAATCTGATCATCACTGATCATCAATATCTTAACAAGTTTTTCATTCATATTATTGTCATGAAGAGTATGATTACATACAGGACAACAGAAAGTATACAAATCACCTTCAATTTTTTCAATTCCGGGGCCGGTAACACTTTCAAAATTCCCTGGCTTGTTGTTCAAAATAACAAGTCCCTGTGTGTTTTCTTTTGTAATAACTTTGAATATCAACTGATTTCCTACATTCAAATATGCATAGCAGTGAGGGCAAACATAACAGGCACTTTCCTTACATTGTTTTTTTGTTTCCTGATGTGATGATTTGTTTTTCATGGTCGCTTTTATTGCAAATATACAAAAGTTAAAACAAATAAACAACACCCTGAAATCAGATGTTGTGATCCTTCACAGCTGATAGTGCTTCTGATATCATATGATAAAGAAAGCCGGTCAGACCGGCTTTTTGATATTTGTTGAAATTGATTATTCTTCTTTCTTTTTTGTTTTTGTGGTTTTTTTTGCTACAGGTTTTGCTGCGGTAGTCTCTTTTTTAGCTTTGGTTGTTGCTTTCTTTTTTTCAGTTTTGGGAGCTTCAGGGTCTTCCGTTTTTACCTTCGTTGTCTTTTTAGCAGTCTTTTTAGCAGGTTCGGTTTCTTTTCCTGTCGCAGTTTCAATATTGGCAGGAGTTTGTTGTTCTGCAGTTGTTGTTTCAACAATTTCCTGTTTTTCAGAAACAACCTGAGGCTGTTTGGTAACCTTTTCAGAAGTAGTTTTTGCAGCTTTTTTCTTTACTTTTTCTTTGTTGACAACAGCAGCAATTGTTTTTCTTTTAGGTCTTTTTCTACCATAGGAACCTTTAATAATCTTGCCCCTTTTAGTTTTTTTATCTCCTTTTCCCATAATTCAAAAGTTTTAATTATTCAGGAAAAAATAAAAAAAAATATAATAAGAAAAAAAAACGGGCTAATAAATAGCCCATTTTTATTATTTAACCCCCATCCACTTTAGAAGTGGAAATACAGTGTTAATGCTGCTGACGGAGAAAGGAAACTGCCCATTCCATCATCTACAGCAAATCCAAACATAGATTCTTTGGTTGGTCCTTCATCCTCAGTGATTTCAGACACCTGATTGACGGGATCCCATGTTTCAACTTCTACTTTTGAACGGCCAATACTTGCATATCCGAATGCCCATCCGAATTCGCCTGCAACGGACATTTTTGGAGCGAAGAAATATTCAACGCCAATGAACCCGCGAAGGCCAATTCCAAAATCAGTTCCAAACTTTCCGGTAAGGATACGTGGGCTTGAAACGGGAGTTAAGTCTCCATTCAGATAGCCGTTTGTAGCTGCATCAAGATCCTGTGGAACAGCATATTCATTCTTAACAGACTGTTTCAGAAAGGAAACTAGGAGCTCACCACCGTAAAATCCCTGCAGTCGATTATGTCCGCGGCGAAATTCGAGTCCTCCACCAACAACCCATTCGTTCCGACTTTCAGCATAAGTGTCTGAAATTTCTTCCCATGAATCCGGATCAGTAGGATTGGCAAAAATATCAGCTGGATTATCAAAGAAAACGACTTCTTTTGCTTTGACATAATTGATTCCGAACTTTGCTCTGACAGCAAGGTCATCTTCAAGAAAATACTTTCCGACAATAACTGTTGAATAACCACTAACATAACCGGGATGTTGAGCAGTTTGTCCAGCATTTGTCATGATGTCAGCTGCATTTAGCATGAAATCAAAAAACGGAACGGCATCAAAACCAAGTGCAATATCACCTGCTTCAGGTAGGATTGTGAACCCTTTTTTATTTGTCAGGTTCTGAGCATTCGCAAAGAAACCAATCAATGCGAATGTTAGAAAAATCATGGTTACTTTTCTCATAATAAATTTGTTTTTGAGTTAATACATGCAAATGTAAAGTCTATTAACTCACTTTTTTCAATTGTCAAAATGAAGATTTCAACATTGAGTTGTTAATTGTTTAGGATAAAAACAGTTACTTCCGGGTCCATTCCGATTCTGAAAGGCATGCCGATAAAACCAAATCCAGGATTGACGTGAAGAAGTTGATTTCCTTGTCTGTACAGACCAGCCCAGGTATGATATTTCATTGAAGCCGGACTCCAGTTTAAATTTTTTGTGCGAATTCCAATCTGCATTCCATGCGTGTGACCTGAAAGTGTCAGATCAACTGCAGTGTTATCATTGATATGTTCATTCCAGAATGATGGATCATGACTGAGTAAAATTGTAAAGATTCCGGACCGGAGTTGCTGAAACACAAATTTCGGCCGGCTGTAAGCCTTGAATGGTGGCTTCCCCCAGTTGTATGTTCCCGCAATTTGAATGCTGTCATTCCCTTTAACAATGAATATTACAGAATCTCTTAATACTGTGAACCCCATTTCTTCAAGTATTGTAACGATATCAGAAGAATTGACATTCAGACTGTCACGCTTAATGTCCATCTTCATATAATCACTCATATCATGGTTGCCAAGTACGGCAAATTTTCCCAAAGGAGCTTCAATTGAAGCAAAAAGATCAATGTATGGAATTGCTTCGTCAGCTGAAATGTTCACAAGATCTCCTGTAAAAAGCAGAAGGTCCGGTGCTTGCTCTTTAATCAGTGTGATCCCCTTTTGAACACTTTTTTCCTTACAGAAACTTCCAAGATGTGTGTCTGAAAAATGAACGATTTTAAGATCGTTAAACCCAGGAGGAAGTGTTTTGTAATTTAAACTGATTGTACGCACCTTAAAATTCGATACGCCATAAAAATAACCATAAAACAACACAGACCAAACAAGAAAAGTCAGGATTATAGCAATTTTGTGCATTGTGCTCCTCAAACGAATTTTACTTCCCTGTCTGTTTGATCTGAGTGCTGACAAAACGATCATATCTCCCAAAAGGTAAAAGATGAATAAGAGCATTACCATAACAGAGATCAGAAGAAAAACATAATTCACCTGAAAGTAGAAGCTAAAAAGTTTATAATTCAGATGTGGTTTCCCCACAAAAAGAATGACGACTCCGATGAAAAGTAAAAAAAGAACATGAATGGCTATGATTATTGTTTTTATCAGTTTATGTTTGTAAGTGAAACTTCTGGAACGGAAAAAAACATATATATTTGAAAACAAATACAATGTGGTGAGTAATATAAAAGTTTTCAACATGGTATGCTTTTATGAATATATTTCTGCTTGGGATTTGAAGGGCAAAGATAAACAAAAAAAAGGGATACAGAATGATGTTGTGGTCAACTGTTTTGAAAGGCAATCAAGCCCGAATAACAATTATTTTTTAGGCAGGATTACCCGGAAATTCAAAAGCACACAATGGATGGTTATCTGAACTCCATATTTTTTTTTGCAGTGATTTTTTCACAATAATGGCATTTCAATCTGACTTCTTCTTTGTCAATGACTTGAAATTTGGTTGGAATGTTTTCCACGTTTGTAACGCATTTTGGATTGAAACATTTTACAATATCATTGACAGTGTCAGGAATTTCAACTTTTGATTTTTTTGTAATTTCATAATCTTTGATTTCAATAAGAGTTGCACTTGGGCTTACAAGCGCAATTTTATTTATTTCATCAGGACAGAAATATTTGTTGCTCACTTTGATTAGTCCTTTTTTACCAAATTTTTTACTTTCCAGGTTTGCTCCGATATATATTGGATCTGAAATATGTTCAAGATTAAGAATTCTGATGACATGTATCACACTTCCGTATGTAATGTGATCAATTACAGTTCCGTTTTCCAGTGCTGAAACCTGTAGTTCTTTTCTTTTAGTACCATTGTTCATAAAATTATTCCTCCCTTATTTTAACCCTAAAATATAAGACATTAATGCCTGACGCATATAGACCCCGTTCTGTGCCTGCTCGAAATAATAAGCCTGCGGAAGGTCATCCACATTTGTATTAATTTCATTGACACGAGGTAGTGGATGAAGAACTTTCATGTTTTTCTTCACATTCACAAGCATGTCCTTGTGCAGATTATAAATATTTTTCACTTTTTCATATTCAAGTGGGTCAGAAAAACGTTCCTGCTGAATTCGGGTCATATAAATAATATCAGCAAGAGGGATTGCATCCATAATATTAGTATACTGATAGTATCGCAGGTTGTTGTTCTTAATATGCATTTTCACAGCACTGGGTAATTTGAGTTCTTCTGGTGAAACAAGATGATATGTACAGTTGAAGTGTGTCATGGCAATGACATTTGAGTGAACTGTTCTTCCATATTTCAAATCACCGATAAAAGCGATGTGGAGATCATTGAGTGTTCCCTGTGTTTTCTTCATTGAATACAAATCCAGAAGGCATTGTGTGGGATGTTGGTTTGCGCCATCACCTGCATTGATCACCGGGACATGGGAAACTTCGCTTGCATATCGTGCGCTCCCTTCAACAGGATGTCTCATAATAATCAGGTCAGCATACTGAGCAACAGTTTTGATTGTGTCTTTAAGAGATTCGCCCTTTTTCACACTGGAGCTACCGGCATCGGTAAATCCGATCACTTTACCGCCAAGGCGCTGAATAGCCGTTTCAAAGCTCAGGCGTGTTCGTGTTGATGGTTCAAAAAACAGAACGGCAACAACCTTTCCTTTCAGAATATCCTGATTGGGATTGGCTTCAAATTCTCCTGCCATATCCATGAGTTTCAGGTATTCTTCTTGAGTGAAGTCATTAATTGATACTAAACTTTTCATGTATTATTTAATTTGGTTTTTGAAATTTCATAAAAAAAAGCGACCCGAAGGTCGCTTTTCAAAACGATTATTTTTGAAGGCTGAATTTAACAACAAAATCATTCAATACATCCTCCAGGGTTGGAGACCCGATTTCCTGCAGTTCGTAACCAATCTTTACGGTTGGCTTATTAATCTTGACGATTCTGCTCAGATCAATAGGAGTTGCAATAACAACAGCATCACAAGGAGTGTTGTTGATTGTTGTTTCCAGGTCTCTGATTTGCTGATCACCATAGCCCATTGCCGGAAGTAAAGTTCCGATTCCGGGATAAATCTCAAATGTTTCTTTAAGGCGTCCAACTGCAAATTCTCTTGGATCAACCAGTTCTGCTGCTCCATGTTTTTTTGCAGCAACAACACCTGCTCCGATTTTCATTTCTCCGTGAGTCAGTGTGGGGCCATCTTCTACAACGAGTACACGTTTTCCTTTGATGAGTTCAGGTTTGTCAACTGAAAGTGGAGAAGCACCGTCAACAATGATGGCGTCAGGATTGATTTCGGCCAGGTTTGCTCTGACAATATTAATATCATCCAAAGAAGCGGAATCAATTTTATTAAGAACAATCACATCAGACATGCGGGCTACAACTTCTCCTGGATAGTATGATACTTCATGTCCGGGACGGAGAGGATCCGCAACACCCACATAAAGATCAGGTTTGTAAAATGAGAAGTCATTGTTTCCGCCATCCCACAAAATCACATCACAACCGTCAGGATCATTTTCAGCAGCACGGACGATTGCTTCATAGTCAACACCTGAATAAATCACATTGCCACGAATAACATGTGGTTCATACTCTTCCATTTCTTCAATTGTACATTTATGTTTTGCCAGGTCTTCGATGGTGGCAAAGCGTTGTACCTTTTGTGCAACCAGGTCCCCGTAGGGCATCGGGTGACGAATGGCAACAACTTTCAATCCCTTTTTCATTAAGATTTCGATAAGGCGGCGGGATGTCTGACTTTTTCCGCATCCTGTTCGTGTTGCACCAACTGCAATAACAGGTTTTGTTGATTTGATCATTGTTTCTGCAGGACCGAGCAGCAAAAAATTGGCACCGGCAGCATTCACAATTGAACTCACTTTCATTACCCTCGGATAGGGCACATCACTGTATGAGAACACACAATCGTGTACATTTAATGATTTGATTAACTGAGGAAGTTCATCTTCAGCATAGATAGGTATACCTTCGGGATACAATTCACCGGCAAGTTCCGCGGGATACTTGCGACCGTCAATGTCGGGAATTTGTGCGGCTGTAAAAGCAACGACATTGTAATTTGGGTTTTTCCTGAAATATGTGTTAAAGTTGTGGAAATCCCTACCGGCAGCGCCGATAATAATTACGTTTCTTTTCATTACGCTTTGTTTTTATAGGTTTATAATTTAATTCGTGCAAAAATAAGAGTTTAAGTAACACGGCCTGAGAATTTTTTTCAAAAAATATTCACCTGTACAAAAAAATGCAGCCTGATATTCAGGCTGCATAAATGTTTAATATCATTCTGAAATGTTTAAAACTTTATTCTTATCAACGGAGATTCGTTTCTTAGAATTTCAATTTCGGGATCAGATCAATCCCCTTGATTTGAGTAAAGGTTTAATTTCTGGTTCTCTACCTTTGAATGCTTTATATAGATTCATGGCTTTATCTCTGTGTCCTGCTTCAAGAACATTGATTCTGAATGCATCTGCGGTTGCTTTGTCAAAAATTCCGTTTTCTTTAAATGACTGGAATGCATCGTTGTCCAAGACTCCGCTCCAGATATAACTGTAATAACCGGATGAATATCCACCACTGAAAATATGAGCAAAATAGGTACTTCTATAACGACTAATTATTTCTGGCATAAGGTTTAAATTATTCAGAACCTGATTTTCAAATTTATTGACATCATTCACTTCAGCACTTTTTAGAGTGTGCCATGCCATGTCGAGATATGCAGCTGCGAGAAATTCAACTGTTGCAAATCCCTGATCAAAGTAAGCTGCATTCTGGATTTTTTCAATCAGTTCACTTGGAATAGGCTCTCCGGTTTTGTAGTGCAATGCGTATTCTTTCAAGACATCGGGTTCAAGAGCCCAGTGTTCCATTATTTGTGAGGGAAGCTCAACAAAATCACGGGGGACATTGGTTCCGGAAATAGAAGGATATGTTCCGTTGGAAAGCAATCCGTGCAATGCGTGCCCAAATTCATGGAAGAATGTCTGAACTTCATCAAGAGTCAGCAATGAAGGCATACTTGCTGTCGGTTTAGTGAAATTACATACAATTGTAATCACCGGAGAGATGAAGGTTTCTCCTTTTCTGTATTGTTCTCTGAAGTCACTCATCCAGGCTCCTCCACGTTTTGATTCACGGGGATGAAAGTCCATATACAGAATTCCAACATGTGAGTTATCTTCACGTGTGACTTCATAGACAAGATTGTCTTTATCATAGGTTGGAATGTCATTTCTCTGAACGAAATTCAGTCCATATAATTTTTTACTGACATAGAAAATACCGTCACGAACTTTTGTCAGTTCAAAATATGGTTTCAGTTCGTCTTCATTCAGATTGTATTTTTGTATGCGATATTTTTCAGCATAATATCTCCAGTCCCAGGCTTCAAGCTTGAAATTTCCACCTTCTTTATCGATAATTTTCTGATATTCTTTTGCTTCCTCAGAGGCGCGTTTTAAAGCAGGTTGCCAGAGTTGATCAAGCAAATTGTAAACACCCGCAGGGTTTTCAGCCATATTCATTTCAAGAATAAAGTCAGCGTGGGTGTCATAACCGAGAAGTTGAGCTTTCTCAATGCGTAATGCAACGATTTTCAAGATGACTTCCTTGTTGTCGTTTGCATTGTTGTTGTCTCCACGATGAACATAGGCCTGTTGTATTTCTTTTCGCAATTCACGGTTATCGGCAAATTGAAGGAATGGAAGAACACTTGGATTTTGTAAAGTGAAAACCCATTTACCTTCTTTTCCTTTTTCCTTTGCTGTTTGCGCTGCAGCTTCAATCAGAGATTCTGGAAGTCCTGACAGATCTTCCTTTTTGTCAATGATAAGTTCATAGTTGTTGGTTTCTGCCAGCAGATTATCACCAAACTGAAGTGACAAAAGAGAAAGTTCAGTATTGATTTCTCTGAGCCTTTCCTGATGTTTGTCATCAAGCAATGCTCCGCTTCTGACAAAGTTCTTGTATGTCAGATCCAGTAGCTGGCTTTGTTCCTGGTTCAGATTATAAAGCTCCTTGTTGTTGAAAACTGTTTCCACCTTTTTAAACAGTTCCTTATTCATCATAATGTCATCATAATGAGCTGTAATTTTCGGACTGATCTCTTTGGCAATCTCCTGAAGTTCATCAGATGTTTTTGCAGAAGTCATGTTGTAAAAAACTCCTGATACTTTTTTCAGCATTTCGCCACTATAATCCATTGCTGCAATGACATTATCAAAATTTGCTTCTTCTTCTGAACTAGTAATAGACTCAATTTCAGCTTTGTGTAATTTCATTCCTTCCTCAAAAGCAGGTAAATAGTGCTCATTTGTGATTTTATCAAACGGAGGAACTCCAAAAGGAGTATCCCATTCAACAAAAAATGGATTGTCTGAAACTGCAGTTCCTTCTTTTTTGTTTTTGCATGATGTGCTGAATAACACCATGGCAGTAAGTGTAGAAATCATAAGTAAGTGTTTCATATTATAATATCAATTTTAAAATTTCAAAGGTGCAAAATTACAATCAATTTTTGAAATTGATCATGACTTTAACATAAGAATTCACTATTAATATTATTCCTGTGGACTATCTGTCTATTATTCATGTATTTGTATGCAGAAACACATTAATATTGAAGTTCAGATTTGTTCATTATGTGTTCTGGTGGTTTTTTCTTCCATCTTTTGTGAGACCAAAGCCAGTTTGAAGGCTCATTGATGATTATGCTTTCAAGTTTGTTCATGTACATTGATATAATTTCTCCGGGGAATGTCGTTTCAGGATTCAGGCAGAGAGGCAAAATTGCAGCACTGTATTTCCCTCTTGCAATTCGTCTTACATCGAGATAAAACACTGGCAGATTAAATTTGCGTGCAAGAATTTCAGCACCTGAATGGCAGGCTGTCGGTCTGTTGAGAAATTCTACCCAGAAAGGTTCTTCAGGCATTGTTCCCGGATTTTGATCGCTGATGTATGTGAAAACAGATGGTACATGGATGTTGTTCTTT